>CANJBO010000013.1 GCA_947472995.1 Chloroflexota bacterium
CGTGAGGCCGGCGAGGTAGCCAAACAGCACCAGCGGCTCGTGGAACATCGACTCGTGCGTGTAGGCGCCGGTCCAGCCGCCCGGCCGGTGCGGCGTCGCCCCGAGCACGTGGTCGAACGCGGCGAGGTGGTCGTAGCCCATGCCCTCGATGGCCTGGGCGAAGTCGCGGATCACGATCGGGTCGGTGCCGATCTCGGTCTGCGGGAAGATCATCCCGAGTCGCAGTGGCATGGCGGTCCTCCATCATCGAACGGTGCGGCAGGACGACTCTAGATCGCGTGCCCTGTTGTTGCGAGGAGGCGTGCTGCGAGCAGATCGCCTACGAGGGGTTCGTGGCGAGCCACGCCTGCATGATCGCGCGCGCCACCGGCGCCGCCTGCGTCGAGCCGGCCCCGCCGCGCTCCTTCACCACGACGACCGCGATCGTCGGCCGGTCGGCCGGCGCGAACGCGATGAACAGCGCGTCCGAGGACTCCCCCGGGGCGACCTCGGCGGACCCGGTCTTGGCCGCGACGCTGACGTTCGGGATCGCGGCCGTCGAGGCCCAGCCGTCGGTGGTGCCGCGCACCATCATCTGCGTCACCAGCCGCGCCGTCTCCGGCGACATCGCCGTGCGCCACGGCCCCCGCGCGTCGGTCGCGAGCAGGCGCGGTCGAGGCACCACGCCCCCGTTCGCGATCGAGGCCGTCGCCAGCGCGAGGCCGAGCGGGCTCATCTGCAGCTCGCCCTGCCCATAGGCCGAGGCGGCGAGTCCCGGGTTCGACGAGAGGAACTTCGGGTTGATGCTGAGCCGCCCGGCGCTCGTCGGGAGGTCGAACGGGGCGCCCTCGGTCAGGCCGAGCGCCTGCGCCATCGCGCGGAAGCGCGCCTCGCCGACGCGCACGCCGAGCTGCGCGAAGTACGTGTTGCACGAGTACGCGTAGGCATCGGCGGCGGTGCGCGTCTGCTTGCCCGCCGGCTCGTTCTGACTCGTCACCTTCGAGCCCTCGATGATCACCTCGGCGGGGCAGGTGGCCGGGTCGTTCGGCTTCACCAGGCCGGCCTCGACCGCGGCGGCGAGCGTGACGGTCTTGAACGTCGAGCCGGGGGTGTAGAGGCCCTGCGTCACGCGGTTCAGCAGCGGGCTGCGCGCGTCGGTGCGCAGCGACTCCCACTGCTCCTCGCCGAAGCCCGGGTCGAACGTTGGGTTGCTGACCAGCGCGAGGATGTCGCCCGTCCTCGGATCGATCGCGATCGCCGCGCCGAGCGAGGTGCCCATCGCCGCCGCGGTCGCGCGTTGCAGGCGATCGTCGATGGTCAGCGTGACGTCGGAGCCGCTGCGGGGCTCGTGCAGCATGTCGCGCAGCGTGTCGGCGGGCGTCGGGTCGGTGCGCCCCATCAGCGTGTCGGACGCGGCTGCCTCGGCGCCGGTGGTGCCGAAGCGCGGCGAGTTGAAGCCCAGCGCGTGGACGAGCGAGGGGTTCGTGTACCGCCGCTGCGCGCCCGCCGGGCCGAGCACCGTGTCCGCGAGCACCACCCCGTTGCGATCGAGCAGCCGCCCCCGCTCGACGCGCGAGGACTCGAGGTTCAGTCGCTCGCCGCCGACGCGCGGGTCGTTCGCGAGGTCGGTGCGCGCCACCTGCCAGTAGCCGAGCCCCGCCGCCACCGCGACGAACCCCACGAGGAGCGCGTAGCCGATGTGCTGAGCGCGCCGAACGATCGCGCCTGCCTCGGGCGTGAAGCGCGCGGAGGGCGTCTCGCCGGTGCGCGAGAGCACGGCGATCACGGCCCACGCCATGAGCATCGAGCTGCCGCCGTAGGACACGAACGGGCTCGTCACGCCGGTCAGCGGCAGCATCCGCAGCACGCCCGCCGACACCACGATGATCTGCACGCCGACGCTCAGTGCGAGCCCCGAGCCCAGGAACAGCTCGAAGCGCGAGTCGGAGAACTGCGCGCGCGTGAAGCCGCGAGCGACCAGCAGCCCGTACAGCAGGATGACCGCGATCGAGCCGACGAGGCCCCACTCCTCGCCGATCACGGCGAGCGGGTAGTCGGTGTGCGCGGCGGGGATCACGCCGGGGAAGCCGTACCCCGGCCCCGCGCCGGCGACGCCGCCGAAGACGAAGCCGCCGATCGCCTGCAACGACTGGTAGCCCACGCCTCGCGCGTCGCTCCACGGATCGAGCCACGCGAGCACGCGCGTGTGCACGTGCGCTGAGGCCATGTACGCCGCCGGTGCGACGAGCAGGAACCCGAGGAACGCCACGAGGATCGCGTCGCGCCGCCCCGTCGCGATGTAGAGCATCCCGAGGAACGCCGCGCTGAACAGGATCGCGGGACCGAAGTCGCGCTGCGCCGCGACCGCGAGGACGCTCAGCCCCAGCACGCCGAGCAGCGGCAGCCAGTACGCGCGGGTCGGGATCGCGCCGCGGATGCCGCTGGCGTCGGGGCCTCGACGGCGCCCGGTGAGCAGGTGGCCGCGCTCAGCGAGGTACGTCGCGGTGAACGCGATCAGCGCGATGCGCAGCACCTCGCCCGGTTGGATCGAGACGGGGCCGACGCGCAGCCAGATGCGCGTGCCGCTCCCGTTCACGTCCTGCGCGAGGAACAGCGTCGAGAACACGGCGAGCATCGCGAGGACGAGCCACAGCGTGCGGAAGCGTCGCAGCCACGACAGCAGCGGCGGGAACCCGACGAGGCCGATGAACACCGCCCACCCGACCGTGATCCAGAGGATCTGCGCGTTCAGCAGCGCCGGCTGCACGCGCGCGATCACCGCGAGGCCCATCGCGCAGAGCATCCATACAGGCGACAGCAGCAGCGGGTCCCACGGCCGCCGCAGCACGCGCATCAGCAGCGGCGTCAGGAGCGGCAGCGCCGCGACGAGGAGCACGCCACGCTCGGGCATGCCCGCGCTCGTGCGCGTCGAGAGCAGCACCGCGGTCGGTGCGCCGAGCAGCACCAACGACGGGAGCGCGAGCAGCGGCACCGTGTAGCGCCACGGCCGTCGAGGCGTGCCGCTCGCTGCCAGCGCGCCTGCGCTCATCGCGTGCCGGCCGGCACGAGGCGCGCGACGACGGGGCCGAAGCGCACCTCGTCGCGCGGATCGAGGCGCGCGCGCCCGGTGACGCGCTGCTCGCCCACGAACGTGCCGTTCGTGGAGCCGAGGTCCTCGACCCACCACGCGCCGTCCTGCGGGAACACGCGCGCGTGGCGCGCCGAGACGTGGTGCTCCGGCAGCACGATCGAGTTGCTGGCCGCACGCCCGATGAGCGTCGGCCCGCGCAGCGCGAACGTGCGCCCGCGCAGCGCGCCCTCCGCAGCCCCATCTGGGGCACCGTCCATGTCATGCGCGACGATCTCGAGGCGGTCGCGCGCCTCGGCAGGACGGGGGCGGGGGGCGGCGGGTGCCGCCGCTGAGACCGGGGCGTATGCGGGCGCCGAGGTGGAGTAGGGGGAGGGGAGGGGCACGGTGGCCCGGCTCGCGGCGGGTATCGCGACATAAGGAGTGGTGCGGGCGCGCACCTCGGCGCGGAGCGCGCGGATCGCGATGAACAGGAAGAGGTACAGCGCGACCGCGAGGGCGATCCGCAGCGCGAGCAGCATGACCGGCCAGCTGACGTCCACCATCCGCCGCTCTCTTGCCTCGCACGGTCCGCGACGCCGCGCTCACGGATCGGCGCGCGCCGTGCCTATGATCTCTGAAGAGTGTCGCACAGCGTCTCCGGACGACGGTCGAGGCGCGCGGCAGGACGGGCGGCAGGGAGGCGACGTGACGGCCAGCGGCGAGCTCGTCGGCGGGCGGTATGTGATCGAGCGGCTGGACCGCGCGATCGGGACGCTGCGCCGCGCCCTCGCGACCGATCGCCGCCTCGACCGCCCGGTGCTGCTCTGGATGAGCGAGGCCAGCGGCGCCGAGGAGGACGCACTCCTGGAGATCGCCCGCAGCGCCGGGCAGTCCGCGATCCCCTCGTTCCTGCGCGTGCTGGACGTGGCGTACGACGACCAGGGCGTCGCCGTGGTGCTGGAGCGCGGCGGCGTGCCGCTGGCCGCCTCGACGCCGCTCACCGCGATCGCGACGCCCTCCGCCCGGGGGCTGCTCGACGCCGTCGACCGCGCCGCCGCGGACGAGGCGCTCGACCTCGTGCGGGTCGTCGGCGCGGACGTCCTCGTCGAGGGCGGCGAGGTGATGGCCGACCCGATCGCGCTGTTCCTGCCGCTGGCCGCCGGCGAGCGTGCCGTGCCCGCCTCGCTGCTGCGCGCGCGCCTCGGCGCGCTGCTCATCGAGCACGCCGAGGACGCCGCCGCGCTGGCGCGCGCGCTGGACGGCGACGCCCCGGTCCGCGCCGATCCCGCCGCGCGGCGCGCCACATCCACCGTCGAGAGCGAGGTCTACCGCGACGAGGAGCCGACGCGCACCTTCGTCGCGACGCGCCGCAGTGCTGCGGCCGTGGCCGAGCGGCCTCGGGAGCGCGTCGCCGCCGCGCCGGCGAGCGCGACGTCGGCCGCGATCGCTCCGCCCGCACCGACCACCTTCGACGAGCCGATCGACCGCGCGGAGGTCGAGGCGGTCGCGCCCCACCAGCGTGACCGGCGCGGGGCGATGCCCTGGCGCATCTTCGTGCCGCTCTACGCGACGCTCGCGGCGGTGGTGATCGGGGCGATCTTCTTTGCCGTGCGCTCGCCGTCCTCGCCCGGCGCGACGGAGCCGCCGCCCGCCGCGTCGCAGACCTCCGGCCCGCCCGCGGTCGCCCCGGCAGCCGGACGCGTCACGGTGGGGCTCCTGGCGACCGAGGACAGCGGCGTGCGCGTCACGGTCGACGGGGTGGTGCAGTTCGACGGCATCCTCCAGACCGGCGTGCGGCAGGCGTGGGACGGCAAGGAGCGCATCGACGTCTGGACCGACAAGGGCAAGACGCTGGGCCTCGCCGTGAACGGTCGGGACCTCGGCCCGTACTCGCCGGCGATGAACCGCCCGGAGTGGAACCGCATCGACTTCTCGTTCTGGCCCGGCTGGTCGCAGTGACCGACGCCACCGGGCTGATCGAGGCGCCCGGCATGCTGATCGGCGGCCGCTACGTCCTCGGCGAGCCGATCGCCGTGGGCGGCGGCGCCACCGTCCTGCGCGCGCACGACACCCGGCTGGGGCGCGACGTCGCCGTGAAACGCCCGCTCATCCGCGGCGTCGAGGCTGACGCGCGCATCCGCCGCGAGGCCACGATCCTCGCACGGTGCGCGCACCCCGGCATCGTGACGAGCCTCGACGTGGTCGATGACGGCGGGGGGGCCTGCCTCGTCATGCAGCTCATCGAGGGCGCGAACCTCGTCCAGCACGCGAAGGCGGGAGCGATCGCGCGCGAGGCGGCTCGCGGGTGGGCGCTCGACCTGTGCCGCGCGGTCGCGTTCCTCCAGGCGCGCGGCATCGTGCACGGCGACCTGAAGCCGCAGCACGCCGTCGTGGACCGCGCCAGCGGGCGCGTGATGCTGGTCGACTTCGACCGCGCCCACGAGGTCGGTGCTTCGACCTCCGCGACGGCGAGCGGTGTCGAGGCGTACGCCGCTCCCGAGATCCTCGACGGCGCTGCCACCTCGCTCGCGAGCGACCGCTACGCGCTCGGCGCAGTGCTGCGCTGGCTCCTCGGCGACCCCGCCGGGGAGGTGGGACGGCTGGTCGAGGGGCTCCTCGACGCCGATCCGGCGAGCCGTCCTCCTGTGGTGTCGCTGGCACGTGCGGTCGAAGACGAAACGACCTGACGTGCGTACCGTTCTAGGACGTACGCTGGGCGCGCCTTCAGTACGCACGACCAGTACGCACGACCGCGAAGGGATCGAGAACTTGAGCACCACGCCCCGCCGACGCACCACCGCCCTTGCCGCAGCCCTCGCCATCGCCGTGATCGGGGGGGCGTTGCTCGCGCAGCGACCGGCGGCGGCTCAGACCAGCGGCTCGTTCGTCTCCGCCCCGGTCTTCAACACTGCCGGCATCTCGTTCGCCGGGCTCGAGGCGGCGGCGCAGGTGAACGGTGCGACCGGCGTGTGGGCACAGGACCGGTCCGGCGCCTACGCGCTGCTCGTGGTGAACGGCCCGGCGTTCCTGAAGTCCTCGTTCACCGCTGCGTTCCCGAGCGGGTTCTCCGGCCCGACGGCGATGACCCTCGTGCGCGCCGGCACGGCGCCGGCGCCCGCCCCGACGGCCGCGCCGACGGCGTCCCCGGGCACCTCGAGCTTCAGCGCGTCGATCTCGCAGATGATCGTCCAGCAGACGAACGGCCAGCGCGCCTCGAACGGCGGCCTGAGCGCCCTCGCGGTGGACGCGAAGCTGACGGCCGCGGCCGAGGCCTACGCCGCGGTCGTCTTCCAGCAGGACGCGTACCTCCAGGGCAGCGCGAACCCGCACAACCTCGACGGTCAGCCGGCCGACCGGGCGACGCGCGCCGGGTTCGCGTGGTCGGGCATCGCCGAGAACATCGCGGTGATGAGCCGCAGCGTGCAGCCGACGGCCTCGGACGCCGCGCAGACGCTGATGGGCGGGTGGATGGACAGCGCCGGCCACCGCGCGAACATCCTGACGCCGGGCTACACGCAGACCGGCGTCGGCTGCGTCACCGGGCGCGCGCCGACTCCGATCGCCTCGCGCGGCGAGTACGCGATCGTCTGCGTGGCCATGTTCGGCACGCCGAGGTAGCCCGCACCCGCTCGTCGATGGCACGCGAGGCCCGCCCCCCGGCGGGCCTCGTCGCATCTGGGGCGGCGCCAGGCCGTCATCTCGCTTGTAATTCCACTGCACGCTCGGATATAACGCAGGGGTTCGAAACGCGGGGCCGAGCTGTACGGGCGCACGTCTCGTACGGGCCTCGCCATCGGAGGGAAGACCCGTGAACGATTCGAGCTACTGGCAGCGCGCGACGGCCGATCGTCCGCTCAACCGCCGCGCGTTCCTACGATCGACGGCCGTCCTGGGCGCCGGCGCCGCAGCCTTCCTCGCCGGGTGTCGAGGCACGAACTCCAGCACGCCGGGCTCCAGCGGCGCGCCCGCCGGGCCGTCCTCGGCGACCGCCCTGTACGTGAACCCCGCGGCGAAGCGCGGCGGCGTCCTGGGCGACCAGGCCCGCGAGCCGAGCACCGGCTGGGACATTCACGCCTCGATCGCGGACAACACCATCCGCGCGACCGAGAACACGCACATCAAGCTCATTCGTCACGACTACACGGGCATCAAGCAGCCGTGGAAGGCCGGCAACGAAGAGTCAATCATGGGCGAGCTCGCTGAGAAGTGGGAATCGCCGGACCCGCTGACGTACAACTTCACGATCCGCAAGGGCATCAACTGGCCCGACCTGGAGCCGATGAAGGGCCGTCCGATCACGGCGCAGGACGTGAAGTACACGTTCGACCACGCGAAGCTGCCCACGAGCCTGGTGCAGGAGTGGGTCTACAACAACATCAAGTCGGTCACCGCGATCGACGACTACACGGTCCAGATCAAGGCCAACTACCCGAACTGGCGATGGCTCGGCGACCTCGACTCGTACAACACCGGCATCCTGCCGAAGGGGCTGTACGAGTGGGCCGGCGGCACCATCACCCCGGAGAAGGCCCGCAGCGGCGGCCCCTGGCTCGTCGAGGACTACCGGCCCTCGTCGGTGATCGTGCTGAAGCCGAACGAGGCCTACCGCAAGGTGTTCGGCGTGCCGTACGTGGACCGCGTGAACGTATCGCTGCTGGAGCTCGCTCCCGCGCGTCTGCAGGCGTTCATCGGCAAGTCGCTGTCGAACTACTCGGCGACCTCGGGTGACCTCGGCCCGCTGAAGCAGGGGCGTCCGGACGCGAAGTCGCGGCTGAACGACTACGCGGCCACCTCGACCAGTGCGCTCTTCATGAACACGAAGGAGAAGCCCTGGGACGACATTCGCGCCCGGCGCGCGCTCTCGATGGCCGTGGACCGCGAGGGCTGGGGCAACACGATCAAGACGGAGTACAAGATCGAGAGCGGTCCGATCACGTGGGGCTACCCGACGTGGAAGATGGACCCCGCGAAGATGCCGGCCGACGTCACGAAGTGGCTGAAGTTCGACATCGCCGAGGCGAAGAAGCTCATCGACGCTGCGGGTATCCCCTCCAGCCAGGTGTTCGAGATCAACCTGTACCCGTACAGCGCCTCGACCACCGCCGAGGCGCAGCTGATGGCGGACTCGCTGTCGAAGATCGGCATCACCACGAAGATGAAGGTCTTCGAGTACAACAACTGGGCGACCACGGCGTACATCGGGAAGTACAACGGCCTGCTGTACGGCCCGGACAACCTGGACCGCGTGACGCAGCAGTTCGCGGACCGGTTGCTCGCCAACTCGTCGCGCAACCACTCGCTGATCCAGGACGCCGAGGCGCAGAAGCTCATCGCGGCCTTCTCGGAGGCCAAGGGGCCGGCCGAGGCGAAGGCGCCCGCCGACGCGCTGCAGATGCGCTCCATCGAGCAGGCGTTCGCGGTGTACCGCCCGCAGGGTGTCCAGATGCTGTTCTGGGACCCGGCGATGCAGAACTACGACGGTCAGACGGCGCTCTGGTACCAGGACGTGTACCAGAAGGCCTTTATGTGGAACGCGTAGTCGAGGAGTAGCGCCCACGGGGTGCGATCTCGAGCGGATCAGCGGCCCCGGATGCACAGGCATCCGGGGCCGTTCCGCATCAGGCACGATCGATGCGTCCCCGCGCTACGATGCCGCGGGGCGCGCGAGCGACTGCCGCGCAGCCAGTCTCGACCAGCACAGGAGGATCACGATGCCTCGACTCACCCCGATCACGCAGCGCGAGCAGGTGCCCGCCGGCGGCGAGGATGCCTTCGACCGCGTGATCGCCTCGCGCGGCAGCATCAACGCGCCCCAGTCGATGATCATGTACGTGCCGGAGGTCTCCGCGCTCACCACGGCGATCAACGACGCGCTCCGGTTCGGATCGTCGATGTCGGACGCCGACGTGGAGCTCGCGATCTGTGTCGCGGCGCGCGAGTTCGATATTCGGTACGTCTGGAGCGCGCATGCGCGGCGCGCCGTGGAGCTCGGCGTGCCGCAGGCGCTCATCGACGCCATCGCGGACGGCGCGGCGCTGCCGCCGGACACGACGTCTCGCGCCTCGATTATCGCGCGGTACTCGCGCGAGCTCGTCGGGCGGCACCGCATGGACGACGCCCTGTTCAAGGAGGCGAACGTCGAGCTGGGCGATCGCGGAGTGATCGAGCTGTCCGCGCTCGTCGGGTACTACGTGATGATCGGGTGCGTGCTCATCGCGACGGACTACCCGGTGGCGGACACCGCCGCCCAGCTGCCGCCTCGCTAGGTCCGTTGCGAGGCGTATAACGCACACCTATGATGCGGGCGCCTCGACCGGGCGTCCGCCACGCAGGCCGGATCGCCCCCAGCGCCGGACCGGAGGATCGCCACCATGCCAGACCCCATCGCCACCGCTCGCGCCGCCGGCCGCACGCTGCTCTCCGAGGTCGAGTCGAAGGACCTCCTCGCCAGCGCGGGCATCGCCGTCACGGCTGCCCGCCTCGCCACCAGCGCGGCGGAGGCCGTGAAGATCGCTGACAAGATCGGCTACCCGGTCGTGCTCAAGGTGATCTCGGCCGACATCTCGCACAAGTCGGACGTCGGCGGCGTCGAGCTGAACCTCAAGAAGGCATCCGAGGTGAAGGCGGCGTTCAAGCGCATCAAGGCCGCCGCGAAGGAGGCCGCGCCGAAGTCGAAGATGGACGGCGTGTCCGTGCAGAAGATGGCCGACCGCGGCACGGAGGTCATCATCGGCATGACCACCGACCCGCAGTTCGGGCAGGTCATGATGTTCGGCCTCGGCGGGATCATGGTCGAGCTGATGAAGGACGTCGCGTTCCGCATCGTCCCGCTGGAGCCGCGCGACGCGCACGAGATCGTGCGCGACATCAAGGGCTACGCGCTCCTCGAGGGCATGCGCGGCCAGGCGGGCGTCGACGTGGACGCGCTCGAGCGGCTCGTGCTCCAGGTCTCCGAGTTCGCCGCCGCGCACCCCGAGGTCGCCGAGATCGACCTCAACCCGGTCTTCGCCTACCCCGACGGCGCGGTGGCCGTCGACGCGCGCGTTGTCCTCGCGGAGGTCGACGCGCCCGTGCGCGAGACTCGCGCCGGGCTCGCCGACCGCGACCGGCTGCACCGCGTGCTGAACCCGAAGTCCGTCGTCGTCGTCGGCGACAAGGGCCCGAACTACCAGTGGCTGACCAACCAGAAGGAGTTCCCCGGCCCGCTGTACTCCGTCCAGATCGACGAGAAGGAGATCGCGGGCATCGAGGAGCGCGGCTTCAAGAACTTCAAGAGCCTCGCGGAGGTCCCGGGCGACGTCGACTTGCTGATCTGCGCGGTGCCTCGTCAGGTCGTGCCGTACGTCATGAAGGACGCCATCGAGAAGAACGTCGCGGGCATCGCGATGTTCACCGCCGGCTTCGCGGAGACCGCCGAGGAGCTCGGCATCCAGCTGCAGGAGCGCGTGGTGGGCATGGCGAACGAGGTCGGCATGCCGATCATCGGCCCGAACTGCATGGGCATCTACAACCGCCGGCTGGGCATCCGCTTCAGCGCCGACATGGAGCACGCCGAGGGCGGCAACGTCTCCTTCATGTCGCAGTCCGGCTCGCACTCCGCCAGCCTCACGAACGAGGGCCAGTTCGTGGGCCTCGAGGTCACGCGCACGATCTCGATGGGCAACGCGGCGATCCTCAACGAGGCCGACTACCTCGAGTACCTCGCGGATGACGAGGATACGCAGTACATCGGCGTGTACATCGAGGGGCCGCGCGACGGGCGTCGCTTCTACCAGCGGCTGCGCGACGTGACGAAGCGCAAGCCGGTCGTCATCTTCAAGGGCGGCACCACCGAGCAGGGCGCGAGCGCCGCGCAGACGCACACCACCTCGCTCGCTACGCCGACCGCGCTGTGGGAGGCGATGGTGCGGCAGGCCGGCGCGATCCCCGTCGTCACGCGCGAGGATCTCCTGGACGCGATGATCGCGCTCGTGAAGTCGCCGCCCGCGACGGGACGCCGTATGGCGCTGCTCGCCGGCAGCGGCGGCCAGTCGGTCGCGATCTCCGACTCCGCCGGTCGCGCCGGTCTCCAGATGCCGCGCCTGTCCGACGAGTCCTACGAGCGCCTCAAGGAGTTCTTCAACACGATCGGCGGGTCGTACTTCAACCCGTTCGACATGGGCGGCACGATCGGCGGCAACTCGATCCGCGGGTCGGAGAGCAACCTCCAGAAGATCCTCGATATCCTCGCGGAGGATTCGGTGCTGGACGCGGCGATCTATGAGATCGCCGGCGGGCTCGGCGGGCAGCCGAACGCGGAGCGCCTCAACCGCCAGCTCGACACCATCGATGCGTGGCGGGTCGGCTCGTGGAAGAAGCCGCTGCTGATGGTCGTCAACCCGGGATCGCACCCCGACGGGTACGAGCTCGTGCGCAGCCAGCTCGTCGCGCGCGGTTACCCGGTGTACCCGAGCTTCGAGCGGGCCGCCCGCGCCTACGACCGCATCGAGCGCTACTACGCCGATCGGGCGGCGCGCGTGTAGCAGCCCCGGGGGCGCGTCGGACTGCGACTCCCCCGTCATTCGCACCGGAACGTTGCGATACTTCCGCAACGTTCCGAGGCATACCGTCTACACGTTCGAGCGAGGCCGCCCTTCCCCCAGGGTGGCGCGTCGAGGGTGACGACGTCCCTTCGATCTCACAGAAGCCCGCACCGACCCCCTCTCGGCGCGGGCTTCTGTCTGGCTCGACGCTCCGAACCCTTGCTCCCTCAGAACGCCGTGCGACCTCCGGGCGAATGGCGTATAAGCCTCACAGCGTCATGTCGAACGTTGTACGGAGGCTCTCGTGAACTCGACGTCCGCCGCGCCGCCGGTGACCTCGAACGCCGTGCCGCCGCCGTGGCCCGGCTTCTACTACGGCTACTGGATCATGGGCGGCGCGTTCGTCGCGCAGATGATCACGGTCGCCATGACGCAGTCCGTCGTCGGCCCCTTCGTCACCCCGATGATCGAGGACCTCGGCTGGACGCGGACCGATTTCTTCCTCGGGCAGAGCCTGAGCCGCTTCGTCATGGCGTTCGTCGGCTTCTTCATCGGCGCGCAGCTGGACCGGCTCGGGCCGCGGCGCTTCATGCTCGGCGGCGGGGTGATCCTCGCGGTCGCGCTGTTCCTCACCGGCTCGGTGACGACGTTGCCACAGTGGCTGCTGCTGCGCGGCGTGGTGCTGACGATCGGCGCGGCGCTGGCGGGCGGCCTCGTCGTCAACGTCATGATGTCGAAGTGGTGGGTGACGAAGCGCGGCCGGATGATCGGCTACTCCTCGATGGGCGTCTCGTTCGCCGGCATCGTGTTCCCGAGCATCTCGACGTTTCTCATCGTGCACTGGGGCTGGCCGATGGCGTGGCGCATCCTCGGTGTGATCACGCTGCTGGCGGTGATCCCGATCGCGCTGCTCATCCGCCGCCAGCCCGAGGACTACGGCTGGCGTCCGGACGGGCTGACCGAGGCGGAAGCGGCGTCCGCGCGCGGCGCCGCGGTGCAGGCGGACTACGACCAGTCATTCACGCGCGCCGAGGCGCTCCGCACGAAGGCGCTGTACCTGATCATCTTCGCGTTCGGCCTCGGCGGCGCCGGGATCACGGTGATCCAGGTGCAGTCCGTGCCGTTCCTCATCGACAGCGGGTTCAGCGAGACGCTGGCCGCGTTGATGACCGTCGCGATCTCGCTGCCCGCGCTGCTCTGCAAGCCGTTCTGGGGTTGGACGACCGAGCACCTCGAGGCGAAGAACGGCGCGGTGATCGGCTTCCTCCAGGCCGGCCTCGGCATGGCGATGATCGTCTACGCCGCGGAGCATCACCTGGTCCCCGTGCTCGTCGCGGGCTACGTCATGCTTGGGTGGGGCGTCGGCGGGCAGATCCCGTTGCAGGAGACGATCTGGGGCTCGTACTTCGGGCGGCGGTACATCGGGTCGGTGCGCAGCACGGCGCTGCCGCTGTCGCTCGCGCTGGGTGCGGGCGCGCCGCTGGTCGTCGCGTTCTATCGCGACATCGTGGGCGATTACACCGGGGTGTTCTACGGCCTGGCGGGCGCGTGGGCGCTCGCCGCGGTCGTCGTCTGGTTCGTGTCCGCGCCTGCGAAGCCGGAGCCTCGACCGGCCGAGGTCACCTCGACGTAGCGCGAGGTCACATGCGGCGTACGGAGCCGAACACCAGGCCGAACACCGCCCACGCCGCGATCCCGACGACGACGAAGATCGCCACGCCGTCCGCCGCGCCGTAGCGCTCGATCGCGAGGCCCATCGGCAGTCCGCCGAGCGACTGCAATCCGGACACGAGCTGATACGAGGACATCACGCGACCGCGGTACTCGTTCTCGGTGGCCACCTGCAGCAGCGTGTTGTTCAGCGCGAACCCGACCGATGAGAACACGCCCGCCCCAGCGAGCAGCGCGAGCGATAGCGCGAAGTTCGTCGACCGCGTGAAGATCAGCACCATCGTCATGTACCCGAGGAAGACGCCGATCATCATCAGCCCCTTCCGCTTCGGGTCGCCGAGGCTGACCAGCACCATCAGCCCGACGATCGATCCCCAGCCCGCCATCGACGACAGCAGTCCGTAGGCCGCCGGCCCGCGTCCCAGCACGTCAGTCGCGAACTTCAGGAGGAACGGGAGGTATGGCACCACGAGCAGCATCGGGATCGCATGCGAGATCATCAGGCCGAGGAGCGTGCGATCCGTCCCGACGTACGAGAAGCCGTCCCACATCTCGCGGAACGGGCTCGCGGACCCCGCGGTGCGCACGCGCCGCATCTGGCGCGTGCGGTGGCTGATCATCGTCGTGAACATCAGGGCGATCAGCTGCGTCCCGGCGAGCGAGGCGAACAGCGTGCCGGTGCCCCACAGCCCGATCACAGCGCCCGCGAGCGGCGGCCCCGCGATCCTCGCGACGTTCTGCATCACGGAGTTCATCGCGACTGCGTTCATCAGCGTCTCGTCCGTGGAGACGTCGTACACGAACGACTGGCGCGCCGGCTGCGAGATCGACTGGATCACGCCGCCCGCGAACGCGAGGACGTACACGTGCCAGAGTTCGATGTGCCCCGAGAGGATGAGCGCCGCGAAGAGCAGTGCCTGGATCGCGCTCGCGACGGTGCTCCACATGATCACCGCGCGCCGTGCATAACGGTCGGCGAAGTACCCGCCGAGGGGCGCGGTCAGCAGGCCCGTGCCACCTCGGAACGCCGCGACCGCGCCGAGCTGGAACGCCGAGCCCGTCAGGTCGTACGCGAGCACGGCCAGCGCGATCTGCTGGCCCCACTGGCCGAAGCCGAGGGCGAGCGACGAGAGGCCGAGGTACCGGAAGTCACGCTGCTCGAAGGAGATGAAGGCGGTGCGCACCGCGCCGAAGATCCCATGCGGACGGTGGCTCGGTGGGGCCGGGTCGATGTCGGCGGGCGGGGGAGGGGAGGACTCGTCGGTCGTCGTAAGCCGCCTCCTGCGTGTTCTCCGGCGCCCGCCGGGAATCATACATGTCATGTCCAACCTCGACGCCGGGTTCGCGGGCTGCCCGGATGGGTGGCCGCGTCATTGCTGCTGACCGGGCTCGTGCCTAGCATTCGTCGGCGCTGACATCCGGCGCCTCCTCTGATGATCACGGCGTGAAGGGCGGGCCGCGTGACTGGATCGGCACGCCACGAGGCACTGGCGCTGCTGCGCGAGCGGTCGTTCGCGTCGTTCGCCGCGGCGCGACTCGCGGCCTCGGCGGCGCAGGCGATGTTCACGCTCGTCATCGGCTGGCACATCACGGAGATCAGCGCGTCTCCCGCGCTGCACATCGGCGGGCTGGGCCTCGTGCGCCTCGTGCCGGCGCTCGTCCTCGGCCTCTACGCTGGCGCGATCGCCGACTCGTTCGACCGCAAGCGCATCGTCCTGCTGACGCAGATCGTGCCGCTGCTGTGCTCGATCGTGCTGCTCGCGACCACCATCTCGCACACGGTGACGATGACCGTGATCTACGCGGTCGTGCTCATCGTCGGCGTCGCGAGCGCGTTCGAAGGCCCCGCGCGGCAGGCGCTGCTCCCCGCGCTCGTCAGTCGCGAGCGGTTCCAGCGCGCGATCACGTTCAACCAGATCGTCGGTGGCGTCGCCGGTCCGACGGGCGCGCTGCTCGGCGGCGTGCTCATCTCGCGCTTCGATGTCGGCGGCGCGTACGCCGGACACGTCGTGCTGCTCGCGCTCTCCGCGCTCGGCATCGCGCTGCTGCGACCCCGCCCGATCGAGGGCACGCGCCGCGCCGTGAGCTTCGAGGCGATCCGCGAGGGCCTCTCGTTCGTGTGGCACCGCCAGACCCTGCTCGGCCCGATGACGCTCGACCTGTTCGCGGTGATCTTCGCCGGTGCGACCGCGCTGCTGCCGCTCTACGCGCGCGAAATCCTGCACGCCGGCCCGGCGGGCCTCGCGATTCTCACGGCGGCTGCCGAGATCGGGACGCTCGTTACCGCGCTCGTCCTCGTGCTGCTGCCGCCGGTGCAGCGCGCGGGACGAGCGCTGATGCTCGCGATCGCCGTGTTCGGGCTCGGCACGATCGCGTTCGGCCTGTCGAGGTCGTTCCCGCTGTCGGTCGCGCTCTACGCGCTGGTCGGCGCGGCGGACCAGGTCGGCCTCGTAATGCGACACACGACCGTGCAGATGACCACGCCCGACGAGCTGCGCGGTCGCGTCAGCTCCGTCGCCAGCCTGTTCTCGAACTCCTCGAACCGCATCGGCGACGCCGAGTCGGGGTTCGTCGCCGCCGCCACCAGCGCGACGTTCGCTGTCGTGAGCGGCGGCATGGCATGCGTCGCGATCGTCGGTGTCGTCGCCGCGACGATGCCGGGGCTGCGGAACTACCGCGTCACGCCCGAGCGCGAGAAAGCGTCGTCCTCGACGTAGCGCGCGCGCATGCGATGTCACGTACAGGCCCGCTGCACTGCGAACGCCACGCGTCGCACGCCACAAAGCGGCGATGCATGCATGCGAAATCACATCCGTCGTCGCGATTCATCACGCGTGTACTGATCACGAATGATTTGCGCGTGTTGCATCACGCGCGTGTTCGATCGCAGATCGCTACACATCTTCCTCGCACGAATATTCGTATTGTTCGTAGTAAAACGCGTGGCGTATAAGCGATGTGGTTGAGGCCGCGTAAACCACCACAGCCCGACATCCTCGGCAGGGGATCATTCTTGGAGGGACTGAGTTGAGCGAGACAAGTTACTGGCAGCGCACGACGGGTGGACGCGGGCTCAACCGGCGCGCGTTCCTTCGTTCGGCCGCTGTGACTGGCGTGGGCGCTGCGGCGTTCCTCGCGGGCTGCAAGTCGAGCGACACCGGCACGCCGTCGGGTGGCTCCGCCACGGGTGGTGCTGCATCGTCCGGCGCGGGCATCTTCGCGCACCCGCAGGCGAAGCGCGGCGGCACGATCACCGACGTCGGGCTCGACCCGACGACCGGGTGGGACCCGCACGGCAACATCGGCTACCTCACCGGCACCATCACGGAGCCGCTGGCGATCAAGCTGATCCGTCACGACTACACCGGCCTGAAGACCAAGTGGTCGACCGGCAACGAGGAGCTCATCGTCGGTGAGCTCGCCGAGAAGTGGGAGTCCCCGGACGCCCTGACCTACAACATGACCCTGCGCAAGGGCGTGAAGTGGCCCGACCAGGAGCCCATGAAGGGCCGCGAGATCACGGCCAAGGACGTGGTCTACAACTTCAAGCACTACCAGCTCCCTTCGAGCCAGGTGCAGACGTGGGTCGCGAACAACATCAAGTCCGTCACCGCGATCGACGACTCCTCGGTGCAGTTCAAGCTGAACCGCCCGTCGTGGCGCTGGCTGGGTGACCTCGACTCGTACAACACGGCGATCCAGCCGGAAGGCCTGTACGAGTGGGCCGGCGGCGACGTGAAGGAAGCCACGAAGGCTCGTGGTGGTGGCCCCTGGATCCTCGACGACTACGCGGCCGGCTCCGTCGCCCGCTTCAAGCCGAACGAGAACTACCGCAAGTACTTCGGCGTCCCGTACGCCGACCGCCTGAACGTCGCGATCCTCGCGACGGGCGCCCCGCGCCTGCAGGCGTGGGTCTCCAAGCAGACCCAGTTCTACGCGGTGCAGCCGGGCGAGCTCGACTCCGCGAAGAAGGCCCGGCCGGAAGCGCCGATGACCTCCAACTTCGCGGCGACGAACACGAACGCGCTGTTCTTCCAGATGAACCAGAAGCCGTTCGATGACATCCGCGTCCGCCGTGCCATGTCGCAGGCCATCGACCGCGATGGCTGGGGCAAGACGCTGCAGTTCGAGTACAAGTTCGAGAGCGGCCCGATCACCTGGGGCTTCCCGACCTGGAAGCTCGACTACACGAAGATGCCGGCCGACGTTCAGCAGTGGCTGAAGTTCGACCCGGCGAACTCGAAGAAGCTGTTCGACGCCGCGGGCATCACGGCCGCCAACAACTTCACCGTCCACATGTACCCGTACACCCCCGGCTACACGCCGGAAGTGCAGTTGCTCATGGACCAGCTCGGCAAGGCTGGCATGAAGACCACGCTCAAGGTGTACGACTACAACAACTGGCTGGCGACGGCCTACACCGGCAAGTACAACGACATTCTGTACGGGCCGGACAACCTGGACCGCGTGACGCAGCAGTTCGCTGACCGCTTCACGCCGAAGGGCGAGCGCAACCACTCGAACGTCGATGACGCCGAGATGACGAAGATGCTCAAGGACTTCGAGAGCGTCAAGGGTGCGACCGAGGCGAAGCCGATCTCCGAGGCGATGCAGACGCGCTCCGTCGACCAGGCGTTCGCCGTCTACCGTCCGCAGCCGGTGAGCCCGCTGATGTGGGACCCGACCATCCAGAACTACGATGGCCAGGGTCAGATCTACTACCAGCAGTACTACCGCGACGCCTTCAACTGGATCGCGTAGCACTCCTGCTGCGGTGCTGAATGGGCGAGGCCGGTGCGCAAGCACCGGCCTCGTTCGTTCTCCGGGACCTCGAGGCGCGCGTCAGGACGAGCGCGGGTCCGCGACCGGCACGACGATGGCCTCCGAGCTGTTGCGCGCCAGCACGAAGGTCGCCGGCGTATCAGGGCTCAGGTTCTCCTCCGCGTGCACCTCGTGCGGGGGGACGAAGACGAAGTCGCCGGGCTCGGCGTCGACCGAGTGCTCCAGTTGCGCGCCCCAGCGGAAGCGCAGCCGCCCCGACAGGATGTAGATCGCGGACTCCGTCGCGCCGTGGTGATGCACCCCGGAGGCCGCGCCCGGCTCGTTGCTGCCCACACCCATCCAGATGCCCTCGGCGCCCGTCGTCGAGGCGCACACGCCCGCCTCGCGGAGCATCCCCGGGGTCTGCGCCGTGCCCTGGTCGCGGTCCGCCGGCCGGATCACCTGCACCATCACGATCCTCCTCGCTCCGCGGCCCCTCGAGGCCGCCCGCCGACACGGTAGCGCGCATCGTTCCGCGGCTCCACGAGCCGCGATTGCGGTAAATCACATGAGGAATATGATGGCGCCAGCGTCAGGCTGGGAGGCAGCTCATGGAATTCGCGTACACCCCGACACAGAAGGCACTGCAGAAGCAGGTCCAGGACTTCATCGCTCGCGAGGTCACGACTGACGTGGCCGAGGATGACCCCGAAGAGGGCGACGGGCGGCGCAGCCCGCGCCTCGCCGCCATCTACGAGAAGATCAAAGAGAACGGCTGGCGTGCGATCAGCTGGCCGAAGGAATACGGCGGGCAGGGCGGCAACCGCCTCGACCAGTACATCGTCGAGGAAGAGTTCGCGCGCGTCGGCCTGAGCGTCGGCGGCGGCGGCTCCGGTGCCCCGACGATCCTCGCCGGTGGCACGCAGGAGCAGAAGGACTACTACGTCCGCAAGCTTGTGGACGGCGAGTACTCGTTCGCCCTCGGCTTCACGGAGCCGTCGGGCGGCGCCGACCTCGCGGGGCTCCAGTGCCGCGCGGTCAAGGACGGCGACGACTACGTCATCAACGGGCAGAAGATGTACACCTCGAGCGCGCACCGCTCGACGCACCTCTACCTGATGGCGAGGACGGACCCGGACTCCAAGCGGAACGCGGGCATCTCGATCTTCCTGATCCCGATGGACACCCCGGGCATCACGGTGCGCCCGCTGTGGACGATCCAGAACGACCCGAAGGCGCCTCCCGGCACGACGTACGGCACGGTGCGCACGAACGAGACGTTCTTTGAGGACGTCCGGGTCCCCGCGACGAGCATCCTCGGTGAGGTCGACAACGGCTGGAATCTGAGCGCGATGGGGTTGAACCTCGACCGCGTCGGGGCGGGGCGCTACCTCCGCTCCGTCGAGCGTGACGAGGACATCGTCAACTACATCAAGGACCCGGCGAACGAGGAGATCACGGCCAACATCAAGAACAACCCGTCGATGCGCGATCGCATCGCGGAGCAGTGGGTGGAGGGGCAGGTCTGCCGCCTCATGACGCTGCGCTCGATGTCGATCGTGGAGCACAACGGTAAGTTCACCTACGAGGGCTCGGCCGAGAAGGTGTGGTCGCCCGAGCACGGCGTGAAGACGACCGAGACGATCGCGCAGATCCTCGGGCCGTACGCCCAGCTCCTCAACGGCGCCGAGGATGCCGTGGAGAGCGGGCTGTACGCCCACAACGTGCTGGGCGCGTTCCAGTCCGGCATCAACCACGGCAGCACGCAGATCATGCGTGACCAGGTCGCGCAGCGAGGCCTCGGCCTCCCGCGCAACCGCTAGCCCTCGACCCGTCGAGGTGGCACGAAGAAGCCCGCCGTGAGGCGGGCTTCTTGCTGTGCGTTGCTGTGCGCGCTCGACGGCTAGTTGATCACGCCGGCCGCTTCGAACTGCTCGATCTCCTCGGCGCTCAGGCCGAGCAGCCCGCCGTAGATCTCGGCGTTGTGCTGGCCGAGGGCGGGCGAGGCGAAGACGACCGGCGGCGCGTCCGAGAGGTGCCAGACGAGGCCCACCATCGGGTACGAGCCGACCTCGATGTGCGGCGGGGCGATGATCACCTCGCGCGACTTCAGGTGAGGGTCCTCGTACACGTCCTTCGCGGTGAGCGCGACGCCGGCGGGAACGCCCTGCGCGTGCAGGCGCGCCTCCAGGGCCCACGGGTCGTGCGGGGCCGTCATCTGCGACAGCACGGCGTCGACCTCGTCGCGGTGCTGGAGCCTCGAGGCCTGCGTCGCGAAGCGCGGGTCGCCGGAGAGCTGCCCGTCGCCGCCGTCGAGGACGCCGCAGAGGCCGCGCCACTGCTCGTCGTCCGCGACGGAGATCGCCAGCCAGCGGTCGGTGCCCGCGCACGGGTAGTAGCCGTGCGGCGCGAGCGCCGGGTGGTCGTTGCCCTTGCGCCCGGCGAAGCGCCCGTTCAGCGTCGCGTCGATGATCGGCTCCGGCAGCTGGCTCGCCGCCGCCTCGACCATCGAGAACTCGATGCGGTGCGGCTGGCCGGTGAGGTCGCGGTCGTGGAGCGCGGCCATCATGCCGAGCGCGGCGTGCCACGCGGTGGTGTAGTCCGCGAGGAACGGCGGGATGGTGCCGTGCGGCCCGCCCTTGTGCCCGGTGATGTAGCCGAGGCCCGAGTACGCGATTGCGCCCGGCCCCATGCCGACGAAGTGCTTGAGCGGGCCGTCCCGTCCGACGCTGGAGACGGAGCACAGGATGATGTCCGGGTTGATCGACTTCATCGTCTCGAAGTCGAGGCCGAGCCGGTCGAGGACGCCCGCGGCGAAGTTCTCGAAGACGATGTCGCTCTCCGCGACGAGACGCTTCGCCAGCTCGAGGCCCTCGGGCTTCGCGAGGTTCAGCGCGGCGGAGCGCTTGCTGTAGTTGTGGCTGTTCCAGCGCCCGCTGCGGTTCATCCCCGCGACGCCCTCGGCGAACGGCGTCGTCGCGCGCATGCTGTCGGAGCGCGCCGCGCTCTCGAGGCGCACGACGTCCGCGCCCATCATCGCGAGTTGCGCCGTCGCCCACGGCCCGGCGATCCACCACGTGAGGTCGAGGATGCGCACCCCCGCCAGCGGCATCGCGTCCGCGCCGAGGTCGCGTCCGGCGGCCGTCGCGATCTTGCCCGCGAGCGTGCGCTGCGGGTCCGCGAGCGCCTCGGCGGTGTGCTCGCCGAGGAACGGCGCGCGTCCCTTGCCCCCGTCGACCGCGCCGCCGTCGAGGCGGATCGGGCTCGCGGGCACCAGCGCCTGCTCCAGCCCGGGCTGCTCGAGCTTGCGGAAGTAGTTGCGCGCGATCAGCTGCGGGTTCTTCAGGATGTCGTCGATCCCGTTCACCGGCAGGCTGGTCATGTGCTGGTCCTGCAGCTTCGCGGCGACCTCGTCCTTCGTCTGGCCCAGGCACCAGGCGTCGATGTGCGCGGTCAGCTCGGCGGCGTGCGCCTTGCGGTACTCGATGTCGGCGAGCTGCGGGTCCTTCGACCACTCGGGGTTGCCCATCGCCTCCATGAGGCGAGTCCACGGCTGGTTCTGCGCGCCGGGACCGGGGACGCCCGTGCACGTCCCGTCGCTGCAGAGCCCCCTGGAGTTGAAGCCGCCGTTGCCGCCACCGCGCGACTGCTCGGTGCCGTCGTACGCGTACGTGCAGAGGTACATGCGCAGGCTGTCGAGGAACGCCTCCTGCTCGGAGACGTCGACCTGCCGCCCGCGGCCCGTCGCGTCGCGCGAGACCACGGCGACCATCGTCGCGGAGGCCGCCTGCACGCCGGCAGTGAAGTCGGTCAGGTGCGTGCCCGGGATGACGGGCGGCATCGACAGGTCGGTGACCGTGCCCGGCACGTAGTAGCCGATGCCGCTCAGCGCGGTGACGACGATTTCGCTGTCCGGCGCATCACGTCGAGGCCCGGTGAGCCCGAACGGCGTGATCGCGGTGCACACGAGGTTCGCGTTCACCTCCGCGAGGTCGTCGCGCAGCAGCCCCCAGCGCTTCAGCTCGGCGTACGAGCCGCCGGCGATCACGACATCCACGTTCGCCGCGAGCTTCCGCATCGAGGCGCGCCCTTCGGCGGTGTCGAGGTCGAGCGTCACGCTCCGCTTGCCGCGGTTGAGGTAGGCGAAGAGGCCGCTCTGCTCCTCGTTCACCACGTCGCCGGGGAACGGCCCGGCGCGCCGCGCGGGGTCACCCGCGACCGGCTCGATCTTCGTCACGCGCGCGCCGAGGTCGGTGAGCAGCTTGCCGGTCATGCCTACGCTGAGCCGCGTTCCGCATTCGAGCACCGACAGATCTTGAAGAGCAACGGTGGACATGGAGCATCGCCTCCGGTCGCAGGGAGAGCGCCGTCGCGAGGGTTCGCGGGCGCCCCCGAGATACCATAATCGTGATGCGCCACGCAAGCCGAACAGCGTGCGAACGGGGCCAGCCTAGGGGCGCGGGGCGTCCTCGGCGGGGACGGGGGTCGAGGCGACGGGGGCCCAGCGGTGCACCTCGCGCGGGGCGGGGGCCTGGGCGGGGGTGCGGTGGAGCAGGGCGCTGGCGGCGTGGCGGACGCGGTCGCGGACGGCACGGCTCAAGGGCAGCGCGGCGGCCATCATCGGGACCCAGATGTGCACGGGACAGCCGCTCATGCGGGACTCCTCGGCGGTGCGTGTCGAGCGTAGCAGAGCGCGGGTGGCGAGGGCTACGGCCCCGCAGGGGGCGCGGCGATCGAGGCGACGCGCTCCTCGGGCGGGGGGTGCGCGCGGAACTGCCACAGCAGCAGCAGGTCGTACACCACCTTGATGCCGCCGCCGAGGAGCAACGGGCCGCCCGCGCCCGGGCTGGCGCTCAGCATCGCGCCCGCGATCAGCGGTGCGACCGCGGAGGCGAGGCTGCGCGGGACGTTTGTCACGCTGGCGGCGGCGGCGCGCTCCTCGGGCGGGACGACGGCCATCGTGTAGGACTGGCGCGCGGGCACGTCCATCGCGGAGAAGAACGTGCGGACCAGGAGGCATGCGACGGCGAGCGGTGCGTTTGGCATCAGCGCGGCGAGCATCAGGAAGATGTTGGCCGGCAGGTGCGTGAACACCATCGTGTTGATCAGCCCGATGCGCGTTGCCAGCCACGGCGAGCCGAGCTGCGACGCCGCCGAGAGCAGCCCCGCGACGAAGAAGATCGTTCCCGTCGTGCCGATCGACAGGTCGAAGCGCTGGAACAGCCACAGCGTCAGCAGCGTCTGCACGAAGAACCCGCTGCCGAACGAGTCCAGAGCGAACAGCGCCGACAGCCGCAGCACGATGCTGCGCGACTCGCGCAGGGGCGCGGCGCGTCGAGGTGCCTCGGATGTGCCGTCCGGCTGCACGCCCGCGTAGACCACGAGGTGCAACGCGCCCACGAGCGCGTACGCGAGGAACGACAGCCGCTGCACCTCGACGAGCGGCCAGCCGCCGGCCTCGGCGAGCAGGACCGGCAGCGCCACGCCGAGCGAGCCGAGCGCGCCCGCGAAGATCCCGCCGAGGTTGTAGCGCGCGAAGAGCGACGTGCGGTCGCGCGCCTCGGCGCTCTCGCTCAGGATCGACTGCTCCGTCGGCAGGAAGACGCTGACGTCGCCGCCGCTCGGGTTCATCGTGCCGACGACCGCGACGGCGAGGATCACCCAGAAGTCGGTCGCGAGCGCGAACCCCGCCCCCGTCGCGACCATCAGCCCTGCCGAGGCGAACAGCAGCCCGCGCCGGCTGAAGCGGTGCCCCCCGAGTCCCACCAGCAGCGTGAGGAACGCGGACCCCAGCAGCGTGCCGGTCACGATCGCGCCCGTCTCGAACGCCGTGAACCCCCGCCCGAGGAGGTAGCTCGCCAGCATCACGGACACGAACCCGTCCGCGAGCCCTCGCAGCGCGCGGGCGATGACGAGACGCACCGCGTCGCCGTTCGCGCTCGCGGGAAGGAGGTGGAGTCTCGGTGGGGTGGCGGTCGCCGCGATCGTGGTGCTCCGTATGGGGAAAGGCCCTCACCCCAGCCCTCTCCCATGAATGGGAGAGGGGCCGGAGTTCAGAACCCTCTCCCATCCGTGGGAGAGGGGGGAGAGCCTCTGCGATTCAGGCGACTTTACGCCGCGACCATATCAGGCAACGATCTCCGCATGACCTCGATCGCCGACCTGCTCGCCCACGGCCCCACGCTCTCGTTCGAGTTCTCCGCGCCGCGCGACGAGGAGGGGGCGGGGCGCCTCGACCGGACGCTGGCGCGGCTGGCGGAGCTGCGGCCCTCGTTCATGTCGGTGACGTACGGCGCAGGCGGCTCGAGCCGCGGCCCCACGTACGAGGTGGTCGAGCACATCCACCGCGACCTGGACGTCACGACGATGCCGCACCTCACGTGCGTCGCCCACACGCGTGCGGAGATCGAGGCGATCGTGGAGCGCTACCGCGCGCTCGGCACGCAGAACATCCTCGCACTGCACGGCGACGTGCCCCTCGACGGGCCGGACCAGCCGGCGGGCGACTTCACCCGCGCCATCGATCTCGTCGCGTTCATCCGCGAGCGAGCCTCGTTCGCGATCGGCGTCGCCGCGCACCCTGAGGGCCACCCGCGCGCCGAGTCGCGCGCCGCCGACCTCGACCACCACGCGGAGAAGCTGCGCAACGCCGACTTCGGCATGACGCAGTTCCTGTTCAGCGCGCACCACTACGAGCGCTTCGTCGCCGAGATGGCCGCGCGCGGCGTGACCACGCCGATCGTCCCCGGCGTCATGCCGCCCACCAACGTCGAGGGCATCGCGCGCATGTCCGCGATGAACGGCACGGAGTTCCCGGCCGACCTGCGCACGCGCCTCGAGTCGTGTGGCGACGATGCCGCCGCACGACGCGAGGTGGCGACAGAGGTGGCGACCCGGCTGGGCGAGGAGCTGCTCGCTGCGGGCGCGCCCGGGCTGCACCTGTACACGCTGAACTTCTCGGAGCCCGCGCGGACGATCGCGCGCAACCTCGAGGCTGCGCTCGGACGGGGCGTCGAGGCGCGCGGCTAGCTATCTCTCGCGTTTCTTCGCGGAGAGCGAAGCGCGCGCTACCGGGCGCGGTCGTAGTTGAGGTTCGGCGCGAGCCAGCGCTCCGCCTCGGCCATCGACCAGCCCTTGCGGCGGGCGTAGTCCTCGACCTGGTCGCGCTCGATGCGGCCGACGCCGAAGTAGCGCGCCTGCGGGTGGCTGAAGTAGTAGCCGCTCACCGCGGCGCCCGGCGTCATCGCGAACGACTCGGTCAGCTCGATGCCCGCGCGATCCTCGGCGGCCAGGAGGTCGAAGAGCGTGCGCTTCTCCGTGTGGTCGGGGCAGGCGGGGTAACCCGGCGCGGGGCGGATGCCGCGGTAGCGTTCCGCGATCAGCGCGTCGTTCGCCAGCGCCTCGTCCGGGGCGTAGCCCCAGAACTCGCGGCGAACTCGCTCGTGGATGCGCTCCGCGAACGCCTCTGCGAGGCGGTCCGCGAGCGCCTTCACCATGATCGAGGAGTAGTCGTCGTGGTCCGCCTCGAAGATCGCCACGCGCTCCTCGACGCCGATGCCCGCGGTGACCGCGAACCCGCCAAGCCAGTCCGCGGTCTCGCTCGCGCGGGGCGCGATGTAGTCCGACAGCGCGTAGTTCTCCGCGCGGCCACGGTCGCGCCCGGTCTGCTGGCGCAGCGTGTGCACCACCGCGCGCACCTCGCGCCGTTCGTCGTCGGCGTAGACCTCGATGTCGTCGCCCACGGCGTTCGCGGACCACAGGCCGACGACGCCGCGCGCCGTCACCCAGTGCTCGTCGATCATCGATCGGAGCATGCGCTGCGCATCCTCGTACACACCGCGCGCGGACTCGCCGACCAGCGGGTCGTCGAGGATCTTCGGGTACGTGCCCTGCAGCTCCCATGTCTGGAAGAACGGCGTCCAGTCGATGTACGCCGCGAGCTCCTCGAGCGGGTAGTCGTCGAGCACGGTGATGCCGGGCGCGATCGGTCGAGGCGGGGTGTAGTCGCCATCCCACTTGATCGGCGCGGGGTGGGCGCGCGCCTCGTCGATCGGGTAGCGGTCGGCGGCGTCGGTGCGACTCTGGTGCGCGTTGCGGATCGTGTCGTACTCGACGCGCGTGTCGTGGACGAAGCCGTCGTGCTGCGTCTCCGAGAGCAGCTGCGACACCACGCCAACGGCGCGCGACGCGTCCTGCACGTAGACGACCGGGCCGCTGTAGTTCGGCGCGATCTTCACGGCCGTGTGCGCGCGGCTGGTGGTCGCGCCGCCGATCAGCAGCGGCTTCGTGAACCCCTGCCGCTCGATCTCCGAGGCGAAGTACGCCATCTCCTCGAGGCTGGGCGTGATCAGCCCCGACAGGCCGATGATGTCCACGTTCTCCTCGAGGGCGGTCGCGATGATCCGCGCGGCGGGCACCATCACGCCGAGGTCGATCACCTCGTAGTTGTTGCACTGCAGCACGACGCCGACGATGTTCTTGCCGATGTCGTGCACGTCGCCCTTCACAGTCGCGAGCACGATCTTGCCGTTCGAGCGCGAGGCGCCCTCCGCTTTCAGCGCCTCGATGAACGGGAAGAGGTAGGCGACCGCCTTCTTCATCACGCGCGCGCTCTTCACCACCTGCGGCAGGAACATCTTGCCCGCGCCGAACAGGTCGCCGACGACGCTCATCCCGTCCATCAGCGGCCCCTCGATCACCTCGAGGGGGTGCGCGACGAGGTGCCGGATCTCCTCGGTGTCGTCGACGATGAACTCGTCGATGCCGTTGACGAGGGCGTGCGTGATGCGCTCGGCCGGCGTGCCGAGGCGCCACGTGAGGTCGGGCGCTGCCGCCTGCTGACCGCCGCCGCGGTACTCCTCGGCGATCGCGAGCAGGCGGTCGGTGGCGTCCGGGCGGCGGTTGAGGATCACGTCCTCGCAGCGCACGCGCAGGTCCTCCGGGATCTCCGCGTACACGGGCAGCTGGCCGGCGTTCACGATGCCCATGTCCATGCCGGCCTGGATCGCGTGGTACAGGAACACCGCGTGCATCGCCTCGCGTACGGCCTCGTTGCCGCGGAACGAGAACGAGACGTTCGAGACGCCGCCGGAGATGTGCGTGTACGGCAGCCGCGCCTTGATCATGCGCGCGGCGTCGAAGAACGCGACGGCGTAGTCGTTGTGCTCCTCGATGCCCGTCGCGACCGCGAAGATGTTGGGGTCGAAGATGATGTCCTCGGGCGGGAAGCCGATGCGGTCGATGAGCAGCCGGTACGACCGCTCGCAGATCGCGAACTTGCGCTCCGCCGTCTCCGCCTGGCCGTCCTCGTCGAACGCCATCACCACCACCGCCGCGCCGTAGCGCCGCACGAGGCGCGCGCGGTGCAGGAACTCCTCCTCGCCCTCCTTGAGGGAGATCGAGTTGACGATCGCCTTGCCCTGCACGCACTTCAGGCCCGCCTCGATCACCGTCCATTTCGAGGAGTCGACCATGATTGGCACGCGGCTGATGTCCGGCTCGGCGGCGAGGAGGTTGAGGAAGCGCGTCATCGCGGCCTCCCCGTCCAGCATGCCCTCGTCCATGTTCACGTCGAGGATCTGCGCGCCGGCCTCGACCTGCTGGCGTGCGATCTCGACGGCGGTGCCGTAGTCGCCCGCGAGGACGAGGCGGCGGAAGCGCGCCGATCCGGAGACGTTGGTGCGCTCGCCGATGTTGATGAACACGGCGGTGCTCTGCGGCTCGATGTC
Source organism: Chloroflexota bacterium (assembly GCA_947472995.1). GTDB lineage: Bacteria > Chloroflexota > Dehalococcoidia > UBA2979 > UBA2979 > SHYQ01. The sequence goes on from CANJBO010000013.1 coordinate 27,732, forward strand.
CCCGCTGTCGGGCGCGCTCGTCACCGGGCGACCTCGAACGGCTCGAGGCCGGCGAGGCGGAGGCGCGGCTCGACGTGCGGGGGGACGCGCGGCGGCAGGCCGCGCACGGCGTCCGCGATCGCGCGGATGTGCGGCGGCTTCGATCCGCAGCAACCGCCGACGATGTTGATGATGCCGGCGCGCGCCCACTCGCCGAGCTTCGTGCCCATGTCATCGGGCGTCTCGTCGTAGCCGCCGAACTCGTTGGGGAGGCCGGCGTTCGGGTATGCGGAGATGCCGGTGTCCGCGACGCGCGACAGCTCCGCGATGTACTCGCGCATCTGCGAGGGGCCGAGCGAGCAGTTCAGCCCGATCGCGATCGGCTTCGCGTGGCGCATCGAGTTCCAGAACGCCTCGACGGTCTGCCCGGAGAGGTTACGGCCCGAGAGGTCGACCACCGAGCCGGAGATCATGATCGGCAGCGTGTACCCGCGCTCCTCGAAGACCTCGTCGATGGCGAAGATCGCGGCCTTCGCGTTCAGCGTGTCGAAGATCGTCTCGACGAGCAGGATGTCCGCGCCACCGTCGATGAGCCCGCGGGTCGCCTCGGCGTAGGTCGCGCGCAGCTCGTCGAACGTGACGGTGCGCGCGCCGGGGTCGTCGGCGTCCGGGGAGAGCGAGGCAGTGCGGTTCGTCGGCCCGATCGAGCCGGCGACCCAGCGCGGCCTCGAGGGATCGCGCGCGGTGAACTCATCGGCGATCTCCCGCCCGAGGCGCGCGCCCTCGCGGTGCAGCTCCTCGGCGCAGGCCTCCAGCCCGTAGTCCGCCTGCGCGATCGAGGTCGAGGCGAACGTGTTCGTCGAGGTGATGTCCGCGCCGGCGTCGAGGTACTCGCGGTGGATGCCGCGGACGATGTCGGGCTGCGTCAGGATGAGGAGATCGTTGTTGCCCTTGAGGTCCTGGCCCCAGTCGGCGAACCGCTCGCCGCGGTAGTCGCGCTCGGTCAGCTCGTACCCCTGGATCAGCACACCCCACGAGCCGTCGAGCACGAGGATGCGCTCGCGCATCGCCTGGTAAAGCGCGGCGGTGCGTTCCTCGCGGGTGGTGAAGCCGGGTGTCGTGGTGGCGGGGGCGGTCATCGTGCGGGCCCTTCCTGCCTGTTCCATGATACGGGCCGATGCGCGCAGGGGCTCCCCGCGCGGCCCAAGACGCTGGACGCGCCGCCCCGCGCCCGCGATGCTCCGCCCGAGGCTCCTCGACGTGCCTCCCAGCGACCCCGTAGCCGAAGGAGCCGCCGATGGCGCGCGTGCCGTACCTCGATGCCACCGATCTGCGCGAGGAGGACCGCGACCAGCTGGCGCGGCCGATCAACCTCAACCGCGCGCTGGTGCACAGCATTCCCGCGTCGCGGAGCTTCTGGCAGATGGGCAACTGGATCCGTTTCGACGCGACGGTCGACCGCCGCCTGCGCGAGATGGCGATCATGCAGGTCGGCTACACCGCCCGCTCCGCGTACGAGTGGTCGCACCACGTCCAGCTCGGCATGAAGGACTTCGGTGTGTCCGAGGCCGACGTCCGCGCGCTGATCGATGAAAGCGAGGGGCGTTCCTCGGGCCTGCCCGCCCTCGACCGCGCCGTGCTGCGTCTCGCGCGCGAGATGACGACCGGCATCGCCGGATCACGCGAGGCGTTCGAGGTCATCGACGCCGCGCTCGGCCACGAGCAGACCACGGAGCTCGTGCTGATGATCGGCTTCTACAACGGCGTCGTCCGCTACCTCGAGACGATGGAGATCGACGTGGAACCGGAGTACCAGCAGTACCTCGACCAGTTCCCACTGCCGAAGGCGTAGCATTCCGCGTTGCCCGTATGCATCGAGGCGTATGCGGGCGGCCCACCCCTGCCCCTCGGCTCTTGAAGCGGAATAGCGCTTCGCGCGGGGCGCGGAGGGGTTCAGGATTCAGAGGATGTTGTGAGGAGCTGCGCCCCTCACACTCCTGGCGGACTCTTCGGGGGCGCGGTGCTAGACTCCGCCCGTTCGACGCGGTGTCCGGGGAAGCCGGTGCAAGACCGGCGCTGTCCCGCAACTGTGACCTCGACAGACCGTCGAGGAATCCAGGGTACCGGCCCGCGTGACCTTGTCGGACCTGCGAGGACAGGCGACGGCAGGCTGCGCGCTCGCGTGCACCCGCCGACCCTCCTGACACGCGCGCGGAGGGCTCTCGATGCTTCGACGGCTGACGATCACGGCGCTGGCGCTCGTCGCGGTGCTCCTCGTCGCGTCGTGCGCGATGACGGCCGCCACCTCCTCGAACGCGCCGGTCCCCGCCCCGAGCGTCGAGGCGCCCGCGTTCCCCGTGACGGTCACCGACGCCGGCGGGCAGGCCATCACGCTGCAGGCGCCGGCGCGGAAGATCGTGTCGCACTCGCCCGGAGTGACCGAGATCCTGTTCGCGATCGGCGCGGGCGGGCAGATCGCGGCCGTCGATGAGTTCTCGAACTACCCCGAGGCTGCGAAGCCGCTCCAGCGCGTGCGCTACAGCAACCCCAGCGCCGAGGTCGAAGTCGGCCTCGCGCCGGACCTCGTCATCCTGTCCGCGAACCAGCGCGCGCACGTCGACACGTTCCGGCGCCTCGGCCTCACCGTGTACTACAACCACGAGCCGGAGAGCATCGACGCGGTGCTGGCGAACGTGCGGCTGATGGGCCGCCTGACGGGCCACGTCGAGGAGGCCGAGGCGCTCGCCTCGAAGATGCGCGCGCGCATCGACGCGGTGACCGCGCGCCTGTCGGACGTGCAGCAGGGGCCGAAGGTGTTCTACGAGATCAGCGACTCGCTCTACACGGCGGGGCCCGGCTCGTTCGTGGGCGGGATGCTCGCGGCGCTGAAGGTGCGCAACATCGCGCAGGGGACGACGACGCAGTTCCCCCAGCTCAGCTCCGAGGCGGTGATCGCCGCCGCGCCCGATGCGATCCTGCTCGCCGACGCGAAGTTCGGCGGCAGCCCCGAGAAGGTGCGTGCCCGTCCCGGCTGGTCGGCGATCCCCGCGGTCGCGCACGACCGCCTGCACGTCGTCGAGGCCGATCTGGTGAACCGCCCCGGCCCGCGCATCGTCGAGGGCATCGAGCTGATGGCGCGGCTGCTGTACCCGGAGCGGTTCCCGTGAGCGCGAACCCCCACCCCAGCCCTCCCCCGCGAGGGGGGAGGGGGTCGGCGCCGGCGCTGGGGCTGATCGTCGCGGGCACGCACTCCGGCGTCGGCAAGACGACGGTCACCTCGTCGATCGCCGCTGCGCTGGCGGCGCGCGGGCTCGCCGTGCAGCCGTACAAGGCCGGGCCGGACTACATCGACCCGGGCCACCTCGGACGGGCTGCGGGGCGCGTCGCGCGCAACCTCGACACGTGGATGGTGCCGCCGCCGGTCGTCGCCGAGTTGTTCGGCCGCGCCGCGCGTGACGCCGACCTCGCGTTGATCGAGGGCGTGATGGGCCTCTTCGACGGGCGCAGCGGACCGGCTGGAGGCGTGACGGGCGACGAGGGATCGGCGGCGGACCTCGCGCGGCTGCTGGGACTGCCGGTGCTGCTGGTCGTCGATGCCTCGGCGGTGGCGCGCTCGATCGCCGCGACCGTCCTCGGCTTCCAGTCGTTCGATGCGAGCGTGCGCATCGCCGGCGTCGTGCTGAACCGCGTCGGCAGCGCGCGCCATGCCGCGCTCTGCCGCGACGCGATCGTGCAGGCGACCGGGCTGCCCGTCGTCGGCGCGCTGCCGCGCGCGCCCGAGGTCGCATGGCCCGAACGCCACCTCGGCCTCGTTCCCGACGCCGAGGCGGCCGGCGATCCTGCGCGCCTCGCTGCCTTCGCGGAGGCGCACATCGACCTCGACGCCGTGCTGCGCCTCGCCGTCCCGGTCGTCGAGGCGCCGGCGACCGGGCTGTTCCCGGAGCAGCGGGCCACGACGACCGGGACCGGGCGCGTGCCGATCGCGATCGCGCGCGACCGCGCGTTCCATTTCTACTACCCCGAGTCGCTCGAGCTGCTGGAGGCGTGGGGCGCCGACCTGCTGCCGTTCAGCCCCCTCGAGGATCGCGCGCTGCCGGATGGTGCGCGCGGCGTGCTGCTCGGCGGCGGGTTCCCCGAGGTCTTCGCGCGCGAGCTCGCCGCGAACACCGCGATGCACGGGGCGCTGCGCGACGCGGGAGCGCGCGGCGTGACGATCTACGGCGAGTGCGGCGGGCTGATGTACCTCGGGCGGTCGTTGACCGACGCCGAGGGCGCCCGCCACGCGATGGCCGGCGTGCTGCCGTGCGCCTCGACGATGCAGGGCGCGCGCCTCGCGCTCGGCTACCGCGAGGCCGAGTCGTGTGGCACGCCGCTGCTCCCGCGGGGCGAGCGGATGCGCGGCCACGAGTTCCACTACTCGGCGCTGGTCGAGGGGCCCGACGCCGCGACCGCCGCCTACCGCATCGCGCGTGACGGCGACGCCCCGTCCTTCGAGGCTGGGCGCGTCGAGGGCGTGCGCGCCGGCAGCGCGACGGGCACGTATCTCCACACCCACCTCGCCGCGCGCCCCGACCTCGCGCGCAACCTCGTCGCGGCGGCGCGTGCCTCGGCGGGTGTCGCGTGAACGCACCCGTGCTGCCCGCGCGGGTATCCCGCGCTCACTCCCCCGTATTGATGGTGGTGGGGACCGCCTCGTCGGTGGGGAAGTCCGTGATCGTCACGGCACTCTGCCGCATCTTCCGGCAGGACGGCGTACAGGTCGCGCCGTTCAAGGCGCAGAACATGTCGAACAATGCCGACGTCACGCCGGACGGCCTCGAGATCGGCCGTGCGCAGTCGGAGCAGGCCGCCGCCGCCGGGCTCGCCCCGCGTGTCGAGATGAACCCGGTGCTGCTGAAGCCGCAGGGCGACCGCACCTCGCAGGTCGTGCTCAACGGGCGGCCAGCCGGGCTGCTCACCAGCGCCGAGTTCGACCGGCGCGCCGAGCTGTGGCCGCACGTCGCGCGTGCCCTCGACACGCTGCGCGAGGAGTACGACCTCGTTGTCGCGGAGGGCGCCGGCAGCCCCGCCGAGACGAACCTGTACGCGCGGGACATCGTGAACATGGCCGTCGCGCGCTACGCGGGCGCGCCGACGATTCTCGTCGGCGACATCGACCGCGGCGGCGTGTTCGCGCACTTCGTCGGCACGCTCGCGCTGCTCGCGCCCGAGGACCGCCCGCTGGTGCGCGGGCTCGTCATCAACCGCTTCCGCGGCGACCCCGCGCTCCTCGACCCCGCCATCCGTGACGTCGAGGCGCGCACCGGCGTGCCCGTGCTCGGCGTCGTGCCGTGGATCGACGACCTCGGCATCGCGCAGGAGGACGCCGTCGCCCTCGAACGGGGCGACGGCGCCGCGAGCGGCCCATTCGAGGTCGCCGTGATCCGCTTCCCGCGCATCGCGAACTTCGACGACTTCGACCCGCTGGCCGCCGAGCCCGGGGTGCGCGTCCGCTACGTGGGCCGCGCCGCCGACCTCGGCCACCCGGCGCTGGTCGTGCTGCCCGGCACGAAGGCGACGATGGCGGACCTCGACTGGCTGCGCGGACAGGGCCTCGACATCGCCGTCCGCGACTACGTCGAGGGGGGCGGCTCCGTCATCGGCATCTGCGGCGGCATGCAGATGCTCGGCGAGCGCCTCAGCGATCCCGACGGCGTCGAGGCCGAGGCGGGCCGTGCCGTCGAGGGCCTCGGACTGCTCCCGATCGCGACGACGTTCGTCGCCGACAAGACCACGCGGCGCGTGCGCGGGCATGTCGCCGCCGGGCGCGGGCACTGGGCGGCGCTGCGGGACACCCTCGTGCAGGGGTACGAGATCCACATGGGCCGCACGACCCCCACGACCAGCGCGCTCGATCCGCTGTTGAGCGTCGACGGACACGAGGACGGCGCGGTCTCCCTCGACGGGCGCGTGGCGGGGACGTACCTCCACGGCCTCTTCGCCAACAACGCGGTGCGGCGCGCGCTGCTCCGCTCGCTCGGCTGGCGCGAAGAGGGCGCGGGCACGCCTACCGCCGAGCGCCGCGAGGCCGAGTTCGACCGCCTCGCCGATGTGGTGCGCGCGCACCTCGATCTGCCGCGCATCCGCGCGCTGCTGGGGCTCGAAGCGCGCGGATAACGTGTCTTGTGTGCTCGGCCTCGGACGCGGCGTGGCGCAGTATCATGACGCCGCGCACACGGAGGTTGGCCCCATGACGACGACGCAGGACGCCCCCAGCGAATACCGAATCGTAGGCACGCGGCCCGTCCGTCCAGACGGCGTGGACAAGGTGACCGGACGCGCCGAGTACGGCGTGGACGCCCGTCCCGCGGGCACGCTCTACGCCCGTGTGAAGCGCAGCCCGCACGCGCATGCTCGCATCATCCGCATCGACGCCTCGAAGGCGCTCGCGATGCCCGGTGTGCACGCCGTCGTCACCGCTGCCGACTTCCCGGCGATCCCGCACTCGATCGTCCACACCAACCGCGGCCCCGTGCCGATCGAGTGGGGGCGCGAGACGCTGATCGCCTCCGAGAAGGTGCTGTTCAAGGGCCAGCCCGTCGCCGCCATCGCCGCTTCCGACCCCCACCTCGCCGAGGACGCGATGGAGGCGATCGAGGTCGAGTACGAGGTGCTGCCGGCGCTCATGAGCCTCGACGAGGCGATGGCGCCCGGCGCGCCGCTGCTCCACGACCCGGCGTTCACCGCGGACATCCCCGGCCTGTTCGACCCGGTCGACGGCCGGGCGACCAACCGCGCGCGCTGGATGGAGGTCAAGCTCGGCGACATCGCACAGGGCTTCGCCGAGTCCGACGTCGTCATCGAGCGCGAGTTCTCCACCTCGACGGCGCACCAGGGCTACATCGAGCCGCACACGGCGACGGCGCTGTGGAACCACGATGGCCACCTGACGATCTGGACCAGCACGCAGGGCGCGTTCGGCGTCCGCGACTCGCTCGCGCCGATCCTCGGGCTGCCGGTGTCGAAGGTGAAGGTCGTCCCGCTGGAGATCGGCGGCGGCTTCGGCGGCAAGCTCGTGTACTACCTCGAGCCGCTCGTCGCGCTGCTCTCGAAGAAGACCGGCAAGCCGGTGCACAGCACCATGTCGCGCACCGAGGTGTTCGAGGCGAGCGGCCCGACCTCGGCCTCCAAGACGCGCGTGAAGATCGGCGCGAAGCGCGACGGCACGCTCGTCGCGGGCGAGGTACATCTGGCGTACGAGTCCGGCGCGTTCCCCGGCGCCCCGGTGCCCGGCGGCGCGCGCACGGCGCTCGCCCCGTACGACCTGCCGCACCACTACGTCGAGGGCTACGAGGTCGTGCTGAACAAGCCGAAGGTCGCGGCCTACCGCGCCCCGGGCGCCCCGCAGGCCGCGTTCGCCGTGGAGTCCGTCCTCGACGAGCTCGCGGAGCAGCTGGGCATCGACCCGATCGAGCTGCGGATCAAGAACGCCTCGAAGCAGGGCACGAAGCGCAGCGAGGGCGTCCCGCACGGCAGCGTCGCGACCGAGCAGGTGCTGCGCGCGGCGCAGAACAGCCCGCACTACCGCTCCGAGCTGCAGGGCCCGCACGTCGGCCGCGGCGTGGCGAGCGGTTTCTGGTTCAACGGCGGCAACGACTCTTCGGCCTACGGCACGCTCAACAGCGACGGCACGGTGACGCTGGTCACCGGCTCCGTCGACATCGGCGGGCAGCGCGCGAGCCTCGCGATGCAGTTCGCGGAGACGATGGGCATGCGGTACGAGGACGTCGGCTCGTTCGTCGGTGACACCGAGTCGATCGGCTTCACCGCGAACACCGGCGGCAGTCGCACCACGTTCGCCACCGGCTGGGCCGTCTACGAGGTGGCCGAGGACATCAAGCGCCAGCTCGTGCGCCGCGCGGCGCAGATCTGGAGCGTGGATGCCTCGGACGTCGGGTACGACCAGGACGGCGTGGTCCGCGGGCCGGAGGGCAAGTCGTTCACGCTGAAGGAGATCGCGAAGGCGCTCAGCGCCAGTGGCGCGCAGATCCAGGGGCACGCCTCGGTGAAGCCGGGCGGCGTCGGCGCGGCGCTCTCCACGCACATCTGTGACGTCGAGGTCGACCCCGACACCGGCAAGGTCACGATCCTCCGCTACACGGCCGTGCAGGACGTCGGCACCGCGATCCATCCCTCGTACGCCGAGGGGCAGATCCAGGGCGGCGCGGTGCAGGGCATCGGGCAGGCACTGAACGAGGAGTACGTCTACAGCCGCGACGGCAACATGCTGAACGCGAGCTTCCTCGACTACCGCATGCCCGTCGCGAACGACCTGCCGGAGATCGAGACGATCCTCGTCGAGTCGCCGAACCCGGGCCACCCGTACGGCGTCCGCGGCGTCGGCGAGGTGCCGATCGTGCCGCCGCACGCGGCCGTCGCCAACGCGATCTACGACGCCATCGGCATCCGGGTGCGGCACCTGCCGGCCTCGCCGAAGGTCATCCTGGAGGAGCTGCTCGCCCGCGACGGCAAGTAGCGCGAGTCGATCAGGCATCCGGGCCCGGCACGCCTCGGCGCGACCGGCCCCGGTTCATGTCAGCCCATTGGAGACGAGGAGCGACAGATGAGTGTGAGAGTCACGCGATCCCACGAGGGCGAGACGGTCGACCGCACGGGACAGGCGATGTTCCAGGGCGAGGTGCGCGGCCGCGACCTCGCGGCGGGGTCCACCGACATCACGGCGTCGATCGTGCAGTTCGCGCCGGGCGCGCGGACGAACATGCACCGGCACACCAGCGACCAGATGCTGCTGGTGCTGAGCGGCATCGGCAAGGTGGGTGACGCCGAGCACGAGCACGTGATCGGCACCGGCGACTCCGCGTTCATCGAGGCCGGCACGGACCACTGGCACGGCGCGGGCGACACGGGCTCGCCGATGTCGCACCTCTCCGTGATGCGCGGCGACAGCCAGTCGACCGTCCTCTAGCGACACTTGATCGAGGTGGAACGCGACGTGCGAGGGAGGGTGCAATCTCCCTCGCGCGTCGCGGGGTGGCGCCGGGCGGCGCGGTGTTCGCTACGGGATGCGCAGCGTCTGGCCGACCACGATCACGTTCGCGTTCCGCAGCCCGTTGACCTCGATGATGCGCGCCGAGGTGGTGTCCCACCGCTCCGCGAGGCGCCCGACGCTGTCGCCCGGCTGGATGACGTAGCTCCCGCCGCTGGATGAGATCGCGGTGGTCGAGGCGGTCGGGGCGGGCGCGGTGTTCGCGACGACGGGGCTCGGCAGCGTCGCCGGCATGTTCGCCACGCGGGGCATCACCAGCACCTGTCCCACCATCAGCAGGTTCGCGTTGGTGAGCCCGTTGATGCGCGAGACCTCCTCGACGCTCGAGTTCCACCTCGCCGCGAGCAGGCCGAGCGTGTCCCCGGATTTAACGACATAACTACGAGGCCGCGGCGGGTTCGCCTTCAGCAGCTCGAACACGCCCGGCTTCGTCGTGCCGAAGCGCCAGACGGAGAACGACTCCGCGTCGTGCGCGTACGAGCCGTTCAGGAACTGGCCCCACGCGCCCGCGTCGGCGATCAGGCCGGGGCCGATCGGGTGGATCGGCAGCCCGAACGAGTTGAGCTTCCGCGCGGCGGTGTCGATCGTGAACAGGGGGGTGACGCCGGCCAGCCCCGGATCCACGCCTGCCTGCCGATAGCGCGAGATGTTCGAGCTGGTGCCGAAGTCGCTCCAGTACGCCTGCGGAGCCAGCGCGTTCGCCATCGCCGCGAACTCGCGCAGGGGGATGCGGTCGATCTCCCACGGGCGGGCGTCCATCGACACCATGATCTGCGCGTCGGGCTGCGCGTGTCGCAGCCAGCCCGTGTACTGCAGCGCCGACTGCGTCGTGCCCGCCCAGAACCCCGGATACGACTCGAGGTCGATCGAGAGGCTCCGCGCGCCGGCGGCCAGCACGGACGCGGCCATCGAGGACTCGACCTGCGGGTTCACGCCCTGCACCACGCACCACGCGTGGAACGGCACGCCGCCGGCCTCGAAGAAGCTCGCCAGCTCCTCGACCTGCCGGGGGCCGCTGACCGCGCGGCGGTTCTTGTCGTACTTCGCCATCCACTGCACGCCGTCGTGCGTCTTCAGCGCGATGCCCATCTGGTGCGCGGCCAGCACGTCGCGGATGCGCTCGGCCTCGCCGTCCTGGTCGAACTGCCACACCCACGCGAGGTGGGTCGTGGGCGACAGGCCGGGGAAGTTGCGGGCGGCGGACGCCGTCCCGGCGCTCCTCGGCAGCACGGCGCCGAGGCTGAGGGCGGCAGCCCCGCCGGCGATGCCGGCGAGCAGACGTCGGCGAGAGGTGGGGCGATCGAGCAAGGGCGGTTACCTCGTGCGGGAAGACGCGCGGGAGATCGTCGGCATCCACAGTAGAACGAGTCGCGATCGGATCGCGTTGCAAATCGAGCGTTCGCACGGGAGATGAGGAGATTCGCGGCTCCGAGGAGCGGATTCGGCTACCAGGAGCCGCCGCCGCCCCCGCCGCCGCCCCCGCCGGAGAAGCCTCCGCCGCCGAACCCGCTGCTGCCCGACCCGCCGGGCGTCGAGGTCAGCGCGCTGACGCTCCGGTCGGAGAAGTCGCCCATCGAGTTCATCAGGAAGAGCGGCGTGAACGCGTGCGTCGAGCGGTACCAGTCCGGCGTCGGCAGCGCGAGGCCCTCGAACGCCTGGGCCCACTGCTTCGTCGCGCCGAAGACGATCGCGTACGGGAGGTACTCGTAGAAGAGGCCCGCGCGCTCCGCGAAGCGCGCACGCTCCGTCTCCGCCTCGACGATGAACCGGCGGAAGCCGAGCACCCGGCGATACGCCGCGGTGCCGCTGGCCGTGCGTGACGGCATCTGCGCGTGCAGCACGAGCAGCGCGATCGCGCCGAGGATCAGCGGCAGCGGGACGATGCCGAACGTCGTGAGCGCGGCGGTGAACACCTCGATCGCGACGGCGGCGACTAGCGCGGCGATCGCGAAGCCGAGCCACATCGCGCGCGTCGACTGGGGGCTGCGGCTGTACCAGCCGCGGTCGACGATCTCCTGGTACAGCGCCTCCTGCACCTTCGCGAATCGCGCGGCGAACTGCTCGCGCAGCTCCGAGAACTTCACCTCGTCGCCGCTCTCGAACAGCCCGTCGAGGAGCAGCGTCTCGTAGCCGGTCAGCCCCTCCGAGGGCTTGAGCCGCGTCAGCTGCCAGTCGTTCGACCCGAACCAGCCGGTCGCCTCGATCTCCTCGATGCGCAGATAGCCGCGCACGGCGAGGTCGACGATCGACGCGCTGACGTCCAGCGGGTGCGCGGTCTCGTCGAGGATCGTGCCGATGAGGCCGGGGCGCATGCCCTCGGGCGGGATGTACTCGGTCGGGGTGATGGTGCCGTTCATCAGCGGCACGCGGTCCTGCACGTCGTTCGCCGCGGCCGGGATCGCCGCGATGCGCGCGCCGCGCCACTGCTGATCGCGTCCCACGAGCCAGACGAGGCGCCACACGCCCGCCACGACCAGCGCGAGCACCGTCAGCATCAGCCCGATGCGCAGCGGGTCCACCGTGAACGCCCGCTGGAACGACCACCGCTCGTCGAGGATGGGCGCGGGGTTGGCGACCGCCCCCTTCGGCAGCGCGAGGACGACCGTGAACGCCTCGCGCGCCCGCAGTCCGCTGGTCGCGAACGTCGCGTTGGTGCCGGTGATCGCGGAGCGCCCGCAGGCGCTCGTGGAACGCGTCGGGCCGGCGAAGCACGCGATCCTCGTCGGGGCGGCGGGGGCATGGACGGTGACGTTCACCTGGTCGATCGGCACGTCCCACTGCGGGGCGATCACGTTCCAGAACCACTCGTCCTGCTTGTCGAAGGCGTTCAGCGTGCCGCGGAGGCGGTAGGTGATCACGTAGGTGTGCACGCCGGTGATCGTGCGGTCGGGATCGCCGATGCGGATGCGCGTCAGCTCGTCCTCCGACTCCGTCTCGTAGCCGGCGCGCGTGTTCGGCGTTGGCGAGGTGACCGAGATGACGTCGAGGCCGTACACGCGGTCGTAGCGATCGTCGTACCGCTGGCGCGTCTCGACGTCGCGGAAGATGCCGTGCCGCTGCTCGCTGCCGAAGTCGTAGACGATCGTCTCGCGCAGCAGCACCGCGCCGCTCTTCTCGATCGTCGCGTCGATGTCGTACGTCTGGATGCGCTCGCCCGCCGCGATCGCATCGCGCGCACTGACGAGGAGTGTCGCGCCGGCGAGCAGCGCGACGAGGAGCGCGCGGAGGCGCAGCGTGCGCGGTCGAGGGGCGGTGGTGACGTTCATGGATCGAGCATAGCCCGCATCCAGTCCCGCCCGCCCGCGGATGGGGCTACAAGGCGAGCGCCGCGGCCGGGTTCGCCTGCACCATGCGGCGCACCTCGGCGGTACTGAAGCCGGCGTCGAGGAACCGCTCGATCCACGAGCCGAAGCCGGCGGGGGCCGGCGGGTTGGTGGACTGCCCGAGGTCGGTCGAAAGGATCACGTGCTCCGGGCCGAGCGCGCGCACGTCCGCGATCATTGCGGCGGCCGCCTCGTCGCCGCCCTCGCGGAAGCTGTTCGTGCCGGCCTGCTCGACGAACGCGCCGAGCGCGGCGAGCTCGCGCTGCACGTCGAGGGTGATCCCGAACGGCGTCGCGTGCGACACGATCGAGCGGATGCCGCGTCGCCGCGACTCGCGCACGAGCGCCAGCGTCTCCGCCGGCGACAGGTGCCCGCTGCACAGCGTCACGCCGTGCTCGCCGATGAGGTCGAGGATCTCGTGGCACACCGGCAGCAGCGCGCCCGCCGCGTCGAGGACCGTCATCGCCGCCGCGCGCGAGTTCCACCGCCCGAAATGATCGTGCGACCACGCCGTGTCGAACGTGGGGAACCACACCACGCTGGTGCCGACGCGCAGGGCCGCCTCGACGGCGTCGGGGTTGAGCCCGCCGACCGGGTGGTCCAGGGCGATCGCGCCGTAGAGGCGGAGGTCCGGCACCTCGGGCTGGAGCGCCCACGCCAGCAGCTGCGACGGCAGCTCGTGGCTCTTCAGGACGATGCCGGCCATGCCCGCGTCGCGCGCCGCGTGCGCGAGGGCGCGCGCGTCCATCTTCCGCTCGGCGAAGGGGTCCGGCGACCAGTGGGCGTGCACATCGATCGCGCCGCGCAGGAGGTCACGGGCCTCCTCGCGCAGCTCGGAGAGCGACTCGGCTCGGTACGCGGTCACGGTGGCTCCGATCGTCACGAGGTGCGGCAGGGCGGTCCGCCGCACGATACCGCGTCTTGATGCGTGCGGCGTCCGCGGGTCGTACGCTCCCTCGGCCACCCCCCACCGACCGAAGGAGCACGCCATGCCCGATCTTCCTCGCACCCAGCTGGGCCGCACCGGCATCGAGGTGACCACGCTCGGCTTCGGCGCGATGGAGCTGCGCGGCGTGCCTCGTGGCCCCGAGGTCAGCGACGAGACGGCGGGCGAGGTGCTGAACGCCGTCCTGGATGCCGGCATCAACTTCATCGACACCTCGCCGGACTACGGCCGCAGCGAGGAGCTGATCGGGCGGTTCATCTCCGAGCGCCGCTCGCAGTTCTTCCTCGCCTCGAAGGCCGGGTGCGCGGCGGGCGAGTTCGCCACGGACGGGCACGACCACTTCTTCACCGCCGCCAACGTCCGCGCTGGCGTCGAGCAGAGCCTGCGCCGCATGAACACCGACCACCTCGACCTCGTGCAGTTCCACCAGAGCCCGTCGAAGGCCGTGCTGGAGGCGGAGGGCGCGCTCGACGAGCTGCTGAAGCTCAAGGCCGAGGGCAAGGTGCGCTTCATCGGCATGTCCGGCACGCTGCCCGAGCTGAATGAGCAGATCGCGATGGGCGTCTTCGACGAGTTCCAGATCCCCTACTCGGTGCTCCAGCGCGAGCACGAGTCGGCGATCACGGCCGCCTCGGCGGCCGGTGCGGGCATCGCCATCCGTGGGGGCGCCGCGCGAGGCACCCCGGCTGACTGGGACAACCGCGCGTACTACATGCTGCCCGGGTCGAAGCCGCGTGACCGCTGGGAGCAGGGCAACCTCGACGAGCTGCTCGATGGCATGAGCCGCATCGAGTTCACGCTCCGCTTCACGCTGTCGAACCCCGACCTCGACACCACGATCGTCGGGACGCGCGACGTCGGCCACCTGCGCAGCAACGTCGAGTTCGCCTCGAAGGGCCCGCTGCCCGCGGACGTGGTCGCCGAGGTGAAGCGCCGCATGGACGCGACGGAGTCCCGCCCGGAGTAGCCCTCGACGTGCCGTGGTGCCTCGAGGGCCCGCGGCGGGGTCGAGCGCGTGGGGCACCCCCACCCCAGCCCTCCCCCGTGAAGGGGGGGGCGGACTCTGATCCCCTCTCCCACCCGGTAGGAGAGGGCTAGGGTGAGGGCGTCCGGTCTTCGCTTCGCGCGCTACAGCCAGTCGCGGCGGCGGAACAGCACGTACAGCGCGAGCGAGATGCCGCCGGTGAGGGCGGTCGCGGCGTACACGCCCCACGGCTCGCCGCTGCCGGGGTACGGCACGTTCATCCCGTAGAACCCGGTGATCAGCGTGGGCACGGCGACGATCGCCGCCCAGCTCGTCACCTGCTTCATCACCTGGTTCTGGCGGAAGTCGCGCAGCGAGATGTTCGTCTCCACGATCGTGCTGACGAGGTCGCGCAGCGCGTCGGTGGACTCGGTCACGCGCAGGATGTGGTCGTACACGTCCTGGTAGTACGGGTACAGGTCGTCGTTGACCGTGCCCTGCTCGCGGCGCATCAGCGAGCTGATCGCCTCGCGCATCGGCACGACGATGCGGTGGAAGCGCACCAGCGCCTGTCGCATCAGGAACCAGCGGCGCTGCTCCGGCGGCGTCAGCGGGCGCTCCGCGAAGATGCCGTCGCTCACCTCGTCGTAGTAGTCGTCGAAGGCCTGCACCGCCTCGAAGTAGCCGTCCACGATCTCGTCGAGGAGCGCGTACAGCAGGAAGCTCACGCCGTGCGCGCAGAGCGAGGGCGAGCGATCCCAGCGCGCCGTCACCCTCCCCATCTCGAAGCCGGCGTCCTTGCGGACCGTCACGATCCAGCGGTCGTGGATGAAGGTGTCCACCTCGGTGTCGCGCAGCTCGCCGGCGACGCTGTCCACGCGCAGCCAGTGGCTCGCGAGGAAGAGGTGCGTGTCATAGCGATCGAGCTTCGACCGCTGGTGCGGGCCGAGCGCGTCGTCCACCGCCAGCTCGTGCAGGTCGAGTTCGACCGCCAGCTGTTCCAGGTCCTGCCGCGTGGGGTCGACGAAGTCGATCCAGACGATGGTCCCGGGCCGCGCGAGGTGGTCGGAGACATCCCCGAGCGGGAAGTCCTCCGCCTCGAGGGCCCCGTTGAGGTAGACGCGGGTGTGCGTGGCTGCCATCGTCACCGTCCTCGATCCGAGTGTGCGCCCTCGGTGGCTCGTAGGGGAGTAGGGCACTCGCCGGGGAACGCCCCGCGCGGATGCACGCGCGTTACCATGACGCCGCCCGGCGACGCCGCACGAGCGCGTCGAGGCGACAGGAGGTCGCAGATGAGCGTCCGCATCGGACTGGGCATGTCCGCCTTCCCGTTCTCCTCGCCCCGCGCGATGTATCGCTGGGTCGATGCCTGCGAGGCCAGCCCGATCGACTCGATCTGGCAGACCGACCGCCTCGTCTCGTCCGACCCGTACCTCGAGCCGCTGACCGCGCTCTCCGCGCTCGCCGCCCGCACGGAACGGCTGAAGTTCGGAATGAACGTGCTCGTGCTGCCGTTCCGTGACCCGCTGAGCGTCGCGAAGCAGTGCGCGACGATCGACTTCCTGAGCGGCGGCCGCTTCCTCCCCGCGTTCGGCGTCGGCGGCGACGCCGCGCCCGAGTGGCGCGCGAGCGGGCGTGCTCGCGGTCACCGCGGGACGCAGACGGACGAGGCGCTCTCGATCATCGCGCGGCTGTGGGCCGGCGAGTCCGTGACGCACGACGGCGCCGAGTACCAGTACACGGAGGCGCGCATCGCGCCGCTGCCGGCACAGCGGTCGTTGCCGCTCTGGATCGGCGGCTCCAGCGCCGCCGCGATCCGCCGCACCGCCACGCTCGGCACCGGCTGGCTCGGCGGCAACGCGCTCCCCTCGGAGATCGCGCCGGTCGTCTCCGCGATCCGCACCGCCTCGGCGGACGCGGGCCGCCCGATTGACGACGATCACTACGGCGCGGGCTTCGCCTTCCGCTTCGGCAGCCTCGACGACGCGCCGGTGCAGCGGGCGGCCGGCGCCTACGCCGCGCGCATCGCCGCCGGGGGCAAGCTCGGCGACTACCTCGCTGTCGGGGACGAGCGCGACATCATCGAGCGCGCCCGGGCATACCACGCGGCCGGCATCTCGAAGTTCGTCCTGCGCCCGCTGGGCACCGACGACGACGACATCCTCGACCAGACGCGCCGCCTCATCGAGACGGTCGTGCCGGTGGTGCACGCCTTCACCTAGCCGGCCCGATGGCTCGGTCCGCTATCCCACGTTCGACTCCAGCGGGCCGCCTCCGGCACCCGACTGGTGTGCTGCTGACCTTTTCTCTTTCTCAACTGTCCAACCGGCCATCCGGGATAGTCAGACCTACCACATCTGATATGGTGATTGAACGAATATTCGGATAAGTTGTCCACAGAGCAAGTCGGGAGGCGATCGCGCAGATGCCCCGTCCCCCCCATCTCCCCCCTCGCCAGCCTGTGGACACTGCGGTTCGCCGCCGTCGTCGCGCTCAGCCTCCTCGTGCTCCTCGGCGGGCGCTCCCGCGTCGAGGCGGCCGCGTTCAACTCGACCGGGACCGGTGACTGGACGACGAGCCTCGGCGGCACGCCGGGGCCGGTCGACACCGTCACGATCCTCACCGGCCACACCGTCACCGTCACCACCGCCGTCTCGGTCGCCGGGCTCACCGTCGCCAGCGGTGGCACCCTGGTCGTCAGCAGCACCGGATCGCTCACCGTCGGCGCGTCGAACCTCGCGGTCACCGGGACGCTCACGAACAACGGCGCGCTCACGGTGACCGGCGCCGCCGCGGCAACCTCGCCCGGCACGATCACGAACAACGCGACCGCTTCGGTCACCGGCGCGCTGAGCGGCACCGGATCGTGGATCCAGGGCGTCAGCGCGACCGTCACGCTGCTGAACGCCGTCGCCCCGTCGATCTCCACGTTCAACGCCACCACGAACGCGCCGAACACCACCAACTACGCGCTCAACAGCGGCGCCGCGCAGGCGATCGGTGCGTTCGCTTACTCCAACCTCACGCTCTCCGGCAGCGGCAACCGCACCGGCGTCGCAACGAGCATCGGCGGTACGTTCACCCTCGCCGGCACCGCGACCTACACGGTCGCTGCGACGTTCGCGGTCACCGGCGACCTGAACGTGCAGGGCGGCACGCTCACGATCCCGAACTTCATCGTCACGATCACAGGCAACACCACGATCAGCGGCGGCACGATCACGCTGACCACGCTCGGCACCGCGAAGACCTTCACCGGCGACGTGACGATCAACGGCGGCACGTGGCTGAACAACACTGCCGTCGTCCCGGTCACCATCGGCGGCAACCTCACGTACTCCGCCGGCACGTTCACGAGCGGCACCGGCGTGTACACGCTGTCCGGCACCAACAAGCAGATCACCGGCCCGCTGACGATCGCGGCAGCCACCGTGACCGGCGCGGGGCAGACGATCACCGGCGCGAACTCGATCACCGCGCTCACCGTGAACACGCCCGGCACGCTGACGAACACCGGAACGCTCACGCTCCTCGGCGCCGGCGCCACGATGCCCGGCACCGGGTCGTTCATCAACGGCCCCGGGGCGGCGCTGAACTACGAGGGCACCGTCGCCCCGGCGATCCTTGATGCGCCCGCCGGCGCGGCGCCGCTGCTCCTCAGCGTCACCGGCCTGTCCACCGGCTACGGCCGCAGCACCGTCCTGCGCGAGATCGCGCTCGAGGCGCACGCCGGCGAGATCGTCTGCGTCCTCGGACGCAACGGCGCCGGCAAGACCACGCTGCTCAAGTCGCTGATCGGCGTGCTGCCGGCGTTCGGTGGCCGCATCGGGTTCAAGGACAGCGACATCGCCGCGTGGCCCTCGTACAAGCGCGCGCGCGCGGGCATCGGCTACGTGCCGCAGGGGCGCGGCATCTTCCCGCAGCTCAGCGTCATGGAGAACCTCGAGATTGGCCTCGAGCCCGTCGGTGGCAAGGACACCGGGCAGACCGACGAGGTCTTTGCGCTGTTCCCGGTGCTGAAGGAGATGGCCGGCCGCACGGCCGGCGTGCTTTCTGGCGGGCAGCAGCAGCAACTCGCGATCGGCCGCGCGCTCATGGGGCGGCCGTCGCTGCTGCTCCTCGACGAGCCGACCGAGGGCATCCAGCCGAACATCGTCGACGAGATCGAGGGCGTCATCGGCTCGCTGCGTGGCCGCATGGCGGTGCTGCTGGTGGAGCAGTTCCTGAGCTTCGCGCTCGCACACGCCGAGCGGTGCTACGTGATGGAGCGCGGCGAGTTCACGATGGCCGGGCCGCCCGCCGACCTCGACCGCGCACAGCTGCACGAGGCGCTGTCGCTTTAGCGCTACTCCGTCGGCACGTGAAACGAGGGCGGCTGCTCCGGGCCGACGTCGTCCGGGCTCTCGGCCCGGTCGCGCGCCGTCGAGTGGTGCGGGACGCCATCCCCGCTGTCGAAGCCGATGCGCCGGTGGGCGTTGTCGCAGAACGGCTTGTTCTCGCTCGCGCCGCAGCGGCAGAACGCGAGCCGCGTCTCGCGGATCACGGTCGTCCCGTCCGGCGCGACCACGTGCAGGTCGCCGCGCAGCACCAGCGGCCCGTTCACGATCGGCACGATGGAGGTCGGCGTCTCCGGCGCTTCCTCGCGCCCGTCCTTGCGCCGGTAGCGCAGCGCGCCCGTCGGGCAGCGGCCGACCGCCTCGATGATCGCGTCGGCATCGGCGGCGTGCATACGGATCCACGGCCGCGCGAGGGGGTTGAACACCGCCGGCAGGGCGCGGATGCACTCCGCGACGTGGACGCACCGCTGCGAGTCCCACGCGACCTCGACCTCGTCCGTCTCGTAGATGCGCGTCGTCATGCCTCGCTCCTTCGTCCGCCGCGATCGTACGAGGTCAGGTGAACCAGTCGTGCGATGGGCGTGGCGAGAGCGGGCCGAGCGCGGCTAGCGGCCGACGAGCACGTAGATGCCGGCCACGGCCGCGGCGAGCGAGGGGCCGAGCAGGGCGTTCATGCCCCCGGTGATCCCGATGACGACCAGTCCCAGGACGCTGATGGCGGACGCGGCGATGACGAGCGGCAGGCGTGGCAATGGCGGTTCCCTCGATATGCGGATGCGATATATCGAGGTTCCGATGCGACGGTTTCGAATGGAAGTCGGGGGCGCGTCAACGTTTGGCAAAGACGCCGGCGATTCCGGGCAATTCGCCCCGCCAG
>CANJBO010000014.1 GCA_947472995.1 Chloroflexota bacterium
CCCGGCGACGCCGACGAGTGCGTAGTCGGCGACCCGCTCGAGGGCGAGCAGGCCGGGCTCGTCCGCTGCGCGCGCGATCCTCGACAGCACGCCGTGCGGCGCGCTCACGTCCTGCAGCGACTGCACGTGCCCGATCCACGGCACGGCGACCTCGGGGTCGGCGTAGAGCAGGTGGTGGATGCTCTCGAGATCGTCGAGCGAAATCAGCCGGAGGGCGAGACGCGAGGTCTCGAGCACCTTCACGCGACGTAGCCCGAGCGCCGCACGGAGATCACGCCGCGCACGCCGTCGAGGTGCGACAGCAGCCCCGAGAACTGCGCGCCGCCGGCCGTCTCCAGCGTCAGCTCGACGGTCACGGTGCGGTCGTCGTGCTCGACGGTGCGCACGCCCACCATGTTCGACCCGGCGCTGGCGATGATCGTCGTGATGTCGCGCAGCAGGCCGACGCGGTCCCACGCGAGGACCTCGACCGACGCGCTGTAGAGCGAGCCGGTGGGGCCCCAGTCGCACTCGACGACGCGGGCGGCGTCGCCGCCCCAGTGGGCGCTGCGGCAGTCGGCGCGGTGCACGGTGATCCCGCGCGCGCGGGTGACGTAGCCCATGATCGGGTCGCCGGGCAGCGGGTGGCAGCATTTCGCCAGCTGCACGTGCAGCCCGCCGGTGCCGAGGACGCGCACGCCCGACGCGCCGTGCTGCGTGTTGATCGTCGAGGAGGCGAGCTTTGGCTGCTCCTGCTGCGGGGCGTGCTCGGCGAGCCGGTTGATCAGCTTCTGGACGCTCAGATCGCCCGAGCCGAGTCCCGCGTACAGGTCGCGGTTGTCGTCGTACCCCAGCTGCTTGGCGAGATCGCTCGGCACGCGATCGAGGCCGAGGCGCTTGATCTCGCGGTCAAGCATCTCGCGGCCCTTGTCGATGTTGTCGTCGCGGTGCTCGCGGTGGAACCACTGGCGCACCTTCTGGCGCGAGTGACTGGAGCCGAGGTAGCCGAGCGAGGGGATCAGCCAGTCGCGCGAGGGGCCCTTCGGCACCCTCGACCGGATGATCTCGATGACGTCGCCGTTCTTCACGGTGGTGTTCAGCGGCACCATCTTGCCGTTGATCTTCGCGCCGACGCAGTTGTAGCCGAGGTCCGTGTGGATACGGAACGCGAAGTCGATCGGCGTCGAGCCGGCCGGCAGCACGCGCACCGCACCCTTCGGCGTGTGCACAAACACCTGGTCGCGGAACACGTCGAGGCGCACCGACTCGAGGAAGTCGTCGGTCGCCGAGACCTCCTGCTGCCACTCGAGGAGATGGCGCAGCCACGCCATGCGCTCCTCGTACTGGGTGTCGCGCTTGCCGCCGCTGTCGTCCTTGTACTGCCAGTGCGCCGCGACGCCGTACTCCGCGACCTGGTGCATCTCGTACGTGCGGATCTGCACCTCGAACGGCCGCATGTCGGGGCCGAGGACGGAGGTGTGCAGCGACTGGTACAGCGACTCCTTCGGGCTCGCGATGTAGTCGTCGAACGTGCCGGGGATCGGTCGCCAGTTCTGGTGCACGACGCCGAGCGCGTTGTAGCAGTCGGCGATCGTCTCCACGAAGACGCGCAGCGCCAGCAGGTCGCGCAACTGGTCGAACGATCGTCCCTGCTCCGCGTAGCGGTGCATCTTCTCCGCGATCGACCACAGGTGCTTGACCCGCCCCGTGACCTCCGCCTTGATCCCGGCGGCCTCGAGGATGTCGCGCAGCTCGGTCTCCAGCTGGCGGACGTAGCGCTCGCGCTCGCCGCGCCTCGACGCGACCATGCTGGCAACGCGGCGGTAGAGGTCGGGCTCCAGGTAGCGGAACGCGAGGTCCTCGAGCTCCCACTTGAACTGCCAGACGCCCAGGCGCGAGGCCAGCGGCGCGTAGATTTCCATCGTCTCGCGCGCGATCGCGTGCTGGCGATCGCTGCCGAGGTGCTCCAGCGTGCGCATGTTGTGCAGCCGGTCGGCCATCTTCACGATGACCACGCGCACGTCCTCTGCCATCGCGAGGAACATCTTGCGCAGCGTCTCGGAGTCGGCCTGCTCGGTGTCCAGCGCGCGGTCGGGGAGCTGCTCGATCTTCGTCGCGCCCTCGACGAGAAGGGTGACGTCGGGGCCGAACTTGGAGCGGAGCTGCTCGGAGGTGACGCCGCAGTCCTCGATCGTGTCGTGGAGCAGCGCGGCCTCGACGGTCGAGGCATCCATGTGCAGCTCGACGCAGAGGCGGGCGACGGCGATCGGGTGGATGACGTAGGGCTCGCCGGAGCGGCGCGTCTGGCCCTCGTGCTTCTCGATCGCGAACTCGAGGGCGCGCTCCACCTGCTCGACCCGGTCGGGCGGCAAGTATCCGGCCGCTTCCTCGAGTAGCTCGCGGGCGCCGGCGGGCTGAGGCTTCGCTACGACCATTCTGAGCCGAGTGTACACCGCTGCCCCCATCGCGGCGGAGCGAGCCTCGACGAGCGGATCGGCCGGCCTCGCCAAGATCGCGAGCACCGTCGAGGTGGCGACGTGGGGCGCCCCATCCCCTGCCCCTTCCCTGCGGGGGAAGGGGTTCTGAAAGAGACACGGGGGCTGCGCCCCATCTCCGGCGGGAGCAAGACGCCCCCTCGCACCCTATGGGGGGCGGGACAGTTGATCCGCAGCGGGGCAAAGCGCTGATGGGGTGCAACCCCATCAGAAGAAATCCCCCCTTCCCGCACAGGAAGCGCAGGAAGGGGACAGGGGGATGGGCCGCCCTGCGCACGCCTCGATGCCACTCGCCACCTCGGGCCACCACGCTCGCGTTGCCCGGGCGAGGGGGCGCGCCTAGACTCCCGCCATGACCTCACCTCGCGCGCCGCGCGGCATGCACGACACCCTGCCCGAGGATGCCGACCTCTGGCGCTTCATCCGCGATACCGCGGAGCGCGTCGCGCGCCTCTACGACTACCGCCAGATCGGCACCCCGATCGTCGAGGATGCCTCGGTCTTCCTGCACACCGCCGGCGACGAGTCCGACATCGTGCAGAAGGAGGTCTACCTCTTCGACGACCGCGGAGGCGACCGCCTCGCGCTGCGACCGGAGGGGACGGCCGCGGTCTGCCGCGCGTACATCGAGCACGGCATGTCGAGCCGCCCGCAGCCGGTGCGGCTGTTCTACATCGGCCCGTACTTCCGCTACGACCGTCCGCAGGCCGGCCGCTACCGCCAGCTGCACCAGTTCGGCGTCGAGGCCATCGGCACCGATTCCCCCGAGGTGGACGCGGAGCTGATCGACCTCCAGCTCACGCTGTACCGCGAGCTCGGCTTCGCGCCGGACGAGCTGACGCTGCGCATCAACTCGATCGGCACGGCGGAGACGCGGCGACGGTTTATCGAGGTGCTGACGAAGCACTTCGAGCCGCACGTCGGCACGCTGTCACGCGACTCCCAGCGGCGATTCGAGACGAACATCCTGCGCGTGCTCGACTCGAAGGAAGACGCGGGGCACCCGGCGGTGCAGAACGCGCCCAGCATCCTCGACTACCTGTCGCCGGAGGACGCCGCGCACTTCGAGGCGGTGAAGCGCCACCTCGAGGCCCTCGGCATCGCGTATGAGGTCGACCCGCGCATCGTGCGCGGCCTCGACTACTACGCGCGCACCGTGTGGGAGGTCGAGCCGCCCGGCGCGGGCGGCCAGTCCACGATCGGCGCCGGCGGCCGCTACGACGGGCTGATCGAGGTCCTCGGCGGCCCGTCCACGCCCGCCGTCGGCTTCGCCACCGGCATCGAGCGCATCGCGCTGAACATGCGGGAGCGCGGCCTCGGCCCCAGCGAGGAGCGCGCGCCGGACGTCGTCACGGTGCCCCTCGGCGAGCGCGGCCCGGCGGCGGCGGCACAGGCCGCCGCGACGCTGCGCGCCGCCGGCCTCTCGGTGCGGAACGGCGTCCCGGGACGCTCTATGCGCGCGGCGATGCGCGGTGCGGACGCCTCGGGTGCTCGGTACGCGCTGATCGTCGGCGACGCCGAGGCGGACGCCGGCACGGTGGTCCTGAAGCCGCTCCGCGGCGACGAGGAGCAGCGCACCGTCGCCGCGATCGAGCTCAGCTCGGTGGAGCTGAGCCTCGACGATCACGCCGAGATGGACATCGACGGCGACACCGTTCAGCTGTTCTAGCCGGCCGTAGACCGCCTAGTCACGCCCGCTGGTAACCTGTACCCATGTTCGAACGACTGGCCGAGATTGAAGCGCGCTTCGAGGAGCTGACACGGCTCCTCGCGGACCCCGATGTGCTGGCGGACCACCGCCGCGTCGAGGAGATCGCTCGTGAGCGCGCGACGATCGAGAAGGTGGTCGGGCTCTACCGCGAGTACCGGCAGGCGCAGGACGGCATGGCGGGGGCGCGGGGGCTCCTCGGCGACACGGACCCCGAGATGCGCGAGATGGGGCGCGAGGAGGCCGAGCGCCTCGAGGCCGAGATGGCGCGACTCGAGCACGAGCTGCAGCTGGCGCTGCTCCCGACCGACAAGGCCGACGAGCGCGACGTGATCATCGAGATCCGTGGCGGCACCGGCGGCGACGAGGCGGGACTGTTCGCGGCCGACCTCTTCGGCATGTACCAGCGGTACGCCGAGCGCCAGAACTGGAAGACCGAGGTCCTCAACACCCACGTGAACGAGGCCGGCGGCTACCGCGAGATCACGTTCGAGATCCACGGCAAGGGCGCGTACTCCCGCATGAAGTACGAGTCCGGCGTGCACCGCGTCCAGCGCGTCCCCTCGACGGAGACGCAGGGTCGCATCCACACCTCGACGGCGACGGTGGCGGTGATGCCCGAGGTCGACGAGGTCGAGGTGGACATCGACTGGAACGACGTGCGCATCGACATCTTCCACTCCGGCGGCGCGGGCGGTCAGAACGTGAACAAGGTCGCGACGGCGGTGCGCATGACGCACATCCCCTCGGGCGTCGTTGTGCAGTGCCAGGACGAGCGATCGCAGGCGAAGAACCGCGCGAAGGCGGAGTCCGTCATGCGCGCGCGCATCTACGACATCGAGCGGCAGAAGCAGGACGCCGAGCAGGCCTCCTCGCGCAAGTCGCAGGTCGGCAGCGGCGACCGCGCGGAGAAGATCCGCACGTACAACTTCCCGCAGGACCGCATCACCGACCACCGAGTCAACCTGACGACGCACGGCATCCCGCGCGTCCTCGACGGCGAGCTCGACCCGCTCATCGACGCGGTCGCCGCCGACGAGCAGGCGCGACTCCTCGCCGCCGTCGGCGTCTAGCGCCGAGCCGCCGAGGCACCTCGATGGCCCTCATCACCAGCACCGCCAACGCGCGCGTCAAGCAGATCCGCGCCCTGCGCACGCGCCGCGAGCGCGAGCAGACCGGCCTCGCGTGGGTGGAGGGCATCCGCCCGGCCGTCGAGGCGTTCCAGCTGCGCGCGCCGGTCGATCTCCTCGTCGTCGCGCCTGACCTGCTGACGAGCGATTTCGCGCGGGACGCCCTCGACACCGCCCGGCTCGAGGGCGTCGAGATCATGGAAGTGACGAGCGCGGTGTTCCGCTCGATCTCCGACCGCGACGGGCCGCAGGGCCTCGGCGCGCTGGTGCGGCAGCAGTGGCTGTCACTGCCCGACGTGCGACTGGCTGAGGGCGACCGCTGGGTCGCGCTGGCCTCGGTCGCCGACCCGGGCAATCTCGGCACGATCCTGCGCACCTGCGACGGCGCGGACGCCGAGGGCGTGATCCTGCTCGACTCCAGCACCGACCCGTACGACCCCGTCGCGCTGCGCGCGAGCATGGGCGCGGTGTTCTCGCGCCGCCTCGTGCGCACCTCGTTCGAGGCGTTCGCGGCATGGACACGCGCCGAGGGCGCGACGGTCGTCGGCTCTTCCGACCGCGCGACGGAGACGTACCGCGAGGCTGACTTCGGCGCGCGCACGGTGCTGCTGATGGGCAGCGAGCGCGAGGGACTCAGCACCGAGCAGCAGACCCTGTGCGACCGCATCGTCAGCATCCCGATGCTCGGGCGCTCCGACTCGCTGAACCTCGCCGTCGCGACCGCGATCCTGCTGTACGAGGTCCTCGACCGGCGCGAGACGGTCGCGTGACGAGCCAGCCGGAGCCGTTGCGCGCGATCCTCCGACGCGCCGCCGATCACCTGCTCGCTGCACGCTGCTCGGAAGACCTCGACGAGGCGAGCCTCGAGGCAGACCTGCTGTACGGGAGGGCGAGCGGCCTCGACCGCGCGCACGTGATCGCGCGCGGCGCGGGCACGCCGAGCACCGCCTCCGTCGAGGCGTTCGACGTGCTGCTCGCACGTCGGCTGCGGCACGAGCCGCTGGCGTACATCCTCGGGCAGCGCGAGTTCTTCGGCATGACGTTCGAGGTCGGCCCCGGCTGCCTCATCCCCCGCCCCGAGACGGAGACGCTGGTCGAGGCGGCACTCGCGGCGGTCACGGAGCATCCCCGCGCGCGGCGGCTGGTCCGGGTCGCCGACATCGGGACGGGGTCGGGCGCGATCGCGCTGGCGGTGGCGAAGCACGCGCCCTCGACGAAGGTCTGGGGCATCGACGTGTCGGGCGAGGCGCTGCAGTGGGCGGCGCGCAACATGCGGCGCTTCGGGCTGATGGAGCGCGTGGTGCTGCTGACCGGCGATCTCGCGGAGCCGCTGTCGGAGCCGATCGACGTGCTGTGCGCCAATCTCCCGTACGTTCCGACCGAGGACTACGAGGGCCTGCCCGAGGAGATCCGCGCCTCCGAGCCCCAGATCGCCGTCGAGGGCGGCACGACCGGCATCGAGCTGATCGCGCGCCTCGCGGAGCAGCTGCCGGCCCACCTCGCCGAGGACACCGCCGCAGCGATCTTCGAGCTGGGCGCAGGACAGGCGGGCTTCGTCGAGGACCTCGTTACCGCCGCTCTGACGAAGGCGGGCCGAGGCCCCCTCGACGTGCGGGTGCACCGCGACCTGCGCGGCATCCGGCGCATCGTCGAGGTGCGGTACGGGTACCCGAATGCTTGAAGCCCGAAGGTCCGAGAGGTGCGGCGCGGGTATCCCGCGCTTCGCGCCCTAGAGGGGTACCCGACCGAGGACGATCATGTCGTCCGCGTGGTCACCGTTCTCGACGCTGGTGAGCGTGACGGGCCAACGCACGCCGTAGCGCGCGAACATCAGGTCGTAGCGTCCCGGCACCAGGCGACGTCGAGGCTTCAGCAGGTGCTTCGGCGAACCGGGCTCGCGCACCACGTACAGCTTGCCGATCGCCATCGGGATCGGGCCGTCGACGCGGAACACCCACACGATGCGACTCGGCCCGAGGGACGGCTCCGACGACATCGGCGCTCGCACAGCGTCGACCACTCCGGCAACGGCGCTCGTCACCGCCTCGGTCGCCGCCTCGACGACGGCCCGCGCCTGCTGCGCGACGGAACGACGAGGTGCGACAGCCTTCGGGGCGGACTTCGTAGCGGGGCGCTTCGCAGTGGGCTTCGCCGCGGGGCGCTTCGCAGCGGGCTTCGCTGCCGGACGCTTGGCGGCAGGCTTGGCTGCCGGGCGCTTCGCAGCAGGCTTCGCCGCCGGTCGCTTCGCGACGGGCTTCGCCGCCGGACGCTTCACTGCAGGCTTCGCCGCCGGGCGCTTCGCAGCGGGCTTGGCTGCCGAGCGCTTGGCGGCAGGCTTCGCTGCCGGTCGCTTCGCAACGGGCTTCGCTGCCGGACGCTTGGCGGCGGGCTTCGCTGCCGGACGCTTGGCGGCGGGCTTGGCCGCAGGACGCTTGGCGGCGGGCTTTGCCGCGGGACGCTTCGACGCGACCACTAGATGCCTGCCGGGCGCGTCTGCGCCATCTGGTAGATCTTGCCCTCGGTCTTGATCGACGGCGCGATGATCATCCGCGCGTCGTGGAAATCGCGGATCGTCTGGGCCCCGCACGTCGCCATCGAGGTGCGCAGCGCGCCGACGAGGTTCTCCGTGCCGTCGGTCTTCGACGTCGGACCGAAGAGCAGCGTCTCCACGCTGTGGGTCTGGCCTATCTTCACTCGCACGCCGCGCGGCAGCTCCTGGTTCGGGGTCGCCATGCCCCAGTGGAATCCTCGACCCGGCGCGCCGATCGTGCCGGCGAACGGGGAGCCGATCATCACGGCGTCGGCGCCGGCGCAGATCGACTTGGAGACGTCGCCGCCGGTGCGGAGACCGCCGTCGGTGATGATCGGGACGTAGCGGCCGGTGCGCTCGAAGTAGACGTCGCGCGCGTGCGCGGTCTCGATCGTCGCGGTCACCTGCGGCATGCCGATGCCGAGCACCTCGCGCGAGGTGCACGCCGCGCCGGGGCCGACGCCGATGAGCACGCCGTGGATGCCGGTCTCCATCAGCTCGATCGTCGCGGTGAAGTCGACGGTGTTGCCGACGAGGATCGGCACGCCCTTCATCTGCGCGACCAGATCGTCGAGCTGAAGGCCCTTGAGCGACTTCGACATGTGGCGCGCGGTGGTGACGGTGGACGCGACGACGAAGAAGTCGACGCCGGCGTCCTTCGTGATCGGCGCGAGGCGCTTCGTGTTCTGCGGCGTGCTGCCGACGATCGCCATGCCGCCGGCGCGCTTGATCTCCTCGACGCGCTGGCCGACGAGGTGCTCCTTCACCGGCTCCTGGTACACGCGCTGGATGATCTTCGTCGAGGTCTCGAGGTCCGCCGCCGCGATCTCTTCGAGCACCGCGTCAGCATCCTCGTAGCGCGTCCACACACCGTCGAGGTTCAAGACGGCGAGCCCGCCGAGCTTGCTGAACGCGACGGCGAACTTCGGGTCGACCACGCCGTCCATCGACGACGCGAGGATCGGCACGGGGAAGGTGTGCTCGCCGAGCTGGAACTCCGTGGAGACCATGTCGGGGTTCGTGGTCACGGCACCGGGGACGATCGCGACATCGTCGAAGCCGTATGCGTGCTCGAGGGTCTTGCGCGTCGCGGTGGACGACGCGTACGTCGAAGAATTGGATCGCTCGCTGGTTACCATCTGCACACCCCCGCTACGCAAAACCCCCTCGTCGAGGGGGTTGTCAGATTGGCGCACACCTACCCGCGGTATCCCGTCGAGTGGTGAGTAAAGGAAGTCCGGCCCTGCATCGTTTCACCGCGATCGGCTGGTCGTCTGGGCTGTTTGGAGAGTGGGTCCAAGGTTATCGCTGGCGTGAAGGTTGGTCAAACCGTACCGCTCACGCAGTCAGCAGTTCGTGCCGCATCCCCATGCTACGATCCCGCCTCGATGACCACCGAAACAGACAGCGAACCGATCCTCGTCGCGGTCGCGTGGCCCTACGCGAACAACCACCTGCACGCCGGCCACCTCGCCGGGGCGTACCTGCCCGCGGACATCTTCGCGCGGTACCAGCGGATGCGCGGCAAGCGCGTGCTGATGGTCTCCGGATCGGACTCCCACGGCACTCCCGTCACCGTGCGCGCCGAGCAGGAAGGCACAACGCCCGAGGCGGTCTTCCAGCGCTACCACCAGTCGTTCCTCGCCACGTGGGCCGGGTTCGGCATCTCGTTCGACCTGTTCACCTCGACGGACACGCCGAACCACATCCGTGTCGCGCAGGACTTCTTCACGCGGCTCCTCGAGCGCGGCTACCTGTACGAGGCCGAGCAGGAGCTGCTGTACGACCCCGTCGCCCAGCGCTTTCTCCCCGACCGTTATGTCGAGGGCACCTGCCCCCGCTGCGGCGCCGAGGGTGCCCGGGGCGACCAGTGCGACAACTGCGGCTCGACGCTCGACGCGCTGGAGCTGATCAACCCGGTGTCGAAGCTCTCGAACGCCACGCCGGAGCGGCGCGCCTCGTCGCACTTCTTCCTCAAGCTGTCGGCGTTCACGGAGCAGCTGCAGGCCTGGGTCAGCACGAAAGACGACTGGCGCCTCAACGTCCGCAACTTCACGCTGGGCATGCTGCGCGAGGGCCTGAAGGACCGCGCGATCACGCGCGACCTGACGTGGGGCGTTCCGATCCCCCTCGAGGGCTACGACGCGAAGCGCATCTACGTCTGGTTCGAGGCGGTCATCGGCTACCTGTCCGCCACCGTGGAGTGGGCGGCGTCCGAGGCGAACACGACCGGCAACGCCGAGGCCTGGCGCGACTGGTGGGTCGGCGGCACCTCGCGGACGTTCCACTTCATCGGCAAGGACAACATCCCGTTCCACACGGTGATCTGGCCCGCGATGATCTTCGGCCACGGTGACCTGAACCTCCCGTACGACGTGCCCGCGAACCAGTACCTGACGCTCAACAACTCGAAGCCGTCGAAGAGCCGCGGCACCGGCGTCTGGCTGCCGGACTACCTCGAGCGGTACGACCCCGACCCCCTGCGCTTCATGCTGACGATGAACGCGCCCGAGACGAACGACTCCGACTTCACGTGGGACGAGTTCGTGCGTCGCAACAACGACGAGCTGGTCGCGCGCTGGGGCAACCTCGTGAACCGCGTGCTGACGATCACCGGCCGCAACTTCGACATGCGCGTGCCCGCGCCGCCCGCGCCGCTCTCGGACGAGTCGCGCGCGCTCCTCGATCGCTGCGACGCGGCGTTCGAGGCAGTCGGCGCGGACATCGACCGCGTGCAGCTGCGGCGCGCGCTGACGACGGCGATGGAGGTCGCGCAGGCGGCAAACCAGTACCTGGACGCGCGCGCGCCGTGGAGCGCCGTGAAGACGGACCGCGACCACGCCGCCGAGACGCTGTACGTCGCCCTGAACGTGATCTCCGGCCTCGTGACGCTGCTGTACCCGGTGCTGCCGTTCTCCTGCCAGCAAGCGTGGGCGCTCCTCGGCCACGAGGGTGACGTCGCGTCGGCCGGCTGGCGGCGCACACCGATCCTCGAGGGCACTGCCCTCCCCGCTCCCGCGCCGCTCTTCAAGAAGCTCGACGACTCGGTCGTCGAGGACGAAGAGGCCCGCCTCGCCGCGCAACTGGCCTGATCGGCGATGAGCCCGCGCGCTCGCATCGAGGCTCCGCCCGAGCCGCTGGCCGGCGCGTTCGACGCGCACACGCACACCTGGTCGACGCCCGAGTTCGACGATGACTACGACGCGACGATGGCGCGCGCGTGGGCGGCCGGCCTCGTCGGGGTCGTCGAGGTCGGCGTCGACACGGCGTCTAGCGAGCAGTGCCTCGACCTCGCGCGGCGCGACCCGCGCGTGCACGCCGTCGTCGGCCTGCACCCCGAGTACGCCGACCACCTCGACGAGGAGCGCGCGGGCATCGCACGCGCGGCGGCGGGCGGCGCCGTGGCGATCGGGGAGATCGGCCTCGACTTCTCGCGCGAGGGGCCATCTCCCGCCCAGCAAGTCGAGGCGTTCCGCTGGCAGCTCGACCTCGCGCGCGAGCACGGCCTGCCGGTCGTCATCCACGCACGCGACGCCGACGAGGAATGCTTCGCGATCCTCGAGGCATGGGTGCGCGAGGTCGGTCGTTACCTCGGCGCCGCACGCGAGATCGGGATGATGCACTGCTACGCGGGCGATGCCGCGCTCGCCGCGCGGTACCTCGACCTCGGGTTCCTGATCTCGGTGCCGGGGACGGTGACGTTCCCGAACAACCCGCGGGGGCAGGAGGTGGCGCGCTCTGTGCCGCTCGCGGGTATGCTGGTCGAAACCGACTCGCCCTACCTGACTCCCGCGCCCCATCGAGGTCGGCGCAACGAGCCGGCGTACGTGGTGGAGACGGCGCGCTTCGTCGCCGGCCTGCGGGGCGTGACGCCCGAGACGGTGGCGGCGGCGACCGCGGAGAACGCGGCGCGACTGTTCAACCTCGGCTGATCTCGGGCGACGCACACATGACCACGACCTCCGGCAGCGGCCCCGTGAGCAGCGATGCGAGCAGCGGCGCGATCAGCGCCAGCGCCGCCGCACACGCGCTGTACGGGCCGGTCGCGGGCGACCTGCCGCGCGTCTCCGACGCGCTCCAGTCGATCGCCTCGAACGTCGAGTTCGCGTTCCTCCAGAAGATGCTGGAGAACGCGCTCGCCGGCACCGGCAAGATGATGCGGCCCGCGATCGCGCTGCTCGCCGGGCGCCTCGGCACGTACGACCTCGATCGCCTCGTCCCGCTCGCCGCCAGCGTCGAGCTGCTGCACACCGCGACGCTGGTCCACGACGACGTGATCGACGAGGCGCAGGAGCGTCGAGGCGAGCCGACCCCGAACGCGCTGTTCGGCAACGCCGCGTCGGTGATGCTCGGCGACTACATGTTCGCGCACGCGGCCGACTTCATCGCGCAGACCGACGACCCGCAGGTGGTCCGCGTGTTCGCGCGCACGCTGATGATGATGGCGAACGGCGAGCTGAAGCAGGACATGACCGTCTTCGAGTACTCCGAGGACGTCCAGCGCTACCTCGACCGCATCACCGGCAAGACCGCCTCGCTCTTCGGCACGGCGGCGCAGGGCGGTGCGATGGTGGCCGGCGTGCCGGCCGCGCAGGTCGAGGCGATGCGCGTGTACGGCCTGCACCTGGGCATCGCGTTCCAGATCGTGGACGACATCCTGGACTTCACGGGCGACCCGGCGGTGATGGGCAAGCCCGTCGGCTCTGACCTCGCCGGCGGCACGCTGACGCTCCCCGCGATCCTCTACATGCAGCGCAAGCCGGACGACAACCCGGTGAAGCGCGCGTTCGAGGGCACCCGCCGCAAGGCGAACATCGACCGCGCGATCCGCGAGATCGTGGAGTCCGACCTCCTCGACGAGTCGATGCAGACCGCCGTCCGCTACGGCGACGAGGCACGCGCGGCACTCTCCGCGCTCCCCCCCGGCGAGGTACGCGACACGCTCGCGGGCATCCTCAACTACGTGTTCTCGCGCCGCTCTTAGGCGGCTACCGCCAGCGGCGGAACATCCCGAACAGCGGCGATCCCGCCCCGGCTAGGAAGCCAAGGTCGTACCAGTTGCTGCCGCGCGCCGTGTCGAAGAACGGGTACTGCTCCATCGCGCCGAAGACATGGGCGATCAGGACGATCCACGCGGTCAGACCGTTCCACGCGCCCCAGAGCAGGTCCTGCCACCACATACGCGTCTCCCTCGCTGTTCCGTTACTCGTCGTCCTTCGCCAGCTCGGCCTCGTCGAGGCCCTCGCCGGCGACGCGGGCGCGGCGCGCGGCGCTGACGAACTGCGCGCTCTTCAGGTCGCGCTCGACGACGGCGCGCATCAGCGCGTGCATTGCCTGCTCCATGCGCGCGGCCAGCTCGTCGGAGAGGCGGATGCGGCCGGCGTCCTCGTACGGTTGTGACTGGAACGCGCGCAGCACGCGCAGCGCCGTCGCGTCGATCGGCTGCGCGCCGCCGTCGGTCCGCGCGCACGACGCGCACAGCACCCCGCCCTCCACCGGCGCCCACCACGCCTCCTCGGCGGCGACGGGCTCCGAGCAGCGCAGGCACGTCGTCAGCTCCGGGCGAAACCCCGTCGCCTCGAGGAGCGCGAGCTCGAAGGTGCGCTGCACCACCTGCTGGCCGTCGCCGCGCGCGAGCCGCACCAGCGCGGTGTGCAGCAGGTCGTGCAGGCCCTCCGCATCCGCGTGCTCGATGGTGATCCTGTCCGCCAGCTCCAGCAGGTACATCGCCGCGCTCAACCGGTCGAGGTTCGCGTGGACGTCGGGGAACGCCTCGATCGTCTGCGCCTGCGTCACCACGTCCATCGTGCGGCCGTGCGCAAGCACCACCTCGACGAGCGTGAGCGGCTCGAGGTGCCCGCCCATGCGGCTCTTGGAGCGCAGCACGCCCTTCGCGATGACGTCGATCTTGCCTCGTGTTGGCGTGAGCAGTGTGATGATGCGGTCGGCCTCGCCGAGGCGGCGGTAGCGCAGCACGATCGCAGCGGTATGGGTGACGCGCGGGATGCGGCCGGGCATCAGAAGCCTCGCATTACCGCGAGCCCGGTGGGGGGCGGCCGGTGCACTACGTGACCTCTTGGCGGAACTCCAGCGCGCGGCCCAGCGTGACGTCGTCGGCGTACTCCAGGTCGGCGCCCGCCGGCAGCCCGCGCGCGAGCCGCGTGACGCGGATGCCGAGCGGTCGCAACAGCCGTCCGAGGTACATCGCCGTCGCCTCGCCCTCGAGGTTCGGGTTCGTGGCGACGATGATCTCGGCGACCTCGGTCTCCACGTCCCGCAGGCGGGCGAGCAGTTCCGCGATCTTCAGGTCCTCGGGCCCCACGCCGTCCGAGGGGGAGATCACGCCGTGCAGCACGTGGTACAGCCCGCGGAACCCGTTGGTGCGCTCGATCGCCAACACGTCGAGCGGCTCCTCGACGACGCAGATCAGATGGCGGTCGCGCGAGGCATCCGTGCAGATCTCGCACGGCGTGCGCGAGGTCAGGTTCTGGCACTGCGCGCAGAAGACGATGCTCCGCTTCACCTCGACCAGCGCGTCGGCGAGCTCCTGCGCCTCGGCCTCCTGCGCGCGCAGGATGTGGTACGCCAGCCGCTGCGCGGACTTCGGGCCGATGCCGGGCAACCGGTGGAACGCCTCGACGAGTCGCGCGATCGGCGACGAGGCGCCCGGCAGGAACGGATCGCGGCCGTCGTTCATCGGATGATCACGCGTCGACTGCGGGCGCATCGCCGATGGGCCCAGTCTCGATGGGCTGGGCGCCGAACTTCAGCGCCTCCTCGACGAGGTGGCTGCGAGCCGCAGCGGCGGCGCGCGTCGGCGTGGCGGCCGTGCCGGCGCCGGCCAGCTCGGGCCAGTGCACCGCACGCACGCGCATCGGCCGGCCGAGGACCTCGCTCGCGACGCGCGCGACGACCTCCGCGACCTGTCCGACGCGATCGACGTGCGCGTCGTACTGGAGGCCGATGTGCACCTCATCGCCCTCGACCGCACGCGGGAAGGCGCGCGCGTGGTCGCTGAGCAGCGCACCGGCGCGCACGTCGGCGCGGCGCGCAGCGGCGACGATCTCGTCCCAGCGTGTGCGGACCTCCGTCAGCGCCTCGGACACCTCGCCGGCGTCGGGCGCTGCGAACGGCTGCGACGGCGGGGCCTCCTCGCGCGCACGCGGCGCGGCGGGCTCGCCGCCGGTGCTGGTGCTGCGCGCGGCGGTGCGCGCCGCATCGGCGAGCGGGCCGGCGGCGGGACGCGTGGGGGTGCGCTGCGGTGCCGCCCGCGGCACGGGCGCGACGGCGGGCGGCGGGGCAACGATCGGCGCCGCGACGCGGTCGCGCAGCCCGGTCGCCAGCGTCGCAAAGGCGATCTCCGCCGGCAGCGAGTCGTACGCGTCACCGGCGAAGTCGATCTCACCGAGCGCCTCGAGCGCGGCGGCGATGTCCGAGACGCTGGCCGTCGCGGACAGCCGTTCGAGGTCCTCGCGCTGGGCGTCGGAGAGCGGCAGCTGGTCGCCCGCGCCGGCCTTCAGCAGCAGCACGGAGCGCAGCACCTCGACGACGCTCTTGATGAACGAGCGGACCTCGACCCCGTCGTCGCGCGCGGCGGCGAGGAGCGTGAGCCCCGCCTTCAGGTCACGCGCGATCGCGGCCCGCGCGAGGTCCGCCGCGCGGTCGTCGATCACGAGCCCGAGGCCCGCGCGCACGTCGTCCAGGCTGAGGTCGGTGCCGTGGTACGCCACCAGCTGGTCGAGGAGGTTCACCGAGTCGCGTGCGGAGCCGGTGGCCTGTCGCGCGACCAGCTCGTAGCCGCCGGGGGCAACCGTGATGCCTTCGCCGGCGCCGATCGTCTCCAGCAGGCCGACGATCGTCGGCACCGAGATCAGGCGCAGGTCGAAGCGCTGGCAGCGCGACAGGATGGTAGCGGGGATGCGGTACGGCTCGGTGGTCGCGAGGACGAAGATGACGTGCGGCGGCGGCTCCTCGAGCGTCTTGAGCAGCGCGTTGAACGCGGCGTCCGTGAGCATGTGCACCTCGTCGATGAGGTACACCTTGTAGCGGCCCGCCGTCGGCGAGTAGCCCGCGCTCTCGCGCAGGTCGCGGATCTCGTCGATGCCGCGGTTCGAGGCGGCGTCGAGCTCGATCAGGTCGAGCGAGCGGCCCTCGTCGTACGTCACGCACGAGGCGCACGCGCCGCACGGCTCACCCTCGATGTTCGCGGTGCAGTTCACAGCCTTCGCGAGGATGCGGCCGGTGCTCGTCTTGCCCGTGCCTCGAGGCCCCGTGAACAGGTAGGCGTGCGCGGGCGTCCCCGCCGCAACGGCGTGGCGCAGCGTGGTGGAGACGGGCTCCTGGCCGACCACGTCGACGAAGCGTCGAGGCCGCCACTTCCGGTAGAGGACTTCTTGAGCCAACACACCCCCGGGCGGCGGAGGGGAGTCCGCGCGCCTCGCGAGGCCAGTGTATCAACCGTGGATCGTGCGGTCTGTCACCCGCGGCACGAGCGAGCGAGGTGCCTCAGTCGTCGTGGCGGACGCCAGAGGCGTGGATCGCGGCGCCGAGGTAGCCCTCCTCGCGCGCCCGCATCGCCGCCTCGTCCTCGTCGGTCTCGTGGTCGTAGCCGAGGAGGTGGAGGAGGCCGTGCACCAGCACGTGGTCGATCTCCTGCGCGGTCGTGAGACCCGCCTCGACGGCGTTGCGGCGCACCGTCTCCACCGAGACGGCGATATCGCCGAGGTAGCGCGGCTCGCCGGGCGCGGAAGGGAAGGCCTCGCCCTCCTCGGCAGCGAAGGAGAGCACGTCGGTGGGACCGTCGACGCCGCGGTGCTCGCGGTTCAGCTCGTGCAGCAGGTCGTCGTCCGCGATCTCGATCGACAGCCCGGAGCCCTCCTCGACGCCCTCGTCCTCAAGGACACGCGACAGGAGCGCGGCGATCTGCTCGGCGCTGACGTCGTCGAGGAACGTGTCGGCCACGGCGACGACGACATCCCAACGTTCAGAATCAGGGCGCACGGGGTCGGGCGTGGTCATCGAGGTTATGCGGGGAGCAGGGCGGCGGCGGCGCGCTGGGCCGCCTCGATCAGCGGGGTGGGCCACACGCCGAAGAACAGCACGCCGACCGACGCGAGCAGGAGCACCGCCTGCGCGCCGCCCGGCGTCTCGATCGTCCGGTCGTCGGTGGGCTCGTCGAGGATCATCGTGCGCACCCAGCGCAGGTAGTAGAACGCGGAGATCGCGGTGTTCACCACCGCGACGGCGACGAGCGCGACGAGCCACCACTGCCCGGTCTGGATCGCGCCGTTGAAGATGTAGACCTTCGCGATGAACCCCGCCGTCGGCGGCAGCCCCGTCAGCGACACGAGGCACAGCGACAGCACCACGGCGGTCATCGGTGAGCGCTTGAACAGACCGGCGTAGTCAGCGATGTCGTCCGAGCCGAGGCGCTCGGACACCGCGTTCACCGCGATGAACGCGCCGAGGTTCGTCGCCGCGTACGTGCCGAGGAAGAACAGCACGCCCGACGGGCCGACCGTGCTGGCCGCCGCGACGGCGGCGACACCGACCGCGATGTTCCCCGCCTGCGCGATCGACGAGTAGCCGAGGATGCGCTTCACGTTCGTCTGTACCAGCGCGCCGATGTTGCCGAACAGCATCGACGCCACCGCGAGCACCGCGAACAGCTTGCCCCAGTCCTCCGTGATCAGCGTCTCAGCCCCGCCGAGGCCGCTGTAGAACAGTCGCAGCACGACCGCGAAGCCGGCCGCCTTCGACGCCACGGAGAGGAACGAGCCGACCGGCGTTGGAGCGCCCTGGTAGACGTCCGGCACCCACCCGTGGAAGGGGACGATTGCCATCTTGAAGCCGATGCCCGCCGCGACGAAGACGAACGACATGATCAGCGGGAGTCGCAGGCCCTCGGGCGCATGCCGCACGAACTCGGCGATGCCCGGGAGCGCGGTCGTGCCCGCCATGCCGAACAGGAACGCGAAGCCGTAGAGCAGCACCGCCGCCGCGATCGAGCCCGTCAACAGGTACTTCAGGCCCGCCTCGGACGACCGCTCGTTGCGCGCGATGCCCGCGAGGATGAACTGCGCCAGCGACGTCGTCTCCAGCGCCACGAACAGCGTGATCAGGTCGTTCGACTGCGCGAGCAGCACCATCGACCCGACCGAGACGAGGAGCAGCGCGTAGAACTCGCCGCGATCCTCGACGCGCGAGGCCCACTCGCTCGTGCCGACGATCACGGCGGCGGTCGTGGCGACGAGGAGGAACGTGAAGAACAGCGAGAAGCGGTCGGCGACCAGCGCGCCGTGCAGGATGGGGCCTTCGGCGCCCGAGCCCATCTGGACGATCGCCCACAGCGCGGCGACAGCCAGCGCCACGAGCGACAGCAGTCCCGTCGCCGCACGCCGCCCCTGCACGAGGTCGGCGAGCAGCACCACGCCCGCGCCGATGTAGAGCGCGACCGCCGGGCCGATGTAGAGCGCCGCCGCGAGCGCCGTCACGAGACGCCCTCGATGATCTGCGCGATCGGCGCGATGCCTGCCTCGACGGCGTTGGTGAGCAGCGGCGGGTAGATGCCGACCGCGAGGATGACGATGACGAGCGAGGCCATCGCGGTGATCTCCCACCACGAGGTGGCGTCGGTCAGGTCACGCCACTTCTCGGTCGCCGGGCCGTGCAGCACGCGCTGCACCGTCCACAGGATGTAGCCCGCCGACAGCACGACGCCGAAGATCCCGGCCATCGTCGCGACCGGGTGCACCTCGAGCGATCCGAGGAACGTCGTCAGCTCGGCGACGAAGCCGGACATGCCCGGCAGG
Source organism: Chloroflexota bacterium (assembly GCA_947472995.1). Classification (GTDB taxonomy): domain Bacteria; phylum Chloroflexota; class Dehalococcoidia; order UBA2979; family UBA2979; genus SHYQ01. Next base: position 18,654 of record CANJBO010000014.1, read on the forward strand.
CCGAGGCTCGCGAGGCCGGCGATGACGAACACGGTGCCGACGACCGGCATGCGGTGCATCAGCCCAGACATCTGCGATATCTCGCGGGTGTGCGTCCGGTCGTAGATGAGCCCGACCACGACGAACAGCAGGCCGGTGATCGTGCCGTGCGTGAACATCTGCATCGCCGCGCCCGACAGCCCCACGGCGCCCATCGCCGAGACGCCGAGGAGCACGTACCCCATGTGCGACACGGAGGAATACGCGACAAGGCGCTTGAGGTCCGTCTGCCGCAGCGTGATCACCGCGCCCCACAGCACCGAGAACCCGGCGAGCGTCGCGAGGATCCAGCGTGCGTCGTGCGCCTGCTGCGGCAGGATCGGCAGCGCGATGCGGAGGATGCCGTAGCCGCCCATCTTCAGCAGCACGCCCGCCAGCATCACGGACACCGCCGTCGGCGCGTCGGTGTGCGCGTCGGGCAGCCACGTGTGCAGGGGGAACGTCGGCAGTTTCACGAGGAACGCCAGCATGATCGCCCAGAACACGAGCGTCAGCGGCACGGCCGCCTCGGTCACCGGCGTCGCGACCAGCTCGGCGATCTCGAACGTGCCCGCAGTCGCGCCCAGCACGAGGAAGCCGACGAGCATGAACGCGGAGCCGGCGAGCGTGTAGATGAGGAACTTCGTCGCGCTGTAGAGCCGGCGGCCACTGCCCCACTGGCTGATCAGCATGAACATCGGCAGCAGCTCCAGCTCCCAGAAGAGGAAGAACTGGATCAGGTCCAGCGACAGGAACACGCCCGCGACCGCCGTCTCCATGAACAGCAGCCACGCGAAGTACTGCTGCTCCTTGACGTCGATGCGCCACGAGACCAGCACCGAGACGACCGACAGCAGCCCCAGCAGCAGCACCAGCGGCGCGGACAGGCCGTCGACGCCGACCGTATAGGAGATCGCGAAGCCGGCCGTGTCGGCGGTGATCCAGTCGAAGGTGTCGACGAACTGGTAGCCCTCGACGTGCGGGTTGTAGAGGACGAAGACCGCGATCGAGACGAGGAACGCCAGTCCGGAGAAGACGAGCGCGATCCACTTCGCGTCCTGCGCGCGCTCCTTCGGAAGGAACAGCGCCAGCAGCGCGCCGACGGCCGGCAGCAGCAGGAAGAGCGTCAGCACTACGGCACCAGCCGTTCGAGCGCGCCGCCGCTGAGCACGAAGATCGCGCCGATCGCGACCACCACGCCCAGCACGTACATCGAGGTGTACGCCTGCAGCTGGCCCGTCATCGCCTGCCGCACCCCGAGGCCCACGAGGCGCGTCGCGAGCCCGACGCCGTTGACGATGCCGTCGACGACGTACTTGTCGAACGCCGCCGCAGCGCGGCCGATGCCGCCGTAGAGCACCCCGCGCACGACGCCGTCCTCGGCGATCTCGTTCACGTAATAGAGGCGGGAGACGACGCCCGGCAGCGGGCCGAGCTTCGCGCGGATCGCCGAGGACTCCGGGCGACCGGCGTAGTAGATCGCGGCGGCGACCGCGATGCCGCCGAGCGCCGCGACCGTCGAGACGGTCATCACCACGATGTTCAGCTCGAAGTGGAAGTGGCGGATCGCCGGGTCCAGCGCGCCCTCGACGAAATGACCGAAGGCGCCCGTCGCGTTGAACAGGCCGAAGAAGATCGCGCCGACCGACAGGATCATCAGCGGCGCGACCATCGATCGAGGCGACTCGTGCGGGTGCGCCTGGTGTCCTTCGTGGCCCGGCTCGGGCTCGGCGCCGCCCTTGTACTCGCCGAAGAACGTCAGGAAGATCGCGCGGAACATGTAGAGCGCGGTCATGAACGCGACCAGCGAGGCGATCACGAACAGCACCATGTCGTGGTGGTAGGCGTCCAGCAGGATCTCGTCCTTCGACCAGAAGCCCGCCAGCGGGAACACGCCGGACAGCGACAGCGATCCGATGAGGAACGTCCAGAACGTGATCGGCATCTTCGTGCGCAGACCGCCCATCAGCGGCATCTCGAAGGTGTTGGTCGCGTGGCTCAGCGAACCGGCGCCCTGGAACAGCAGCGACTTGAAGAACGCGTGCGTGAACAGGTGGAAGATCGCCGCGACGTACCCGCCGAGGCCGATCGCCATCACCATGTACCCGAGCTGCGAGATCGTCGAGTACGCCAGCACGCGCTTGATGTCCGTCGCGACGATGCCCATCGAGGCCGCGAAGATCGCGGTGAAGCCGCCGATGTACGCGATCGTCGTGTGCACGCCGCCCGGAGCGGCCTCGACGGTGCCAAAGAAGCGCAGCAGCAGGTAGACGCCGGCCGCGACCATCGTCGCGGAGTGCACGATCGAGGAGACGGGCGTCGGGCCCTCCATCGCGTCGGGGAGCCAGAAGTGCAGCGGGAACTGCGCCGACTTGCCGGACGCGCCTGCGAACAGGCCGAGCACGAAGCCCGTCAGCACGGACGCCGAGATCATCCCGGTGTGCGCGAGGTGGTTGATCTCGGCGATGTCGAACGTGCCGGTCTTCACCCAGATCAGCACGACCGCGAGCATGAAACCGAAGTCGCCGAACCGCGTGACGATGAACGCCTTCTTCGCGGCGGCGGCGGCGGCGGGGCGATGGAACCAGAAGCCGATCAGCAGGTACGACGTGAGGCCGACCAACTCCCAGTGGATGAACAGCTGGAGCAGGCTCGAGGCCATGACGAGGCCGAGCATCGACATCGTGAAGAGCGACATGAACGCGAAGAAGCGCGGGTAGCCGTGGTCGCCCGCCATGTACCCCGTCGAGTAGATCTGCACGAGCAGGGAGATGCTCGTCACGACCGCGATCATCACCGCGCTCAACCCGTCGAGGCGGATGCCGAACTCGACGTGCAGGTTGAACAGCGACATCCAGTGGTGCGGTTGGAACGCGGCGGGCTCGCCGTGCAGCCCGATCGAGGTGTCCAGCGCCCACATCGCCAGCACCCACGACACGGCGATCGCGGCGATCGCGAAGCGCCCCGCGAGCAGCGGGCGGTGACGCAGCGCGGCGACGATCACGAGGAACGCGACCAGCGGCGCGGCATAGATCGCCCAGACGGCGGCCTCGGGGATGGCGGGGAGCAGCATTAGATCTTGTTCAACACTTCACGCGCGACGTGCGTCTTGCCGTCCGGCACCCAGATCGCGCGGGCGTCCTGCATGGAGCCGACCTCGATGGGTGGGACGATGCGCACGGACAGCGCCTCCTGGTTGAACACCTCGCGCCACGTCTCGGCTGCGTAGCCGTCCGCGACGTCCATGAACTTCACCCACATCGTTCGGCCGCCCTACCCGCGCAACAGGTTGATGCGGTCGAGGTCGACCGTCTCGCGCTGCCGGTAGACGAGCACGGCCATCGCCAGCGCGACCGCGGCCTCGGCGGCGGCGACCGTCAGCACGAAGACCACGAACACGTGCCCCGAGAGCGGCTCGCCACCCGGCGCGAACGCCGAGGAGAACCGCGAGAACGCGAGCAGCGTGAGGTTGACGGCGTTGAGCATCAGCTCGATGCCCATCAGCACCGCGACCGCGTTGCGCTTCGACAGCGCGATCACCGTGCCGATGCCGAAGATCAGCGCCGACACCACGAGGTAGTGCGCGAGCGTCACGCTCAGCGCCGGGATCACGAGGCGCCTCCGGAGTCGCGCGGGCCTCGACGGTCGTGGACGAGGACGATCGCGCCGATCAGCGCGAAGAACAGCAGGATCGAGGCGACCTCGAACGGCAGGACGTAGCGACCGAGCAGCAGGTCACCGATCGCGGAGACGGTGGTCACCGGGTCGGCGGCGGCGAGTGCGTCGCCCTTGAGCTCGCCCCACGGGGTGACGACGGCGACGAACGCGACGATGCCCGAGATGCCGAGGCCCGCCGCGAGGCCGGGGAGTAGGAACAGCGAGTTCGCGTTGTCTCGGGCGGCGAGCGGCGTGAGCATGATCGCGAACACCATCAGCACGGCGATCGAGCCGGCGTAGATCAGGATCTGCGCGACCGCGATGAAGTCCGCGCTGAGCGTGAAGAACAGCCCCGCCATGCCGAGGAACGCCAGCACGAGGAACACGAGCGCGTGCAGCAGGTTGCGCGCGACGAGCACCATCAGGCACCCGCCGACCGTGACGGCCGCCAGCACGTAGAAGGCGAGGATGACGCCGGGCGACTCCATCAGTGCGCCGCCTGGATGCGCTCGGCGGCGCGCAGGCCGCCGACGGTGCTCGTGAGGATCGGCGCGGCGTCGCCCGTGGGCGGCACGTACCCGATCGCGTTCGCCCACGCCCGCACACCGAAGACGGTGACGAGCGCGTTGACGACGATCGACCCACCCACGGTGATCAGCCCGGAGAGCCCGGACTGCGCGATGATCATCGCCTCCACGGCGACCAGCAGCAGCTGCAGGATCGACAGCGGGATGAGGAACTTCCACGCGAAGGCCATCAGCTGGTCGAGGCGGAAGCGCGGCAGTGTCGCGCGCAGCCACACGAGTCCGAAGTACACCATGAACGTCTTCGCACCGAGGATCAGGTACCCCGGGATCCACGTCTCGAGGCCGAAGAGCGTGTACCCCCCGAGGAAGAACGTGGACGTCATCGCGCCGACGAGGAGCGCGTTCCCCAGCTCGACCGCGAGGAACAGGCCGGCCTTCATGCCCGAGTACTCGGTGTGGAAGCCGGCGACGATCTCGGACTCCGCTTCGCCGATGTCGTTCGGGGTGCGGTTGATCTCGGCGGTGCTGGCGAAGAAGAACGTGAACGCGGCGAACGGCAGCAGCATGATCAGCCAGATGTGGTAGTCCTGCTGCCACGCGACGATCTGCGAGAGCTGCAGCGAGCCGGTGAGCAGCACGATGCTCAGCAGCGAGATGCTGATCGGGATCTCGTACGACACCATCATCGCCACGGTGCGCATCGCGCCCAGCAGCGCGTAGTGGTTGTTCGAGGACCACCCCGCGAGGAACACCGCCAGCACGCCGAGCGACGAGATCGCGATCACGTACACCACGCCGACGTCGATGTCGGTGTAGGACATCTTCGCGGCCCACGGCACGGGGCCCCAGCCGAGCATCGCCGGGATGAAAATCAGGATCGGGGGGAGGAAGAACAGCAGCTTGTCCGCGCCCAGCGGGACCAGGACTTCCTTCTGGAGCAGCTTCACGGCGTCCGCGAGCGGCTGGAGCAGCCCGAACGGGCCGATGCGGTTCGGGCCCTGGCGGATCTGGAACTTCGCGATCAGGCGGCGCTCGGCCCAGACGCCGATCACCAGCCAGCCGCCGACGAGGCTGAGGATGCCGAGCCCACCGAGGAGCGCGGTCGTCAGGTATGGCACCGCCGGGTGGATGCCGACGCGGCCCGTCCAGTCGCGGAAGTGCGACGTCGCATTGCCGAGGTCACGGATGTCGTACCAGCGCCCGTCGAGCTGTCCCGACACGACGAGGTACCCGACCCCGATCGTGACCACCGCCATCACGAGGTTCAGGACCGCGAGGACGAACTTCGCCTCGCCCGGCAGCGCGCGGGCGCGCTCCAGCAGCGAGTGGTGCTCGAGGATCTGACGTGCCATCGGCGTCGCGGGGCGCGCCGCGGCCGGTGAGGCGGGTGTCGGAGGTGCCTCGGCGGTCATCGGTCGATGTCCCCCACGACGATGTCGAGCGATCCCAGTGAGACCACAGCATCCGGCAAGGAGACGCCAACCGCCATCTCGCGCAGCAGCGACAGGTTGATCAGGGATGGGGCCCGGATGTGGAAACGGTACGGGGCGGGCGTACCGTCCGAGACGAGGTAGAAGCCGATCTCGCCCCGGGGCCCTTCGACGCGTCCGTAGACCTCGCCGGGGGGCGGGCGCAACGCCAGCGGGATGTCCGTCTTGTGCGGCCCGTCGGGGATCTGCGCCATCGCCTGCTTGATGATGCTCGTCGACTGGCGCGTCTCCTCGAGGCGCACCATGAAGCGGTCGTAGACGTCGCCGCGGCGCCCGACGGGCACCTCGAAGTTCATGCGGTCGTAGACGCAGTAGGGCTCCGCCTTGCGCAGGTCCCACGGCACGCCCGAGCCGCGCAGCGCCGGTCCGACCAGCGATCCGTTGATCGCGTCCGCCGCCGAGATCACGCCGACGCCCTGCGTCCGCGCGATGAAGATCTCGCTGTCCTCGACGAGGGACGCGTACTCGTCGATGCGCGTCGGCATCTCGTCGACGAGCTCCTGGAGCGCGGGCCAGAACTCCGGCGGGGGGTCGAAGGCGACGCCGCCGATGCGCATGTAGTTGGTCGTCAGGCGCGCGCCACAGGTCATCTCGAACAGGTCGAGGATCTTCTCGCGCTCGCGGAACATGTAGAGCAGCGGCGTCTGCCACGCCCCGGCGTCCGACACCAGCGTGCCGTTCGCCATCGCGTGGCTCGCGATGCGCTGGAGCTCCGCGAAGATCACCCGCAGGTAGGAGGCGCGGTCCGGCACCTCGACGCCCGCCAGCCGCTCGACGGCGAGGCACACGCCGAGGTTGTTCGACATCGCGGCCAGGTAGTCGGCGCGGTCGGTGAACGGGATGTTCTGGGTGTACGTGCGCTCCTCGGCGAGCTTCTCCATCGAGCGGTGGAGGTAGCCGACGATCATGTCGAGGTCGCGGATGACCTCGCCGTCCATCACGACGCGCAGCCGGAACACCCCGTGCGTCGAGGGGTGCTGCGGACCGATGTTCAGGACGTACGGCTCGTTGGCGGTGGTCACGCTAGTGCCCTCCCGACGCCATCGAGGAGCCGAACCCGCCCGCCTCGCGCGGCATGTCTTGCGAGGTGAGGTTCCCGGCGTTCATCTGTCGATCGGGGTTCGCGAGGTCCTCGTTCGGGAAGCGTCCGAGGCCCACCGTGAGCCCGCCGCCCATGCCGAGGAAGTCCTTGCGCAGCGGGTGGCCGGGGTAGCCCTCCCAGAGGAACAGGCGGCGCAGATCGGGGTGGTCGGCGAAGCGGATGCCCATCAGGTCGTAGACCTCGCGCTCCTGGAGCAGCGCGCCCTTGTAGACGGGGTACGCGCTCGGCACGGAGGGGGCCTCGTGGTCGCGGAGGATCGCCTTCACCACCACCTGGTGGTTCAGATCCAGCGACTGGAGGTGGTAGACGACCTCGAACGAGGTGTGGCGGTCGACGGCGGTGAGGTTCGAGAGCTGCGCGGCGTCGTACTCCTCGGAGTCGTGGAGCCAGCGCAGGGCCTCCTGCACGCGCTCCGGATCGACCTCGACCCACTCGTCCGTGGCGCGGGTGACGATGCCGGCCGCGGCGGCGCTCAGGCTCGCGGCAACGCGGTGGCCGTCCAGCTGGTGGGGTCCCGCCGGCAAGTTAGCGCCACTCCAGCGCGCGCTTGCGCCACGCGTAGGCCAGCCCGAAGGCGAGGATGCCGATGAACAGGAACGCCTTGAACAGGACGTCGACCGCCATCTGGGCGTGGTTCACGGCCCACGGGTACAGGAAGATCACGTCCACATCGAAGATCACGAAGCCGAGGGCGAAGAGGTAGTAGCGCGCGTGGAACTGGCCCCAGCTCGTGCCCTCGGACTCCACGCCACACTCGTAGGTCGCCTCCTTGATGGGAGACGGGGTCGAGGGGCGGAGGCCGAGCTTCGAGAACAGGAACGAGGCGGCGAGGGGCAGCGCGGGGAAGGCCAGCGCGAACAGCAGCAGGATCGCGACGCGCCCGAATTGCTCCGGAATCACCTGCGCGGCCCTTCTGAGAACCTCGACCGTGGGTGTCTGGAAACTAGCACCTGCCTATCTGGGGCGCAACGAAACGAAGCTGCGCGCACCGAGGCGCCGGCGCACCGCCGCACCCCGCGTGGCATCGAGTTGACCGGCCCGGAGACGCCCCCCTAGAGTTCGCGCGCACCCTCATCACGACCCGGCGGCACCTCGATCAGGAGGGCCGCGGGCGGCACGCACGAGGGCTGAAGGAGCGGATGTTGGCATACACCAAGCCGATCCCGGACCCGGAGGAGTACCTCAACAAGCCGTTCTGGGACGGCTGCAAAGAGGGACGCCTGATGCTCCCCCGCTGCGAGGACTGCAACCGGGTGCACTTCTACCCGCGCGTCCTGTGCCCCTACTGCCACTCGGACCGCATCGACTGGATCGAGGCGAGCGGCGAGGGCTACATCCACACCTACGCCGTCCAGCACCGCGCCTTCGGCGGCTACGCCGACGAGACGCCCTTCGTCACCGCGTTCATCGACCTGAAGGAGGGCGACCGCATGTTGACCGTCCTCCGCGGCGTGGACCCGCTGAAGCCCGAGGACATCAAGATCGGCGCGAAGGTGCGAGTCGAGTTCGAGGCCGCCTCGGACGAGGTCAGCATCCCCTTCTGGCGCGTCGTCGAGTAGCAACTGGCCCGCAGGTCTGATCGGCGGCGCGGGGTTCCCGCGCGTCACCCGCGAGGAGCGACACACATGCCCAGCAACCCGTCCATGTCGGCCGCGATCGTCGGTGCCGCCGAGTCCAACAAGATCGGCTTCATCGAGGAGGGCACGACCGCGACGCGGCTGCACCTCGAGGCGATCAACAACGTCTGCAAGCAGACCGGCATCAAGCCCTCGGAGATCGACGGCGTCTTCTCCGCCGGCTTCTCGCCGCAGCTCGGTGAGCACCTCGGCATCCACCCGAAGTACCTCGACACCACGGCGGTCGGCGGCGCGTCGTTCGTGCTGCACGTGCACCACGCACTGGCGGCGATCAACGCGGGGATCATCGACGTCGCGCTGATCTCGCACGGCGAGGCGGGGTTCTCCGCGCGCAAGAACCGCGGCAACGGCACGAACCGCGCCGGCGCCGACGACAAGTGGTCGGTCGGCAACCAGTTCGAGGTGCCCTACGGCATCGCCGGCCAGCCCTCCAACTACGCGCACGCGATGACACGCCACATGCACCAGTTCGGTTCGAGAAAGGAAGACTTCGCGCAGATCGCCGTCACGACGCGCGACTGGGCGACGCTCAACCCGCGCGCCGTCATGCACTCGAAGGAGACGCACCCGTTCGGCGGGCCGATCACCGTGCAGGACGTCATGGACAGCCGCCTGATCGCCTGGCCGCTGAGCCTCCTCGACTGCTGCCTCGTCACCGACCACGGCGGGGCGGTGCTCATCGCCTCCGCCGAGAAGGCGCGATCGCTGCGCACGGCGCCCGTCTGGATCGCCGGCGCGGGCGAGAGCATGAGCCACTGGTCGATGCTCGAGATGGAGGACTTCACCGCCACGTCCGCGCGCGCCTCGTCCAACACCGCCTACAAGATGGCGGGCATGGGGCCGGGCGAGATGGAGATGGCGATGATCTACGATTCGTTCACGGTCACCGCCGGCATCACCGCGGAAATGCTCGGCCTGACGCCTCGAGGCGAAGGCCCCAGCCTGTGGGCGGACGGCAAGGCCGGCCCCGGCGGCTCCGGCATCCCCGTGAACACCAACGGCGGCGGCCTCTCGTTCAGCCACTCCGGCATGTACGGCATGATGCTGCTGGTCGAGGTCTACCGGCAGCTCTCCGGCACTGCCGAGGACGGCATCAACGGCCTCCCCGGCAAGCAGGTCGAGGCGAAGACGGCCGTGGTCAACGGCACCGGCGGCGCGCTCTCGACGACCGGCACGCTCGTCCTCGTCGCTGACGACTAGCCGCGATGGGTCGCGGAGGCTCTCACCCCAACCCTCTCCCGAAACCGGGAGAGGGGGCCGAATTCCCGCTCAGAACCCTCTCTCCGTTCAGGGAGAGGGCAGGGTGAGGGCCGCTTCCTCGTGCTGATCGACCTGCACACGCACACGTACCCACTGTCACGCGACTCTGCGCTGGACGCGGACGAGCTGGTCGAGCGGTCGAAGGCGGCGGGCCTCGACGGCATCGTGCTGTCCGAGCACGACTGGGCGTGGCACCCGGAGCACGTGCGCGCGCTCGCCGAGCGACACCAGTTCCTCGTGCTGCACGGGATCGAGGTGAACACGGAGTTCGGCCACATCCTCGTCGTCGGGCCGCCGCGCTACCAGTACGCGATGGGGCAGATCGAGGAGCTGGCGCGGCGCGTGCGCCAGCACGACGGCGCGATGTGGGCCGCTCACCCCTACCGCCGCTCCTACCCCACCGACTGGGAGGACGAGGCGAACCGCGACGCCGCCGTCGAGCGCGGCGTGCAGAACCCGGCGTACGGCCTCGTCACCGCGCTCGAGATCGTGAACGGGCGCAGCACGCCGCGCGAGAACCGCATCTCGCAGCGCATCGCTGAGCGCCTCGACCTCCCGGGCACCGCCGGCACCGACTCCCACCGCATCGAGGACATCGGCCGGGCCGCGACGTACTTCGAGCGGGACATCCGCGACGTGGCCGCGCTCGCCGAGGAGATCCGCGCCGGGCGCTGCTGGCCGGTGGACCTGACGCGCGGCGAATTGATCGAGGACGCCCGCTACCACGGCCCGCCGAGCCGCCTCGCGCGCACTGCTCGCGCTGACAACGCCGGCGAGGACGATTGACACCGCCGATCGCCCGTCGATATCGTCGCGGACGCGGCGCGCACACGCTTTGCTCTGGCGCGACCGATCCCAAGGCGAGGCTCCATGCCTGATTCGATCATCACTGCGGAGATGCAGTCGCTCGTCGGCCACGAGGTGGACGAGGGCGTCGCCGAGGTCACCACGACCAGCTGCCGCCTCTTCGCGCGCGCCGTCGGCCACACCGACCCGATCTTCTTCGACGACGCCGTGGCACGCGCGCGCGGCTATCGCGGCGTCGTCGCGCCGCCGGGCTACCTCGGCACGCCGGTCGGCGATCCGGGGGTGCGGTCGAAGATCCCCGTGCCGACCTCGATCGCCGGGCTGCGGCTGCCCTACCGGCGCACGCTCGACGGCGGCACCGCGTACGAGTACCTCGAGCCCGTCGTCGCCGGCGACGTGATCGCGTCGCGCAGCAAGATCACCCGCTACGAGGAGCGCGTCGGCTCGATCGGGCCGATGCTGATCACCTACCACGAGACCTCGTACACCCGGCAGGACGGCACGCTTGTCGCGCGGATGTACGGCCACATCATTCACTACTAGGCACAGTTCGACGGGCAACATGGGATGACGCTCACCACGCAGCAGGTCTACTTCGACGATGTCCACGAGGGCGACGAGATCCCGTTGCTCCGCAAGGCGTGCACGCTCCAGCAGCTCGTGATGTGGGCGGGCGCCTCGGGCGACTTCTACCAGATCCACTTCGACCCGGACTTCGCGCGCGGCGTCGGCCTCGACGGCGTGATCGTGCACGGTGGGCTGAAGCACGCGTTCCTCGGCCAGCTGCTGCACGAGTGGATCGCGCCCGGCGGCAGCATCCGCCGCTTCGGCTGCCAGTTCCGCGGGATGGACTACCCCAACCAGGAGCTGCTCTGCCGCGGCGTCGTGACGAGGACGTACGAGGAGCACGGCCAGGCGCTCGTGGACCTCGACGTCTGGATCGAGAACTCGGCGGGGGTGCGCACGACCCCGGGCAGCGCGACCGTCGTGCTGCCGCGCCGTTAGTCGACGCTCCACCTCGCCGGACGCGAGCGCTGCCGAGGCGCTAACGCGGGGCGGCCCACCCCTGCCCCTTCCCGGCGCGGGAGGGGTTCTGAAAGAAACATGGGGGCTGCGCCCCCACACCCCGGCGAACCCGACGAAGCATGGTCATTGATCGGGGGCGCGCCGTCCGCGTCACCCCTCGGCGATACTCGCGCGAGCTCAGGCCTCGGGCGTTTCCGACTCGCGCTCGGCGGCGAGGAAGTCGTCCGCGTACGTCTCCATGTACACGAAGTCGTAGCCCGCGCGGCGCGTCTCGCGCACTCGCTGGAAGCCGGCCTTCGTGAACGAGGCCTGCGCGCGCCCGTTCCACACGAGCGTGTGCAGATACACCCGCCGCAGGCCGAGGTTGTTGAACAGGTAGTGCAACATCGTGCGGACGGTGTCGCGGCCGAAGCCGTGCGACCAGTACTCGCGGTCGCCGATCGTGATGCCCAGCTCGGCCTCGCGCAGGAAGCCGTCGTAGCCGTAGTACATCACGTTGCCGATGTGCTTCCCCGTCGCGAGGTCCTCGATGCCGAACGTCCGGCGGTACTGCGTCGGATACTTCAGCTCCTCGGACATCGTCGCGAGGAACGAGGCGAAGCGCGTCGTCAGCGGGCGCGCGGCGTCGTACGCGGCGAGCTCGGGGTCACAGCGCCAGGCGTAGTCGCGCTCGGCATCCTCGATCGTCTTCTCGCGCAGCCGCACGAGGTCGCCCGTCCCGACGGTCTTCGGCTGCGTCGCGGTCATGCCGGGATCCGCCCGATCTGCTCCCACGCGCGGTGGAGCATCGGCAGCTGGTTGCGGTGCGTCAGCAGCTGCTCCGCCTCCGCGAGGTGCCGCCACTCGACGACGTCGAACTCGTGGTCGTGGTCGGCCGTGTCGCCGCCCGTCGGCTCCATCAGGAAGTAATGCACCGTCTTCTGGATGCGCTCGCCGTCCGAGGCGGTGTACCAGTACTCCACCTGCCCGACCGTGTCGACGATGCGCACCTCGAGGCCGGTCTCCTCGCGCACCTCGCGCAGCGCCGTCTCCTCGATCGTCTCGCCGGGGTCCGGCGTGCCCTTCGGGAGCGCCCACAGCCGCTCCGCCGTGCGGCCGACGAGGACGATCTCGATGCCCTCCTCGGCGCGGCGGAAGACGATGCCTCCGGCGGAGACGGCGGTCCGGCTCACAGCTCGTCCTCGTCCTCGCCCTCGACAAACCGCGGCCCGTCGGGGCGGCCGTCCATCATGTCAGCGGTGACCACCTTGACCTCCGCGAGGGCGTCGCGGATGGCCTCCTGGATGTGCGGGTCGCGGCGCTCGGTCAGCCAGCGCGTCAGGATGCGCTCGACCTCCTCGTTGCCGATCTCGCCCAGCGCGTGGATCGCGGCGACCTGGACGTCGTCGTCCTTGTCCTCCGTCGCCAGCAGCACCAGCGGATCGACGGCCTCGTCCATCAGCAGCTGCCCGGCCGCCTCGGCGGCGGCGGCGCGCATGTCTGCGTCCTCGTCGTCGAAGTGGTAGACGAGGAGCTCCAGCCACCCCTCGGAGGCGTTCCGGCCCATCGCGCGGATCGCCGCGAGCTGGATGATCGGCCCGCCGGTCTCGTACAGCTCGCTGATCAGCTCGGCCGTGGACTCGTCCGACCACGCGCCGAGGGCTTCGAGCGCCGCGCCGCGCACCTCGTCCGGCTCCTCGACGTCCTCGATCTCGTCGCGCAGCGCGGCGGTCAGCGTCTCCGCGTCGTCGTCCGCGAGCAGGTCGAACTCGAGGCCGATGACGTAGTTGCCGAGGATCTTCGCGATCTCGATGCGCACCATCGGCACCGGGTCGTCGCGGAGCTGCGTGGCGAGCAGGCGCATGTACTCGACGTGGTCCTGCTCGCGCAGCGCTCGGACCGCGAGGATGCGCGTGGCGGCGTCCGGGTCGCGCAGCGCGGTGAGCGCGACGCGGTGGAAGTCCAGCCCCGTCTCGTCCTCCTCCAGCCGCTCCATCGCCGCCAGGACCTCGCGGCGGCGGGGGGGCTCGATCGTCTGCCAGAGGCGGATCAGCGCGACGAAGGTCTCCCGGTCGGGCTCGGACAGCGCCCGCAGGCGCCCGAGGTCGAGCGGCTGCCCGCTCGCGATCTCGGCGATGACCTCGGACGGCTCGATGCGCGGCGCGTGACTGACGAGCGTGTCGTCGTCGACCTCGTCGACGTCCTCGTCATCCAGCGGGCGGGGCTCGTCGGTCATGCGTCGTCTCCAGACCCCATCTTAGCAGCGTCAGCGGTGCCCCTCGGCGCTCGGGGGCGCGGTGGCGGGCGTGGTCAGCGTTCCGCGCGCGGCTCGCGCTCCATCAGCGCCCGGACCTCCTCGAGGGGGTGGGCGCCGTGGTACAGCACGCGGTCGAGGCCCTCCGTGATCGGCATCTCCACGCCGAGGCGCGCCGCCAGCCGGAGCGCCGCCGGGATCGTCGTCGCGCCCTCGGCCGTCTCGCCGAGGGTCGCGAGCGCCGCCTCGAGCGTCACGCCGCCGGCGATCAGCTCCCCCAGCCGCCGGTTGCGCGACAGCGGGCTGTACGAGGTCGCGACGAGGTCGCCGATGCCCGCGAGCCCGAGGAACGTCTCCAGCTCCGCCCCGGCCGCGACCCCGAGCCGCGTGATCTCGGCGAGGCCGCGGGTCAGCAGGGACGCCTTCGCGTTGTTGCCGAAGCCGAAGCCGTCCACCATCCCGCCGGAGATCGCGATCACGTTCTTCAGCGCCCCGCCGAACTCGACGCCCGCGACGTCCTCGCTCGTGTAGACGCGCAGGGCGCGCGAGTGGAACGCCGAGCGCAGCGCGTCCACCGAGGCGTCGCGCGTGGCGATCACCGTCGAGCCGGGCTGGCCCTCGACGACCTCGCGCGAGAGGTTGGGGCCGGAGAGCACGGCCAGCGGGTGGCCCGGCAGCGCCTCCGCGAGCAGCTCCGACATGCGACGCCCGGTCGCGAGGTCGATGCCCTTGGTGGCGCTGAGGATCGTCGCGCCGGGCGCCAGCTTTCCGGCCACCGCCTGCGCGTTCGCGACCAGCGTGTGCGAGGGCACGGCGAAGCAGACGAGGTCGGCGCCGGGCAGCGCCCCGTCCGCCGTGGCGACGGTCAGGTGTTCGGGGAAGACGACGCCCGGCAGGCGCGGGCTGCGGCGTGCGGCGGACAGCGCGGCCGCCTCCGCCTCGGTGCGTGCGAGGAGCACGACGGGGAGCCCGCGACGCGCGAGGTGCACCGCCAGCGTGGTGCCCCACGCGGTCACGCCGACCACGGCCGCCTGCTGGAAGGAGTCCGCCATGCGGGCGCTAGTGCGCGCCGGTCGGGCGACGCCCGCCGCCCTGCCCGAGCTTGGGCTCGGTGCCCGCGATCAGCCGCTGGATGTTCCCGACGTGGCTGATCTCCACGGCCAGCATCGTCAGCAGCGCGAAGACGAGGTACGGCACCTCGAGACTCTCCGCGACGACGAGCGCGACGACCGTGACGAAGCCGACGAACACGCCGACCACCGACATCAGCGAGGCGTACCGGAAGATCGCGAGGATCGCGATCGAGAAGACCACGACGACCAGCGCGGCCGGCCACGACACGCCGAGGAACGCGCCGAACGCCGTCGCGACGCCTCGGCCGCCCCGGAAGCCGGCGAACACCGGGAAGATGTGTCCCAGCACCGCCGCCACACCCGCGAGCGCGGCCGCCCACGGGTTGTCGAGAACGAGGCGGCCGATCAGCACCGCCGTCGCGCCCTTGGCGATATCGCCAGTCACGACGACCAGCGCCCACTTCCAGCCCATGCTCCGCAACGAGTTCGTGAACCCGGTCTTGCCCGAGCCGGTCTGGCGCACGTCGCCGACCCCCGCCAGCCGCCCGACGATCAGCCCAAACGGGATGCCTCCGACGAGGTACCCGGCAGCGACGCCCACGACGATCGCGATCCACACGCTCACGCGGGCACCCCGGCCTGGTGCTCGGCGCGGCCGCGGAAGACGAGGCGCAGCGTGGTGCCCTCGAACCCGAAGGTCGAGCGGATGCGGTTCTCCAGGAAGCGCTGGTAGGAGAAGTGGATGATCGCCGGGTTGTTCACGAAGAACACGAAGGTCGGCGGCGAGACCGCGGCCTGCGTGACGTAGAGCACCTTCAGCTTCTGGTTGCGCACCGTCGGCGGGCCGTGCTCGGTCATCGCGCGGTGCACGACCCGGTTCAGCTCGGACGTCGACACGCGCTGCTCGCGCACGTCGGCGACGTGGACGACCAGCTCGAGGACGTCGCGGACGCCCTCGCCGGTGACGGCGGAGGTGAACTGGATCGGCGCCCACGCCATGAACTGGTACCGCGCGTCCAGGGCGTCGGCGAACTGCTGGCGCAGGCTGCGGTCCTCGGCGAGGTCCCACTTGTTCACGACCAGGATGATGCCCTTGCCGTGCTCCAGCGCGTAGCCGGCGATGTGCGTGTCCTGCGCCGTCAGCGGCTCGGTCTGGTCGATCACCAGCAGCACGACGTCCGCGCGGTCGACGGCCTGCTCGGCACGCTGCACCGAGTGGCGCTCGACGCCGCGCTCGATCTTGCCCTTGCGGCGGATGCCGGCCGTGTCGACCAGCACCATCCCGCGCTGCTCCATCTCGCCCGTCTTCGCGTTCGCGATGTCGAGGTCGAACGGCGAGTCGATCGGATCGCGCGTGGTGCCCGGCACGTCGGAGACGACGACACGGTCCTCGCCGAGGATCGCGTTCGTCAGCGACGACTTGCCGACGTTCGGCCGGCCCACGATCGCCACGCGGATGCGCTCCGAGTCGTGATCGGGGATCGCCGCACCGGCGACGAGGTCGAGGACCGCGTCCATCAGGTCGCCGATCCCCTTGCCGTGGATCGCCGACACCGAGAACGGCTCGCCGAGGCCCAGCCCGTACAGCTCGATCAGGTTCCGCTGGCCGGCGCTCGTGTCCGTCTTGTTCGCGACCAATAGCACCGGCTGGTTCGCGCGTCGCAGCATCTCCGCGATGTCGTAGTCGGCGGCGGTCGGTCCGACGGCGGAGTCCACCACGAACAGCACGGCCTGCGCCTCGCTCAGCGCGTGCTCCACGCCGCGACGGATCGCCGGGCCGAACGGGTCCTCCTCGTCGTCGCCGAGGCCGCCCGTGTCGACGATGCGCACCTGCTTGCCGTTCCAGTCGAACGCGCCGTAGATGCGGTCGCGCGTCGTGCCGGGCAGGTCCTCGACGAGCGCGCGGTTGCCCGAGGTCAGGCGGTTGAACAGCGCCGACTTGCCCACGTTGGGGCGGCCGACGATCGCGACGATCGGTGCGGGGTCAGGAGTGACGGCGGTTATGTCGCCAATGGAGTCAGTCGTGTCAGGTGGGGTCATGGTGGCCCGATCGTAACCTCGGCGGTCGTCGCCTGCACGAAACCCACCGTGACGCCCTCGGGCGGCTGCACGCGCACGGGCAGCGTATAGGTACCGGCGCTGCGCCCGCCGACGTCCACGGTCACCCGCACGTCCTCCGGCAGGAGCGCGCTCAGCGTCGGGATCGGGCCGTTCAGGACCACCTCGATCGTCGGTGAGGTGAACCGCGCGGCGAGGCCCGGCGGCACGTTGACCGCCTGGAGCGCGAAGGTCGTGCGCTGCGCACCCGCGATCTGCGCGATCGTCACGGTCACCGTCGCACGCGGCACGCCGACGGTGCTGACGCCGGCCGGCAGCGGGATCGCGAGCGACCGTGCAATGTCCGCGCGCGCCCCTCCGACGTCGACCGCCGGCATCGTGATCCGGTCGATCGCCTGCAACGCCTGCACCGAGCCCTGGATCTGCACCGTCGTCGGCGACGTGGTGACCGAGGCGACCCGGTACCCCGTGTCCGGTGCGCCCGTGACGTCCACGGCGAGTGCGACGGTGCGGACGATCGTGCTCTGGATGACCTGCACGCCGACCTTCAGCGTGCCCGGGTCGATCCGCACGCCGCGGATCTCGCCGCCGCCGACGCCGAGCGCCTTCAGCTGCACGCCGGGCTCGACGCCCGCCGTCAGGCCCGTCACGTTGACCTCGGCGACCGCCTCGGAGACCAGCGCGACGAGGGACTCCGGGCCGCGGACGTTCACGGAGTTCGTCGCCGGAGTCATCGTCCCCAGCTCGTAGCCGATCGGCAGCTGGCCGACGGCACGCGTGGTCACCGGCACCTTGTTCACCAGCTGGTTCTCGAGGTTCACGGTGATCATGCGCGGGCTGGTGTCCACGACGCGCACGCCGCTGACGTTCACCACCTCGACGTGCAGTGGCACGTCCTGCGAGCGTGCGCCGAAGCCGTTGAGGTCGACGATCGCGCGGAAGTTGGCGGCGCTGAGCTGCTGCCAGCGGTCCGAGGCAGCCGCGACGCGCACGGTGATCGTGGGCAGCTGGTTCGCAACGGCCAGCGAGTCGCCGACGTTGACCGCCTCGACGGCGATCGGCGAGGGAAACGAGTCGACGACCGTGGGGTTCTCGGCGTCCGCGACGAAGACCCACAGCGAGATGCCGAGGACGAACGACAGCGCGAGCAGCCCCGGCGTCCGCCGGACGATCGCGCCGACGCGACGGTAGACCTCGCGCGCGAGCTCCAGCGCCTCCCTCGATCGGCGGTCGCGGCGCGGCTCGGAGGTCACGAGGGGCGCCGCTCGGCGGTCGCCGCGGCGACGGGCTGCTCGATGTCGAACAGCCGGTGCAGCTGCCGCAGCAGGCGCGGCTCGTCGAGGTCGGGCACCATCCGCCCGTTGGAGCAGAGCGACACGTCGCCGCGCTCCTCGGAGCAGACGATGACCACCGCGTCGGTGCGCTCCGTCAGGCCGACGGCGGAGCGGTGGCGCATCCCGTACTCGGCGGGGAGGGGCGCCTCGGACAGCGGCAGCGTGCACCCGGCGGCGACGACGCGGTCGACGCGCACGATCACCGCCCCGTCGTGCATCGGCGAGCGTTCGATGAACAGGCTCTGCAGCAGCTCCACGGACAGCCCGGCGTCGAGGCGGATGCCGGTCTCGATCACGTCCTGCAGCCCCGTCTCGCGTTCCAGCACGATCAACGCGCCCGTGCTCTCGCGCGCCATCTGCATCGCCGCGCGCACGATGAGGTTGATCGAGCCCTCGTGCTCCCGGCGGCGCAGGACAGAGCGCAGCCCGGTGCGTCCGAGGCGCTCGAGCGCACGGCGCAGCTCGGGCTGGAAGATGATCACCATGCCGATCAGCAGACCGGTGACGGAGTTGCGCAGGATCCAGTTGATCATGCGCAGGTCGAAGACCCGGCTCAGCACCAGCGCGCCCAGCAGCACGAGGCCCACGCCTCGCAGCACCGTCATCGCGGCGGTGCCGCGCACCAGCAGCAGCATCCAGTAGATCGAGCCGGAGACGATCAGGATGTCGACGGCCGCGGAGATGCCGAAGCGGGCGATGACGTCGCGCAGCACGGCGGGGATGTCGGGCACCGTGCGTCCTCTCCGTCAGCGACCGCCGTCGGCTAGCTGACGCCTCCGAGGATACTGGCGAGCACGGCCTGCTGCGCGTGCATGCGGTTCTCCGCCTGGTCGAAGACCACCGAGTTCGGCGACTCGATCACCTCGTCGCTGATCTCCTCGCCGCGGTGGGCCGGGAGGTCGTGCATGACGATCGCGTCCCGCGGTGCGGCGGCCATCAGCGCAGCGTCGATCTCGTAGCCGGCGAAGTCCTCGGTGCGCTGTGCCGTCTCCTCCTCCTGGCCCATCGAGGTCCAGACGTCGGCGTAGACGGCGGCGGCATCGCGGACGGCCTCGTACGGGTCGCGCACCTGCGTGACGCTGCCGGTGCCCTGCAGGGCGCGCGCGATCTCGATCGTCTCGTCCGGCAGCGCGTAGTCCGCGGGCGTCGCGACGATCAGATCGACCCCCGACAGCACCGAGGCGTACGCGAGCGACCGCGCGACGTTGTTGCCGTCGCCGATGTACGCGACGCGCACTCCCTGCAGCGAGCCGTGGCGTTCGCGGAGCGTCAGCAGATCGGCGAGCGCCTGGCACGGGTGCTCGTCATCGGAGAGCGCGTTCACCACCGGCACGTCGGCGTATGCCGCCAGCTCGGTCACGGTGGAGTGAAGGTACGTGCGGGCGGCGATGCCCTGCACCATCCTCGACAGCACGCGGGCGACGTCCTTCACCGGCTCGCGCTCGCCCATCTGCACCTCGCGCGGCGACAGGTACAGCGCGCGCCCGCCGAGGCGGTGCATCGCCATGTCGAAGGACGTGCGCGTGCGAAGCGAGGGCTTCTCGAACACCATCGCGAGCGTCTGCCCGGCGAGCACCGGGCTGCACCCGTCGCGCTTCATGCCGAGCGCGAGGTCGAGGAGCATCGCCAGCTCGGCGGCAGAGAGATCGAGGATCGAGGTGAAGTCGCGGCCGTACACGTGGGGCTCCGGGGCTGGGGGGCCGGGTGATGCGCCGCGCTGGCCACGCGGTGCGAAGTCTCAGTATAGCCTCGGCGTTATGTAGCGGTACAGCATCACACACCGCCCGCAGCCACCGCGTAGGATGCGCGCGATGCCGCTGCCGTCGCTGCCCCCGGTCCGCTCGATCACGCCCGTGCGCGCGCTGCAGGCGGCGCTCGTCGTCGCCTCGCTCGTCGCGGGCGGCATCCTGCTCGCGCGCCAGCCCGCGTCCCCCGGTGTCGAGGTCGAGCGCCGCCCCGCCGCGCCCGGCATCGACGAGATCCGCGTGCACGTGGACGGTGCGGTGCGCTCGCCCGGCCTCGTCGCGGCGGCCCCCGGCGAGCGCGTCGCCGATGCGATCATGCGCGCCGGCGGCGTCACGGCCGACGCCGACACCGCCGCGATCAACCTCGCACGCCGCCTGCAGGACCAGGACCACGTCGTCGTCCCGAAGGTCGGGCAGGCCGCCGCACGCCTCCTCGACGTGAACCGGGCGACGCAGCAGCAGCTCGAGGCGCTTCCCGGCATCGGCCCCGCGCGGGCGACCGCGATCCTCGCGGCGCGGGCGCAGGCGCCGTTCGCCACCACGGACGATCTGCTCGACCGCGGCCTCGTCACACCGACCGTGTACGCCCAGATCCGCGATCTCATCGGCGTGGGCGTCGGCGAGCGGTGATGCCCCCGCTCGCGCTCGCGCTCGTCGTCGCGGGCTACGCGAGCGGCACCGTGCTCGCGGCGCTGCTCGGCGGGCCGTGGTGGATGACACTCGTCCTCGCCTCGACGCTCGCGGGCGCCGCCGCGCTCGGCACGACGGACCGTCGAGGCTGGTCGGTGCTCCTCGCCACCGTCCTGTTCACCGCCGCCGGCCACGCCCGCTACGAGATCGTGTCGAGCGCGCCGCCGCCCTCGATCGCCGCGGTCAGCGGCACCCACGCGATCGTCGGCGTCGTCCGCGACGACGGTCTCCGCCGCGGCGTCCTCGAACAGGTCGATGTCGAGGTGGAGACCGTCGACCGCGCCCCCGCGAGCGGCGGCCTGCGGCTGCGGCTGCCCGCGCGCGACGAGCCGATCCGCGCGGGCGAGCGCCTCGCGTTCCTCGGCCGCATCGAGGCGCCCGAGGCGACGCCGGACTTCGACTACGCAGCGTTCCTGCGCAGCCGCGACATCCACGCGCTGAGCCAGTACCCAAGCGAGGTCGAGCGCCGCGGCCAGACGCACGCGGGCTGGCGGCTCGCGCTGGCCGCGCTGCACCGACAGGCCGTCGAGCACATCGACCGCGCGTTCCCCGAGCCGGAGTCGGCGCTGGCCGCCGGCGTGCTGGTCGGCGAGCGCGGCACGCTCCCGCCGAGCGACAACGACGCGCTGCGGCTCACCGGCACCACGCACCTCGTCGTCGTGTCCGGTCAGAACATCGCGCTGCTGCTCGGCGTCGCGATCTCGGCGCTGACGCTCGTCATGTCGAGGCGGCGCGCGGCGATCGCGGCGATCGCGCTGCTGCTCGTGCCGTACGTGCTCCTCGTCGGTGCGGACCCGCCCGTCGTGCGAGCGGCGATCATGTCGCTCGGCATCGCGCTCGCGTCGGTCACCGGGCGGCGCACCCCGGCGTGGGTGTACCTCGTCTACGCGGTCGGCGCGATGCTCGCGTGGGACCCGCGGCTCGCGCGCGACGTGGCGTTCCAGCTCAGCGCGACGGCGACCGCCGGCGTGATGCTGGTCGCGCCGCCGCTGCGCGATCTCGTCTTCGCGCGCTTCCCCCGCGCCGCCGAGGGCACCCGCGCCGCGCTGATCGAGACTGCCGCCACCGCCGTCGGAGCGTCGCTCGCGGTGCTGCCGGTGCAGGTCGCCGCGTTCGAGCGCCTCACGCCGTGGTCGGTCCCCGCGAACCTCGTCGTCGCGCCGCTGTACGAGGCGACGTTCGCGGCGTCGGCGCTCGCCGCCGTGATCGGAGCGTGGGCACCGCTGGCCGAGGCGGTCGGCGCCGTCGCGCGCTTCGCCCCGGCGGCGTTCCTCGGCGTGGTTCGGCTCCTCGCGCAGCTCCCGGCCGCCGAGGTGCCGCTGTCGCTGCCGCTGCCGTTCGGGGTGGTCTTCTACGCCGTCCTCGCCGGAGCCACGTGGGTGATGACGCGGCACGCGGCACGCGCCACCCTGCTGCCGGCGCTCGCGCCGGGGCGGAGCAGCCACCTCGCCGGGCTGGTCGCGCTCGCGGCGATCGCCGGCGGCCTCTGGCTCGCGGTGCTGACACCGCGCCCCGCGCTGGCGAGCGTGACCGTGCTCGACGTCGGCCAGGGCCTCGCGATCCTCGTCGAGGACGGCGGGCGCCGCGTGCTCATCGATGCCGGGCCGCCGGACGGTGCCGCGTTGCGCGCGCTGCCGCGCGTCGGCGCGACGGGCGGGCTCGATGCGATCGTGGTGTCGCACGTGGACGCCGACCACGCCGGCGGCGTACCGGACCTCCTCCGACGGCTGCCGGTGCTGGAGGTGCGCGCCGCACCCGATGCCCGGCTCACCGGCGACGTCCGCCACGAGGCGATCGATATCGGCGACCGCATCCGCGTCTCCGATCGCGTGCAGATCGAGGTGCTCGCACCGCCCTCGACGACGCGGCCGGCGGCGCTGAACTCGACGAATGACACGGGGCTCGTGCTGCTCGTGCGCGTCGGCGAGCGGCGCATCCTGCTCCCGGCGGACATCGAGCGTGCCGGGGAGCAGTGGCTGACGCGCAGCGGCCTCGACGTGCGTGCCGACGCGATCGTCGTGCCGCACCACGGCTCCGCGACCTCGTCATCGCGCGAGCTGCTGGACGCCGTGCAGCCGCGCGTCGCGGTCGTCTCCGTCGGCGCGCGCAACTCCTACGGCCACCCGAACGCCGAGGTCCTCGCGCGCTATGGCGGCGTCCGCGTCTACCGCACCGACGAGTCGGGCGACGTCGCGCTGCGCTCGGACGGCACACGCCTCTGGGTCGCCGCCGCGCACGATGCCATCCCGGTCCCGACGCGCACCGCGCGCCCCACCTCGACCGCCCCTAGGTGATCGAGAGGCTCGTGCCGAGGAACGGCAGGCCGAGGCGCTCGACGACGCGCTGCGACGAGACGTTCTCGCGGTCGGTGCCGTAGAACAGCGTCTTGCCCGCGAGCGCCGGATGCGCTGCCCACCCTGCCGTCGCCGCCGCGCCGAGCCCGCGCCCGCGGAACGCCGGGAACGTGACCAGCCCGACCTCCGCCGAGGCCGCCCCGGCGCCGACCGTGGACGCGAGCGACGCGATCGCCCCACCGTCCATGACGGCGCACCACGGCGCCCACAACCCGTCCGAGTCGAGGAACCCGGCCGTGACGAGCGCCTCGGGCATGCCGTCGTGATCGAGCGTCGCCAGCAGCCGATCACCTCGATCGGTGCCGGAACGCACGAGGTCCACGGGCTGCTTGAA
>CANJBO010000015.1 GCA_947472995.1 Chloroflexota bacterium
AAGGCGGAGGAGCTGATCGCGGTCTACGACCTCGGCGGCGGCACGTTCGACATCTCCGTGCTGGAGATCGGTGACGGCACGTTCCAGGTGAAGGCGACCAACGGCGACACGTTCCTGGGCGGCGACGACTTCGACAACCTGCTGATCGACTACCTCGTCGCGGAGTTCAAGCGCGAGCAGGGCGTCGATCTCGGGCAGGACCGCAGCGCGCTCCAGCGCCTGAAGGAGGCGGCCGAGCGCGCGAAGATCGAGCTGTCGTCCGCGCAGCAGACGGAGATCAACCTGCCGTTCATCACCGCCGACGCCTCCGGGCCGAAGCACATGGTGCTGAACCTCACGCGATCGAAGTTCGAGCAGCTCGTCGGCGACCTCGTCGACCGCTCCATCGAGCCGGTGCGGCAGGCCCTGAAGGACGCGGGCGTCTCGCCGAGCGACATCGACGAGGTGGTCCTCGTCGGCGGCATGACGCGCATGCCGCTGGTGCAGGCGAAGGTGCAGGAGTTCTTCGGCAAGGAGCCGCACCGCGGCGTGAACCCGGACGAGGTCGTCGCGATCGGTGCGGCGGTGCAGGCCGGCGTGCTGAAGGGCGACGTCAAGGACGTCCTGCTGCTGGACGTGACCCCGCTGACGCTGGGCATCGAGACGCTGGGCGGCGTGATGACCCCGCTCATCGAGCGCAACACGACGATCCCGACGAGCGCGTCGCAGACGTTCTCGACGGCGTCCGACAACCAGCCGTCCGTCGAGATCCACGTGCTGCAGGGCGAGCGGTCGATGGCCAACGACAACAAGTCGATGGCGCGCTTCATCCTCGACGGCCTGCTGCCGGCGCCGCGCGGCGTCCCGCAGGTCGAGGTGACGTTCGACATCGACGCGAACGGCATCGTGAAGGTGTCGGCCTCCGACAAGGCGACCGGCAAGCAGCAGCACGTCACGATCCAGTCGGCGAGCGGTCTGACCGACGCCGAGGTGGAGCGACTGCGGCAGGAGGGCGAGGCGCACGCCGCCGAGGACGCGGAGCGCCGCGCCGCGGTGGAGACGCGCAACCAGGCGGAGTCCCTCGCGTACTCCGCCGAGAAGATGGTCGCCGACAACGCCGAGGTGATCTCGGAGGACCAGAAGAAGTCG
The DNA here is from genome assembly GCA_947472995.1 of Chloroflexota bacterium. Taxonomy (GTDB): domain Bacteria; phylum Chloroflexota; class Dehalococcoidia; order UBA2979; family UBA2979; genus SHYQ01. The sequence continues at coordinate 1,129 of CANJBO010000015.1, forward strand.
GTGACCGACGCTGTCGCCGAGGTCCGCGAGTCCCTCAAGGGCGAGGACAACGAGGCGATCGGCGAGAAGCTCGCCGCGCTCTCGAAGGCGATGCAGGAGGTCGGCGCAGCGGTCTACGGAGCGCAGCAGGCCGCGAACGCCCCCGGGGGCGGCGGCGGCGACCAGCCCGGCGCAGACGCCGAAGGCGAGACGATCGAAGGCGAGTTCCGCGAGGTATAGTCGCGGCCTCGATGCGATGCACAGACAGAGAGGCCCGGGCGTGAGCCCGGGCCTCTCTGCGTTCGATGCCGCCCGGCGGGGTTACGGCTTCGGCGTGGCGGTAGCGGTGGGCGTCGCAGTCGAGGCGACCTGCGGCTTCTGGCCGACGATCATCGGCTCGATCACGAAGAGGTTGCGGCTCGTCGGGTCGACGGTGACCTTTACCCACTGGACGTTGGCGGAGCCGAACGTCTGGATGCGGGTGAAGTTCGCGATCGCCTTCGCGTTGTCGCCGGCGACGTACTTGTTGGCCCCCGGCTTCACGGCGGGGTCGATGGCGAGCGGCTTGTCGACCTTGAAGAAGTGCGTGTCGCCGTGCACGTACACCACCTGCCCGGCGTACTTCTGCGTCTCGTCGGCCACGGTCTCGATGAACCGGGTGTAGCCGCTGTACGAGGGCTCGCTGCGCTCGTCGACGGGCGTCTCCGGCACGTCGAAGCCCGGGTCCGCCTGGGCGACGATCAAGACTCCGGCGAGGTTGCGCTGCCGCGCGATGGCGAAGGACTGCTTCAGCCACTCGATGTTCGCCTGATCGCGCTTTACGGCCTCCAGATTGGCCGGCAGGCAGTCCGCCATCGTGCGGTTGCTCTTGTCGACGCAACCCTTGTTGTCGAGGATGTAGTTGTTGTTGCTGCCCGGCATGCTCAGGCCGACGAACATCACGTTGCCATAGACCCAGCGCGTGGTCTCGGAGTACTTCTGGCCGGGTGCGCCCTGGTGCTCCAAGGGCAGCGTCGTCTTGCCGAACGAGTTGACCGCGCTGAACATCGTGCGGCGGAGATAGTCCAGCCGCTCGAGCGGGTCGAAGCTCCCGGCAGCGGTGCGGTGGCAGTCGGTCCACTCGTTGTCGCCGACCACGTAGATCAGGGGCGAGTTCAGGGAATTGAAGCGTGCGGCCGCGTCTGCGTACGAGGCGTTGTCGCAGCGGGTCGCGCCGTCCCAGAGGTCGCCGTCGTAGATGGAGAACGTCAGGTTCTGGCTGTTGATGTCGGCGAGCAGCCCGGCAATCTCGGCGGCGTTGTTCGCTTTGTCATAGGGCACGTCGCCCCATAGGCCAAAGGTGAAGCGCTGGGGGTCATCGGCGCTGGCGCGGCGGGCGGGGATGGCAATCGCCGCCGCAGCGACGAGGACGAGGGCGATGGCGATGGCGATCATCGACCAGCGGCTGGACTGGAACAGGTGCATGGTGCCTCCGAGGCGGATCTGGACGTTCGAGCGGTTCTGACTGACGACCCTATGCCTCTGACGGAGCGGGCCGGTTCGCATTCCGTTAAGGGCCGGTCAGGGTGTTCCCGGGGTGCCCGAGACGGCCGGGCCGGTATACTGAGACGCCTATGACCACTGAGACCGACCTCTACGGCGTGCTCGGCGTCGCGCGCGACGCCTCGGCGGACGACATCAAGCGTGCGTTCCGCAAGCTCGCCATGGAGTTCCACCCCGACCGCAACAAGGAGCCGGAGGCGGAAGGCCGCTTCAAGCAGGTCAACGCCGCCTACGAGGTGCTGTCCGACAACGACAAGCGTGCGAAGTACGACCGCTTCGGCATGGCCGGGGTCAACGGCGGCGCGCAGGGCTTCTCCGGCCACGAGGGCTTCGGCGGCTTCGGCGACATCTTCGACGCGTTCTTCCGCGGCACCGCGACGCGACGCGCCGGGCCACAGCCCGGCTCCGACCTGCGCGCGACCCTCGAGCTGTCGCTCGAGGAGGCGGTGTTCGGCGTCGAGAAGGAGATCGTGTACCAGCGCACGGAGCGCTGCAACGACTGCAAGGCGACGGGCCAGAAGGACGGCGGCGCGCGCGACACGTGCCCGGAGTGCAACGGGCAGGGCGAGCTGCACCGCGTGCAGCAGTCGCTCTTCGGCCAGTTCGTGAACGTCACCGCGTGCAACCGCTGTCGAGGCGAGGGCCAGATCGTCACGAACCCGTGTCCCGCGTGCCACGGCGCGGGGGCGAAGCGCGCGCGCGTGAAGCGCAGCGTGCGTATCCCCGGCGGCGTGGACGAGGGATCGCAGATCCGCATCGCCGGTGAGGGCGACGCCGGATCGCACGGCGGCCCCTCGGGCAACCTGTACGTCGAGCTCGCGGTCGCCGAGCACGAGGTGTTCAAGCGCCTCGACCAGGACCTCGTGTTCGACCTGCCGCTGAACGTCGCGCAGGCCGCGCTCGGCATCGACATCGACATCCCGACGCTCGAGGGCGACACCGAGGAGCTGAAGCTCAAGGGCGGCGTGCAGCCCGGCGAGGTGCACGTGATCAAGGGCCGCGGCGTCCCGCACCTGCGCGGCAGCGGGCGCGGAGACCTCCTCGTGCGGACGTTCGTCGTCGTGCCGGACAAGCTGTCGCAGGAGCAGCGCGAGCTGATGCACCGCCTCGCCGAGTCGCTCGGCACGCCGGACGTCCCCGACGGAGAGCCGTCGTTCTTCGGGCGTCTGCGCGACGCGTTCTCGTAGCGCATCCTTCATGCCCTCGCCCGATGACCGCTGGGTGGAGGTGACCGTGCGCGTCGCCCCCGGCGACGTGGACGCCGTCGCCGACGAGATGCGCGAGGCCGGCGCCGAGGGCGTCGCGATCGAGCCCGCGATCCAGGTCGATGACAACGCCGACTTCCACTACGAGGAGCTGGACGCGCCCTCGCTGGTGCGCGCCACCTTCCCCGCGCTCGCGCCCGGTACGCCCAGGCGCGCGCTGCGCCGCCGCCTCGCCGCGCTCGACCTCGACGCGCCGCTGCCGCGGCTGCGCTTCGTCGAGGTGGGTGCGCACGTGTGGTCGGAGGAGTGGAAGCAGTTCTACCACGTGCAGCACATCGGCCAGCGGCTCGTCGTGCGTCCCTCGTGGGAGCCGTACGAGGCGCAGCCGGGCGAGGTCGTCGTCGAGCTCGACCCGGGCACCGCGTTCGGCACCGGCCAGCACGAGACGACGCGCCTGTGCCTCGAAGCGCTCGAGGCGGAGCAGCACGGGGAGATCGAGGTGCTGGACGTCGGCGCGGGCTCGGGCATCCTCGCCATCGCGAGCGCGCTGCTCGGCGCGCGCGAGGTGCGCGCCTGCGACAACGACGCGGAGACGATCGCGATCGCCGTCGAGAACGCGCGCCTCAACGGCGTCGCGGACCGCATCGACTTTCGTGCGGGCTCGCTGCCCGGCGCGCCGGCCGAGGGTGCGCCGATGATCGGCACGCCGACGCTCGCGTGGCCGTGGGCGGAGCCGCCGCGCGCGTGCTGCGATCTGCTGGTCGCGAACATCTCATCGACGGTGAACGTGCTGCTGCTGCCCGCGTTCGCCTCGGCGATCCGCCCGGGCGGCACGGTGATCCTCAGCGGCTTCATCGCACGCGACGTGGACGAGGTGCGCGACGCCGCGCGTGCGGCGGGCCTCGACCCCGAGCGCGTCACCGCCGAGGGCGACTGGCGCTGCCTCGTCGCCCGCGCGCCGAGGTAGCAGCGCGCTCGTCGCGTCGCGATGGGGCGTCGAGGTGATCGAGCGAGGCGGAGATCACCTCGATGTCGACGCGCTGATATGCAACGAGCGGGGCGGCCCACCTCTGCCCCTCCCGGCGCGGGAGGGGTTCTGAATCAGAAGATGTTGTGAGGAGCTGCGCCCCTCACACTCCCGGCGGAGTCTGTCAGGCTGCGATAGATCTTGAGGGCTCAGGGGCGTTGGGGGTGAAACCCCCAACGTTTCATCCCCTCTTCCCGCGCAGGGAAGGGGGCAGGGGGATGGCCGCCCTGCTGGTGCATATCAGCGCACCTCATGTCGAGGTCGGTCGCCGCTTCACGCTCGCGCCCCCTCGACGTTCGTGCGCATTGCCTTCGGCATCGTGCTAGCGGGGGAAGCGGCGGGTGGTCCACGTCGCGGGGTCGACGTTGATGCCGTACACGGTGAGCTCCCAGTGCAGGTGCGGCCCGGTGGCGAAGCCCGTCGCGCCGACGTGGCCGATGAGCGTGCCCGCCTCGACGGTCTGGCCGACGCGCGCGGTGATGTCGAGGAGGTGGTGGTAGCCGGTCAGCACGCCGGCGCCGTGATCGATGATCACGGCGTTGCCGCGGATCGGCATCGTGCCCACCCATGAGACACGCCCCGCCGCCGGCGCCACCACCGGCGCACCCGAGTCGGCCGCCAGGTCCTCGCCCGTGTGGAACTCGCCGATCGGGCCGCCGTTGATCGAGCGGCCGGAGCCGAAGATCGTACTGACCTCGAACGTCGCGATCGGGTAGCGGAACGCGCCGCTCCAGCGCGGCATCGCGTCGAACGAGGAGAACTGCTGCCCGCGCATCGAGTTCTCGGTGGCGGCGGCGTTCGGCGTGAGGATCGACGCGGTCTCCTCGGTCACCTGCAGGTAGTCCACGGGGCGCCCGGGGTCGACGACGGTGTACGAGGCGGTCGCGACGCCGGGGATCGGACGGCCCTGCGCGTCGCGCGCGGAGACGGAGAGCGTCGCCGGGCCGTAGGTCGCGTACAGGCCGATGCCCACCACTGCCCACGATCCGCCGGAGTCCGGCAGCAGCGGCACGCTGTTCCCCGCGGCCGTGCGAACCACGCCCTCGGTCGGCCCGGTGACGCGCACGATCAGCGTCTCGCCCGGCGCGACGCGCGCCGGCACGACCTCGACCGTGAACGGGGCGACGACGCCGGGCGTCGTGGGCGCGGGGCTCGCGGTCGAGGGTTGCGTCGCTGAGGGCGTGCCCGGCGCGGTGCCCAGCGGGGGGCGAGTCCCGGGCGGGGGCAGCGTCGGTGTCGCGCTCGCGGTCGGCGAGGCGGACGGGCTCGCGCTCGGCTCGGGCCTCGCGGCGGTGGCCGAGGCAGCCGGCGTGGCCGTCGCGGGCGCGGTGACCGTCCCGCCGGGCGCCTCGCGCGGGGCGGCGCACCCGGCCAGCGCGAGGACGAGGACGAGCGTTGCGGCCACGCCGACGAGCCACCTCGACGGGCGGTGGCCGCGTCGGGCGGCGGCCGTCGGGTGTGTCATGGACATCGGCAGCGACACGCGTGGCTCCTCGATGGCTGGTCGTCCAACCCGACAACACACATTGGAAACGTCTGGAGGGTAGGTTCCATCCTACCGTCCCGAGGGGGCGGTAGGCCCTTGCAGAATTGCTATACTCGGGGACACTTCGGTCAGCGGCAGCCCGGCGTTGGAACCCCCTGAACGAGGTCATCCCACGGTCGGCAGCGGACGCCCTCGGCGGGTGTCCGCCGTCGCATCGTCGGCCCTGTGGCGGAGGACTGGCATGGAGGATCCCCGACTGATCGCAGAGCGCGTGCTCGAGAACGTCGAGCACGTGATCATCGGCAAGACGCACGAGGCGCGCCTCGCGCTGATCACGCTGCTGTGCCGCGGCCACCTGCTGATCGAGGACGTCCCGGGCGTCGGCAAGACGATGCTCGCCCGCGCGCTCGCGCGGTCCACCGGATGCGAGTTCTCGCGCATCCAGTTCACGCCCGACCTGCTGCCGACGGACGTCACCGGCGTCACGATCTACCAGCAGGGCTCCGGCCGCTTCGAGTTCCGCCCCGGCCCGATCATGGCGCAGATCGTCCTCGCCGACGAGGTGAACCGCGCGACGCCGAAGACGCAGTCCGCCCTCCTCGAAGCGATGGAGGAGCACCAGGTCACCGTCGACGGCGTGACGCACCCGCTCTCGCGCCCCTCGATGGTGATGGCGACGCAGAACCCGATCGAGTACGAGGGCACGTTCCCGCTGCCGGAGGCGCAGCTCGACCGCTTCCTGCTGCGCATCCACCTCGGCTACCCGAGCGCCACCGACGAGGTGCTGATCATGGACGCGCAGCAGTCGCGTCACCCGATCACCGACCTGCCCGCGGTGATCACGCCCGACGAGGTCGTCGAGATGCAGGACGCCGTCGGCCGCATCTACGTCGACCCGCTGATCAAGCAGTACATCGTGTCGCTGGTGACGGCGACGCGTGAGCACGAGTCGGTCTACCTGGGTGCGTCGCCGCGCGGATCGCTCGCGCTGATGCGCGCGACACAGGCGCACGCGCTCCTCGATGGGCGCGACTTCGTGCAGCCGGATGATGTGAAGCTGCTGGCCTACCCCACCCTGGGCCACCGCGTGATCGTGAGCCCGAGCGCTCGCGTTCGCGACATCGACAGCGCGCAGATCGTCAACGAGGCGGTCGAGCGCGTGGCCGTCCCGGGCGTCCGCGCCCGCGGCGGTTCGTAGCAGACCTCGACGGTACGCGGGGTGCGTCCCCGCTGCGCTGGTCGAGGCCCGATCGGTTCGGGCGTGCCGGGGCTTCCCGGCGTGAGCCCGAAAGGGGATGGGCACCATGGAGCGACTGCGCGCCCTCGGCGGGGCGGCCCGGCGCAACGCGAACGTCACGCTCGCCGTGTCACTGGCGGTCGCGTGCTTCATCATCGCGCTGTCCTCGGGCTTCTGGCTGCTGTTCCGCCTCTCGTACGTCGTCGCGTTCGCGCTGCCGCTGCTCTACTTCTGGACGCACGCGATGGCGAAGAGCCTGACCGTCGAGGTGCAGCGCACCACGCAGCGCGTCACGCAGGGCCAGCCGATCGAGGGCCGCATCACCGTCCGATCGCGCTCCGTCCTGCCGAAGATGTGGCTGGAGGTGGAGGACCCCTCGTCGGTGCCGGGCCATAACGCGCGGCGCGTGCTGGCGCTCGGCGCGCAGGGCGTCGCCTCATGGGACTACCGCACCCGGACACGCGTGCGCGGGCTGTACACGCTCGGCCCGGTGCGCGTCACGGCGTCCGACCCGTTCGGCTTCTTCCACGTCACGCGCACCTTCGGCGACGCGACCACGCTCCTCGTCTACCCGAACGCGCCGGAGCTGCCGAACTTCTACATCCCGCCCGCGAACCTCCCCGGCGAGGGCCGCATCCGCCGCCGCACGCACAACGTCACGCCGAACGTCGCGGGGGTCCGCCCGTACGAGCCGGGCGACTCGTTCAACCGCGTCCACTGGCCCGCCACCGCGCACCGCGGCATGCCGATGGTGAAGATCTTCGAGCTGGACCCGGCCTCGGACATCTGGCTCGTCCTCGACCTCCAGGGATCGCAGCATGCGGGCGAGGGCGAGGAAGGCACCGAGGAGATGGCGGTCTCGGTGGCCGCGTCGGTCGCGCGGTACTTCCTGAACGCGCACCGCTCCGTCGGGCTGATCTCGTTCGGCGACGACCTGCGCGTCAACGAGCCCGACCGCGGCCAGAACCACTACACGCGGCTCCTCGAGTCGCTCGCGCTGGCGCGCGCCACCGGCACCGTTCCGCTGATGAACCTGTTGATCGAGGAATCGCGACGCTTCGGCCGCCACACGACCGTGGTGGTCGTGACGCCCTCGGCGACGCAGGACTGGGCGCTCACGCTCATGTCGCTGCAGGGGCGCGGCGTGAAGGTGGCGGCCGTGCTCCTCGAGGCGGACACGTTCGGCGGCACGACGAGCCCGCTCGACGTGTACGGCACGCTCGCCGCGGGCGGCGTGTACGCGTACACCGTGAAGCACCACGACGACCTCACCCACGCGCTGTCCGAGGGCAGCGATCCCATGCTCGGGCGCATCGCCCCGACGAAGCGGTAGGAGCCAGTCATGGCCCAGATGCCACAGCCCGCACAGCCCGCATCGAACCCGATCGCTCCGTTGCTGGACGACGGCTACAACGAGTCGACCGTCGGCGCGCCCGTCCGCGTGCCGCGCTGGTGGGCGACGTGGGAGTCGTGGGTCACGCTCTCGCTGATCGTGCTCGCGCAGCTCCCCGTCATCGGGTCCCTGCAGTCCTCCGACTGGGTCCCGGAGATGCCGTCGCTGCTGGTCGTCGGCATCGCGGCGATCGTGGTTGGGTGGCTGATCGCGCAGTCGCCGTTGCACGGATCGGTGGGCTCGCTCGTCGGGGTGGGCATCGGGATCGCGCTCGTGGTGCTGCTCGTGCTGCAGCGGATGCCGCTGGCGGACCCGACGCTCGGCACCGGCTGGCTCGCGCACTGGGACGAGTTCTCGCAGCGGATGCAGCTCTGGTTCGCCGCGCTGTGGGACCAGTCGATCTCCGCGGACGCGCTGCCGTTCGTCGTGCTGCTCGCGACGCTCGTCTACCTCGTCGGGTTCCTGTCGTGCTGGGCGGTGGTGCGCTGGCAGAACGCGTGGGCCGCGCTGATCCCCGGCGGCATCATCCTGCTGACGAACATCTCCTACCTGCCGGGGCAGCCCTCGCTCGGCTTCAAGATCTTCCTCGTCGCCGCGGTGCTGATCGTGACGCGCATGGAGTTCCTGCGCGCCGCGCGGCGCTGGCGACGCGATCACGTGGTGCTGCCGGACTTCATGTCGCTCGAGGTGATGCTGATCGGCGCGCTGGTCGCGTTCGTCCTCGTCTTCGCGGCGTGGGTCGTGCCGACCGCGGACCACTGGGGCCCGGTGGCGCGCCTGTGGGAGCGCGCGACGGAGCCCGTCGCCGCGCGCGTCGAGGCGCTCGGCCAGCTGTTCGTCGGCATCAACTCGAAGAAGCAGGTGCCGGTGCACACCTTCGGCGCGACGCTGCCGATCCAGGGCAAGATCGTGCTCGGCGCGGTGACGTTGTTCCAGGTGTCCTCGACGGACCCCGGCAACCTGCGTGGTGCGGTGTACGACCAGTACACCGGCGGCGGCTGGAAGCTCACCGAGGCCGCGGCCGTGCCGCTGGCGAACACGACGGTGCAGGCGGCCGAGCTGGGCACGCAGCGCACGAAGGTCGAGGTGCGCGATCCCGTCACCGTGCGCGTCGAGGTGATGACAACCGGCGCGCCCGACCGCCGGCTGCTGACGGTCGGCGATCCGGTCACCGCGAACGTGCCCGGCCGCCAGCTGGTGGACCGCAACGCCCAGACGCTGGGCGTCATCCCGAACAACCCGACGGTGCCGGGCACCTCGTACACCACGGTCGGCACCGTCTCCGCCGCCGCCGTGCCGACGCTACTCGCCGCCGGCACGCAGTACCCCCCGGCGATCGTCGCGACGTACACCACGCTGCCGCCGACGCTGCCGAAGGAGGTCTCCGACCTCGCACGGGACGTCGCCGGCCGCGCGCGCACGCCGTACGAGGCCGCCCGGCTCATCGAGTCGCACCTGCGTCGCAACTACTCGTACACGCTGGACCCGCCGCCTGCGCCGCCGACGCGCGATGCCGTCGCGGCGTTCCTCTTCGACCAGCGCTCGGGCTACTTCGACCAGTTCGCGTCGGCGATGGCGGTCATGCTGCGTAGCCTCGGCATCCCGGCGCGCGTCGCGGCCGGGTTCGCCCTCGACCCCGCGGACATCGACGACGCGACGAAGGCGTACGCGGTGTCGGAGCAGCGCGCGTGGGCGTGGCCCGAGGTCTACTTCCCGAACCTCGGCTGGGTGGAGTTCAACCCGACGCCGAGCCGCCCGACCGTCGCGCGCCCCGGCGACGACAGCTCCGCGCTCGCCGACGCCGACGCCGCCCGCGGCGCTCCGAACCCCGACGAGATTCCTGCCGAGTCGCTCGAGGACTTCAGCACCGGCGAGGGCATCGACTTCGCCACGGAGGAGCAGCCGTTCCTGGAGACCGCCGCGGGGCAGTTCCTCGTGCAGCTGATCTCGGTGCTGCTGGTGCTGAGCATGGTCGCGGTGGTCGTCGCGGTGATCGCGCGCGTCTTCTGGCTGCGTCATTTCGGCGGCCTCAGCCCCGCCGCCGCGCGCTGGGCGAAGCTGCTGCAGCTGTCGGCGTGGGCCGGCATCGCTCCCGCACCGCACCTCACCGTTCTCGAGGGCGCTGAGCGCCTCGGCGTGTCGCTGGGCGAGATCACGGCGATGCGCGCGATCGCGGCGGACTACACGCGCGACTGCTACGGGCCGCACCTCGCGGAGACGTCCGAGGACGAGCAGGCGAAGCGCATCGCGGACCGGCACTACCGCCGCCTGCGCGATCAGCTGCGGCGTCGCATCGTCACGCGCGTGTGGCACTTCGGGCGGGTGCCGTCCGAGGGTCTAGCGCGCCGGTACCCCGCTGCGCGACCCGCCTCGATTCGTTAGCCCGCCGAGGTCGTTCGCCTGCTGCGCGAGCGCGAGGATGCGCGCAGCCTCCTCGGCGGAGACTTCGGGCCCGAGCTGCGCCAGTGCCGCCTCGAGCGCCGCGTTCGCCGCCCGCGCGGACGAGGTGGCGTCGCCGCCCGGCGTCGGCGGGCCACCGGGCGAGGGTGCGCCCTGCCCGCTGCCCGGCTGACTCGGATCGCCCGGCTGCGAGCCTGATCCACCGCCCGGCTGGCCGGGCTGCTGGCCGCCCTGCCCGTTCTGCCCCTGCTGCCCGTTCGGCCCCGCGGGTCCGCTGGGTCCGGCCGGGCCCGCGCCCGGCGTCGGCGAGCCCTGCCCGGGCTGCGGGGTGGGCGTCGGCGGCGGGGTCGGGGTGGGCGGCACGATGCGGCGCAGCATCAGCTCGAGGTTCGCCTTCGCGTCGATGTCCTCGGGTGTCTGGCGCAGCACCTGCTGGAACGCCGCGCGCGCACGCTCCAGGTTGTCGCGCTGCGCGGCGGCGTGGCCGCCCGTGTACTGGAGTCGCGGCGACAGCGACGCATCGGGCGTGCGTGCCAGCGCGGCCTCGACCGCCGCGAGCGCCTCGTCGAGGCGCCCGGCGCGCGCCAGCGCGTTCGCGATGTTGTACGCGATCGCCAGGTCGTTCGGCGTGATCTCGGCGGCGGCGCGGTACTGCTCGATCGCCGCGTCGTAGCGGGCGGCGTCGTAGTGGCGGTTGCCCGCCTCGACGCGCCGGTAGGCCTCCGACCCGCCGATGCAGCCGGTGAGCAGCAGCATCAGCACGGACAGGCCGAGGCCCGCGGCGACGCCGCGCCGGCGCGGTATGCCGGGCATACGCAGCAGCGACGTCTCGCGCGAGGTCGGGATCGCCGCCTGCACCAGCAGCAGCACGAGCGCCGCGCCGACGAACCACGCGAAGTAGTCGCGCGGCACGCGCGTGTCGGCGGTGTCGAACTGCGTCTGGCGCATGCGCGCGAAGTCGACCGCCAGCCCCGCCATGCCTCGCACGTCGCGCGTCGAGGCACGCGTGCCGCTCGCGATGGAAGCGAGCGTGCGTGGGTCGCCTCGACTGACGTCGGTGCCGCCGCTCGCCGCGGGGAGCGCCGTCGGCGCATCGGTCGCGGCGAACACCGTGTGGATCGCGATCTGCGCCTCGTTCGCGCGGTCGATCGCCGCCTGCACCTCCGGGCTCAGGTCCTCGCCGTCGGAGATCAGCACGATCACCTGCGACGCCGCGCGGTCGTTCACCGAGAGCAACGTCAGCGCGGAATCGATCGCGACGCGCAGGTCCGTGCCGGCCTGCACCAGCGGCGCGTCCCCCTGCGCGCGGTCGACGAGGTTTGCGATCGCCGCGAGGTCCACCGTCAGCGGCGATCGCGTGAACGCGGACCCCGCGAACGTCACGAGGCCGACGCGGTTCCCATCGAGGTGGTCGAGCATCGAGCGGAGCTCCTCGGCGGCGGCGCGCGCGCGGGACGGCGCGACATCCGTCGCGGACATCGAGCGCGACACGTCGAGGACGATCGCGATGTCGATGCCGCGCTGCTCCGCCTGCTGCGGCTCGTAGCCCCACTGCGGCCGCGCGGCGGCGACAATCAGCACCGCGATCGCGGCGATGAGCAGCGCACGCTGCAGCGCCAGCCGCTTCGGCGCGACGCCGAGGCGCAACGCCGGCGATCCGCCGTAGCGTGCGTGGGCCGCGCGGCGTTGGCGCGCCTCGTACCACGCTGCCGCGATCAGCAGCGGCACGATGATCAGCGCGACGAGCGCGAGCGGGGTGGCGAACCGCAGGTCGCCGATCATGGCTGGGTCCTCAGCCACGTCGAGCGCAGCAGCGCGTCGGCGACCAGCAGCGCGACCGCGGCGGCGGCGATCGCCGGCGCGAACTCGCGGAACGTGGTGAACCGACGCTCGCCGATCTTCGACCGCTCGAGGTTGGAGATCTCGTCGTACGCCTTCGCGAGATCGTCCTGCGTCTGCGCGTTGTAGTAGCGGGCGCCGGTCGCCTCGGCGATCTTGCTGAGCCCCTGCTGGTCGACGCCGCTGCCGTTCGTGCCGAGGAACCCGATCGTGTACACGCGCACGCCCAGCGCCTGCGCGACGCGCGCCGCCTGCTCCGGCGTGATCGATCCGGCGTTGTTCTCGCCGTCGGTGAGCACCACGACCACGCGACTGCGCGCGGGCGAGTCCTTGATCAGTGTGATCGCCTCGGACAGGCCCAGGCCGATCGCCGTGCCGTCGCTGAGCAGCCCCGGCGCGAGCGCGCTGATGCGCGCCTGGATCGCCTGCAGGTCGGCGGTGAGCGGACTCAGCGTCAGCGCGCGCGCTTGGAAGATCACCAGTCCGACGCGGTCTCCGTTCAGCGACTTCACGAAGTCGCCGACCACGGTCTGTGCCGCCTGCAGGCGCGTGCTGCGCCCGTTCGCCAGCTGCGCGGTCATCGACGACGACACGTCGACGGCGAGCACGGCGTCGATGCCCTCGCTCGGGATCGAGGTGACCGTGAGGCCCTGTCGCGGCCGCGCGAACGCGACGATCACGAGCGCGATGCCGAGCGCGCGCAGGATCAGCGGCAGCGAGCGCAGCCGCACGCGCCATGACGCGCGCGCCGCCGCCTGCCACGGATCGATCGCCGCGACGACGAGCGCGGGCGAGGTGCGACGCGCGCGCACCTCGCGCAGGGCGAGCAGCGCCAGCGGCACGAGCAGCAGCAGCGCCCACGGGATCGCCAGCGTCATGCGAGCGCCGCCCGTCCGTCGAGGTCGCCCGGCAGCGTGCGCGGCCTCGACAGCTCGACGATCTCGTACGCGACCGTGAGGTCGTGGTCGGCCGACGCGGGGTCGGGGTAGCGACGCGCGTACACCGCGTCGTCGCAACGCTCGAGGAGACCGCCGACGAGACGCGCCTGCCAGCGATCGACGCCGTGCGACACCATGCGCGCCTCGAGCTCGCGCGTCGTGAGCGCGTGCGCGTTGAAGCCGAACCGCGCGGCGAGGTACGTGCGCACCGTCAGCGCGAGCCCGCCGTAGTAGGCCGGGTAGTCGACGCGCGCCGCCGGCTCCGGCGTGCCGAGCGCGTCCAGCGCGCGGCGCGCGGTCGTCTCCGGCGAGGTGTCCGAGGTGCGCGGCTCCTCGACGCCCGCGATCCCGCGCCGCGCGAGGATCTTCGACGTGACGAACGCGAGCAGCACAGCGATGACGAGGACGGCGGTCGCGATGATCGTGGGGCGGATCCACGCGGGCGGCGCGCCGACGACGCTCGCCTGCGGCTTCAGCGGACGCAGCTCGCTGTCGTTCGAGGCGCGCACCGGGACGACGATCATCGTGGCGCCGGGCGCGTCGAGGGTGCCGGTGCCGCCATCGGATCGGAGCCACGACAGCCGCAGCGTGCCCGTCTCGATCGTGCCGAGCAGGAAGGGCTGCATCGTGTACTGGTGCGTGGTCGTGTGCGAGCCGTCCGCGCCCACGACGATCGTCGGCGGCGCGACGTTGATCACCTCGAGGTGCTCGATGTTCGGTGTCGCGACCTTGATCACCGTGTCGCCGGGGTGGGTCAGTTGCACCGTCAGCGTCACGCGATCGCCGATCGCCGCCGAGGGCGGGTCGAACGTCGCGACGGTGCGCACCGAGGGCGCCGCACGTTGCGCCGAGGCGACCCCCGCCCCGCCGAGCAGCGCGGCGGCGCACGCGACCAAGAGTACGAGCGCTCCGCGGATCATCGGGCGAGCGCCCGTCGGCGGAAGAACGCGGCCAGTGGGCCGATCACGTCGCCGGTGATCGGTATCTCGATCTCCTCGATGCCGCACGCGACCAGCGCGTCGTGACGGCGCCGGGCGATAGCGGCGGCGGCTACGGCGTACGCGTCGCGCACGCGCGCGTTGCTGGTGTCGATCCACAGGCGCTCACCGGTCTCGGCGTCCGCGACCGCGATCAGGCCGAGGTCGGGCATCGCGGCGTCGATGGGATCGCGCAGCGTCAGCGCGATCACCTCGTGCCGGCGGGCGAGGCCGCGGAGCGCCTCCTCGTACCCCTCGTCGAGGAAGTCCGACACGATGAACACGATCGACCGACGCCGCAGCACGCGGCCGAGGTAGTCGGCGGCCGTGGCGATGCTCGTCCGCACGCCGAACGCGGGCTCGGCGGCGATCACGTCGCGCACCATGCGCAGCGCGTGCCGGGTGCCTCGTTCGGGGCGCAGGAACGTGTCCGGGCCGGCGCTGAACGTCAGCAGCCCCGCGCGGTCGCCGTTCTGCGTCGCGGCGAACGACAGCAGCGCGACGAGCTCCGCCGCCGCTCCGAGGCGCCCGCGTTCCGGCATGCCGACGCGCGCGGAGGCGGAGCGGTCCACCATGCACATCACCGTGAGGTCGCGCTCCTCGACGTACTGCTTCACCCAGGGCGTGCCCATGCGCGCGGTGACGTTCCAGTCGATCAGGCGCACGTCGTCGCCGTCGGTGTACTCGCGCGCTTCGGCGAACTCGATGCCGGCGCCGCGGAACACGGAGCGGTACTGCCCGCCGAGGAGCGAGGCGGTGAGGCGGCGCGTGCGGATCTCGATCGTGCGAATGCGCGCCAGCAGATCGGCGCTCAGCGCGAGCGCGGGGTCGGTGGTGGTGGCGATGCTGGGCACCGGCGGCGCCTTACGGGAGCCCGACGCCTTCGAGGATGCGCGTGGCCACCTGGTCGGCGGTGACCGCGCGCGCCTCCGCCTCGTACGTCAGCACGAGACGATGGCGGAGGACGTCGGGCGCGAGCGCCTTCACGTCCTCCGGCGTCGCGTAGTCGCGGCCGTGGATGAACGCGTACGCCTGTGCCCCACGCGCGAGGAATATCGCCGCGCGCGGCGACACGCCGTACTCGATCAGCGCGCCGAGGTCGGCCATCGAGAAGCGCGCGGGGTCGCGCGTCGACTCCACGATCCGCACGATGTACTCGCGCAGGCGGTCATTGACCTCGACGGCGCGCACCGCCTCGCGCAGGCGCGCGATCTCGGCGACGTCGATCACGGCGCGTGAGGCGACGACCTCGTCGTCGAGCGCGTGGCCGAGGATCGCGCGCTCTTCGTCGCGCTTCGGGTAGTCGACCATGATCTTCATCATGAAGCGGTCGAGCTGCGCCTCGGGCAGCGGGTAGGTGCCCTCCTGCTCGATCGGGTTCTGCGTCGCGAGCACGAGGAACGGGTCCGGCAGCGGAATCGATTCGCCGCCGATCGAGACCTGGCGCTCCTGCATCGCCTCGAGGAGCGCGGACTGCACCTTCGCCGGGGCGCGGTTGATCTCGTCGGCGAGCACCACGTTCGCGAAGACCGGGCCGCGGCGCGTGTGGAAGTCGCCGTCCTTCGGGCTGAAGATCAGCGTGCCCGTGATGTCCGCCGGCAGCAGGTCCGGCGTGAACTGGATGCGCGCGAACGAGCACTCGATGCTCCGCGCCAGCGTGCTCACCGTCAGCGTCTTCGCGAGGCCGGGCACACCCTCGATGAGCGCGTGGTTGTTCGTCAGGAGCGCCACCAGCAGGCGATCGACCAGGTCGATCTGGCCCACGATCACACGTGCGATCTCGCTGCGGACCGCCTCGATCGAACGGTGCTGGACGGCGGCCGAGCCTGCCGTCCGGACCGGTTCCGGTGCCTGCGCCATCGGGACCTCGCATCGTGTTCGGGTGGTGGAGCGGGATAGCAAAGTCTACCCGAACGCGAAGGGCGCCGTGAGGTCAGGGCAAGGCCGGAGATGAAGGTGTTGTTAAGCCCCGCCGACGGCGACGAAGCCGGCCTCGTGCACGGGCGCGACCTGCTCGGCCTCCGCCGCGCCCGCCTCGACGACGCTGCCGAGGACACCGAGCATCGCCTTCAGCATCGCGACGAGCGTGTCGAGGTGCGCCGCGTCGACGCCGCCGCGGGTGAACCGCGTGTCGTTGCCGTGGACGCGGAGGCACAGCTCCAGCGGCAGCTCGCCGGGGTACTGGTCCAGAGCCGCGCAGATGCGGGCGATGCGGCGGCGGTCGGCGGCCTCGTCGGTCGTCTCTTCCAGCGTCACCACGAGGCGGCGCGGACCCTCGGCGTTGGCGCTCGGCGGCGCGGAGGGCACGGCGGGCTCGTCGCGGTCCGCGGTCGCGGGGACGATGCGCAGCGCAGGACGTTCCCGTGGCCCGCCCGGGGGACCTCCGGGGCCAGCAGGCGGCCCCCCGGGCGGGTTGGGGAACGCTGGTGGCGCGCCGTAGGCAGCGCGGGAGTAGCCGGGACGGATCGTGAACTTCTCCTGATGGAAGTCCGCAGCGAGCCGCCCGGCATCGTAGTCATAGGCGCAGATCTCGAGCGCGGCGATGTTCACGCGCCCGCCGCGCGGGCGCACGGCTGCCTTCACCAGCAGCACGTTGCCCTCGAACAGCAGGCCGCGGCTCTTCGCGGCCTCGTACTCAGTCGACCAGAACGTGATCTCGCACTGGCCGCTCAGGTCCTCCAGGGTGACGGCGGCGAACGCCTTGCCCTGCTTCGTGCTGAGCGAGCGCACGTTGATGACCGTGCCGGCGATGATCGTGTCCTGCCCGCCCAGCTCCTCGGTCAGCTCCACCGCCTGGTGCGTCACGTACCGCGCGAGGCGCTGCGAGGCGCCACGGAACGGGTGCTCCGAGATGTACGTGCCGAGCAGCTCCTTCTCCCACGCCAGCAGCTGCGGCAGCGGGATGAGCTCCTCGGTCAGCTCCAGGCCGGGGAGCGGTGTGTTCACCTCGTCGCCGAACATGTCGAACATGCTCGTCTGGCCGGTGTCGCGCAGCTTCTGCTCCTGCTGCGCGAGCGAGAGCACGCGGTCCACGCTGGTGATCATCGCGGCGCGCGAGGCCATCGAGTCCAACGCGCCGGCCTTCGCCAGCGACTCCAGCACGCGCTTGTTCATCTCGCGCGCCGGGACGCGCCGTGCGAAGTCCTCGACGCTGACGAACTCGCCGCGGGCGTTCCGCTCGTCGATGAGCGCCTCGACGCCACCGAGGCCGACGTTCTTGATCTGCGCGAGGCCGAAGCGGATCGCGTCGGTGCCGTCGGCGAGCCGCTCGATGCTGAAGTTCGCCTCGCTCAGGTTCACGTCCGGCTGCAGCACCGGCACGCCGAGGCGCGTGCACTCCGCGATGCCCGGGGCGATGCGGTCGGAGTTGCCGTTGGCGGCGTGCAGCACGGCGGCCATGTACTCGACCGGGTAGTGCGCCTTCAGGTAGGCGGTGTGGTACGCGATCGTGCCGTAGCAGACGGCGTGCGCCTTGTTGAACGCGTAGCCCGCGAACGGCTCGATGAGGTCGAACAGCTGCTCGCCGAGGCGCTGCTCGTAGCCGAGCTTCTCGACGCCCTCGAGGAACTGCACGCGCTCCTCGAGCATGACGGAGGCGATCTTCTTGCCCATCGCCTTGCGCATGACGTCGGCCTGGCCGAGCGAGTACCCCGCGAACTTGCGCGCGATCTGGAGCACCTGCTCCTGGTACGTGATCACTCCGTACGTCTCCGCGAGGATGCCCTCGAGGTCAGGGTGCAGGTAGTGCAGGTCGGCGCGGCCGTGCTTCACGTCGATGTAGGTCGGGATGTGCTCCAGCGGGCCGGGGCGGAAGAGCGCGACCATCGCGGACAGTTCGCGGATGTTCTGCGGCTTCAACTCGACGACGTAGCGGCGCATGCCCGCCGACTCCATCTGGAACACGCCGAACGTCTCGCCCTCGCTCAGCAGCTGTGCCGTGGCAGGGTCGCTGTCCGGGATCTGCAGCAGGTCGATGCGCTCGCCGCGCTGCCGCTCGATCAGCTCGATCGCGCGGCCGAGGATGGTGAGGTTCGTCAGGCCGAGGTAGTCGATCTTCAGGAGGCCGATCTTGTCGATCTCGGCCATCGCGTACTGCGTGGTCGGGAGCGCGGTCTCCTCGTCGGCGTCCTTCTTCGTCGCGCGCTGGAGCGGGACCACCTCGACGAGCGGCTCGCGCGAGATGACGACGCCCGCCGCGTGCGTGCTGGCGTGCCGCGACACGCCCTCGAGGGCGCGCGCGGTGTCGAGGAGGTCGCGCGTCGTCTCCTCGGCTTCGTAGGCGTTCTTCAGCTCGGTCGACTGCTTGAGCGACTCGTCGAGGCTGATGTTCAGCTGGTCGGGGATCATCCGCGCGATGCGGTCCGCCGCCCCGAAGTCGAGACCCAGCGCGCGCCCGGTGTCGCGGATCGCGGCCTTCGCGCCCAGCGTCCCGAACGTGCCGATCTGCGCGACGCGGTCGCGGCCGTACTTCTCAGCGGTGTAGCGGATCACTTCCTCGCGGCGGTCGTCGGCGAAGTCGAAGTCGACGTCGGGCATGCCGATGCGCTCGGGGTTCAGGAAGCGCTCGAACACGAGGTCGTACTCGAGCGGGTCGATGTCCGTGACGTCCAGCGTGTACAGGATGATCGAGGCGGCCGCCGATCCGCGGACGCCCATGCGGATGCCGTGGCTCTTCGCGAACTGCGCGATGTCGCGCACGATCAGCATGTACTCGTCGAACCCGGTCTGCGCGACCACGTCCAGCTCGTAGCGCAGGCGCTCGATGTGCGTGTCGTTGTGGTGCGGGTAGCGGCGGCGCAGGCCCTCCTCGGTCAGGCGACGGAGGTACTCGCGCGCGGTCATGCCCTCGGGCACGCCGGGGTCGGGCAGCAGCGTGCGGCCGAAGGTGAGCTTGATGTCCACCTGCTCCGCGATCACCTGCGTGTTGTCGGCGGCCTCCGGGTGGTCCGGGAACAGCGCGCGCATCTCCGCTTCGGAGCGCAGGAAGAAGCGATCGCTGTCGAGCTTGAAGCGCTTCTCGTCGTTCATCGTGCTGTTGGAGCCGATGCACAGCAGCACGTCGTGCGCGCGGTGCTGGTCGGGCGTCGTGTAGTGCGAGTCGTTCGTCACCACGGTCGGCAGGTCGAGCGACTTCGCGAGGCGGAAGACGTCCGGCATCAGCTTCGTGAACTGCTCGATGCCGTGTTCCATGGTCTCGAGGTAGTAGCGCCCCTTGAACAGGTCGCTGTAGTACCCCGCGACCTCGATGGCCTTGCGCTCGTCGTCGTTGCGAAGCGCGGTCATGAACTCGCCGGACGGGCAGCCCGACAGCGCGATCAGCCCCTCGCTGTGCGCCTCGAGCAGCTCACGGTCCATGCGCGGGCGGTAGTAGAACCCTTCGAGGTGCGACGCCGACGACAGCTTGAGGAGGTTGCGGTAGCCGGTCTCGTTCTGCGCGAGGAGCGTGAGGTGGAACGGCCAGCGCTGCTTCGGGTCCTTCTCGAACCGCGAGCCCGGCGCGACGTACGCCTCGATGCCGATGATCGGCTTGATGTCGTGCTTCTTCGCGGCCTGGTAGAACTCGATCGCGCCGTAGAGCGCGCCGTGATCGGTGATCGCCAGCGCCGTCTGCCCCAGTTCGTGCGCGCGCTCCATGAGCGGGTCGATCTTCGACAGCCCGTCGAGGAGCGAGAACTCGGTGTGCGTGTGCAGGTGGGTGAACATCGAGGGCGCGCGGCCTTGCTGATCGGAGAAGTCGCCTACGCAATTACGCGAACGGGCGTACTACACGTAGGGTCGAAGACTACCACCTGAGCAACGCCGTTGAACAGGTGGTTTGACCTGCGAACTACAGGTCTTTGACGAAGATCGCCTCGTCGCGGTCGGGGCGATAGCCGACCGACTCCCAGAAGGTCACCGCGCCCGGCTCGCCGAAGAAGACGCGGATCGGGACGCGCTCGGCGCCCGCTCGCCGGAGTCGTGCCTCGACCTCGCGTACGAGGAGCGTCCCCACGCCTCGACGCCTCACGCTCGGATCGACCGCGAGGCGGTAGAGGCCGCCTCGCCACCCGTCCCAGCCGCCGATCAGGCTGCCCACGATCTGGTCATCGGCGGTCGCGACCACGAACAGGTCGTCGCCGTGTGCGAGTCGCTTGAGGAGCGCGTCCGGCCGGTCCGTTGGTCGAGCCACCGCGTCCGCTCGACGCCACAGCGCGAGCACGGCATCGACGTCTGGCGCGGCGAAGTCGCGCAATCGGATCGCAGGCAGTTCATTCGTCATGGCCGTCCGGCCTCCGCAGGGGTGTGGGGACGCAGCCCCCACGTCCTCGCTCAGGACCCCTCCCGCGCCGGGAGGGGCAGGGGTGGGCCGCCCCACGATGTCCTCGACGTTGCGAAGGACCTTTTAGCGGTAGTTGCCGAACTCCAGCTCGACGCCCCAGTCCTCGGCGCGGAGGGCGGTCATGGCGGTCTGGAGGTCGTCGCGGCTGGGGCCGGAGACGCGGACGGCGTCGCCCTGGATCTGGGCGGTGACCTTCTTGAACTTCTGGTCGCGGATGAACTTCGAGATCGACTTCGCCGTGTCGCTGTCGATCGCCTGCACGAGCGTGACGTCCTGCCGCACGGTGTTGCCGCCGGCCTGCGCCATGTCGCCGCGCTTGAGGTTCTTCGTCGGCACCTTGCGCGCGATCAGCCGTCCGAGGAGCGCGTCCCAGATCGCGTCGAGCTTGTACTCGTCGGTGGTGTGGATCGAGATCTTGTTGTCGGCGCGGCTGAACTCGACCTCGACGAGGACGTTCTTGAAGTCGAAGCGGCCGGTGATCTCGCGGAGCGCCTGGTTCACGGCGTTGTCGACCTCCTGCAGGTCGCAGCCGGTCGTAATGTCGAAGGACTCGTTCGCCATGTTTGTCTCCTTCGAACGGTCGAGGTGCCTCGACGCTGGGTGCTAGCCGCGGTCGAGCTCGAACGCCGCATGCAGCGCGCGCACGGCGTCGCCGACGCGCGCACCCTCCACGACGCAGGTGATGCGGATGTCGCTGGTGCTGATCATCTCGATGTTGATCTGGTTGTCGAACAGCGTCTTGAACATGCGCGCCGCGTAGCCGGGCGCGCTCGCCATGCCGGTGCCGACGACGGACACGGTGCCGAGGTCCGGCGCGGTGACGATGCCGCCGCCGCCGATCTGCGCCAGCAGCCCGTTGATCACCTCGGTCGCCTTGTCGAGGTCGCCCGGGGCGACGGTGAACGTCAGGTCCGTGAGGTCCTCGACGCTCGCGTTCTGGACGATCGTGTCGACGGAGACGCCGGCGGTCGCCAGCGGCTCGAAGATGCGGGCGGCGATGCCCGGCTGGTCCGGGACGCCGCGCACGGTGACCTTCGCGATGTGGTCCTGGTGGGCGATGCCGCGGACCTTGTTGCCCTGTTCCATGGTCGTCTCTCCGTGAATGAGCGTTCCCGGCGCCGAGGCGTCGAACGTGCTGGCGACGAGGATGTCGACGTTGTAGATCGCCCCCACCTCGACAGCGCGGGCGTGCATGACGCGCGCGCCGGTGGTGGCGAGCTCCAGCATCTCCTCGTACCCGATGTCGCGCAGCGGGCGCGCCTCCGGGCACACGCGGGGGTCGGCGGTGAAGATGCCCGGCACGTCCGTGTAGATCTCGCAGGCGTCCGCCTTCAGCGCCGCCGCGAGCGCGACCGCCGTCGTGTCGCTGCCGCCGCGGCCAAGCGTCGTGGTGTCGAAGTTCTCCGAGATGCCCTGGAACCCCGCGACGATCACCACGCGGCCGGCGGCCAGCTCGCGCTCCATGCGCTCCGTCTGGATCTCCGCGATGCGCGCGCGCCCGTAGACCTCGTCGGTGCGGATGCCGGCCTGCGCGCCGGTGAGCGAGATGGCGTCGAGCCCCTCGGCGTCGAGGGCCATCGACAGCAGCGTGCTGGAGACGATCTCGCCGGTGGACAGCAGGACATCCATCTCGCGCTGGTTGGGCTTCGCGTTGATCTTCGCGGCGAGGTCGATCAGGTCGTCGGTGGTGTCGCCCATCGCCGAGACGACCGCGACCACGTCGTCGCCCGCGCGTCGACGCTCCGCGATGCGCCGCGCGACGTGCTGGATCTTCTCGGCCGTGGCGACCGAGGACCCGCCGTACTTCTGAACGATCCGGCTCATGCGCGCCTTATCCCTCGACGACTTCCGTGCCCGTGGTGTTGAAGCCGACCACGCGCGTCTGGGCGCTCAGGCCATGCGCCGCCGCAGCCTCGCGCATCGCGCCGGTGACCGCGTCATCGTGGTCGCTGATGAACGCGGCGATCGTGGAGCCGCCACCGGAGAGGTAGACGCCGTGTGCGCCCGCCGCGTAGGCAGCCTCGAAGATCGGGTACATCGCGGGGAACAGCGTCGCGCGCGCCGGCTGGTGCAGGATGTCCTCGGTCGCCACGCGCAGCAGGTCGTACCGGTGCCCCGCGATCGCGGCGACGATGAGCGCCGCGCGGCCGATGTTGTGCACCGACTGCCCGCGCGTGAGCGACTCGGGCAGGCGCTTGCGCGACTCGTTCGTCGGCATGTCGAACGCCGGGATCATCAGCGCGAGGCGGAGGTCGTCCGGGATCGCGACCGGCATGTGCACCGGGACGCCCTCGTCTTCCACGATCACGCGCAGCCCGCCGAGGAGCGCCGGGATGATGTTGTCCCCGTGCCCTTCGAGGCGCACCGCGATCGGCAGCAGCTCGTCCATCGAGAGGCGGTTGCCGATCAGCGCGTTCGCGCCGACGACGCCCGCGGCGTACGCCGCCGCCGACATGCCGAGGCCTCGACCGACCGGCATGTCGCCGGTGCAGGAGACGCGGATGCCGGCGACCCGCTCGCCGGCCGCCTCGAGGAGCGTCAGGGCGGCCTTCGCCGCCATGCGCTCGACCGGGTCGGTGGGGTCGGGCGTGGGCTGATCGCGCAGCTGCACGGTGAACAGCGCGGTCCAGTCCAGCGCCACGCCGAGGCTGTCGAACCCCGGCCCGAGGTTCGCGGAGGTGGTGGGGACGCGCACGGAAACGCTCTGATCAGGCATGCGCCCAGTCTACATGGGGCGTTCCGTACCGACGACGCTGAGCGCTGGTGTGCGCGAGCGCTGTGGAGGTGTACGCGTGGGGCGGCCCATCCCCCTGCCCCCTTCCCTGCGCGGGAAGGGGGATGAAGTTCAAAGGGCTTCGCCCTTTGAGGAACCCCTGGACGGAGCGATTGTCGCTTGCCGCTGCTGGCCGGAGATCGCGGCCGGCCGCTTCGCCGCGCCCCGACCCGGAGCGCGCCGCTTCCAGTCAAGCGGTGAGCAGTCCGCGCGCTGCGCGTGTCGAGGACGAGCCGCTGCACGCGTGCATCAAGGTCGATCGCGGCGCCACCGCGCCTGCTGCCGGCGCACTGTCGGGCGCCGCGCAGGCTGTCAGATTCCGCCGGGAGTGCGAGGGGCGCAGCTCCTCGCAACATCATCTGAAATTCAGAACCCCTCCCGCGCCGGGAGGGGCAGGGGTGGGCCGCCCCACGCGCGCACCTCAACGTCCCTCGACAGTCGAGGCGACCGCCTCGCCGCCTACACGCCGAGGCGGGTGCGGATGCGCTCCCAGGCGGCGTGGGTGATCTGCATCTCCGGGCGCGTCGCGTCCAGCACCAGCCATCGCTCGGGCTCCGCCGCTGCCAGCTCGAGGAAGCCGCGCCGCACCGCGCGGTGGAACACCGCGTCCTCGCGCTCCACGTAGTCGCCGCCGCGCTCGCCGCGCCGGAACGCGTCCTCGGGCGCGAGGTCGAGGAGCACCGTGACGTCCGGGACGAGCCCCTGCGTCGCCGCGCGATTCGCCGCCTCCACGATCGCGGCGTCGAGGCCGCGCCCGTGGTGCTGGTACGCCACGGTCGAGTCGGCGAAGCGGTCGCAGATCACCAGCGCGCCGCGCTCGAGCGCCGGTCGGATGACCTCGGACACGAGTTGCGCGCGGGCGGCGGTGAAGACGAGCAGCTCGGCCGCGGGGGCCGGCGGCGTCTCGCCCTCGGCGGTGGCGAAGAGCGCGGCGCGCAGCCGCTCGCCCAGCGCCGTGCCGCCCGGCTCGCGGCACGTGACGACCTCGAGGCCGCTCGCCCCGCCGAGGCGCGCGAGCGCCTGCAGCTGCGTCGACTTCCCGGCACCCTCGCCGCCTTCGAGCGTGACGAACGTGCCGGGATGTCGTGCGGTCTCGCTCATCGTGCGCGCGACTCGCCCCACGGCAGGTCGCGGCCCGTGCGCGCCATCTCGCCGATCACGGTGACACGGCGGAACGGCTCGTTGCCCTTCGAGACGGTGCGCAGGCCGTGCCGCGTCGCCAGCTCGTGCTGGAGCCGGCGGATGTACGCGCCCTGCGGCGCCAGCTCCACGCTCGGCGTGCCGCGCGTCGAGACGTCGGCGATCGCCTCCTCGGTCTCGCGCAGCGCCGCGGTGGTCGGGTCGCTCGCATCGCCGTCGCCGCGCAGCGCGAGGAGTTGGCGCTCCATCTGCTGCGTGGTGTTGTTGCGCAACACGTAGATCGGGATGTTGCGCTCCTCGGCCTGCTTCAGCGGGCCATTGCGACGCCGGTAGTACGGGCGCAGCGTGAACACCGCGTCCGCGTCCCGGATGCTGTCCACGATCGTCGCGCCGGAGCGCGTCTGGTCGATCGCCGACTCCAGCCGTGCGCGCGAGATGCCGAACGGCAGCAGCCGTCGAGGCGGCCCGCCCGGCGCGGCGGTCAGCGTCTGGCGGCGCTCCGGCTCCTCGCGCGCGTGCAGCGGCTCCTCCGGCGAGGTCCGCAGCGGCATGCGCTCGACGGTCTCGATGCCGCCGCCGTCGCCGATCACGCGGATCTCCGCCTCCGCCTCGAAGCCGCGCAGCAGCGCGTCCACCGTGATCGCCACGTCCTCGTGCACCGCGAGGCGCTGGAAGCCCTGGATCTCGATGAGCACCTCGAACGTCGGGGGGGAGCGCCGCTCGAGGATCGTCTTCTGCGTGCCGCGCCGTCGTGCCTCCTCGTCGCCGAGGGTGACCGACTCGATGCCACCGATGAGGTCGGAGAGCGTCGGGTTCTGCATCAGGTTGGACAGCGTGGTGCCGTGGGCCGTGCCGACGAGTTGCACGCCGCGCTCCGCGATGGTGCGCGCGGCGTCCGCCTCCAGGGCCGTGCCGATCTCGTCGATGACGATGACCTCCGGCGTGTGGTTCTCGACGGCCTCGATCATCACCTCGTGCTGGAGATGCGGCGAGCGGACCTGCATGCGCCGCGCGCGGCCGATGCCGTGGTGCGGGATGTCGCCGTCGCCCCCGATCTCGTTCGAGGAGTCGACGATCACGACGCGCTTGCCGATCTCGTCCGCCAGCATCCGCGCGACGTCGCGCAGCATCGTCGTCTTGCCGACGCCGGGGCGGCCGAGCAGCAGGATGCTCTTCCCGCTCTCGATCAGGTCGCGCATGATGCCGCCCGATCCGGACACGGAGCGGCCGATGCGGCACGTGAGGCCGACGATGTGCCCGCGGCGGTTGCGGATGCCGGAGATGCGGTGCAGCGTGCGCGGGATGCCGGCGCGGTTGTCCTCGCCGAACTCCGACACCTGCGCGACGACTTGCGTCAGCTCCTGCTCGGTGACTTCCGTCGAGGCCAGGTAGACGTCGCCGGACCCGTAGCGCGCCGTGGGGATGCGGCCGAGGTCCAGCACGATCTCGATGATCCCCGCGAGCCCCTGGTCGTGCACGGCCTCTGCGATGCGCGGCGGCATGATCCCGACGAGCAGCTCGATCTCGTAGCGCTCCTCCTCGGACATCTCGGCGGTGGCGATGAGCCGGCGCTCGCGCGCGTACTCGTCGCTCTCGGGGGCCTCGTCCTCGTCTTCGTCTTCGTCGAGGTCATCCTCGTCGAGCTCGGCCTCGAGGTCGTCGAAGTCGGCGTCGTCGTCGAAGACGTCATCCTCGTCGTCGCCGTCGAAGCGCCCGGACACGCCGTTGTCGTCGGAGTCGTGTGGCATGGTGCTCATTCGCTCGACAGACCTCCTGCTCGCCGCGTATCGCGGCATTCTGCGCGCCCGGTGTTACCCCCCGGTAATGGGGATGCCGGCGCGCGCATACGTTTCTTCCTTCACGGGCTGCAGCACCCGCTTGCAGAACAGCGCGAACCCCTCGGGATCCGCCTCCAGGCCCGCACGGCGCAGCGCCGCGTCCTCGGTCGGTCCGGCGGCCGGGACGAGCGCGAACTGGCGCTCGGCCTCCGCGAGGCGCGCCGCGAGGCCCGCCAGCAGCGCATCGGCGGCGCCGTGCGCGTCGGGCTCGACGCCGAACGTGAACTGGCCGCTCGCGCGCGCGTAGCGGGCGACGCCCACCACGCGCTGCTCGCGCTCCACGACCAGCGCGCCGTCGCCGCGCACCTGCCAGTGGCGGTCGCGGACAGCGTTCCACTCGTCCACCGTCATCGCCATCGACTGCCGCGCCGCGACCGGGATCGAGCGGCAGAACACTTGGAACGAGGGGAACGAGTCGGCCTCGGTCCACTCGCGCACACCGGCGGGGTTGCCCGCCGGCGCCGCCATCCGGCCGCTCCACAGCCGCTCGGCCTGCACGCGGGAGAACCCCGCGCGCGAGGCAGCCTCGGCGGCCGGGCCGTCCGTGCGCGTGCGCAT
This sequence comes from Chloroflexota bacterium, assembly GCA_947472995.1. Classification (GTDB taxonomy): domain Bacteria; phylum Chloroflexota; class Dehalococcoidia; order UBA2979; family UBA2979; genus SHYQ01. The sequence continues at coordinate 27,780 of CANJBO010000015.1, forward strand.
CAGCAGGTGTGTCGCCTCGGCGTGCTCTGCGGCGAGGATCGCCTGCCGCAGCAGGTCCTCCAGCACCTCGCTGCCCTCGGCATCGTCACCGTCGATCAGCGTGTCGATCTCCCAGGCATGCCGCGCGTTCAACTCGCGGGCCGTGGCGATGCCGCGGATCTGGCGTCCGGCGATGCTCACCCACGTGCGCCGACCGAGGTGCAGCCACTGAGCGAACGCCGCCGCGAGTGGCGTGGGCGCCCCGTTCCCCTGCGCGAGCCGCTCGCGCGTGACCGCCAGGTTCTCGCGCACGTCCTCGTCGAAGGTGACGAGCGCGACGAGGTCGGTGGGGCGCGGGGCGCGGGTGGTCATCTCAGGTGGACTCCACCGGTGCGGGCGTGGCGACGGCCTCGAGGACCATGTGCGCGAAGAGCGCGTGCATGCGGTGGTCGGGGGTCAACTCCGGGTGGAACGCGGTCGCCAGCAGGCGCCCCTCGCGCGCGGCGACCACGCGACCGTCGCGCAGCCGGCCGAGCACCTGCACGCCCGCTCCCGTGCGCGTGATGACGGGGGCGCGGATGAACACCGCCCGCAGCGGCGGCCCGTCCATCCCCGCGATGTCGAGGTCTTCCTCGAACGAGTCGACCTGGCGGCCGAAGGCGTTGCGCTCGACCGTGATGTCCATCGCCGCGATCGGCGGGCGGTCGAGGTTCGTCACCTCGTTGGCGAGCATGATCGCGCCGGCGCAGGTGCCCCATGCGGGCATGCCGGCGCGCAGCCGGTCGCGCAGCGGGTCCATCAGGTCGAACGCGATCAGCAGCCGCGCGATCGTCGTGCTCTCGCCGCCGGGGATGATCAGGCCGTCCACGGCCTGCAGCTCGGCGAGCGTGCGCACCTCGATCGCGTCGATGCCGTCCACGCCGCAGGCGCGGAGGGAGGCGATGTGCTCCGCGAAGTCCCCCTGCAGCGCCAGGACGCCGATCAGGGCGCTGGTGCGCGCCCGGGGGGTGGACGAGGAGGACGTCATCGGGGTGGTGCTAGTTCCCTCGACCCGCGAGCAGCTCCGCGACCGGCATCGAGGCGACCGACTGCCCGCGCATCGCGTCCGGGATCTCCATGGAGACCTCGGCGAGGATCTTCGGGTCGTTGAAGTGGGTCACGGCCTTCACGATGGCGGTCGCCATCGCGCGCTGCGACTCCAGCATCTTCTTGTGGCCGGAGGCGGTGCCGTCGTCCAGCTCCGCGCCGGACTTGAAGATGCCCGAGCCGACGAAGACGCCCTCGGCGCCCAGCTGCATCATCAGCGCCGCGTCCGCCGGGCTGGCGACGCCGCCCGCCGAGAAGTTCGTCACCGGCAGCTTGCCGAGGCGGCGCACGTCGCGCACGAGGTCGATCGGCACCTGCATGTCCTTCGCGACGACGAACAGCTCGTCCTCGCGCATCCCCTGGATGCGGCGGATGTCGGACCAGAGCGAGCGCATGTGGCGCACGGCCTCGACGATGTCGCCGGTGCCGGCCTCGCCCTTCGTGCGGATCATCGCGGCGCCCTCGGAGATGCGACGCAGCGCCTCGCCCAGGTTGCGGCAGCCGCAGACGAACGGGACGGCGAAGTTGTGCTTGTCGATGTGGTGCACGTCGTCGGCCGGGGTCAGCACCTCCGACTCGTCGATGTAGTCCACCCCGATCGCCTCGAGGATCTGCGCCTCGACGAAGTGGCCGATGCGGGCCTTCGCCATGACGGGGATCGAGACGGTGGCCTGGATCTCCTTGATCATCCGCACGTGGCTCATGCGGGCGACGCCGCCGGCCGCGCGGATGTCGGAGGGGACGCGCTCCAGGGCCATCACGGCGCAGGCGCCGGCCTCCTGCGCGATCTCGGCGTGCTCCGGGGTGACGACGTCCATGATCACGCCGCCCTTGAGCATCTGCGCGAGTCCGGCCTTCACGGTCCACGTCGCCGTGCCCGAGGAGGACTGCGTGGTGCCGTTAGACGTGCCGTTGTTGGTCATAGTGCTCCCGTGGGTGGCTGCCGAGATGCGAAACGAGCGAGTCCCGTTGAATCCTGATCCCACGGGACGTGCTGCCCGTCCATTGTACGCCGGTTCGCACGCCCGTCGCGGGGTCCCGGCTCCGAGGTCGGCGCGCCGAAACTGCTCATCTGTCTGAGCATGACCCGGCCGCCCTCGAGGCACGCCGCTAGACCGCGGCACCGCGCACGTTCACACTTCGAAGGGTGGGCGGTGCCTCCCGGCGCGCCCGCACCGGGCGCACACGGGCCGCAGCCCCAGCGTACGAGGCGAGACATGGGCCGAGGCAGCAGGGTCGCCGGAATGCTCTCCCTCATCGGCGCGGTGATCGCGTTCGCGCTGGCGGTCGTCTTCCAGAACCCCGTCAGCATGTACACGGCGATCGGCGTCGTCCTCCTCCTGAACGCCGCCGTGCGTTTCCGCATGGCCTCCGACGCCAGTACGAACGGTCACCACCGCTAGCCGTCACGTTCCATCAGCGCCGCGCGCAGGGAGCCACCCGCATGCCCCACATCAAGGACGAGGTCAGGACCTACCTGGTCGCCGTCGACGGCGGCGAGGCCGCCTACTCAGCGCTCCGCGCCGCATGCGACCTCGCCAAGCGGTCGAAGGCGCAGGTGAGCGTCCTCTATGTGATCGAGGTGCCTCGATCGGTCGCGCTCGATGCCACGCTGGACGCCGAGGTCGAGAAGGGCGAGACGATCCTCGCCCGTGCCGAGGAGATCGCCCGCGAGCACGCCACCACCGTGCAGGCCGACCTGATCCAGGCGCGCCAGGCGGGCCACGCCGTGGTGGACGAGGCGACCGACCGCGGGGTTGATGCCATCGTGCTGGGCGTCGAATACCATCGACCTCTCGGGCAGTTCACGCTGGGGCGGCTGCCGCTGTACGTCCTGGAACATGCGCCCACGCAGGTGTGGCTGATCCGCTATCCGGCGCCGAAGCAGGCGTGATGGCGGGGGAGGTGCCGGGCATGCGGATCCTGATCATGGGCTGCGGGCGCGTCGGCGCCGGCCTCGCGACGCAGCTGGCGAACGAGGGGCACGACGTGACCGTGCTGGACACGGACGCCTTCGCGTTCCGCCGGCTCCTCCCCACGTTCGCCGGCCACCGCCTGGTCGGCTCGGGCACGGACGACCGCTCGCTGGTCGAGGCGCGCATCGCGGAGACCGACTGCTTCATCGCGCTCGCGTCCGGCGACAACCGCAACATCCTCGCGTCGCAGAAGGCGAAGGAGATCTACGGTGTGAAGACCGTGGTCACCCGCGTCCGCGACCCGCTCCGCAGCGAGATGTTCGGCCGCCTCGGCCTGCGCACGTTCAGCCCGACGAAGGTCGGCGTGACGCTCGCGCACGACGCGATCTTCCAGGGGGCGTAGCCGTGTACATCATCATCGTCGGCGGCGGCGCGGTCGGGCACGGTCTCGCGCTCGAGCTCCAGCAGATGCCTGACCACGAGGTCGCGATCGTCGAGTTGAGCGGGTCGCGCGCCGGCCAGCTCCGCTCCGAGCTGGGCGAGATGGTCGTCCACGGCGACGGCAGCGAGATCGCGTTCCTCGAGCGCGTCGGCGCGGGGCGCGCGGACCTGCTGCTCGCGGTCACCGCCGACGACGGCGCGAACCTCGTCACGTGCCAGGTGGCGAAGCACTGGTTCAACATCAAGCGCACCATCGCGCGCGTGAACGACTCGCGGAACGAGGCGCTGTTCTTGCGCCTCGGCGTCGACTCGATCGTCTCGGCCGCCGGCGCCGTCATGGCGCAGATCGAGGCCTCGCTGCCGGAGCACACGATCATCCCGCTCATGGCCCTCGAGGGCTCCCGCCTGCACGTCGTCGACATCCGCGTGCAGGCAGGCTCGCCCGCGGTGGGCCGCCCGCTGCGCGAGATGCAGTTCCCGCCGGAGGTGCTGATCTCCGTCGTCATCGGCAAGCAGGGCGCCGTCGTCCCCGCCGGCGACACCGTGCTGCAGGTCGGCGACGAGGTGATCGCCGTCATCCCCCGCGAGTCCGACGCGATCGTGCGCGAGATGATCGCCGGCCCCACCGAGGTGAAGTAGATGCGCATCTCCCACCTCGGCCCCACCGGGACGTACACCGAGGCCGCCTCGCGCCGCTTCGACCCGACTGCGGACCTCCTGCCGGTCGCGACGGTCGCCGCCGCGATCCAGGCGGTGCGCGACGGCGAGGTGGACGCTGCCGTCTGCGCGATGGAGAACTCGATCGAGGGCTCCGTCTCGATCGAGACGATGGACATCCTGATCCGCCCGGAGTTCGACCTGCGGGTCGTCGGCGAGGTCGTCGTCGCGATCCAGCATCACCTCGTCGGCGCGCCGGGCATCAACGCGGCCGGCGCCGAGGTCGTCTACTCGCACCCGCAGGCGCTCGCACAGTGCCGGCGGCGGCTCGCGGAGCTCGCGCCCAGCGCGAAGCCGGTCGCGGCACTCTCGACGGCGGGTGCCGTCGAGGCGTCGATGCAGGAGCCGGGCACGCTCGCCGTGGGCAGCCAGCACGCCGCCGAGCTGTTCGGCGCGACGATCTACGCGCGCGACATCGGCGACGAGCGCGACAACGAGACGCGCTTCGTCGTGCTGGCGCGCGAGGACGCCCCGCCGACGGGCGACGACAAGACGTCGCTCGCCTTCACCGTCCCGCACGACCGTCCCGGCTCGCTCGTCGAGGTGCTGCAGCTGTTCGCGCAGCACGGCCTGAACCTCACGCGCATCGAGTCGCGCCCCACGCGCCAGCAACTCGGCACGTACGTCTTCTTCTGCGACGTGCAGGGCCACCAGCGCGACGCGGTCGTCGCTGCCGTCCTCGACGAGGCGCGCGGGATGACGCAGTGGCTGCGCGTGCTGGGGTCGTATCCTCGATGGAAGCGGGCGTAGTTCTCGAGGCCTGCGGGGCGGCCCACCCCTGCCCCTCCCGGCGCGGGAGGGGTTCTGAAGCGAGGATGGTATGAGGAGCTGCGCCCTCATACTCCCGGCGGATTCGCGCTCGGCCCGAGGAGCCTACGATGCCCGAAATCCCTGACCTCGAAGCGATCCGCCACTACCTGATGCCGCGCCTCGACGGGCTCACCGTCGCGAAGACCGAGGCGCCCATCCCGTGGCTCGTCCGCACCGGCGCCGAGGACCTCGCGACGATCGAGGGGCACCGCTTCGGCGAGATCCACCGCCTCGGTAAGTTCCTGCTGTTCTTCCTCGACGAAGCGCGCATCCTCGTGATCAACCCGATGCTCACCGGGCGCTTCCACTGGGTGGAGGCGGGCGCGAAGAAGACCGGCAGCATGGGCGTGATCGTCGGCTTCGATGACGGGCACGTCCTGCGCGACGAGGTACCAGCGCCGCATGGGCCGCTGGTACCTCGTCGCGCAGGACGAGCTGCACACGCTCCCGCAGTTCCCGACGCTCGGCCCCGACGCGATGGCGATCAGCGAGGATGACTTCCTCGCGCGTCTCAAGTCACGTCGAGGCCAGATCAAGGCGACGCTCACGAACCAGGAGTTCATGGCCGGCGTCGGCAACGCCTACTCCGACGAGATCCTCTGGGCCGCCGGCCTGCACCCCCACCGCAAGCGATCGACGATGGACGAGGCCGACCTGCGCCGCCTGTACGCCTCGATGCGAACGGTGATCGAGGAGAGCATCGCCGTCGTCGACGCCACCGTGCAGGGCGAGGGCCTCGGCAAGAAGGAGGAGTGGCGCGAGCACCTGAAGGTGCACCGCCGCGCCGGCACCCCGTGCCCTCGCTGCGGCTCCGAGATCAAAGGCCAGGTCCGCTCCGGCAGCGAGACCAACTACTGCGTCGTCTGCCAGCCGTTGTTCGAGGAGGCGCGGGCAACTTCGGCGTAGCTCCGCCAACAGCCCGTGGCGTCGAGGTGCTGTGCGGGGCGGCCCACTCCAATTCCGAGGCCCCTCCGATGACGCCGCCCGTCGTGCGGTCGTCGACACGCACGTCTCCGGTCACGACGAATCGTTCATCGGTCGCGCTACGCCGGTTCAGGGAATCTGCAGCGGGGCGAAGCCCTGATGGGGTGCAACCCCATCAGATCACATCCCCTTCCCGTGCAGGGAAGGGGCAGGGGATGGGCCGCCCCACGCGGGCATCAATGGCTACTCATCCACCGAGGCGTCCCGCGAGGATTACGACGCCGCGACACCGTAGTCGGCGGAGGTCGCGCCGGACTTCGTCCATGAGACGACGAATGGACTCCACTCGCGGTAGCGCTCGAGGTACGGCGCGAACATCACCGCCGGGTGCGTCGACGGGCGTCGAGGCTCCGACAGCAGCTCCATGCGCGCCTCCTGCGGTGTGCGGCCGCCCTTGCGGTGGTTGCACGCGCGGCACGCCGTCACCAGGTTCTCCCACGCGTGCGGGCCGCCTCGATGCTTCGGCATCACGTGGTCCAGCGTCAGGTCGCCGCCGCGGCGGCCGCAGTACTGGCAGCGCTCGTTGTCGCGCGCGAAGACCTCGCGGCGGCTGAGTCTGGGGCGCGGGTAGGGGCGGCGCACGAAGTGGCGCAGGCGGATCACGGAGGGCGTCTGGTACTCGTCGCTCGCGCCGAAGATCGGCTCTTCGCCCTCTTCGAGGACCTCGGCCTTCCCGTGGAAGACGAGCACGAAGGCGCGCCGCGCCGAGCACACGTTCAGTGGTTCGTAGTTCTGGTTCAGCACCAGCGCGCGCCGCAGAACGGACACCGGACCCTCGATCCCGCGAGGTCGGTACGAAGGACCCCGCACATCGGACAGCGGTGGGCGACCCCGGCAGTGTACCGGATCGCGCGCGCCGTCGAGCAGGTCGAGGGGGCTCGGCGCTACGGCTTCGGCGTGCCGGGCCCCGGGAACCCGGGGATGCTGCCGGGCATGCCGGGCAGCGAGCCCAGCGGCGCATCGCGGAGATGATCCAGTGCCTCATGGAACTCTTGCGGGAGCGCGATGCTGATCGCCGGGGCGAAGCGCAGGAACACCGGTGCGAGCGTGGAGTCGCGCACCACCTGCGCCAGCGTGGTCTGCGCCGGGAACACCGACACCGCGATCAGCAGCACCTCGACCAGCACGAAGCCCTTCACCAGCCCGAAGACCGCTCCGCCGATCTTATCCAGCGGGCCCAGGAACAGCAGCGACGCCGCGGTGTGCAGCACCGACGCGATCACGTATCCCGCGATCGCCGTGCCGATGAAGATCGCCGCGAACGCCGCGAGGCTGCGCGTCGTCGGGTCCGCGATCACGAACTCGAGGTTCGCCGAGAGGTCGTCGTAGAACATGCCGGAGAGGAAGATGCCCGCGACCAGTCCCAGCAGTGAGACCACCTCGCGGATGAGGCCGGCGGAGAACGCGCGGAACACGGTCCACGCGAGGATCGCGATGATCAGCAGGTCGAGCCAGTTCATGGGTTCCGACTCCGCCCCGCCCTGAGCGTAGTGACCGGATCGTAACACGCGCGCAGTTGCGTCACGTGCCCCGCGGCGGGGCGTCGAGGGCTAGTCGAAGCCCAACCGGCGCTCGCGCATCGAGACCCAGCGGCCCGCGCCATGGCCGAACACGAGGTGGTCGAGCACCGGCACGTCCAGGAGCAGGCCGGCCTCGACGGCGTCGCGCGTGAAGGCGATGTCGTCCGGGCTGGGCGTGGGGTCGCCGCTCGGGTGGTTGTGGGCGAGGGCGATCTTGCTGGCGTTGAGACGGACCGCCTCGCGGAACAACTCGGCGACGCGGCCGCCGGCGGCGCTGATCGTGCCGCGGTAGAGCACCGGCGCGGCGAGCACGTGGTGCTTCGTGTCCAGGATCAGCAGCCGCAGCTCCTCCTGTTGGAGCAGCTCCATCTCCGGGTGCAGCAACCGCGCGATGTCCTGCGGGCTGGTGACCGCCGTCCGCACGCCGCCGTCCTCGAGGGCGGCGCGCCGGCCCAGCTCGAATGCGGCGGCGATCGTCGAAGCCTTCGCCGGGCCGACGCCGTGCGCGTCGCCGAGCGTGGCGAGGTCTGTCGCCGCGAGGCCGCGCAGCCCGCCCCGTTCGTGCAACAGCCGCGCCGCGACGTGCAGCACGTCCTCCTGCGCCGTCCCGGTCCGCAGCAGGATCGCGAGCAGCTCCTCGGCCTTCAGGGCGCCGGGGCCGAGGCGGCGGAGCCGCTCGCGCGGGCGCTCGTCCTCCGGCATCTCCGCGACGCGCACCCGGTAGACCACGGTCGCATCGTTGGTCATCGCGCTAGGGCCGCGGCATGAAGGGAGCGGCGGGCTCGAACGGCGGCCGGGCGACCGTGACGATCGTGTTCGTGTGCGGCCAGTGCTCGATGATGATCTCGTCGCCCTCGTGCAGCTCCATCGCCGTCACGGCGTTCAGCTCGAACAGCCGCTGGCCGATGAGCGCGTAGTCCACGCGCCCGAAGACGAGGTAGCGCGACTTCTTCCACAGCCGGCTGACGCGCCCACGCGTCGTGATCGGCGCCGCGCGCAGGTCGCGCAGCGCGGCGACCGCCTCCAGCGTCGCGGGGAGCGCGCCCATGCCGATCACCAGGATGCCGAAGAAGGAGCGCCAGTAGAGCGTGAAGCCGAGGAGGACCAGCAGGAAGATCGCGGCGGGGGTCAGGACCACGGCGCGCCTCAGCACCGTCGAGCGGCTGTTCGGTCGCTCTTCCAGGATGCGAGGCTCCAGCATGCAGGTCCTACCGCGGAATCGTGAGCACCCGCCCCGGCTGGAGCGTGCTCGGGTTGGTGATGTTGTTCGCGGCCTGGATCGCCTCGGCGGTGGTGCCGAACCGGGCTGCGATGCCGCTGAGGGTATCACCGGACAGCATGGTGTACGTGGTCGCGGTCGGCGTCGCGGAGGGCGTGGTCGTCGCGGTCGCGGTGCCCGTCCCGGTCGCCGTCGGCGACCCGCCGGCCGGTGGCGTGCCGGTCGAGCTGCCCCCGGGGGCGGTCGTGGCGGAGGCCTTCGGCGCGGCCGGCGTGGCGGTCTGCACGACCCCGGCGATCGAGGACGGCGGCTGGTCCTTGTCGGCGGCGCTCGGCGGAAGCACCAACAGCCACACCGCGACGATCGAGCCGACCAGCAGCGCGACCAGCGATCCACGGAAGACGCGGTAGGAGGGAATGGCGAGCACGGGATCCATGCAGCGGTCGCACAGCTCGCCGCCGTGGTCGTCGCAGTAGAGCGCGCCGCAGCGCGGGCACTCCTGCACGGCGTCCTGATCACACTTGAAGCACTGCACGATCCGAGCCTATCACCCGCGCCGGGTCAGGCGCACCGCAGCGCGCGCCTCGGCGGCTCGTGCCCCCTCGAGGTGCCGCACGCAGGACTGATCGAGGAGTGTCGGGGACAAAAACGAGGGGAGCACCGCCCGCCGCAGCCGGTGCTCCCCTCGCCAGTTCAGCGTTCGCCCGAGGGCGAGACGAGCTACTTCATCTCCACCTTGGCGCCGGCCTCTTCGAGCTTGGTCTTGGCGGCGAGGGCCTCTTCCTTGTTGACCGACTCGCGGATCGGCTTCGGGGCCGCCTCGACCAGGTCCTTGGCCTCCTTGAGGCCAAGGTTGGTGAGCTCGCGGACCGCCTTGATGACGTTGATCTTGTTCGCGCCGAAGTCCGTGAGGATGACGGTGAACTCGTCCTGCTCCTCGGCCGCAGCCGCGTCGCCACCACCGGCAGCCGGGGCCGCCATCATGGCCATGGGGGCGGCGGCGGTGACGCCGAACTCCTCCTCGATGGCCTTGTTCAGGTCGCGCAGCTCGATGAGGGTCATGCCCTTGATGATGTCCAGCGCGTCGTCGATCTTGCTCATCGTGTCCTCCAATAACCGCCCGCAGGCGGAACGTGCTTCGTTGTTCAGTGCCCCGAAGGGCGGCCGCTACGCGGCCTCGAGCTGCTTCGCCCGCGCCTCGAGGAGGCCGGCGAACTGGCGCTGCGTCGCGACCAGCAGGCCGGACAGCTCCGCGATCTTGCTGACGAGGTTGCCCGCCAGCGTCGAGACCAGCTGCTCCCTGGTGGGCAGCGTGGCCAGGTCACGGACGTAGGCCTCGTTCACCACCTGGCCGCCGACGACGGCCTTGCGGATGGCGACCTTCGTGTCGGCGTTGGCGCGGATGAACGCGGTCAGCGCCTTCGCGGCCGCGACCGGCTCGCCGAAGCCGACGACCAGCGCGGTCGCCTCGTCGCTGATCTGCGCGTACTCCAGCTTGCCGGTCTGCTCCGCAGCGATGCGGAGCAGGGTGTTCTTCACCACCAGCATCTCGGCGCCCGCCTCGCGGAGCTGGGTGCGCAACTCGACCTGCTTCGCCATCGAGACGCCCTGGTAGGCGGTCGAGATGGCGATCTCGGCACGGTTGATCAGCTCTGAGATCTGAGCGACCTGGTCAATCTTGCGCTGCGTTGGCAAGCGCGCCTCCTTCTTCGCGTCGCGTGTCCGGGGAGAGCCCCAGATCAACAACGCGCCCTGCACCGCCTGTGGGTGAGGGCGCGTCACGCGACGACGCGAGGCGCGTCGTGGAGTGGTGCGTATGTCCCTCGCCTCGACGGGTGACCGGTCTCGGTCGTTATCCCTGCCCCGGTTGCCCGGAGTCGCTGGGACCCGTGTTCTTCGGCGGGTGCCTCCGCGGTGCGGAGGCGCTCGTTCGAGTATGACCGGGGCGCCGATTCCCGTCTACCGGGAACTCGAGGCCCGCAGGTCTGTTCGGGCGGGGCGGGTATTCCCGCCCTTCGCCCGATGAAACCCGTCTGTCGGGCGGGGCGGGGTTACCACCCTTCGCCCGATGAATACTAGTCGCGGGCGTTGGCGACCGCGGTGCCCTTCAGCTCCAGGAGGTCCAGGCGCACGCCCGGGCCCATCGTGGAGGTGATCGAGGCGGTGCGGATCAGGTCGCCCTTCGCACCCGTCGGACGGTTGCGCTGGATCTCGTCCACCATCGCCCGCAGGTTGCCCATCAGCTGCTCCTCCGAGAAGGAGGCCTTGCCGAGGATGACGTGCAGGACGTTGGTGCGGTCGATGCGGAAGTCCACGCGGCCGGACTTCGCCTCGTTCACCGCGCGTGCGATGTCCTCGGCGCCGACGACGGTGTTGTTGCGCGGGTTCGGCATCAGGCCGCGGGGGCCCAGGGCACGACCGAGCGCACCGACCTTGCCCATCATCTCGCGCTGGGCGATCGCGACGTCGAAGTCGTACATGCCGCCCTGCACCTGCTTGATGAGGTCGTCCGAGCCGACGATGTCCGCGCCCGCGGACTGCGCGATCGTGGCCGCCTCGCCCTCGGCGAAGACCAGGACGCGGACGTCCTTGCCGATGCCGTTCGGGAGGATCACGGAGCCGCGCAGCTGCTGGTCCGCGTGACGGCCGTCAAGGCCGGTCTTCATGTGCAGCTCGACCGTCTCGTCGAACTTCGCCGTGGCGCACTTCTTCACGATCGAGATCGCCTCGGCCAGCGCGTACGCCTTGTCCTTGTCGACCTGCTCGCGCAGTCCGGCGATCCGCTTGGGTTCCTTCGCCATGGCTACTTGATCTCGATTCCCATCGAGCGCGCGGAGCCCTCGATGCTGCGGATGGCGTCGTCGATGTTGTTCGTGTTCAGGTCGGGCAGCTTGGTCTGCGCGATCTCGCGGATCTGCGCCTTCGTGACGCTGCCGATGATGCTCTGCAGGTTCTTCGCAGAACCCTTCGGGATGCCGGCGGCGCGCCGCAGCATGTCCGACGCCGGGGGCGTCTTGGTCACGAAGGTGAACGAGCGGTCTTCGAAGACGGTGATCTTGGCGGGGATGATCTGCCCCGTCAGGTTCTTCGTCTGCTCGTTGTAGCCCTTCACGAAGTCCATGATGTTGATGCCGTGCGGGCCCAGCGCAGTGCCGACCGGGGGAGCGGGCGTAGCCGCTCCGGCGGGGATCTGCAGGGTCACGACGGCGCGTACCTTCTTCGCCACGTGTCTCTCCTATCGCGTGGAGCCGTCGAGGTACCCTCGGCGCTCCGCCGCTCCCTCCATCTGGAGGTAATGCGCTCTTACTGCTTCTCGACCTGGAGGAAGTCCAGTTCGACGGGCGTCTCGCGGCCGAACATCGAGACGAGCACGCGGACGCGGCCCTTCTCGACGTCGATCGAGTCGACGACCCCGATCATGTCGCTGAACGGGCCGTCCGTGACCAGCACGGACTCGCCGATCTGGAAGCCGACGTTCACGCGCGGCTTGTCGGAGGTCATCTGCTTGAGGATCTGGTCGACCTCGGCGTCCGCCAGGGGCGTGGGCTTCGCGCGGTCGTCCGCGGTCGCGCCGGCGAAGCCGGTGACGGCGGGGGTGTTGCGGACCACGTACCAGGAGTCATCGGACATGACCATCTGCACGAAGATGTAGCCGGGGAAGAGCTTCCTCGACACCGTCTTGCGCTGGCCGTCCTTGATCTCGATCTCTTCCTCGGTGGGGATGATCACCTGGAAGATCTTGCCGCCCATGTCCATCGTCTTGACGCGCTGGTCGAGCGACGTCTTGACCTTGTTCTCGTAGCCCGAGTAGGTCTGGACGATGTACCACGCGCGCCCGTCATCCGGGATCGCGTCTTCCTGTGCTTCGGTGGTGCTGGTCTCGTTCACGGGGGCTCCTATCGCAGCAGCGTCTGCTGGATGAGCCAGCCGAAGAACAGGTCGGCCCCGCCGAGGAGCACGCCCAGCGCGAGCGACACGCTGATGACGACCCCGGTGAGGTTGATCGTCTCCTGTCGCGTCGGCCAGGTGACTTTGCGGAGCTCGCTGATGATGTCGGTCGCCCAGCGCGGCTTCAGCGGCGAGCCGCCGCTGCGCTCCTCGCGCGGGAGCGCGGGCGCGGTGAAGGTCGGGGCGCTCACGGCGCGGCCCGGTGCGGCCTCGCGCTGCTTCTGACGGCGATCGGCGCGCTCTTGCGCGCGCCGGGCTTCTCGGCCCATGGGATGCCTGTCCTGACTCCCGCCTCGGGGCGGTGATTGCGTCTGCGGACGTTAGGTGCGGACGGAGACCCGGAGGTTAGCGGGTCTCGCGGTGCGACTGCGAAACGCGGCAGCGAGGGCAGTACTTCTTCAGTTCCAGCCGCTCGGGGTCGTTGCGCTTGTTCTTCTTGGTCACGTAGTTGCGCTCACGGCACTCCGTGCACGCCAGCGTGATGTGATCGCGGTCGCCGGCCTTCGCCATCGTCCCGCTCCTCTCGAACGCCGCGCGCTCGTCCGATGACGAGGCGCGCGGCCGGTTTCAGTTTGCTACTCGATGATGGCGGTGACGACGCCGGCGCCGACGGTGCGCCCGCCCTCGCGGATGGCGAAGCGGAGGCCCTCTTCGATGGCGATCGGGTAGATGAGCTCGATCTCCATCTGGATGTTGTCGCCGGGCATCACCATCTCGGTGCCCTC
>CANJBO010000016.1 GCA_947472995.1 Chloroflexota bacterium
CCGGATCACGCGGCGCGCCTCCTCGCGCGATCCGATGTCCGGGGCATCCGGCGCGGGGCCGGCCATCAGCAGCGTCTTCATGACGCCCGCCAGCCGTGCGTAGCGGTCGCTGCGAAGTGCCTCGATCAGTTCGGTGCGCGCCTCCGCGTGCTGGCGCTGGAACTGCGCGACCAGCGGCGCGATCGCGGTGGCCTCGGCCCACGCCACCCCCGCGCGCAGCGACGCGAGGTGCTCCAGCTGCACGTCGAGGTCGCGCACGGCGCCGAGCCGCTCCGCGCACCAGCGCAGCTCCTCCCGCGTGTCGAGCAGCGTCGAGGGGACCACCTGGTCGAAGACGCGCAGCGCGGCGCGCAGGCGGCGCGTGGCGACGCGCATGTCGTGGAGCTGCTCGATGTCCTCGCCGAGAGCGGTGCCGCTCTCGCGCACGAGGAAGTCGCCGGTGCGCCGGCGCAGCACCGCATACGCGCGATCGACCGCGCGGTCGTCCTCGGCGATCGTCGTGGGGCCGAGGTCGGGCGGGCCCGGGCGGCGGTCCGTGACGCGCAGCCCGGAGGCGAACTTGCTCTCGGCCGCGGGCGTCAGCCCGCACTCCGCCTGCATCGCGCCGAGGAACGCCGTCAGCGCAGAGAGACCACCCCCGGCGACCTCCTCGACCTCGACGCGGCGCAGCGTCGAGGACGCCCCGGCCGGATCGCGCACCGTCGTGTCGTCGATCGCGATCTCGGCGAGCACCACGGAGCCCGCGCGCACGTTCCACGCGTGGCGGCGCGTGTGCACCTCGAACAGCGGCGCCGCTGTCGCCGTCCCGAGCATCAGTCGCAGCCGCGAGCCGACCGGCCCGTCGCTCATCACGACCGCCGCGAGGTCGCCCGGCTCGGTGTGCTCGGCGCGGGAGACCGGCGCGGAGCGGTCGCCCTCGGCGGGCGGGAGCGCCTTCAGCGTCGTCTCGCGCGCGTCGCCGCGGTCGCGCACGCGCAGGCTGTAGCCGGCGTGGAACACCTGCCACGCGCCACCGTCGAAGTAAGTGTCGTGCTGCTCTTTCGCCCCGCGATCATCGAGCGTGAGCGCGGCGTGCGGCGGCTGGGCGCGCAGCCAGCGCAGCACGACGTCGAGGTCGGGCGCCTCGAACTGCCACTCCACCTCGAGCGATCCGCGGTCGTTCATCGTCGCCCCCGCTGGCGATGCGGCCGGTGACGCGCGTGCGGCGCGTCGTGCGGGTTCCACTGTAGCCGCCCCACCGGCCGCCGAGGTTATGGCGCGCACGCGTCCGGGCAACGAAACGGGGCGGCCTTGCGGCCGCCCCGTCGTTCGTGTGCCTCGTGCGGTCGAGGCTAGGCGAGCGCCGCGTCGAGGTGCTTCGCGAGGTCGCTCTTCGGGCGGAAGCCGACGACCTGGCCGACCGCCTGGCCACCCTTGAAGATGAGCAGCGTGGGGATCGAGCGGATGCCGTACTTGCCGGAGACCGTCGGGTTCTCGTCCGTGTTCAGCTTCAGAAACTTCACGCGGCCGTCGTAGTCGTTCGAGAGCTCCTCGACGACGGGGGCCACCATGCGGCAGGGGCCGCACCACGGAGCCCAGAAATCGACCAGCACCGGCTCGTCGCTGTTCAGCACGTCCTGCTCGAACGTCGCGTCGGAGGTGTCCACCGGGTGGGCCATCGTTGCGTCCTTCCTGTGCGCCACCGCTCCGCGACGGCGCGTCCCGTTGTGCGTTCTCGTCGACCGTCGAGGCTGCCGCAGCCTCGGTCACAGGGCCGAGCGGGAACGCTCGTTGACACCTGCTTGGTCTGACAGGTAGGATTCTATATACCCCTACCGGGTATGTCAAGACGACGGGACGAGGTGCCCCATGCCCGACCCCAACGAACAGCTGATCGCCCGCCTCCGTCGCATCGAGGGCCAGGTGCGCGGCATCGCCCGGATGCTGGACGACCAGCGGTCCTGCGAGGACGTGGTCACGCAGCTGATGGCCGTGCGCTCCAGCATCGACACCGTGGGCGCCGTGGTCCTCGACAGCCACCTCGAGGGGTGCGTCTCCGGGCGCAGCGCCGACGGGCAGGTGGTGGCGCTGCGAGACGCGATGCGCCTCTGGTGGCGGTTCGCCCCCGGCGCGGGCGGCGTGGGCGCCGACCCGACGACCTCCGGAGCGCAGTCCCCGCTCCCCGTCTCCCCACCCGATCGCTAGCTCGATGTATCCGTCTCCGCCCCCTCCCCCCTTGTGGGGGTGGGCTGGGGTGGGGGGCCGCCCGGCTCGCTCGATGGCGTCGAGGACGGCGTCCCGCCACGCGTCTCCGCGAACGCCGCGGTGAGCGCGGCCATCATCCCCTGCTCGACTGCGTGGTGCGCCGCGCGCACCGCGCTCGTCACGGCCGCCTCGTCGCTACGACCGTGGCCCACGAACACCGGGCCGGCGAGGCCCAGCAGCGGCACCGCGCCGTACTGTCGGTAGTCGAAGCGCGCGCGGACGCCGCGCAACGCCGGCAGGAGCAGCGCCCCGCCGATCTTCGACCGCCACGAGGATCGCGCGGCCTCGCGCATCTCGCCGAACAGCAGCTGCATGAGGCCCTCGGCGAGCTTGATCACGATGTTGCCGGTGAAGCCGTCCGTGACGATCACGTCGGCCTCGCCGTCGAGGATGCTGCGGCTCTCGATGTTGCCGACGAACCGTGAGCCGTCGGAGGGCGCAGCCGCCAGTAGCTCGTGCGCCTCGACGACGAGCATCGAGCCCTTCGTCGGCTCCTCGCCGATCGACATGATCGCGACGCGCGGCTGCGCGATGCCGTGCACCGCGCGCATGTACGCCGCGCCGAGGTGCGCGAACTGGACGAGGTGCGACGCGCGCGCATCGGCATTCGCGCCGACGTCGAGCAGCATGACCGGACCGCCCTCCGCGGGGAGCACGGCGCTGAGCGCCGGGCGCTCCACGCCGCGCAGCCGTCCGAGGATCACGAGCCCGGTCGCCATCGCCGCGCCGGTGTTGCCGATCGTGACAAACGCCGCCGCCTCGCCCGACTTCACCATCTGCGTGCCGACGTACATCGACGTCTGCCGCGCGTGACGGACCGAGGTGGTCGCGTGGTCGCTCATCTCGACGACGTCGGCGGCGTGGCGGATGTGCAGGTTGGCGGGGTTCGATCCGCGACGGTTCAGCTCGGCGCGCAGCGTCGGCTCGTCGCCGACCAGCGTCACCTCGATGCCTTCCGCGACGGCGGCGATCGCGCCGCCCACGGTCTCGCGCGGGCCGAGGTCGCCGCCCATCGCGTCGAGGGCGATCACGCGGCGCTCCGGGGGTGGTCGCAGCGGGTCACGCGTCCTCGTCGTCCGTGTCGTCGAGCGCGCCCGCCTCGGCGAGCGTCGAGTACGGCGGCAGCGGCTCGTCCTCGTGCTGGAGCAGCACGATCATCCGCTCCGCGAAGTCGCTGAACGGCGTGAACTCGTAGTCACCGAACGCCGCCACGGTGCGCAGCCCGGCGAGGCGGCCCGCCAGCGTGACCTCCGGCAGCGTGATCGTGCGGAAGGTGAACGAGGTCGTGATGCGCTTCAGCGCGCCGGTCTTCGACGCGACGTCGAAGTGCCACGTGATGTCCTTCATGCTCTCGGCAGGGCGCGACTCGACCGAGACGAGCTTCGTCACCTGCCCGCCGCCCGGCCAGGGCTTCGTCCAGTGCTCGACCAGCGGCTGCGGCGTGGGGTCCCAGTCGTCGCGGTGCGGTGCCTCGATGTCCACGACGGCGACGCCGCCCGGCGCGAGGTGGCGTGCGATGACGGCGATCGCGTCCGCGAAATCCTCGACGCTCGCGAGGTGCTGCACGCCGCCGAGGGGCACCGTGACGAGCGCGTACTGCTGCTTGAGGTCGAGGTCGGTCATGTCGCCTCGGCGCAGCGTGAGGCCGCGGCGGCTCCCCATCTGCTGCTTCGCGACCGCGAGCATGGCGTCGTTGATGTCGACGCCCGTGACCTTCAGCCCGGACTGCGCGAGGGGCACCGCGACGCGGCCGGTGCCGCACCCCAGCTCCAGCACGGTCTCCCCGTGGTACTCGGCGAGCTGCCGGTAGAAGGAGACGTCGTCGTAGTAGTCCTCGAAGTCGAGGTCATAGAACGGTGCGATCGTGGTGAACGGATCGATGGGAGTCACGCCCTCGATGCTACCGGATGCGCTGGTGGGCCGCGACGAATGACCGCCGGGGGCGGCGACGCGCGATAAGGCGCGACCACCTCGGCGGCGCGTCGAGGTGGTCGCAAGGTGGGTCGGCCCCTCGGCAGCGCGAGTCTCGATCGGTGGCGTGGCGCGGGGCGGCCCACCCCTGCCCCTCCCGGCGCGGGAGGGGTTCTGATTCAGAAGATGGTGTGAGGAGCTGCGCCCTCACACTCCCGGCGGAATCCGTCAATCTGCGAAGCGCCCGATCCGGGATGCTTGAAGGGCGAAGCCCTTCAACTTTCATCCCCTTCCCGCGCAGGGAAGGGGCAGGGGATGGGCCGCCCCGCGTCACACCACCGATCGAGACTCGCGCGCCGCGACCCGACGATGCCTCCGGCTACCAGCCCGCCTGACAGTGAAGAACATCTGTCCTATCCTGCCGCCATGAGCCTCAATCGCGCCAACGTCCGCATCGAGGAGCGCCGCGGCTTCTTCGGCGCGCTCAAGGAGGTGCGACTGTGGTTCGCGCGCGACCGCGAGTTCACGCTGAACCGCGAGACGTGGGAGCAGGTCAGCCGCGCCGAGGAGCCCGTCCCGGTCGGCCTCGACGGGGCGCGGCGGCTGTGGGCCGCCGACGGCGACTACTGGTGGGCCGACGACGCACTGGACGCCGAAGCGGTCGCGCTCCTCGCGTGGGACCGGGAGCGGCGGCAGGACGCGCGCCTCGACCGGCTGCGCAAGATCCGCGCCGCCGAGGAGGAGGTCGAGCGCGGTCGCCGCGAGCGCCTCCCGGACGAGGTGCGCGCGGCAGTCTGGCACCGCGACGACGGCCGCTGCGTGCGCTGCGGCGCCGAGCAGGAGCTCCAGTTCGACCACGTCATCCCGTTCTCGCGGGGCGGCAGCAACGCCGTCGAGAACATCCAGATCCTCTGCGGCCCCTGCAACCGCACAAAGGGCGACTCGATCATCTGAACGGGCATCTGACCGGTGCTGAACAGGCGCCTGAACGGGCGTCGGGCGAGCCTCGATTCGCGCGGTTCGGGCCGTCTGCGGCCTCCGCGCGACGCGCGTCTGTTAGGGCGTGAGCGGGTACCATAGGCCGACGCTGGCGGGCCCTCGAGGCGCGCGCCACCATCTGAGCCGCCGGCGCGCATGACGAGAACGGACTGGGGCCGTCGGTGACCGACACGCTGCCGCGCCACGCCTCCGGTCCGCACGCCGCCCGGCCGGAGTACCTCGTCCGCCAGTCTCGCGACTGGCGCGAGCTGGAGCGCCTGCTGGCCGGCGACCGCACGTTCGCGGCCTACGCGCTCGGGCACATCGAATGGGGCCTGTTCGAGTGGGCCTCGTTCTGGATCGCGGAGGGGCCGCAGGGGGCTGCGGTGGTGATGCACGCGGGCGCGCTGGGCGCGACCACGGTCACCGTCGGGGCGCCGCAGGGCGTGGGCGCGATCGTCTCGCTGCACCCGGGGCCGCGCCGCTCGTACCTGTCGACGGCGTCCCCGGAGCACATGCCGATGCTGCGCGAGGCGTACCACGTGCGCGACACGCTGAGCATGGTGCGCATGGACGTCACGGCGGCGGAGTTCCGCCCCGTGGACGGCGAGGTCCGCCGGCTTCGCGGGCGGGACGTGGGAAGGATCAACGCGCTCTACGCGAGCGAGGACGGACCGAGCCACTACACCTCGGACACCATCGAGCGTGCCGTGTACTACGGCATCTTCGACGGGCACCGGCTGGTCTCGGTCGCGGGGACGCACATCGTCGCGCCGAACCAGGACATCGCGATCGTCGGCAACGTCTTCACGGACGCGGCCTACCGCGGGCTGGGGCTGGCGACGCGCGTGACCTCCGCGGTTACGCGCGAGTTGCTCGAGCGGGGCTGCGGCGAGGTGGCGCTGACGGTGGATCCGGGCAATACGCCCGCGCTGGCCGCCTACACGCGCCTGGGCTACCGCCCGGGCGCGCCGGTGGTGGAGGCGCGGCTGGAGCGACGGGACCTGTTTGGGATCGGGCCGGCGCTCCGTCGGCGGGGGGCGCGCTCACGAGGCGCGGCCTACGGCCCGGACCTTGAAGTAGTCGATGCATGGGAACCCGCCGACCGCGGGTCTGGAGAGGACTGAGATGACGATGACGAACAGCGGCGCGCCGGGCGATATCAAGAACCCCGCGCTCGCACGCGAAGGCGTGGCCCGCATCGAGTGGGCCGCCCGGGAGATGCCGGTGATCGCCGGCATCCGCGAGCGATTCCGCCGGGAGCGGCCGCTGAACGGCATCCGCATGACGGCGTGCGCGCACGTCACCAGCGAGACGGCGAACCTGGTGCTCGCGCTGAAGGACGGCGGCGCGGACGTCCGCCTGACCGCCTCGAACCCGCTCTCGACGCAGGACGACGTGGCCGCGGCGTTGATGGTGGAGTACGGCATCCCGACCTTCGCCATCAAGGGCGAGTCCGCCGAGCAGTACCTGCAGCACATGATCGCCGCGATCGACCACCGCCCGCAGATGACGATGGACGACGGCGCCGACGTGGTCGCGCTGATCCACAAGTCGCGCCGCGACCTCCTCGACAACATCGTCGGCGGGACCGAGGAGACGACGACCGGCGTGATCCGCCTGAAGGCGCTCGCGAAGATGGGCCAGCTCGAGTACCCGATCATCGCGGTCAACGACGCGAACACGAAGCACTTCTTCGACAACCGCTACGGCACGGGCCAGTCCACCCTGGACGGCATCACGCGCGCCACCAACATCCTGATCGCCGGCAAGAACTTCGTCGTCTGCGGCTACGGCTGGTGCGGCAAGGGCGTCGCGATGCGCGCGCGCGGCATGGGCGCGCAGGTCATCGTGACCGAGGTCGACCCGCTCCGCGCGCTGGAGGCCGTGATGGACGGCTTCCAGGTGATGCCGATCGCGCAGGCCGCCCCCCTCGGCGACCTGTTCGTCACCGTCACCGGCGACGTGAACGTCCTCGACCGGCCGTCGTTCGAGGTGATGAAGAGCGGCGCGGTGCTCGCGAACTCCGGCCACTTCGACGCCGAGATCAACCTCAAGGCGCTCACCGCGATGTCCGAGGGCAAGCACACGCTCCGCCCCTTCGTCGAGGAGTACCGCCTGACCGACGGCCGCGCGATCGTGGTCCTCGCGGAGGGCCGCCTCGTGAACCTCGGCGCGGCCGAGGGGCACCCCGCGTCGGTGATGGACATGTCCTTCGCCAACCAGGCGCTGTGCGCCGAGTACATGGCGCAGAACCACGCGTCGATGGAGAACGCCGTCTACGACGTGCCGAAGATCATCGACGACGAGATCGCCCGCCTCAAGCTGGAGGCGATGGGCATCCGCATCGACACGCTCACCGAGGAGCAGGAGCGCTACCTGAACTCGTGGGAGCTCGACGGCGGCGAGTAGGACGCACCCGGCCGGCCCCAGGGCTCCTCGGGCCGGCTCGCAGCACCACGTGGAATCGTTGGAGGATCGTTTGAGCAACTCGTTCATCAGCAACCCCTCGCTCATGTTCACCAGCGAGTCGGTGACCGAAGGCCATCCGGACAAGATGTGCGACCAGATCTCGGACGCCGTCCTGGACGCCATGCTCGCCGCCGACCCCAACTCCCGCGTCGCCTGCGAGACCGCCACGACCACCGGCTCGATCTGGGTGTTCGGCGAGGTGACGACGGACGCGTACGTGAACATCGAGGAGCTCGTCCGGCAGACCGTGGCCGAGATTGGCTACAACAGCAGCGACGTCGGCTTCGACGCCGCGACGTGCGGCGTGCTCACCTCGATCAAGGGCCAGTCGCCCGACATCGCTCAGGGCGTCAACACGGCCCTCGAGGCGCGCGAGTCCGGCGGGGAGGTCGAGGAGTTCGACCTGGCGGGCGCCGGCGACCAGGGCATGATGATCGGCTTCGCCTGCAACGAGACGCCGGAGTACATGCCGCTGACGATCTCGCTCTCGCACAAGCTGGTGCTGCGCCTCACGGAGCTGCGCAAGAAGGGCGTGCTGCCCTGGCTGCGCCCCGACGGCAAGTCGCAGGTCACCGTCGAGTACGCCTACGGCGTCCCGCGCCGCATCGAGGCGGTCGTCATCTCGACGCAGCACGACCCGGACGTCAGCGAGGCCGACCTCCGCGCGGCGATCGAGGCGCAGGTCATCCGCGCGATCTGCCCAGCGGATCTGATGGACGACCAGACCAAGATCTACGTGAACCCGACCGGCCGCTTCGTCGTCGGCGGCCCGATGGGCGACGCCGGCCTGACCGGCCGCAAGATCATCGTGGACACGTACGGCGGCGTCGCCCGCCACGGCGGCGGCGCCTTCAGCGGCAAGGACCCGTCGAAGGTGGACCGCTCCGCCGCCTACGCCGCCCGCCACGTCGCCAAGAACGTCGTCGCGGCCGGCCTCGCCGACCGCTTCGAGGTGCAGGTGTCGTACGCCATCGGCGTTGCACACCCGACCTCGATCGCGTTCGAGACGTTCGGCACCGCGAAGATCGACGAGCAGGACCTCGGCCGCCTGATCGAGCAGCACTTCGACCTGCGCCCGGCGGCGATCGTGTCGCGCTTCGACCTGCGCCGCCCGATCTACCGCCAGACGGCCGCCTACGGCCACTTCGGCCGGGACGACCTCGACCTGCCGTGGGAGCGCCTGGACGTGGTGGACACGCTGCGGGCAGGCGCCGGCCTGCGCTAGGTCGCCTCGTTCCGAGGGCACCCGCACCGGAGCCCCTCTCGCCGAGGGGCTTCTGCTTGTGTAGAGTCCGCGACCGGAGGACCTGTGCTGACCCTACTCGCCGTCGGGATCGTGATTGCTCTCCTGTGGCTCTTCGGCTGGATCCTCAACCGGGGAGCCGATTCGTCGTCTGCAAGGGCTGCGAGCCGGTTTGACTGGCGACAGGATCTGAAGTCGCAGGCGGCGTGGTACCTGTTCCTCGGTGCGCTCTCCGTGATTCTGACGCTTGGCAGCTGGGCATACCGCGCCCTCACCCGCTAGTGCGCCCTTTGCTATCTCGAGGTTAATCGCCCGCTTGGACGCGCACGCCCGGCCCGCGTAGGATCGGCAGATGCGGGCAATCGTGCTGGCCGGGGGCGAGGGAACGCGGATGCGCCCGCTCACGTGGCGCACGCCCAAGCCGCTGGTGCCGCTGCTCAACCGCCCCCTCCTCGACCAGCTGCTGCTCCACCTCCGCGGGCACGGCTTCGACCAGATCACGCTCGCGCTCACCCACCGCGCGGAGGCCGTCCAGCGGTCGTTCGGCAGCGGCGAACGCCTCGGCCTCTCGCTCGACTACGCGTACGAGGACACCCCGCTCGGCTCGGGCGGCGCGATCGCGATGATCGCCGGCGCCCACACCGCGAGCGCCTGGGACGAGACGTTCCTCGTCTGCAACGGCGACATCGTGACCGACCTCGACCTCACCGGGATGCTCGAGGCGCACCGCGCCGGGGCCGCCGAGCTGTCGATCTCGCTGTACGAGGTCGAAGACCCTTCCCCCTTCGGCGTGGCCGACCTCGATGGCGAGGGGCGCATCCGCCGCTTCGTGGAGAAGCCGCCGCGCGAGCTGGCGCCGTCGAAGTCGATCAACTCGGGCTTCTGGCTCTTCGAGCCGTCGCTCCTCGCGGACATGGATGCCACCCGCTTCAACCGCGTGGAGGATGAGCTGTTCCCGAACGTCTGCGCGCAGGGCCGCCCGGTCTACGGCTACGCCCACGCCGGCACCTGGGCCGACGTCGGCAACCCCGCCGCCCTGCTCCGCGTGAACCTCGACCTCGCGCGCGCAACGACCGCGGACGGCGTGCTGCTCGGCGACGACGTGACCCTGCACGCGAACGCGACCGTCGAGGGCCCCGCGGTCATCGGCGACGGCGCGCGCATCGCCGAGGGCGCGACGGTCACCGGCAGCGTGCTCTGGGACGGCGTGACCGTCGGCGCCGGCGCGACCGTGCGCGGCTCGACGCTCGCGAGCGGCGTCGTCATCGGCGCGGGCGCCGAGGTCCTCGACTCCGTGATCGCGCACGAGGCGGTCGTCGCGCCGGGCGCGCGCATCGCGAGCGCCTCGATCGAGCCGGCCGCGACCACGGCGGGAGCCACGTCATGACGGACATCCACTTCGGCACCGATGGCTGGCGCGCACTGATCGCGGACGACTTCACGTTCGAGAACGTGCGCCTCGTCGCACAGGCGACGGCGGAGTGGCTGAAGCGCGACGGGGTCGCCGCGCAGGGCGCGGTGGTCGGCTTCGACACGCGCTTCCTCTCCGGCTCGTTCGCCGCCGCGGTCGCCGAGGTGCTCGCCGCGAACGACATCAAGGTCGCGCTGTCCTCGACGTTCCTGCCGACGCCCGCGCTCTCGTACACGGTGCGCGAGCGGAAGGCGGGCGGCGGCGTGATGATCACCGCGAGCCACAACCCGGCGCGGTGGAACGGCTACAAGGTGAAGCCGTGGTTCGGCGGCTCCGCACCGCCCGAGGTGACGACCGCCATCGAGCAGGCCATCCCCGCGATCGAGACCAGCGGGCGCGTCGCCTACATCCCGCTCGACGAGGCGATCGCCGCCGGCCACGTCGAACGCATCGACGTCCGCAACGCGTACCTCAAGGCAATCAGCAACTTCGTGGACATCGAGGGCATCCGCAACGCGGGCTTCAACGTGCTCATCGACTCCATGTTCGGCGCGGCGCAGGGCTGGATCGCGCGCACCCTGGAGGGCGGCACGACGACCGTCCACGAGATCCACGGTGAGCGGAACCCCGCGTTCCCCGGCATCCGCGCCCCCGAGCCGATCGCGCCGAACCTCGGCGAGTCGATGGCGCTGATCGCGGACGGCGGCTACGACGTCGGCCTCTCGACGGACGGCGACGGCGATCGCTTCGGCCTGATCGACGAGCACGGGCGCTTCATTACGCAGCTCCAGACGTTCGCGCTGCTCGTCTACTACTTCCTCGAGGTACGCGGCGAGCGCGGGCCGATCGTGCGCTCCGTGACGATGACGAAGATGATCGACCGCCTCGGCGAGCTGTACGACTGCCCGGTGTACGAGACGCCCGTCGGCTTCAAGTTCCTCGGCCCGAAGATGACCGAGTCGGACGGCATCATCGCCGGCGAGGAGTCGGGCGGGTACGCGTTCCGCGGCCACGTGCCGGAGCGCGACGGCCTGCTGTCCGCGCTGTGCATCCTCGACTTCATGGCGAAGACCGGCAAGCGCCCTTCGGAACTGCTCGCCGAGCTGTACGAGCGCGTCGGCGCGCACGAGTACGACCGCGTCGACATCACCGTCCGCGACGACGAGAAGGCGGCGATCGAGGAGCGCGTGAAGAGCAGCGCCCCGACGGAGATCGCCGGCCTGCGCGTGGAGTCGCGCGACCAGGTAGACGGCTACCGGTTCCACCTCGAAGGCGGCTGGTGGCTGCTGATGCGCTTCTCCGGCACGGAGCCGCTGCTGCGCATCTACGCGGAGATGCCCAGCGGCGAGCTGGTGCAGCGCGCGCTCGCCTCCGGGCAGGAGATCGCCGGGGTCACGCTATGACGATCCCGCCCGGCGCCGACGAGACGTCCGTGCTGGACACGCCCGCGATCACGAAGCGCGATCCCTCGTCGTTCCACCGCCTGCTCGCGCGGCTGCCGGAGCAGGCCCGCGATGCGTGGGCGCTCGGCAAGTCATGGCCGATGCCCGCCGGCTTCGGGACGCCCTCCCGCGTGGTGCTGCTCGGCCTCGGCGGCTCCGCGATCGGCGCGGACATCGTCGCGACGCTCGCGCGGCTGCAGAGCGCGATTCCCGTCGAGGTTGTCCGCCAGTACGCCGCGCCCCGCCTCGATGACCGCGCGCTCGTGATCGCGTCGTCGTTCTCGGGCAACACCGAGGAGCCGATCGCCGCGTTCGAGGGCACGCTCGGCCAGCCCGGCATGCGTATCGCCTTCACCACCGGCGGTCGCCTGGCCCGCGAGGCGCGCGAGCGAGGCGCGCCGCTACTGGAGTACACGTGGGACGGCCCGCCGCGCACCGCCCTGGGCTACGGCGTCTTCACGCTGCTCGGCGTGCTGGACCGCCTCGGCGTGCTGTCGCTCAGCGACGACGACGCGGAGGCGGCGTTCGACGCGCTCGCCCTCGCGACACGCCGCTACGCGATCGACACGCCGATGAACGAGGCGAAGCGCCTCGCGATCGCGATCGGCGATCGCGTCCCGGTGATCATCGGCCCGGACTTCCTCGATGTCGCGGCACGCCGTTTCTCATCGGAGCTGAACGAGAACGCCAAGCAGTGGGCGTTCTGCACCGCGATCCCGGAGTTCAACCACAACGCGTTGCAGGCGCTGCTCGGCCCGCACGGCACGCCGACGATGCTCGCGCCGATCATCCTCGACGCGCCGACGGTGCACCCGCGCAACCGCCGCCGCGTGCAGGAGACCGCGCGCATGATGACCGAGGCCGGCGCGCCGCCGCACCTCGTGTGCGTCGACGGCGCGACACCGTTCGAGGCGATCCTGCACGCGTCCACGCTCGGGTCGTGGACCTCGTACTACCTCGCGATGCTGCACGGCATCGACCCGACGCCCGTCGCGGCGCTCGACACGCTCAAGGAGCGCATGGCCCGCGACTAGCGGTCGAACCATCACTCCAAGCTGCTAGCGGAGATGTTGATGGCTCTCATTGACCTCATGCGCGTGACAATCTTCGCTGTCCCGCTCGTTTACATCGCCACTCGTCGATTGCGCGGCGAAGCTCCGACACGCTTCAACATCTCGTCGTTTCAGACTGGCACGCTGGTTCTGGGATTCTTGTGTGGCCTAGCCTGGTCGGTCATGGAGCTCTTGCGACCTCCGACCTTAGTGCTTCTCGCATTTGCGATCGCGACCGTGATCCTGCTGGGGGCCGCGTTGATCCAGATCTATCTATCGGAACAGGTGCGTCCGGACTAGTCGTCGCTAGGCTCTGATCAGATGGCCCGCGACTAGCGGATCACGCGCCCGGCACGAGGATCGCGCGCACCTCGTCGAGGCTCGCGCAGAGGTGCGTCGCGCCCGCTTCGGTCAGCCGGTCGCCCGGCGTCGTCACCAGCAGCCCGATGATCGTCGCCACGTCTGCGCTGTGTGCACCCGCCATGTCGTCCACCGAGTCACCGACGGACGCCGCCGTCGCCGCGTCCCCGCCGAGCGCGTCCAGCGCGTGGCGCACCACCGCCGGGTCCGGCTTGCGGTACGGGCTGGTGTCGAACCCCACGACCACCTCGATCAGCGCGTCCCAACCGAGGAGCCCGACGATCTCGCGCGCGAGCGCCTCGAGCTTGTTCGTGACGAGGCCGACGCGCACGCCGCGCTCCGCGAGCGCGCGCAGCAGCGCGGTCGCCCCGGGCTGCTCGCGCAGGCCGCCGGGCATCATGTCGCGGTACAGGTCCACGTACGTCGCGTAGATCGCGGCCGCCTCGGACGGATCGACAGGGAGCAGCCGCGCGATCAGCGGCTCGAAGCGCACGCCGGGGAACGCCTGGATCGCCTCGACGGTCAGGCTGTGCCCGTGCCGCTCGGCCGCGCTCACCAGCACCGTCGCCCCGAAGTGCGCGGCGTCCGTCAGCGTGTCGTCGAGGTCGAACAGCACGACGTCCATGCGCCTCGTCCCTCCGTGCGCGATCTCCGGGCGATGCGAAGGCCCCGCTCGCGCGGGGCCTTCGCATCGGCATGCCGAGGATAGCGGGTGTCTGCTAGCGCTTCGTGAACTGAGGGGCCTTGCGGGCGCGCTTCAGACCGGGCTTCTTGCGCTCCTTCACGCGCGGGTCGCGCGTGAGCAGGCCGAACTGGCGCAGCACGCGCCGGTTGCCCTCGTCGGCCACGACCAGCGCACGGGCGATGCCGTGGCGGATGGCGCCGGCCCAGCCCTCGATGCCGCCGCCGGCGACCTTCACCTGCACGTTGAACGCGTTCAGGTGCTCGGTCACGGCCAGCGGACGCATCATCTCCTGGCGCGAGGAGCTGCGCGGGATGACCGTCTCGAAGTCCTTGCCGTTGATGATCACGTTGCCGTTGCCGGGGTACAGGCGCACGCGCGCGACCGCGCTCTTCCGCCGACCCAGCCCGTAGTGGTAGCGCTCGCTCGTCATCGCTTACTCCCCAACATCGTTCTGCGAAGCGGCCTTCGCCGCGGCGCTCTTGCGGGCGCGGTCGCCGGTGCCGGCGCGAACCTGCGCCTCGTGCGGGTGCTCGGCGCCCGCGTACACCTTCAGGTGACGGAACAGCTCACGGCCGCGCACGTTGTGCGGGAGCATGCCCTTCACGGACTTCTCCACGACGCGCCCCGGGTCCTTGTCCATCTGTTCGATGTACGAGCGCTCCCGGAGGCCGCCCGGGTACCCGGAGTGGCGGTAGTAGACCTTCTGGCGCGTCTTGTCGCCGGTCAGCTCCACCTGGCTCGCATTGATGACGACGACGAAGTCGCCCATCGCGAGGTGCGGCTCGTAGGTCGGCTTGTGCTTGCCGAGGAGGATCTGGGCCACCTCGCTCGCAATGCGGCCCAGCGGACGGCCGGCAGCGTCAATGACGTGCCACTTCCGGTCCATGCTGTTGCCGCTCAGGCGGAAGGTCTTACTCGTCATCATCGTTCCCAATCGATCAGCCCGGGCGGATATCGCACGGCCATCAGCGTCAGTCCTTGCGGTGGCGCAGCCGGTCCGGCACTCGCCGGGGCTCCGTCCACCAGCGCCGCGAACTCGCCAGGTCCGAGCCGTCCCGAACCCACGCGCTCCAGCGCCCCGATCATCAGCCGCACCTGGTGGGGCAGGAAGCCCGTGGCCTCCACGTCCACCTGCACGACCCCCGGTGCGCACCGCTCGACGCACGCGTCGAGCAACGTCCGCACCGTCGAGTACCCGTCCGGGACGAGGCCGCTGAACGCCGCCCAATCCCGCTCGGTCCTCGGCAGCAGCGCCATCGCCGCCGCCATCGCGGAGTGGTCCAACGACCGCTCCAGCTGCCAGGCGATGCGCCGCGTCAGCGGCACACGTCCCCGGCCGTCCTCCAGGCGGTACCGGTAGCGCCTCCCCACGGCATACCGCCGCGGGTCGAACGAGACCGGGACCTCCGTTGCCGCCCGCACCACCACATCCTCCGGGAGGAAGTGGTTGAGCGCATCGCGGCAGGTGGCGGGGCTGTGCTGAGTCTTCGTGCTCAGCGCCGCCACCTGGCCCGATGCGTGCACGCCGGAGTCGGTCCGCCCGGCGAACGAGACGCGACGTCGCGGCTCGTCCCCGTCGAGTCCACCCGCGCCCTCGCCGGTGAACTGCAACAGCGCCGACTCCAGCACCTCCTGCACGGTCCGCGCGTTGGGCTGCCACTGGCTGCCCGCGAACGCGGCCCCGTCGTACTCCAGGAGCAGCGCGATCCGCCGCTCCTCGCTCATCTCCGGGCTAGACCAGCTCCAGGCGCGCCACCAGCGAGGCGTCGCCCTTCCGCTGGCCGAGCTTGACCACGCGCGTGTACCCACCGGGGCGCGTCGCGTACTTCGGAGCCACCTCGTCGAAGAGGTGCTTCACGAGGTTGAGGTCATTCAGCGTGGTGAACGCCATGCGGCGCGCGTGCACGGTGTTCGCCTTGCCGAGGGTGATCATCTTGTCCACCATCGGCTGGACTTCCTTGGCACGCGCCTGCGTGGTGTGCACGCCGCCATCGCGGATCACGGCCTGCGTGATCGTGCGGAACATGTGCAACCTCTGCGAGGTCGGCATGTCGAAGCGGCGGCCCATTCGTGCGTGTCGCATCGGCGGATCCTTATTCCATGTCCAGGCCGCGCTCGCGGAGCGCGTTGCGGAGCGCGGCGGCCATCGGGCCTTCCTCGTCCGCGTCATCGTCGTCGTCACGCATCTGAGTCGCGGTCGCAGTCGTCGAGGACGAAGCGGGCATCTCCGGCTCGCCCGCGGCGCGGCGCGATTCCACGCGCGGCGCCGGGAACCCGGAGGTCACCAGCTTCTCCTTCAGCTCGAAGTAAGACTTCTCGCCGAAGTTGCGGAGGGCCAGCAGCTCCTCCTCGGACTTCTCCAGGACGGCGCCGACGGTCATCAGGCCGGAGCGCTTGAGGCAGTTGTAGGCGCGGACGGAGAGGTCCAGCTGCTCGATGGGCATGTCGTAGCCCTCGAACGGCGCGACCTCGGCCACGCGCACCGGCTCCTCCGCGGCCTCGGGCCGGCCGAGGAGCTGGAACGGGTACATCTGCTCGCGGACGAGCTCGGCGGCCATCGAGACAGCCGTCTGGCCGTCCACGGTGCCGTCGGTCCACACCTCGAGGTCGAGGCGGTCGTAGTTCGTCGCCTGGCCCACGCGGGTGTTGGAGACGCGGTAGTTCACGCGGCGCACCGGGGTGAACAGCGCGTCGACCGGGATGACGCCGATCGGCAGACCCTCGGACACGGTCGCCGGGAGGTAGCCGCGGCCCGTCTCGACATTCAGGTCGACGATGAGCGAGGCGTCCTTGCCGTCGAGGGTGGCGAGGTGCTGGTCGGGGTTGACGATCTCGTAGTCGGCGGTCGCCTGGATCTGGCCGGCCGTGATCTCACCGTCGCCCGACACCTCAAGGAAGAGGCGCGCGGGGCGGTCGGCGAAGGCGCGGAGGCGCACTTCCTTCAGGTTGAGGAGGAACTCGGTCACGTCCTCCTTCATCCCGGGGACGGTCGAGAACTCGTGGTCCACGCCCTCGATGCGCACGGACGTGATCGCCGCGCCCGGGAGGGAGGACAGCAGGACGCGGCGCAGCGCGTTGCCCAGCGTGGTGCCGAAGCCCGGCTCGAGGGGCTCCGCCACGAGGTGGACGTACTCAGCCTCCTCGGCCTCGACGCGGATCTCGGGCATCAATAGATCGGTCAAAGTCACCCCCCTCGTCTGGTGATCCCGCGCACGGGACCGACGAGTGTGTTCCGGAACAAACGCTTATCGCGAGTAGTACTCGACGACGGCGTTCGGGTTGAAAATCGTGTCCCAGTCACCGGGGCCCGGGACCGACGCCATGCGCGCCTTGAGCGCAGCACGGTCGATCTCCAGCCAGCCCGGCACGTCGCGGCTGCGGATCTCCTCGACGAGGATCTTGCCGTACTCGCTGCGGGCGCCGCGCTCGGTCAGGCTGATCTCCTGGCCCAGCTTCACGCGCGCGCTCGGGATGCTCAGCTTCTTGCCGTCCACGGCGATCAGGCCGTGGTTGACCAGCTGGCGCGCCTGTGCCCGCGTGCGGCCGAAGCCCGCGCGGAACACGACGTTGTCGAGGCGCTCCTCCAGCTGCTGCATCAGGTTGTTGCCGGTGACACCGGGACGAGCCGCCGCGCGCTTGTAGTAGCGCTGGAACTGCGTCTCCATGATGCCGTAGGCGAAGCGCACCTTCTGCTTTTCGATGAGCTGCTGGCCGCGGTCAGAGATCTTGCGGCGGCGCAGGGCACGCGGTCCCGGCGGGTTGGGCCGGCGGATGATCGCGCACTTCGCCGAGCCGCAGAGCGAGGCTCCGTAGCGGCGGCACTTTCGACACTTGGGACCGATGTAACGAGCCACGGGTCCTCCTTAGTTCCGGGGGCGGCGGCGCGAGCGGCAGCCGTTGTGCGGGATGGGCGTGACGTCACGGATCGCGCTGACGCGCAGACCGGCCGAGGCGAGCGCGCGCACGGCAGCCTCGCGGCCGGGGCCGGGGCCCTTGACCGAGACGTCCACCTCGCGCATCCCGTTTTCCATCGCGACCTGCGCGGCCTTTTCGGCCGAGAGCTGCGCCGCGTACGGCGTGCTCTTGCGCGAGCCCTTGAACCCGACGACGCCGCCGGAGCCCCAGGCGATCACGTTCCCGTTGGGGTCAGTGATCGTGACGATGGTGTTGTTGAACGTGGAGGTCACGAACGCGCGTCCGCGGGGAATGTTCTTCCGCTCGCGTCGCCGTGCTCGCGTGGCCGCCTGCTGCTGTCGTGCTCGACCCATCCGATACGTCCCTACTCGTGACCTGCGAGGCTCGCCGCGTGGCGAGCCGGCGCCGGCTCAGTGTTGATCCCGCGCCGAAGTGCTACTTGGTCGCCTTCTTGCGACCGGCCACCGTGCGACGCACACCGCGGCGCGTGCGCGCGTTGGTCTTCGTGCGCTGACCACGGACGGGGAGACCCCGGCGGTGGCGCTGCCCGCGGTAGCAGTTGATCTCGATCAGGCGCTGGATGTTGCTGCGCACGTTGCGGCGCAGGTCACCTTCCACCACCAGCTCACCTTCGATGACCGCGCGCAGCCGCGCGACCTCGTCGTCCGTCAGGTCCCGCGCCTTCGTGGTCGGGTTGACGTTGGTCTGCTGACAGACCTTGAGCGCGGTCACACGACCGATGCCGTAGATGTACGGCAGCGAGAACGCGACCTGCTTGTCGTTCGGAATGTCGACGCCGGCGATGCGTGCCATGGTGCGCCCCTACCCTTGCCGCTGCTTGTGCTTGGCCGTCTCGCAGATCACGCGGACGTGACCATGCCGCCGGATGATCTGGCACTTGTCGCAACGCTTCTTGACCGATGCCGACACCTTCATGGCGTCTTCTCCTGCTCGCTCCCGCGCCCCGTGTTTAGCGGAAGCGGTACGTGATGCGCCCTCGACTCAGGTCGTACGGGCTCAGTTCAACCAGCACGCGGTCACCGAGGAGGATGCGGATGTAGTTCATGCGCATCCGACCGGAGATTCCCGCCAGCACGTGGTGTCCGTTCGCCAGTTCGACATCGAACATGGCGTTCGGGCGCGCCTCGCGGATCACCCCTTCTACCTCGATGACCTCCTTCTTCTCCTTCGGCTCACGGGGCCCGGTGGCCCCGCCGCCGCGAGATGGTCGTCGTCCTCTAACCATGGTGGTACCCACATCGCTAAGCGATGCGGGTCAAAACCTCCGGGCCGTCCCCGGTGATTGCCACCGTCTCTTCAAAGTGCGCCGACAGCCGGCCATCGCTCATGACGACGGTCCAGTGGTCGCTGATCTCTTCGGTCTCCGGGTCGCCCAGCGCGAACATCGGCTCCAGCGCCAGCACCATGCCGGCCTGCAGTCGAATGCCCGTGCCCGCGCGCCCGTAGTTCGGGATGTGCGGCTCCATGTGCATCTGCCGCCCGACGCCGTGCCCGCCGTAGCCACGGACGATGCCGTAGCCCTTCGCGCACGCGCCGATCGCAGAGGAGATGTCGCCCAGGCGGTTGCCCGCGCAGGCGGCCTCGATGCCGGCCCACAGGGATTCCTCGGTCGTCTTCATCAGCTCGATCGCCTCGTCGGACACGGCACCAACGCCCACGGTCACCGCGGCGTCAGTCACGTAGCCTTCGAAGGTCACACCGAGGTCGATTGAGACGATGTCCCCCTCCTTCAGCGCACGGGCATTCGGAATGCCATGCACCAGCTGTTCGTTGACCGAGTAGCAGATCGCGCCTGGGTAGGGCGGTCGCCCCCCCGGCGCGTACCCCACGAATGTGGGCTGCGCTCCCCGCTCCGCGATCGCCTGCTTCGCCAGCGCGTCGAGCTCGAGGCCCGTCACGCCCGGCCGTACCGCCTCGATGAGCAGCGCGCGCACCTCGGCATTGATGCGACCGGATTCGCGCATCACGTCCAGGGCGGCGGCTGACTTCAACTCGACAGACATTTTAGTGTACGCCCCTGAGGTCCCTACGACACGTTCGCCAGCGCGCCTTCGAGGCGTGCCGTGATGTCGTCCGGGCTGCCCGTGCCATCGATGGCCTCGAGCTTCCCCTGCTTGCCGTAAAACTCCGCCAGCGCCTCGGTCCACGCCCGGTTCGTGTCCAGGCGCGCGTTCACCGTTGCCGGCTGGTCGTCCGCCCGCTGGGAGAGCGCGCCGCCGCACTCATCGCACACGCCGGCGGCCTTCGGCGGCTTGCTCTGCATGTGGTAGATCGCGCCACAGTTCGAGCAGGACCAGCGCCCGGTCAATCGTGCGACCAGCTCCGCCTCCGGCACCTGGATGTACAGGACCCGGTCGATCTGATCGCCCTGCTTCGCGAGCGCGGCGTCCAGCGCCTCCGCCTGCGGGATCGTGCGCGGGAAGCCGTCCAGCATCAGGCCCTTCGCGGCGTCCGGCTGCGCGATGCGCTCCAGCAGCATGCCGATGGTCACCTCGTCCGGGACCAGCGCGCCCGCGGACATGAACTCCTGCGCGCGCTTGCCCAGCTCCGTGCCGGCGGCGGCCGCCTCGCGGAACATGTCGCCCGTGGAGATGTGTAGCAGCCCCTGCCGCGTGGCGAGGATCTTCGCCTGCGTGCCCTTGCCGACACCGGGGAGGCCCAGGAGGATCAGCCGCATCAGGAGATGAACCCCTCGTAGTTGCGCATCATCATCTGCGCTTCGATCTGGCGCATGGTGTCGATCACGACACCGACGACGATCAGCAGACCGGCGGCGCTGATCTGGAGCGCCTGCACGTCAGTCAGCCGCGTCGCGAGGAACGGCAGCACGGCGACGAAGCCGAGGAACAGCGCGCCGCCCCAGGTGATCCGCACCAGCACACGCATGATGTACTCCTGCGTCGGACGGCCCGGCCGGATGCCCGGGATGAAGCCGCCCTGCCGCTGGAGGTTCTCCGCGAGGTTCTGCTGCGAGAACACGACCATCGTGTAGAAGAACGTGAACCCGACGACGAGGATGAACGTCCCGAGCCAGTACACGACCCCGGTCGGCGACAGCGCCGTCTCCAGGAACGTGCCGGCGTTCTTCAGGAAGCCCTCGCCGGCCGTCCGCGCGATGAACTGCGCGAGCAGCGGCGGGAAGATCATGATCGAGGTCGCGAAGATCAGCGGGATCATGCCGGCGCTGTTCACGCGCAGCGGGATGTGCGACTGGCCCTGCTGGCGGTAGAGCCGCCCGCCGCGGAACTGCGACCGCGCGTACTGCACCGGGACGCGCCGCTGCGCCTCCTGGAAGATGACGATCAGCGCGACCACGGCGATCGCGATCACCGCGAGCAGCAGGATGCCGCCGAACGCCTGCGCGCCCGTCAGGAACCCCTGCCCGAAGATCGTCGGCACGCCGGCGACGATGCCGCCGAGGATGAGCAGCGAGATGCCGTTGCCGATGCCGCGCTCCGAGATCAGCTCACCGAGCCAGACCAGGAACATCGTCCCCGCGACCAGCGAGAAGAGCGTGGCGATCGTCGGGATGGCGTTGCCGTCGGTGAAGCCGATGCCGCTCACGCCGTTCGCCTGCTGGATCAGGATCAGCTGCGCGTAGCCCTGGAACACCGCCAGCGGCACGGTCAGCCAGTAACCGTACATCTGGAGCCGCTCGCGGCCGGCCTCGCCCTCCTGGGAGAGCGCCTGCAGGCTCGGGATGAGCGGTGTCGCCAGCTGCATGACGATGGTCGCGGTGATG
Organism: Chloroflexota bacterium; assembly: GCA_947472995.1. Taxonomy (GTDB): domain Bacteria; phylum Chloroflexota; class Dehalococcoidia; order UBA2979; family UBA2979; genus SHYQ01. The sequence continues at coordinate 21,477 of CANJBO010000016.1, forward strand.
TACGGATACACGCCGAGCGCGGCGACGGACAGGTTCTGCAACGCGCCGCCCGAGAAGATGTTCAGGAAGCCGAGGACGGCGTTCGAGGAGAACGCCTCCTGCAACCGGTCGGGGTTCACGCCCGGGACCGGGACGTGCGCGAAGAAGCGGAACACGATCAGCGCACCCAGCACGAAGAGCAGCTTCGCGCGGATGTCGGGCTGCTTGTACGCGTCGATCGCCGCCTGGAGCAGGCGAGGTCGACCGGCGTTCTGCGTCGTCGCGAGGCCCATCGTTACACCGCCGCCTGGCGACGGTGCACGCGGTTGCGCGGCGTGCGGTCGGCGGGCGCCAGCTCGGTGAACGATCCGCCGGCAGCGGTGATCGCCTCCTTCGCGGACGCCGAGAGGCGCGGCGCGATCACGGTCAGCGCGTGGCCGATCTCACCGCGGCTGAGCACCTTGAACGGCGACTTCACGTCGTCGATCAGGCGGATCGCGGCGAGCGCCGCGGCGTCCACCGTGGCACCGGCCGGGAAGCGCTCGGCGAGCGTGTCGAGGTTGACCGCCTCGAACTCGACGCGCGTGAAGTTCTTGAAGCCGCGCAGATGCGGGACGCGGCGCACCAGCGGGATCTGGCCACCCTCGAACCCGACGCGGACGTTGCCGCGCGAGCGCTGGCCCTTCTGGCCACGGCCGGCGTTCGTGCCCCAGCCGGAGCCGGGGCCGCGACCGACGCGCTTGCGATTGCGCTTGGCGCCGGCGGACTGCCGGAGCGTGTGCTGATCCATTACTGAACCTCCTCGACGGAGACAAGGTGCTCGACCTTGTGGATCATCCCGCGGATCGACGGCACGTCCTGCTGCTCCACCGTGTGGTGCATGCGGCGCAGACCGAGGGCGCGGACGGTGTCCTTCTGGTTCTTGGCGTAGCCGATCGAGGACTTCACCAGGGTGATGCGGAGCGTGGCCATATGTATCGTCCCTAGACCGGGTTCGCCGCGGCGACCGCGAGCCGGCGCTCGCGCGTGGCACGCGGGTCCTGCAGCCGGCGCAGACCGTCGATGGTCGCGCGCACGACGTTGACCGGGTTCGTGGAGCCGTGCGTCTTCGTCAGCACGTCGCTGATGCCCGCCGCCTCCATGACCGCGCGCACCGCGCCGCCGGCAATGAGGCCGGTACCGGGCGAGGCCGGGCGCATGATCACGCGCGACGCCTTGAACTGCGTCACCAGGTCGTGCGAGATCGTGGTGTCGCGCATCGTCACCTTGAACATGCTGCGACGAGCGATGACGCCGCCCTTGCGGATCGCCTCCGGCACCTCGTTGGCGCGGCCCATGCCGAAGCCCACGCGACCGGCGCCGTCACCGACGACCACGATCGCGGTGAAGGAGAACCGGCGACCGCCCTTCACCACCGTGGCGACACGGTTGATGTAGACGACCTTCTCGATGAACTCGGGCGCCTCGTCCTCGTCGCGACGTCGGTCGCGACGGGGGCCACCTCGCTGGTCACGACCGCCGGGGCCACCAGGGCCACCCGGGCCGCCGGGACCGCCACCGCGGCCGCCGCGTCCCGGACCACCGGGACCTCGTTGAGCGACCATTAGAAGACCAACCCTTCTTCGCGAGCGGCATCCGCCAGCGCCTGAACGCGGCCGGCGTACCGGAACCCGCCGCGGTCGAACACGACCGAGGTGATCCCGTGCTGCTTCACTCGCTGGGCGACCAGCGTGCCGACCTGGCGCGCGCGGTCGCTCTTGGAACCGTCGCCCTTGAGGGCGGTCTCGACATCGGAAGCGGCAGCCAGCGTGCGGCCCGCCTCGTCGTCGATAATCTGGGCGTAGATGTGCTGGTTCGACCGGAACACGGCGAGACGCGGCTGAGTGGCCGTGCCCGACACGCGGCGGCGAACACGGGTGTGCCGGCGGACGCGGGCGGCGCGGGTGGTCTGCTTGCTGGACATTACTTGCCCTTCGCCTTCCCGGCCTTGAGCTTCACGAACTCGCCGCGGTAGCGGATGCCCTTGCCGTGGTATGGCTCGGGCGGACGCACGCGGCGGATCAGCGCCGCCTGCTGCCCGACCACCTGCTTGTCGATGCCATCGACGTGCAGCAGCGTGTTCGTCTCCACCGTGAACGCCGCACCCTCGAGGGGCGGCATCTCGACCAGGTGGGAGTAGCCCACGGTCAGCACCAGCGTGGAGCCCTGGAGCGCGGCGCGGTAGCCCGTGCCCTGCAGCTCCATCGACTTCCGGAAGCCGGTGGTCACGCCGGTGACCATGTTGTTGATGAGGGCGCGGGTGAGCCCGTGCAGCGCACGGTTCTCCGGCTTGTCGTCAGGGCGCGTCACCACGACCTGGCCGTCTTCGACGACCACGTTCATGTTGGGGTGCATGTCCTGCACCAACGTGCCCTTCGGGCCCTTGACCGTGCACACGCCATCCGCCACGGAGACCGTGACGCCGGCGGGGACGGGGACTGGCAGTTTACCTACACGCGACATACTGAACCTCGCCCGTTACCAGACGTAGCAGAGCACTTCGCCGCCGATTTTGCGTCGCCAGGCCTCGCGGCCCGACATGACGCCCTGCGACGTGCTCATGATCGCGACTCCCAGGCCACCGAAGACCCGAGGAATTTCGCGCTGGTTGACGTAGACCCGCAGGCCGGGGCGCGAGACGCGCCGGATCCCGGTCAGCAACGCGCGGCGGTCATCGCCGTACGTCAGGTCCACCTTGATCACCGTTCGTGCGCCCTCTTCAGACACCTGCACGTTCTTGACAAAGCCCTCCTGTCGGAGAACCTCCGCCACCGCGCGCTTCACGTTCGAGGCCGGAATCCGGACGTCGTCGTGACGCGCGGCCGCAGCGTTGCGGATGCGCGTGAACATGTCTGCCAGCGGGTCGGACGTCGCCATAGCGTCGCCTGCCTTCCTTCGGGGGTTCCTGATCGCCTAGCGAGCGCGACCGGCTACCACGAAGCCTTCTTGACGCCCGGGAGCATGCCCTGGTTCGCCAACTCTCTGAATACGATGCGCGAGACACCGAAGCCTCGCATGTACGCGCGCGGCCGGCCCGTGAGCTGGCAGCGGTTGCGGAACCGCGTCTTGCTGGCGTCGCGCGGCATCTTGTAGAGCCGCTTGTACGCCTCGTCCTTCGCTTCCGCGGAGGCCGTTCCGTTCTTGATCACCGCGACCAGCTCCGCACGACGGGTCGCGTGCACCTTCGAGAGGCGCGCGCGCTCCGCGTTCTTGACGAGCTTGGATTCCTTCGCCATCGCGGTTCCCTTACTTCTTCACGAACGGCATGCCGAGGAGCTCGAGCAGTCGCCGGCCCTCTGCATCCGTCTTCGCCGTGGTGACGACGTTGATCTGGAGACCGCGCACGCGGTCGACCTGGTCGAAGCTGAGCTCCGGGAAGATCACCTGCTCGGTCAGGCCGAGCGAGTAGTTCCCGCGCCCGTCGAACGCGTCCGCCGTCACGCCGTGGAAGTCACGGACGCGGGGCAGCGCGGCGTTGATGAGCCGGTCCAGGAACTCCCACATCCGGTCGCCGCGCAGCGTGAGCGACAGGCCGATCGGGTTGTTCTCGCGCAGCTTGAAGTTGGAGATGGCCTTCTTCGCGCGGCGGACATAGGGGCGCTGGCCGGTAATGGCCAACAGGTCCTTCGTCGCGGACTCGACCGCATTGGCGTTCTCCAGCGCTTCGCCGAGGCCGATGTTGACGGCGACCTTCGTGATGCGCGGGATCTCCATGACGTTGCCGTAGTTGAAGTCGGTCATGAGCTGCTGCGCCACGCTCTCGCGGTAGCGCATCTCCAGCCGGGACCGGTCAGTCGTCGTCGAGGTCATTAGTCGATCGCCTCGTTGCAGCGCTTGCAGTAGCGGACCTTGCGGCCGTCATCCAGCAGGCGGAAGCCGACGCGCGCGGCCTTGTCGCAGGACCGGCACACCACCGCCAGGTTCGAGATCGCGATCGGCGCCTCGAGGTCGATGATGCCGCCGGGGGCCTGCGGGCCTGTCGCGCGACGGTGTCGCTTCATCATGTTGATGCCGGTGACGATGGCGCGGTTCTTGTCCGTCACCATGGAGCGCACCGGCCCGCGGCGGCCGCGGTCCTTGCCGGTGAGCACCTGCACCTGGTCGTTCTTCTTGATCTTCGCGGCCATCTCTAGAGGACCTCCGGGGCCAGCGAGATGATCCGCATGAAGCGCCGGTCGCGCAGCTCGCGCGCCACCGGGCCGAAGATGCGGGTCCCTCGCGGGTTCCCTTCCTTGTCGTTGACCAGCACGGCGGCGTTCTCGTCGAACCGGATGACCGATCCGTCGGGACGCTGCACCGGCGTGGAGGTCCGCACGATGACCGCGCGCACCACGTCACCCGACTTCACGTTGCCGTTGGGCTGCGCTTCCTTGACCGTCGCGACGATCAGGTCGCCCACGCCGGCGTAGCGCCGGCGCGTGCCGCCCAGGACGCGGATGCACAGGATCTCCCGCGCGCCCGAGTTGTCCGCGACCTTCAGCCGCGATTCCTGCTGGATCATGAGCTGGCCTGCTCCCCTTCACCGTCAGCACCGGCGTCGGCGCTCGCGGGCTCCGAGGCGGCGGCGGGCGCAGTCGTCGAGGCGTCCTGCGCGTGCGAGGCACTGCGCTGCATCTCCTCGACCAGCGACTGGTCCAGCGACTCCGGGGCCACCTGGGCCACGGCGCGCTCCGTGAGCACCTCCACCAGCATCCATCGCTTCATGCGGCTCATCGGCCGGCACTCTTCGATGCGCACGGTGTCGCCCACGGTCGCGACGTTGTTCTCGTCGTGCACGTGGTACTTCTTCGTGCGGCGGATGACCTTGTGGTAGATGCGGTGACGCGAGGCGCGCTCGATCTCCACGACGATCGTCTTGTCGTTCTTGTCCGACACCACCCGGCCGACGCGCGGCTTGCGGTTGATGACGCGCTCAGCGGTCATGGGCTGTTCCTGGGTCATGCCTATTCCCCGTTCCCGACAGCGGCCAGCGCCGCATCCAGCTCGGCGAGGATGGCGCGCTCGCGGATCAGCGTGCGGATGCGCGCGATCCGCCGACGGGTCTTCTCGATCTGCGACGTGTTCGACAGCTGCCGGGTGGAAGCCTGGAAGCGCAGGTTGAACATCGCCTGGTGAGCGTCCGTCAGCTCCTTACCCAGGTCGGCGTCCGTCATGCCGCGCAGCTCGGCGGTCTGCTTGCTCATGAGTAGACCTCCTCGCGCATCAGCACCTTCGTGTCGACGGGCAGCTTGTGGTGCGCCTTGCGGAACGCCTCGCGCGCCGCGGCCTCGGGCACGCCCGCAACCTCGAACATCACGCGACCGCGCTTCACCACGGCGACCCAGCGGTCGGTGGCGCCCTTGCCCTTGCCCATGCGGACCTCGACCGGCTTCTTGGTCACCGGCTTGTCCGGGAAGATGCGGATCCACACCTTGCCGCCACGCTTCAGCGAACCGGTGATCGCGCGACGCGCGGCCTCGATCTGCCGGGCGTCGACCCATGCGGTCGTCTGCGCCTGCAGGCCGAACTCACCGAACGCGACGAAGTTGCCCGACTGGGCCATGCCTCGACGCTTGCCACGGAACTGCTTGCGGAACTTCGTCCGCTTCGGCATCAGCATGGCGTTACTCGCTCTCCACGTGGTGGGCGACCAGCGGGTTGGTGTCCGGCGTGATGTCGCCCTTGTAGATCCAGCAGCGCACGCCGATGAGCCCGAAGGTCGTGTGCGCCTCGGCCTGGCCGAAGTCGATGTCCGCGCGCAGCGTGTGCAGCGGGACGCGCCCCTGCATCTCCTGCTCCGTGCGCGACATCTCCGAGCCGCCCAGACGGCCGCCGATCTTCACGCGGCAGCCCAGCGCGCCGCGCTGCATGGTGCGCAGCACCGACTGCTTCATCGCCCGGCGGAACGCGACGCGCCGCTCCAGCTGGTCCGCGACGGACTTCGCGACCAGGTAGGCGTCCAGCTCCGGCACGCGGATCTCTTCGATGTTCAGGCGGATGCGGCGCTCGGTCGCGCCCTGCAGCAGCCCGCGCAGCATCTCCGCGTTCGCGCCGCCGCGGCCGATCACGATGCCCGGCTTTGCCGTGTGCACCGTCATGGTGACCTGGTTCGCGTTGCGGTCGATCGCCACGCTGGACACACCGGCGTCCGGGAGCGTCTTCATGATGAGCTTGCGCAGCCGAGCATCCTCGAGGGCCAGCTCCGGGTAGTGGCGCTGGTCGGCGAACCACTTGGACTGCCAGTCCTTGGTGACGCCGACGCGGAACCCGTAGGGGTGTACCTTGCGGCCCATTAGAACTCGTCTCCCTCGACCACCACGGTGATGTGGCTGTACCGCTTCAGCACCGGGGCCATGCGGCCACGGGAGCGTGCGCGGAAACGCTTCAGCGTGCGCGCGTCACCGGCGATCGCGCTCTTGATCTTCAACCCGTCCGGGTTCAGATCGAAGTTGTTCTCCGCGTTGGCCGCGGCCGACTTGATGACCTTCCAGACGATGCGAGCCGACGGCTGGGGCATGAACTCCAGCAGCGTCAGCGCCTCGTCCACGGTCCGGCCACGGACCATGTCGAGGACCAGGCGCACCTTGCGAGGCGCGACCGGCTGGTCGTTAGCGAGTGCGCGCACTTCCATAGTTAGCGCTTCCTCGACGTCGTCTCGGAACGGCCCTTGTGCCCGCGGAACGTTCGCGTGAACGCGAACTCGCCAAGCTTGTGGCCGACCATGTTCTCTGAGCAGAGGACCGGGATGTGCCGACGGCCGTCGTGCACGCCGATCGTCATGCCCACCATCTCCGGCATCACCGTGCTGGCGCGCGACCACGTGCGGATGATTTCCCGCCGTTCCGCGCCCTGCATGGCGAGCACCTTCTGAAGGAGGCTCGGGTGGACAAAGGGACCCTTCTTGGTCGAACGTGACATGGCCCCTCCTTACCTGCGGCCCTTGCCGCGACGCCGGACGATGAATTTGTCCGTGGACTTGTTCTTGCGCGTGCGGTAACCCAGAGCGGGCTTCCCCCACGGCGTCTTCGGGCCGGGCATGCCGACCGAGGTCTTGCCCTCGCCACCACCGTGGGGGTGGTCGACGGGGTTCATCACCGAACCACGCACCTGCGGACGGCGGCCGCGGTGGCGGATGCGCCCCGCCTTGCCGAGCGACAGCTGCGCGTGCTCGGAGTTGCCCACGGACCCGACGGTCGCGCGGCACCCCTCCGGCACCTGGCGCATCTCGCCAGACGGCAGGCGCAACAGCGCGTAGCCGTTGTCCTTCGCCATCAGCTGGATGCCGTTGCCGGCGGAGCGACCGAGCTGGCCGCCCTTGCCGGGGATCATCTCCACGCAGTGGATCGTCGTGCCGGTCGGCAGCGCGCTCAGCGGGAGCGAGTTGCCCCGCGCGACCGGCGCGTCGTTCGCGCTCAGGATCGCGTCGCCGATCTTGATGCCGTCCGGCGCCAGGATGTAGCGCTTGTCACCGTCCGCGTAGAACACGAGGGCGAGGCGCGCCGAGCGGCCCGGGTCGTACTCGATCGCGCGGATCGAGCCCGGAACGCCGAGCTTGTTGCGCTTGAAGTCCACGATGCGGATGCGGCGCTTCGCCCCGCCACCGCGGTGGCGCGTCGAGATCTTGCCCCAGCCGCGGCCGCTCGTGCGGGTCTTGGTGACCAGCAGCGACTTCTCCGGCTCCTTCTTCGTGAGTTCCTCGAAGGTGAAGCCGGATGCGTTGCGGCGTCCGTCGGACGTGGGCTTGAATTTTCGAATCGGCATGTGAGTCTCCTACACGCCTTCGAAGAATTCGATGGTGTCGCCCGGGACGAGCTTGACCATCGCCTTCTTGAACACGGGCGGCTCGCCCGAGGACTTCCCGAACTTGTTCTTGCGACGACGCCCGTGCGCCATCGTGGTGTTCACAGCCTCGACCTTCACGTTGAACGCGAGCTCGACGGCGGCTTTGATCTGCGGCTTGTTCGCGCCGACGGCGACCTCGAACACGTACTGCCGGTGGGAGGCCAGCAGCGTGCTCTTCTCGGTCACGATCGGGCGCCGCAGCACCTCGTAGACGTGGATTTCCTTCGGCATCGTTACGCCTCCACCCCGGCGGCCACGGCAGCGGTGCGGCGGCTCGCCGCACGCTCACCGCCCCAGAGGGCCTCGATGCGGCGCACGGCGTCCACCGTCAGCACCAGCGTCTTGTGCGCGAGCATGTCCGCGACGTTCAGAGTGTCCGCCGGCACGACGCGCGCGCCGTCCACGTTGCGCGCCGACTTCAGCGCCACGCGGTCCGCGGCGCCGGTGACGATGAGCGCGGACTGGCCCGCGCCGGTCGCCTCCAGCATCGCCACGACGGCCTTCGTCGACGGCCCGGTCAGCCCGAGGCCGCTCACGACCTTCAGGCGCTCCTCCGACGCACGCGAGGAGAGCACGGAGCGGATCGCCAGCCGGCGCATGCGCTTCGGCAGCTTCTGCGTGTAGTCGCGCGTCGACGGGCCGAACACGACACCACCACCGCGGTGCGTGGGCGAGCGCAGGCCGCCCTGGCGGGACATGCCCAGGCCCTTCTGGCGGCGCGTCTTCTTCGTCGACCCGGCGACCTCGCCACGGCTGCGCGTGTTCGCGAGGCCGGCGCGGCGTGCCGCGAGCTGCGCGAGCAGCGTCTGGTGCACGACCGCCTCATTCGGGTCGAGCCCGAACACCGCGTCGTCCACCTCGATCGTCTCAGCCACCTGACCGGCGGCGTCCATCACCTGGAGCTTCATGCCCGCCCCTCGTTCCCATCGGGCTGGTCGACCGCGCCCGGCGCCTGCTCGATGTCGTCGGCCGTCTCGGCCACCGCCATCGAGTCCGCGGGCATCGAGTCGTCCGCCGGCGCGGTGTCCTCGGCGACTTCCGCCGGCACGTCGTTCTCAACCGTCTCGTCCGGCTCGTCGCTGCCGGAGACGTCGTCGGACGCCATCACGGCCTCGACCTCGGCTTCCGGGAACACCGGCGGCACGTAGGACTTCAGCGCGGGACGTCGAGCGTTGCGCACGCTGACGATCGCCGTGCGCGCGCCGGGCACGGAGCCCTGCACGAACAGCAGGTTGCGCTCCGGGTCCACGGCGACCACCAGGCAGTTGAGGACGGTCACGACCTCGTCGCCCATGTGGCCGGCCATCTTCTGGCCCTTGTACACGCGGCCGGGCGTCGTGCCGGCGCCCAGCGAACCGGGCGCGCGGTGACGGTCGGACTGACCGTGGGTCTTGGGGCCGCCGCGGAAGTTCCAGCGCTTCACGCCGCCGGCCCAGCCGCGCCCCTTGGAGGTCGCGGTGAGGTCGACGAACGTGCCCGGCTCGAACTGGCTGACGTTCAGCTCCTGGCCCAGCGAGTACCCCGCGACGTCGTCGACGCGGTACTCCTGCAGCTTGGCGAGCGTCTGGCGCTCCAGCCCGGCCGCGCGCAGGTGACCGCGCTGAGCGCCGGTGAGGCGCTTGCGGCGACCGCTGAAGCCGAGCTGCACAGCGCTGTACCCATCGCGGTCGGGCGTGCGCACCTGTGTGACGTAGTTGGGGCCGAGCTCGACGACAGTGACACCACGCACGCGGCCGGAGCCGTCGTAGAGGCGCATCATGCCGAGCTTGCGACCGATCATCCCGGTGGTCATACCCGGTCCTTAGAGCTTGATCTCGATGTCGACGCCCGACGGCAGCTGAAGCCGCATGAGCGTGTCCACCGTGCGCGACGTCGGCTCGACGATGTCGATGAGCCGCTTGTGGGTTCGGGTCTCGAACTGGTCGCGCGAGTCCTTGTCGATGAACGGCGAGCGCATCACCGTGTAGCGCCGGATCCGCGTGGGCAGCGGCACCGGGCCGGCAACCACCGCCCCCGTGCGCTCCGCGGAGTCGACGATCTGCTTCGCCGACGCGTCCAGGACGCGGTGGTCAAAGGCCTTCAATTTGATGCGGATTCGCTGCTGCGGCATCTCGGATCCCCTGACGGGTGAACGTGCTTCTCGTGCTCCCCGCGCCCCACTCATTGAGAGCGGAGTCGCGGGGACGGTTTACTCGATGATGGCGGTGACGACGCCGGCGCCGACGGTGCGCCCGCCCTCGCGGATGGCGAAGCGGAGGCCCTCTTCGATGGCGATCGGGTAGATGAGCTCGATCTCCATCTGGATGTTGTCGCCGGGCATCACCATCTCGGTGCCCTC
>CANJBO010000017.1 GCA_947472995.1 Chloroflexota bacterium
CCACCATCAGCAGCTGCTTCCACTGCTGCGGCGACTGCGGCAGCGCGTAGAACGCGCCGGGGTGCACGCGCGACGGCACGAGGTAGTCGCGCGCGCCCTCGGGCGTGGCGAGGTTCAGCGTGGGCGTCTCGACCTCCAGGAAGCCGCGCTCGTCCATGAAGTCGCGGATGAACTTCACCACGCGGTGGCGCAGGCGCAGGTTGCGCGCCATGCGCTCGCGGCGCAGGTCGAGGTAGCGGTAGCGGAGGCGCATCAGCTCGCCGGTGTTCGTCTCCTCGGCGATCGAGAAGGGCGGGGTCTCGGAGGCGTTCAGGACGGTGGCCTCGGCGGCGGTCACCTCGATCGCGCCGGTCGCCATCTCCGGGTTCTCGGTGCCGGGGCGGCGCAGGGCGACCTCGCCGCGGACCTGCACCACGTACTCGGCGCGCACGCCCTCGGCGATCGCCGCGGCCTGCGAGGAGTCCTGCGGCCGGAACACGACCTGCACGATGCCCGTGGAGTCACGCAGGTCGAGGAACAACAGGCCGCCGTGATCGCGCCGGCGGTGGACCCAGCCGGCGAGCGTCACCTGCTCGCCCGCCTGCTCCGCGCGCAGTTCACCGCAACCGTGAGTCTTCAGCACCGCACACCTCGTCCGTACTCGCCAGCAGAACTGGAGTGTCGCATGAGCAGCCGCGACGTTCGAACGACCGGCAAGGTGGCGCCGTCGCGGCGACGAGCGACCGTCGAGGAGCAGCGTGGGGCGGCCTCGGAGGTGACGAGTAACGATCGAGGTGCAGCGTTGGGCGGCCCACCCCTGCCCCTCCCGGCACGGGAGGGGTTCTGAATCAGAAGATGTTGTGAGGGGCTGCCTCACACTCCCGGCGGAGCCGAACAGGCCGCCGCGCTGATCCGGAGCGGGGCAAAGCGCTGATGGGGTGCAACCCCATCAGAAGAATCTCCCCCTTCCCGCGCAGGGAAGGGGGCCGGGGGATGGGCCGCCCCCGTTGCCACCTCGCTCGCCGGTCACTCGCAACCACCGAGGGCCGTGTGCGTTCCGCCGCGACCAGGTCACCCCCACCGACACCCGTCGAAGCGCTACGAGCCCTCGCCGAGGACCTGGGTCGGGGTGACCTTCAGGATGACGCGCTGCTGCTCGTTCAGCGTGCGGTCGAACTCCGCTTCGTCGTCGGGGGCGGCGTTGGGGCCGCCGGCGCGGAGACGGCGCGTCATCGCGTTGCGCGTGGCGCTGTCCGTGACGCCCTCGGCGGTGCCGTAGACGACCACCTGCGCGCGGCCCTCGGGCACCAGCAGCGCGACCTTCGGCTGGCGCATCGCGTTCAGCCACTTCGCCCGGTCGCTGGTGACGGAGATCCAGAAGTGGTCGCCGTCGAACAGGTAGTTGATCGTCGACAGTTGCGGCGAGCCATCGCGCTTCCCGGTGCCGAGGATGCCCTGCCGGTGGGCCTTGAGGTACGCGTCCTGCGCCGGGGTGAGTGCCATCGCCATCCTCCATCGCTCGTCGGAGCGCACGATGCGCGCCGGTGCGCATCGTAGCGGCTGCGGATCGCCCGCACCGGGACGCGCTGGTACGCTGCCCGCATGACTGTGCACCCCGCCTCTCCGAACCTCGAGACCCTCGCTCGCGACGGCTCGCTGGCGCTCTACCTGCACATCCCGTTCTGCACCTCGAAGTGCGGGTACTGCGACTTCAACTCGTACGCCGGGCTGCCCGACCACCTCGTGGCGGACTACACGCCAGCGCTGATGCGCGAGATGGAGCTGTGGGCGACCGCGGTCCGCGGGCTGCGCGTGGACACGATCTTCTTCGGCGGCGGCACCCCGAGCCTCACCTCGCTCGACGACATGGCCGCGATCACCGCAGCGGTCCGGTCGCAGTTCGATATCGCGGAAGACGCCGAGTGGTCGCTCGAGGCGAACCCGACCGAGCTGACGCGCGAGCATATGGACGGCCTGCGCGCGCTGGGCGTGAACCGCCTGTCGATGGGCGTGCAGTCGCTCCAGCCCGACGAGCTGACGCTCCTCGAACGGCAGCACTCGCCCGAGCGCGTCGTCGAGGCGGTGCGCGACGCGCGCGCGGCAGGGTTCGACAACATGAACCTCGACCTGATCTTCGGGATCATGGGGCAACCGCTGGAGCGCTGGCAGGACACGCTGGAGCGCGTCATCGACCTCGCGCCGGAGCACCTCTCCTGCTACGCGCTCACCGTGGAGCCGGGCACCGCGCTGCACTACCAGGTCGCGAAGGGACTGCTCCAGGAGCCCGACGGCGACGTCGCCGCCGACCAGTACGAGTGGACGCGCACCCGCCTCGCGCAGGCGGGATACGGGCAGTACGAGATCTCGAACTGGGCGAAGCCGGGGCGCGAGTGCCGGCACAACCTCGTCTACTGGCGCGCGGAGCCGTACCTCGGCCTCGGCGCGGGGGCGCACTCGTTCCTGCTCGGGCGGCGCATGGCGAACATCGACGCGCCGAACCGGTACGTCGAGGCGGTGAACGAGTCGTGGGAGGAACGCCGGGACACGGGCGGCGGACAGCTGCGGCAGATCGCCGGCGGCGAGACGCCCGACGAGGAGACACTGCGCGCCGATGCGATCATCCTCGGCCTGCGGTTGATGCGCGGCGTGTCGATCGAGGACTTCCGCGCCCGCTTCGGCGTGACGCCGGACGAGGCGTTTGGCCCCGCGATCGCGAAGCACGAGGGCTACGGGCTCCTCGAGCGTGTCGACGGGCGGCTGCGGCTGACCGACCGGGGCCTGCTGCTCTCGAACGAGGTGTTCGTCGACCTGCTGCCCGACGACGAGGACGAGGCCTAGCCTCGTCCTCGCGCGCGCCACACCGGCGCGCGCTCCCCCTACTGACGATCGAGTGCTAGCTCGCCTCGGCGGGCGCGGCGTCGCGACGCCGCCAGAACGCGAGGCGTCCGAGCTCGCCCGTCTCCCACGACACGAGCAGCTGCGCCGCGATGCCGATGCTGGAGTACGTGCCGGCCGCGACGCCGATGAAGATCACCAGCAGGAACGACTGGATCGACGTGCCGCCCAGCAGCAGCATCGACGCCACCGTGATCAGCACCGTCATGGAGGTGTTCAGCGAGCGCGCGATCGTCTGAAGGATCGCAGCGTTCACGTTGTTGTGCAGCGAGGCGTTCGGTGCCTGCCGGATGTTCTCGCGGATGCGGTCGAAGATGACGATCGTGTCGTGCACCGAGAAGCCGATGACGGTGAGCAGGCCCGTCACGAACATCAGGTTCACCTCGAGGCCCCACACCTTGCCGAACAGCGAGAAGAAGCCGAGCGTCACGACCACGTCGTGCAGCATCGCGATCACGGCGCACGTGCCGTAGCGGATGGGGCTGGGCACCGAGGCGAACGCGAACGCGATGTAGAGCAGGATGAACAGCGTCGCCACGCCCAGCGCGATCGCCGCGTTGCGGACGGTCGCCGTCGACACCGTCGGCGACACCGTCGCGAACTCGAGGACCGTGAACTCGCCGAGCTTCTCGCGGAGCGCGTTCTCGATCGTCGTGCGCTCACCCTGGTCCGGGCCGGCAGCGGTCGCGGACTTGAAGTTCTGCGTATCGGTCGCGCGCACCCAGCCGCCAGCCGTGCCGGCGGTGACGAAGTAGCGCGTGACCTTGTCCTCGCACGTGGAGGTGATCTGCGTCACGGTCGCCTCGGTGCCGGCGTTCAGCTCACCGATCGTGGCCCCGGGGTCACAGGCGTCCTGCGCCTTCGGCGCGTACAGCGAGACCTTCCCCGTCGCGTCCTTCGCGCCGGCGGTGATCGTGCCGAGGTTGCTCGCCGTCCCCGGCCCCACGGGCTGCGTCGAGGGCGGAGCGGCGGGCGTGGTGAACGAGCCGGCCGGCACCTGCAGTTCCCGCGTGCGGATCAGGAACTCCTGCGGGGAGGTCGCCTGCACGCGCGCCTCGTGGTGGCCCAGCGAGTTGTAGACCTCCTGCACCTGCGTGTCGGTGACCGGGCTGTTGAAGCGGATCTGGGTCGTCGTGCCGGCGGTGAACTCGATGCCCGGGCGCAGTGCCGGGGGGATCGCGAGCAGGATCACCGAGACGACGAACAGCGCACCGCTGAAGAGGTAGAGCCACTTGCGGCTGGCGACGAGGTCGAGCTTCACGCGGGGTTCCCTTCGTGAGCCTGGGCCTCATTGGACGCGCGCACCTCGTCGTCCGGCACGAACCAGTCGCGCCGCCGGGAGATGCCGGTGTTGATGAACAGTCGCAGCAGGACGCGCGTGACCGTGATCGCCGTGAACAGCGACACGAACACGCCCGCGGCCAGCGTCAGCGCGAAGCCCTGCACGAGGGGCGCATCGAACGTGCCGATGAACGGCACCTGCACCCCGCCGCCGAGGACGTAGAGGATCGCGCACGTGATCAGCGTGGACGCGTTCGAGTCGCGGATGGAGGGCCACGCCCGCGCGAAGCCCGCCTCGATCGCCGCGACGTAGGAGCGGCCCGCGCGGAGCTCCTCCTTCATGCGCTCGAAGATCAGGACGTTCGCATCGACGGCCATGCCGATCGACAGCACGAACGCGCCGATGCCGGCGAGCGTCAGCGTCACGGGCACGAGCTTGAACACCGCGAGCGAGAGGATCGCGTAGACCAGCAGCGCGATCGCGGCGATCACGCCGGAGAAGCGGTAGTACAGCACCATGAACAGCATGACGAGCAGCAGCCCGATCTCACCCGCGAGGATCGAGCGCTGCACGGAGCTCGCGCCCAGCGTCGGCGCGACGTTCTGCTCCTGCAGCACCGTGAGCTGCAACGGCAGCGCGCCGGCGTTCAGCTGCACCACCAGTTCCTGCGCGCGGTCCAGCGGCAGCTTGGTGATCTGGCCGCGGTCGGAGATGACGGCCTGCACGGTGGGCGCAGACAGCTCCTCGTTGTCGAGGAAGATCGCGATCTGGTTGCCCAGCAGCCGCGTGGTGATCTGCCGGAACAGCTCGCCACCCTCGTTCTGGAACTCGAAGCCGACGAACGGCAGGCCGGTCTGGTCGAAGCCGACGTAGGAGTTCGGCTTCAGCAGCCCGCCGCGCAGCGGGATGACGCGCCCGTCGATCTCGCCGACCGACTGCTTCCAGCGACCGGTCGGATCGCACTGCCCCGCGGCCTGCGCATCCTCCGGCAACGCGGCCGGCTCGCAGAAGTTCAGCTGCGCCGTGCGGCCAATGAGCGAGCGTGCCTTGTCCGCGGTGATGCCGGGCATCTGCACGGAGATGTTGCTGTCGCCCTGCTTGGAGATCTCCGCCTCGGCGAGGCCGGACGCGTCGACGCGGCGGCGCAGCACGCGGATCGTGCCCTCGAGCGCCTCGCTCACGTTGCCGCGGAAGTCCGGGGGCACGTCGGCGCGCAGCAGCAGGCGCGTCCCGCCCTGGAGGTCGAGGCCCAGCCGCATCTCCTTGCGCTCGAAGCTGCCGATCGTGACTCCCTGGCCCTTCGGCCACGGGACCACGGAGGGGAGCACAGTGCCCGGCTGCGAGGGCCAGACGACGTAGAGCGCAGCGCCCGTGATCAGCAGGATGGCGAGCAGTGGGAGGAAGCGGGCGCGTTTGCTCATTACGAGCCAACCGCCATCGGCGTCATGAACGCCACGCGGTTTGCCGGCTCGTCCTCGTCATCGTCATCCCAGTCGTCCTCGTCTTCGTCGTCGTCCCAGTCGTCATCATCGTCGTCGTCGAGGTCTTCGTCGTCCCAGTCGTCGTCATCGTCGTCGTCGTCATCGGCGACCACCACGACCTCTTCCTCTTCTTCGTCGTCCTCCCAGTCGTCCTCCTCGTCGTCGTTATCATCCGCGTCCACGGCCGGGTCGTCCTCGTCGGGCGCGGGCTCCTCGTCCGACAGGCGGTGGCGCGCGACGAGCGTGCTCGTGTCGGCGGCGCCGAGCGCCAGCGCGATCGCGGCACCCGCCGCGCGGTCGACGAGGTCGATCAGGTGGAGGGGGGCGGTGTTGTCCGGGGTGATCTCGGTGAGCGGAGTGTTCATCGGTCGTTCCTCGAAGATGTCGCTGCGTTCCGGCTGGGTGGAGTCGTTGGTCGTGCGCGTCACGTCTCGAATCTAGCGCCTCCGAATCTAACGCGGGGACGCCTCAGTGTCCTCAGCTTCCAATCGGCGGGTAATGCTCGCAACCGCGTTCGTGGTGCCGCGCACGTCCAGGCCGGGCGCCAGTTCGAACACGATCTCCATTGGGCGATCCTCGAACGTGTTGATCTCCCGCACGAGCGCGTAGAAGCCGCCCGAGGTCAGCACCTCGTCCCCGACGTGGAGGTTGGAGATGTCCCGGCGCTGCTGCTTCTGCTGGTTGATCACCGGCCGCAGCAGGATGAAGTAGAAGGCCAGGATGACCGCCGAGAGGACGAGTATCTCCTGCACTACTCGTCCTCGTCGTCTTCCGCGGGCGCCCCGCCGCCGCTGTGCACGCGCGCCGGCTCGAGCTTGACCAGATCGGTCTTGGAGTCGAGGCGGTCCACGTAGAGCGTGCCGTTCACGTGGTCGGTCTCGTGCTCCAGCGCCTGCGCGAGCAGGTCGTCCTCGGCGCGCACGCGTATCTCGCGGCCCTCTTCGTTGAGCGCCTTCACTGTGACGGCGATCGAGCGCGTCAGGTTCCCTCGGTACCCCGGCACGGAGAGGCAGCCCTCGTCCAGCCGCCGCTCGCCGCTGCGCTTGATGACGACGGGGTTGATCAGCGCGAAGGGCTCCTCGTCGGGGATGCCGATGACGACGACGCGCAGGCCGACGCCGATCTGCGGCGCAGCGATGCCGACGCCCTGCGCCTGGTACATGGACTCCGTCATGTCGGCGATCAGGCGGCGGATCGAGTCGTCGACGCGCGACACCTTCTTCGCCGGCCGGCGCAGCACCGGGTCGCCGAGGTAGCGAATGGGACGGATCGTCATGGGCCGCTTTCCGCCGGTCAGCCGGTCACGAGTTCCGGCCGATTGTAGCGCCCGACCTACGCAACGTCCCGGCGCGGCACCCGGTGCAACGGTGCTGTGATGTACGTCAGCTGACCACCAGCGGGTCCACGTCCACCGCCCACCCCGGCGGCAGATCGAGGGCGCGCACCAGCGCGGCCGGGTCGTCCCCACGCACGATGATCGCCCAGCGATGCCGCCCCCGCACGCGCGCCACCGCCGGCGGCGTGGGGCCGAGGACATCGACGCCGGGGCGGCCCGCCGCGAGCGTCCGCAGCTCCGCCGCGAGGCGTTGCGCCTCGTCGCCCGCGTACTGGCGATTCTCGTGGCTGAAGAGCAGGCGCAGCAGTCGGCGGAACGGCGGGTAGCCGAGCGCGGCGCGCCGTGCCAGCTCGTCCTCGTAGAACCGATCGACGTCTCCGACGGCGGCGGCGAGGATCGCGGGCTCCTCCGGCTGGAGCGTCTGGATCACGACGCGCCCCGGCCGCTCGGCGCGGCCGGCACGCCCCGACACCTGCACCAGCAGCTGGAACGTGCGCTCCCGCGCACGGAAGTCGGTGGCGTGCAGCGAGTAGTCCGCGAGCACGACCCCGACGAACGTCACCAGCGGCAGGTCGAGGCCCTTCGCGACCATCTGGGTGCCGACCAGCACGTCCGCCTCGTGCCGCTGGAACTGCTGGAGGATCGCGGCGTGCTGCTCGGCGTTGCGCGCGGTGTCGCGGTCCCAGCGCACCACACGCGCCGTGGGGTAGTGCCGGCGCACCTCCGCCTCGACTCGCTGGGTGCCGGCGCGCATCGGGCTGAGGGGGCGGTCGCAGTTCTGTTCGAGGCAGCGCGTGGGCGCCTTCCTCGACCGCCCGCACTGGTGGCAGACGAGCCGCCCCGCGCCGGCGGCGCGATCGGTGCCGGAGGCGCCACTGGAAGGCATGTTGTCGTGCACGGCCATCGCGACGTCGCACGAGGGGCACGACGGCGCGTGGCCGTGCGCGCAGACGAGGTAGCCCGCCGTGCCGCGGCGGTTCAGGAACAGGATCGCCTGCTCGTCGCGGTCCAGCGACTCGCCGAGGCCCTCGATCAGGCGCGCGGAGAACAGCGCCTTCGGATCGCGCATGTCAACGATCTGCACCTCAGGCATCTCGTTCGTGGCGAAGCGCTGCAACGAGCCGTCAGGCTGCACCGCCGAGCGGATGCGTCGAGGCAGGTCGACGCGCTCGATGGTGCCGTTCGCGGCGGCGAACCAGCGTTCCGCGTCGGGCGTCGCGGTGCCGTACACGACCGCCGCGCCCACGCGCCGCCCCAGCTCCGCCGCGACCGTGCGCGCGTCGTAGCGCGGCGCCGGGTCGTGCTGCTTGTACGTCCACTCGTGCGCCTCGTCGATCACGATCAGGCCGAGGTCCGGCTGCGGCGCGAAGATCGCGGAGCGCGATCCGATCACCACGTCGTACTCGCCGCGCGCGATGCGGTGCCACTCGTCGTACGCCTCGCCGAGGCTCAGCCCCGAGTGCAGCACGCCGACGCGCCCGGGGAACCGCTCCGCGAAGCGGCGCACCGTCTGCGGCGTCAGCGCGATCTCCGGCACCATCACGATGCCTCGACGCCCCTGCTCCACCGTGTGCCGCAGCGCGTCGAGGTACACCTCGGTCTTGCCGCTGCCGGTGATGCCGTGCAGCAGCACCTGGCTGCCATCGGCGCGGTCGATCGCGGCGCGGAGGCGGACCGCCGCCTCGCGCTGCTCCGCGATCAGCTCGGCGTGCGGGCGTACGACGAGGTCCACCATGTGCCGCAGCGGATCGCGCCGGTCGAGCACGTCCTGCTGTGTGAGCAGCCGCGCCTGCAACAGCCCGGTGACCGCGGCGCGTGCGTCGCCGCCGACCTCCGCCGCCAGCCCGCGCAGCGGCAGCACGGCCTCCTCGCCCCGCTCGCCGAGGCCCGCCAGCCGTTCGAGGATGCCCGCCGCGGCCTGCTCCGCCTGCCCGCGCGAGAGCTGCCGGATCAGCCGCGCGGTCGCCGCCTCGTCCAGCAGCAGGCGCACCTCGTCGTTGCGTTCGCCAGCGCGTTCGAGCGCGCCGTCTGCGATCAGCGTCTCGACGGCAGGCGCGCCGCGCGCCTCGCGCGCGACCGCGAGGAACGAGGCGCGCCCGCCGGACGCGACCACCATCCGCAGCGCGCGCACGCGCCGCGAGGCACGTCGCCCCTCGATCGCATCGGCGTAGTCGCGCGCCTGCTGCGGCGGGACCGCGAGGCGGATCACCTCGACGACGCGGGGGCGTGCGCGCGCCGGGGCAAGCGTGTAGTGACGGTCCGCGAGGCCGCGCCGGATCAGCACGCCGAGCGCGGCGTCGAACCCGCGCGCGGTCACCGTCGCGACGAGGCTCGCCTTCAGCTCCTCGCTGTCGACGGGCACCTCGCTCAGCGCGTCGAGGATCACCTGCTGGCGCTCGGACAGCGCGACGGCCGCGCCGTTCGGCGTCCTGCCGCGCGCGATCGCGATGCGCGGGCGCTCCCCCGCGCCGGGCGGCAGGAACAGCGCGTACGACTCCCACGGCGGCGCGAGGTAGTAGTCGCGCAGCCACGCAGCGAGCGGCAGCCGGTCCGCGGGGATGCACGGCGCGGCGTCGATCGGCGGCTCCAGCGGGCGCACCTCGTCGCGGTCGTAGCCGGGGGTGTCCATCGCCTCGACGATCACGCCCTGCAGCGTGCGCACGCCCCACGGCACGTGCACGACTTCGCCCGGCACGACCTCGCGCCCCGGTGGCACCGAGTACGAGAACGTGAGGTCGGTCGCGCGCCCTGCGTTGACCGCCACCTTCACGTAGCGCGCGCGCGTCGAAGCGGCCGCGGGAACAGGCGTCGAGGTCATGCGGAGCGCGCCGACGGTGCCGAGGATGCGGATGAAGCGGTCTGCGGCACCTGCCCTGCGATGTCCAGGACGGTCGATTCCGCCCACGCGCGGATGTCGGCGCAGTACGCCTCCGCGGTATCGCGCGACACGCCGGAGATCCGGCGCGTCCACCGCACGCCGTCGAGATGCTTCGGCTCGCCCCGGACGAGGCTCTGCTCGCGCCGTCGCGCACCGACCTCACGCCGCGCCGCCTCGGGCGTCAGCCCCGCGACGAACCGCGCGAGGAGCGCGGCGACCTCGTCCCAGCCGGACGCGGAGAGGCGGCCCGGGTGCTGCGCCATGAACGACGACACCATCAGGTGGTGGACGGCGTAGTACGTCGGATCACCGAGCTCCACGGCGCCGCACTCGTCCCACGCGGCGCGGCATACCGCGAGGTCATCGCCGCATTCGCAGGTGCATTCACAGATGGAGGTGCCGCTCATCCCGCCCATGCCGCGATCATACGCAGCGCGCACATGGCCTCGACGCCACCCGGACACGACAACGCCGGGCTGAGCCCGGCGTCGAAGCGAATGGCGAGGAAGACGCGAGCGGACTAGCCGCGACGCGCTTCCTTCACGCGGGCCGCGCGGCCGGTGCGGCCACGCAGGTAGTAGAGGCGGCTGCGGCGCACGCGGCCCTTGCGGGTCACGGCGACCGCCTCGAGGCGCGGGCTGTTGAAGGGGAACGTGCGCTCCACGCCGATGCCGGAGGCGATGCGGCGCACCGTGAAGTTGCCGGCCGGGCCGTTCCGCACGCGGATCACCACGCCCTCGAAGGGCTGGAGGCGCTCGCGGTCACCCTCGACGACGCGCGCCTGCACGCGGACGGTGTCGCCGGCCCCGAACTCGGGGAGCTCCGGCAGGTGCGCCGGGCGCGGCTGGGCGAGGTCACGAAGGTCGATAGCCATGTCAGTTCCCGTCGGATCGCTGGTGGTCGGGGCACGTCCGCCGGACGCGCGAACCAGAAGTCTACCGAATCCCCGCCCCTACCGTCGAGGGCCACCGCCGGCACCCGGCGCGCCGGGCTCGAGCAGCTCGATCGGATTGCCCGACGGGTCCTCGACGAGGATCTGGCGGCCGCCGTTGCCCTGGACGATCTCGTTCCGGAAGCGGTGCCCGGCCCCCTGCAGCCGCGCGACGACCGCGTCGAGGTCATCGACCTCGATCTGGATGCGGTTCCAGCCCCCGGGCGCGGGCACGGCACCGTCCGGCATGGACGCGCCAGCCCCGCCGGCTCCCGGCTGGTTCAGCATCAGCCGCAGGTCGCCCCGCGAGATCGCCGCGAAGCCGGGGGCGGGATGCATGTCGATGACAAAGCCGAGCGCCTCGACGTAGAAGGGCAGCGCCTCGTCGACGTTGTTCACGATGTATCGAACGGTCACGGGACTCATCGATGCCTCCTCGCGCCGGCTCAGCCTACTCCTGCTCCTCCAGCCAGCGGCGCTCCGCGGCGGTCATTTCCACGCCTCCGAGGAGATCGGGGCGCAGGTCGCGGGTGCGGAGCAGGCGCTGCCGGCGGCGCCACTTGTCCACCTCGGCATGGTGGCCGGAGAGGAGGATGGGTGGCACCTCCCAGCCCCGGAACTCGGGCGGACGCGTGTACTGCGGGTACTCGAGGAGGCCGTCGTCGAACGACTCCTCGGCGAGCGACGTCTCCGACCCGAGCACGCCCGGGATGCGCCGTGCGACGGCATCGATGAGCAGCATCGCCGGCAGCTCGCCGCCCGAGACGACGACGTCCCCGATCGACACCTCGAGGTCCACGACGTGCTCGCGCACGCGCTCGTCGATGCCCTCGTAGCGGCCGCAGAGCAACAGCATGCGCGGCAGCGCGGCCAGGTCCTCGACGACCGCGCGCGTCAGCGGGCGGCCCAGCGGCGACATGAACACCACGGTCGCGCGCTCCGGGGCGAGCGGCTGGATCGCCTCGATCGCCTCGAAGATCGGCTCGGGCTTCATCACCATGCCGGCGCCGCCGCCGAACGGGTAGTCGTCCACGGTGCGGTGCCGGTCGTGGGCCCACTGGCGCAGGTCGTGCGTCTGCACGTCAAGCAGCCCAGCCGCGCGCGCACGCGCCATGATCGACTGCTCGAACGGGCTGTCGAACATCGCCGGGAAGATCGTCAGCACGTCGAAGCGGATCGAGGCGGCGGGCGTCACGCCTCGCCCTTGTCGTCGGCGAGGTCTTCGTGCAGCGCGGCGACGTCCGAGGCATCCCCGGCGAGCTGGTCGCAGGCGTGCTCCAGCACCGGCAGCACGACGGCCAGGTTCTCGCGCGCGGCGCGCTCGCTGCCCGGGAGGTTCACGATCAGCGTCCGCCCGCGCACCCCGACCACGGCGCGCGACAGCATCGCCGTCGGCACGATCGCCGTGCTGGCGGCGCGCATCGCCTCCTCCATGCCCGGCACGCGGTAGTCGATCGCGCGCAGCGTCGCCTCCGGCGTCCGGTCGCGCCGGGTGAGGCCCGTACCCCCCGCCGTCAGCACGAGGCGCACGTCCTGTTCGGCCCAGCGCACCAGGCGCTCCTCGATCTCGTCGACGTCGTCGGGCAGCAAAGCGCGCTCGGCGACCTCGAAGCCCGCGTCCGCCAGCATCGCGGCGACGGCCGGGCCGGCGGTGTCCTCCCGCTCCCCGCGCGCGCCGAGGTCGCTCACGGTCAGGACGGCGGCGACGTGGGGCATCGAGCGGTCCTTTCGCCTCGGACGGCCGTCCGGCGGGCGCTTCGATCCTAGCGCGGGAAATTTCGCGGGTGCGGGTGTTGCGGGGCCGGACGGCCGGATGGTAGAGTCTGGGACGTTGTGGGGGGAAATGGGAGAACTGCCCATCCCCCGAGCATTCGAAGGTGGCCGGGGTGTTTTTCTTCGGAACCTTCGAGCATTCCCTCGACGAACGCGGGCGAATAGCAATCCCCGCCCGCTACCGACCCGCGTTCGTCGATGGGGGAATCCTGCGCCGCGGCCCCGAGGGCTGCGCCGAGCTCTACACCCAGGCCTCGTTCGATGAAGAGGTACAGCGCCGCCTCGGCAGCGAGGACGGCAACCGCCGCGCCTCCGGCCGTCGCACCCGCCGCGCCTTCCTGCCGGACGCGTATGGCGTCGAGCTGGACCGCCAGGGCCGCATCCTCGCCCCCGCCCAGATACGCGAAGAAGCGGGGCTTGTGGGTAAACTATTGATCATCGGCTGTGGCGATTACCTGGAATTGTGGCATCCTGACCGTTGGGCCCAGGAACGCGCCCAGCTGGAAACCGGCGACGAGGACGACGAATGACCGCTGCGCCCCAGCACGAGCCGGTCATGCTCCACGAGGCCATCGAGGCGCTCGCCGTCCGCCCCGGCGGACGTTATGTCGACGCGACCCTCGGCCTCGGCGGGCACTCCTCGGCGATCGTCGCGGCGGCGCAGCCTGGCGGGCGCCTGCTGGCGATCGACCGTGACCCGCGCGCCATCACCGTCGCCGCGGACCGGCTCGCGCCCTTCGGCGACGCCGTGGTCCTCGCGCGCGGCGAGTTCGCGGACATCGCCTCGATCTGCGACGCGCACGGCTTCCGCCCGGTCGACGGCATCCTGTTCGACCTCGGCGTCTCGTCGATGCAGCTCGACGCGCCGGGCGGCGGCTTCTCCTTCCAGCGCGACGAGCCGCTCGACATGCGCATGGACCCGGACGGCGGCGTCACCGCGGCCGACATCGTGAACACGTACGACGAGGCCGAGCTGGCCGCGCTGATCTGGGAGCTCGGCGAGGAGCGCCACTCGCGCCGCATCGCGCGCGCCATCGTCGCCCGCCGTCCGCTGCACTCCACCGCCTCGCTCGCGAACCTCGTCGAGGGTGTCGCGCGCCGCTCGGGCGGGAAGCCCGGCGAGCGCATCCACCCCGCGACGCGCACGTTCCAGGCGCTCCGCATCGCCGTGAACGGCGAGCTCGACCAGATCGAGCGGGCCCTCGTCGACGCCGAGACGCTGCTCGGCCCCGGCGGCCGGATCGCCGTCATCTCCTTCCACTCGCTCGAGGACCGCGCCGTGAAGACGTTCTTCCGCGACCGCGCGCGCGACTGCGTCTGCCCGCCTCGACAGCCCGTGTGCACCTGCGACCACCGCGCGACGCTGCGCGAGATCTCGCGCAAGGTCAGCCGCCCCACCGACGACGAGGTCGCGCGCAACCCTCGATCGCGCTCGGCGCGCCTGCGCGTCGCGGAGTCGATCGTCGACCGGGCGGCCGCGTAATGGCGAGCATCCCGCACACGACACCTCGAGGAGTGCCGCGCTCGGCGCCCACCCTCCCCCGCACGGCGGGCCGCGAGCCGATGCCGACGACCGCCCGATCGCGCCCGATCGCCGCGCGCCCGGTCCCGACCGAGTGGGGCGTCGTCCGCCGCCGCATCTCCCGTCTCACGATGACCTCGGCGGCGCTGCTCACCGTGGCGGTCGTCGGGCTGTTCCAGGTGCTGCAGACCACGCAGGTCGCCGCCACCGGCTACCAGGTGCGCGCGCTCGAGAAGGAGCAGCAGGACCTGGACGCCGACATCCGGCTGCTGGAGTCGCAGATCGCCGCCTCGTCCAACCTCGACCGCATTCACCAGGACGCGACCACGCGGCTCGGCATGGTGAAGCCGCAGGACAAGGTGCGCGTCGCGCAGAGCGAGCCCGCGCCGGCGATCGTCCCGCTGCCCCGCCGCTACGTGCCCGAGCAGACGCACGAGGACGCGCCGGGCGTCGCGTGGTGGGAGCGCGTGCTGAGCGTGATCCCGGGGATGCACTAGCCACGCCCGACCGAACCGACCGAGCGACGTCCACCGATTGGGCGGAGGGACGACCCCAGTGAACCAGTCCCGCTCCAACAACCTGACCTGGCGCCATCACGTGATGGGCCTGATCGTGCTCGCCTCGTTCGTCGCGATCCTCGTGCACCTCTACCGCGTGCAGGTGCTCGACCACGACTCGTACATGAAAGAGGCCGCGGTCACGAGGCAGGGCGCGATCACCGTCCCCGCCTCCCGCGGCGCGATCCTCGACGCGACCGGGTACCCGCTCGCGACCTCGGTCGACACGTGGGACGTGTACATCGACCGCTTCCAGTGGCGCGACAAGGTGAAGGCGCAGGAGGCGGCGATCGGGCTCGCCTCCTTCCTCAAGCGCGACGCCGGGCAACTGGCCGCCGAGGGCCTCGCGCAGACCGCGGGCGATCTGCTCGTGCAGCGCAGCCTGCCGTACGACGAGGGCCTGAAGCTCGACAAGCTCGACCTGTGGGGCATCCGCCTCGTGCGGTCCTCCGTGCGGCTGTACCCGGGCGGCGACCTCGCCGGGCAGTTGATCGGCTACGTCGGCCGTGACGGCGCCGGGCTCTGGGGCGTCGAGTCCGACTTCGACAGCATGCTGCGCGGCAAGGACGGCTGGGTCACCACGGAGCGCGACGCGCTCGGCCGCCCCATCGCGTTCAGCCAGCGCGCCGAGCGCCCGGCCGTCGAGGGCGGCGAGGTGCAACTGACGATCGACCGCTTCATGCAGGCGATCGTCGAGAAGTCACTGACGAGCGCGCTCGCGAAGTACAACGCGAAGAGCGGCTCGATCATCGTCATGAACCCGCGCACCGGCGCGATCCTCGCGATGGCGTCGCGCCCCACCGTCACGCTGTCACGCGTCGACCTCAACGACCCGAAGCTCGACGCGCTCGTGCGCGACCGCGCGATCACCGATCTCTACGAGCCCGGCTCCACGATGAAGACGCTGACGACCGCGATGGCGATCGACAAGGGCCTGATCACGCCGGAGAGCAGCTACACCGACACCGGCGTCGCGAAGGTCGGCGGCTACGAGATCCGCAACTGGGACTTCAGCGCGAACGGCCCGCAGACGATCCGCCAGTACCTCCAGAAGTCGCTGAACACCGGCTCGGTGTGGGTCGCGCAGCGCACCGGCGCCGAGACGTTCTACCAGTACGTGAAGTCGTTCGGCTTCGGCGAGGCGACGCACGTCGGCCTGGCCGGCGAAGCCGAGGGCCAGTACCGCACGCCGAGCGACGCCAACTGGTACGAGGTCGACCTCGCGACGAACTCCTACGGGCAGGGCATCGCGGTGACGCCGCTCCAGATGCTGACCGCGGTCAACACGTTCGCGAACCAGGGCCGCCTGATGCGCCCGTACGTCGTCTCCAAGATCGTCACCAGCAACCAGTCGCGCACCTTCGGCCCCGTCGAGGTGCGACAGGTGATCCAGCCGCAGACCGCCGCGACGATGCTCAAGCTGATGAACGACGTCGTGGACGGCGTGGAGCTGCACGGCGCGAAGACGCCGGGCTACCACGTCGCCGGCAAGACCGGCACGACGCTCGTCTCGATCCCGACGGGCTACGACCTCGACTCCACGATCGCGTCGTTCGTCGGCTTCGTCCCGTACGAGGACCCGCAGGTGTCGGTGCTGATCAAGATCGACCAGCCCAGCGGCGGGCTGAACCTCGGCGGCCAGGTCGCGGCGCCGGTGTTCTCCGAGATCGCCTCGCAGATCATGGACTACCTTGGCACGCCGCCGACGAACCCCGCCACGCTGCCGAAGACCGTGGCACGGCCGTGAGCGCCGGCATGAGCGCGCCCGTGCTGGACGCCGCGTTCGTCACGACCGCCCTCGGCGGTCGTCTGCGCGCGCGCGCCGGCTCGGCGCCCGACAGCACGCGCTTCGGCGGCGCGGCGATCGACTCGCGCGCGGTGCAGCCGGACGACCTGTTCGTCGCGCTGCCCGGCGAGCGCGTCGACGGCCACGCCTTCGCCCCCTACGCCGTCGAGGCCGGTGCGACCGGCTGCCTCCTGACGCACGAGGTGCGCGACATCGAGAGCGCCGGCCCCGCCGCGCTGTTCCTTGTGGACGACACGCTGGCATCCCTCCAGCACCTCGGCGCCGCGTGGCGCGAGGCGCTCGTCGACACGCAGGTCGTGGGCATCACAGGCAGCGTCGGCAAGACGACGACGAAGGCGATCGTCGCCTCCGTGCTGGCGACGAAGTACCGCGTGCAGGCCAACCCGCTGAACTACAACAACGAGGTCAGCGTCCCGCTCTGCCTCCTCGAACTGCGCCCGGAGACGGAGCGCGCGGTGATCGAGCACGGCATGTACACCACGGGCGAGATCGCGCTGCTCTGTCGCTGGACGCGCCCGCGCATCGGCGTGGTGCTGAACGTCGGCCCGACGCACCTCGAGCGCGCCGGGTCGCTCGAGGCGATCACGCAGGCGAAGCGCGAGCTGATCGAGGCGCTCCCCGCCGATGGCGCCGCGGTGCTGAACGCCGACGACGATCGCGTGCGCTCGATGGCCGCGCACTCCCCCGCTCCGGTGTGGTGGTTCGGCACCGCCGAGGACGCGCGCGTGCGCGGCACGGACCTCGCCTCCGACGGGGCGCGCGGCTTCGACTTCACGCTGCACCTCGATGGCGCATCGCGCCGCGTGCACGTGCCACTGCCGGGACGCCACCTGCTGTCCAACGTGCTCGCGGCGGCTGCGACCGCGCTCGCCGACGGCCTGACGCTCGACGAAGTCGCCGCCGCGATCGAGGCGCTGGACGTGCCGCTGCGACTCAACGTGATCGAGCTGCCCGGCGGCATCACCGTCCTCGACGACACGTACAACGCGCAGCCGGCCTCGACGATCGCCGCGCTCGACTTGCTGGACGAGATGAGCGGACGCCACGTCGCGCTGCTCGGCGACATGCGCGAGCTGGGCGACCTCTCGCGCGTCGAGCACGAGCGCGTCGGCCGCCGCGCCGCCGAGGTCGTCGCTCTGCTCATCACGATCGGCGACGAGGCGCGCGCGCTCGGTG
Organism: Chloroflexota bacterium; assembly: GCA_947472995.1. GTDB lineage: Bacteria > Chloroflexota > Dehalococcoidia > UBA2979 > UBA2979 > SHYQ01. Next base: position 17,618 of record CANJBO010000017.1, read on the forward strand.
AGGCGGCCCGCGCCGCCGGCCTCGGCGACGTGCAGCACGTCGACAGCCGCGACGCCGCGATCGAGGCGCTCCGCGCGCGCCTCGCACCGGGCGACGTGGTGCTGATCAAGGGCTCGCACGCGCTGGGACTGGAGCACGTCGTGACCGCCCTGTCCGAACGCACCCCCGACGGAGACGCCCGATGATCCACGCACTCCTCGCCGGCAGCGGCGCGTTCCTGCTGTCGCTGCTCATCGGGCGGCCGACGGTGGCATGGCTGCGCGCGAAGAAGATGGGCAAGTCGATCTCGGAGGACGCGCCGTCCAGTCACTCCGTGAAGTCCGGCACGCCGACGATGGGCGGCATCTTCATCTGGGCGACGGTCGCGCTGATGACGCTCCTCACCAACCTCTTCATCTTCCGCGACGGCGGCATCCGCCTCGGGCACGAGTCGATGCTGCTGCCGCTCGCCGTCGTCGTCACGACGGCGCTGATCGGCCTGTGGGACGACTTCGGCACGCTGGTCGACGGGACCGCCGGCCGCCGAGGCCTGACGTGGCGCCTCAAGTTCTTCCTGATCGCGGTCCTCGGCTGCATCGTCGCGGCCACGATGTACTGGGGCCTAGAGGCGCAGAGCGTGCACATCCCGTGGATGGGCCAGTACCAGCTGGGCGCGGCCTACCTGGTGGTCGCGTTCCTGATCGTGTTCTCCACCACGAGCGCGGTCTCGATCACGGACGGGCTGGACGGGCTCCTCGGCGGGACGGCGGCGTTCGCCTTCGGCGCGTACGCGGTGATCGCGTTCATCCAGGGGCAGCTGTTCCTCGCGGTGTTCTCGTTCACGGTCACCGGCGCCCTGCTCGGGTTCCTCTGGTACAACGCGCACCCCGCGGCGGTCTTCATGGGCGACACCGGCGCGCTGCCCCTCGGCGCGGCGCTGGCGACGGTGGCGCTGATGACTGGCCACTGGCTGCTGCTGCCGGTGATCGGCGTGGTCTTCGTCGCCGAGGCGATGTCCGACGTCATCCAGATCGCCTACTTCAAGACGACCGGTGGCCGGCGACTGTTCCGCAAGACGCCCCTCCACCACCACTTCGAGCTCCTTGGCTGGAGCGAGCCGCAGGTGGTGATGCGCCTGTACCTGTTCGGCATGGCGGGCGCGATGCTCGGCATCGCCCTGGCGCTGTCGGTTTGAGTTATGTCGAGCGAATTGGCCGCCGGGGTGGCGCTCGCGGTGGCCTGCGTGATACAAACTGTGGATTAACAACGGCTTACCCGCTATGACAGATATGCAGAATCTGTGGGAGGCGCGTGTGACGGTTGTCGGGCTGGGGATCGAGGGCATCGATCTCGTGCGCTTCCTCACGTCCGAGGGCGCACGAGTCACCGTGTCCGACGCACGCCCCCCCGAGCAGCTCGTCGACCAGCTCGCCGCCATCGAGGACACGGGCGCGCGTCTGTCGCTCGGCGCGAACCGCGTCGAGGACTGCGCCGACGCCGACGCCGTGTTCGTCTCGCAGGGCGTGCCCGCCGCCCTCCCCGCGCTGCGCGCCGCCGAGGCGAAGGGCGTCCCGATCTCCTCGATGCTGGAGCTGTTCCTCGACCGCTGTCCCGCGCCGGTCGCCGGCATCACCGGCTCGGCGGGCAAGACGACGACGACCTCGCTGGTCGGCGCGATGCTCGAGGCGGCCGGCGAGGACCACGTGGTCGGCGGCAACATCGGCGTCGGGCTGCTGTCGCTGCTGCCGGGGATCGCGCCGACGACGAAGGTCGTCGTGGAGATGTCGCACACGCAGCTCTCGCGCGTCGCGCGCAGCCCGGAGCTGGCGTGCGTCACGAACGTCACGCCGAACCACCTCGACCAGTTCTCGTGGGACGACTACGTCGACCTGAAGCGCCGCGTCTTCAAGCACCAGCGCCCCGAGGACCGTGCGGTCTTCAACTTCGACGACCCGGTCGCGCGCTCCTTCATGGACGAGGCGCCCGGGCACGTCTTCGCGACCTCCCGCACGCAGCGCATCCCCGGCGACGGCGCGATGCTCGACGGCGACCGCGTGGTGCGCGTCGACGGCGGCGTGGCGACCGAGGTGCTGCGCCGCGACGAGATCCGCCTGCGCGGCGAGCACAACGTCGAGAACGTCCTCTCCGCCGTCGCCGTGGCAGGCCTGCTCGGCGTGTCCGAGGAGGCCGCCGCGCGCGCCGTCCGTCAGTTCACCGGCGTCCCGCACCGCCTGGAGCCCGTCGCGACGATCGACGGCGTGCAGTACGTGAACGACTCGATCGCGACCGCGCCCGAGCGGACGCTCGCCGGCATGCACGCGTTCACCGAGCGCCTCGTGCTGCTGCTCGGCGGGCGCGACAAGAACCTGCCGACGCGCGTGCTGGGCGAGGAGGCCGTGCGCCGCTGCCGCGCCGTGATCACCTTCGGCGAGGCGTCCGACCTCTACGCCTCCGCCATCCGCGACGCCGAGGGCGCCGAGCGCGTGACGCTGCGCCAGGTCGCGGACGTCCCCGCCGCCGTGCAGGAGGCCGCGCGCCTCGCGCAGCCCGGCGACGTGGTGCTGTTCTCGCCGGCCGGCACGTCCTTCGACGCCTACCGCAACTTCGAGGCGCGCGGGCACGCCTTCCGCGACGCGGTGCTCCAGATGGGCGGCGGATCGTGATGCGCTCCGCCGGCACGCAGCCGCAGCGCCCCACGGCGCGCGCCTCGACGACGCGGGCCGCGCACGCGCCCGACTACCTGCTGCTGACGTCGGTGATCGTGCTGTGCGTGTTCGGGCTGATCGCCGTGTACTCGTCGTCGTACGCGCTCGGGTCGGCGCAGTTCAAGGACGCCAACTACTTCATCAAGAAGCAGATGTTCTCGCTGGTCCTCGGCACGGTCGCGATGGTCGTGGCGATGTACGTGGACTACCGCATCCTGCGGCGGCTGAGCCCGCTGATCATGCTCGTCGCGCTGATCGGGCTCGCCGGCGTGCTGATCCCCGGCATCGGTCACTCCTCGAACGGCGCGGCGCGCTGGATCGACCTCGGTCCGCTGCCGCCGCTCCAGCCGTCCGAGTTCGCCAAGCTCGCGGTGCTCATTTACCTCTCCGCCTGGCTCGCCGCGAAGGGCGACCTGCTGCTCGACCTCCAGCTCGGCGTGCTGCCGTTCGTGGGCATGGTCGGCATCGTCGGCGCGCTGATCGTGCTCGAGCCGGACCTCGGCACCGCGCTCGTGATCGCGGCGATCACCGGCACGCTGTTCTTCGTCGCCGGCGCCCGGCTGATGCACGTGATGGCGCTGGCCGGCAGCGGCCTGCTGATGCTCGGCGTGCTGATCCTCAGCGGCGGCTACCGCATGGACCGCATCACCGCGTTCACCTCCGCCGAGGACGACCCCTCCGGCGTCGGCTTCCATGCGCTGCAACTGCTGGTCGCGTTCGGCTCCGGCGGCTGGGGCGGCCTCGGCCTCGGCGTGTCGCGGCAGAAGTTCTTCTACGTCCCCGGCTCCCACACGGACGGCATCCTCGCGATCATCGGCGAGGAGCTGGGCTACATCGGCGTCTTCGTGGTGATGGCGCTGTTCATCGTGCTGCTCTACCGCGCGTGGGTCGCGATCCGCGACGCCGAGGACCAGTTCGGCTCGCTCCTCGCGGTCGGCGTGGCGGCGTGGATCGCGTTCCAGCTGCTGATCAACGTCGGCGGTGTCGCCCGCCTGCTGCCGCTGACCGGCATCCCGCTGCCGCTCATCTCCTTCGGCGGCACGTCGTTGATCCTGACGATGGCCGCCATCGGCGTGCTGCTCTCCGTCACGCGCTACACCAGCACCGAGCCCCGCACCGCAGAGGTCGCCCCACCGGCGCGAGGTCGCTCGATGCCGGGCTTCCGGCGTCCCGAGCGCCCCTCGATCGGAGGTGCGCGATGAAGTTCGCGCTCGCCGGCGGCGGGACGGGCGGGCACGCGTACCCGGCGATCGCCGTGGCCGAGCGCCTGCGCGAGATCGAGGGCACCGAGCTCGTGTACTACGGCACGGAGCGCGGCCCCGAGCGCGCCGTCGCCGAGGGCGCTCGCATCCCCTACCGCGCCGTGCCCGCGAGCCAGGTCCGCAGCCGCTCGCCGATCCGCCTCGCGACCGGCCTCGTGCAGCTGTGGCGCGGATCGAATGTCGCCGCGCGCATGCTCGCCGAGGACCGCCCCGCCGCGGTGTTCGCGACCGGCGGCTACGCCGCCGCGCCGATCGGCCGCGCCGCGCGACGCGCCGGCATCCCGCTGGTCGTCTTCCTGCCCGACGTGCACCCCGGCTGGGCGGTGCGCTTCCTCGCGCGCTACGCGACCACGGTCGCCTGCTCCGTCGAGCAGTCGCGTGCCTCGCTCCCCACGGGACGCACGGTCGTGACGGGCTACCCCGTGCGCGAGCAGTTCCTGACCGCCACGCGCGAGGAGGGCATCGCGCGCTTCGGCCTCGACCCGTCGCTGAAGACGGTGCTGGTCGCCGGCGGCTCGCTCGGCGCGCACCAGATCAACCTCGCGATCGCCGGCGCGCTGCCGACGCTGCTCGAGCAGGCGCAGGTCATCCACATCTCCGGCCCCGACGAGGAGCACTGGCTCCAGCGCGAGCGCGAGCGCCTGCCGGAGTGGATGCGCGACCGCTACCACCTGCACGCCTACACCGAGGAGATGGCGTACGCGATGCGCGCCGCCGACCTCGCCGTGACGCGCGCGGGCGCCTCGACGCTCGGCGAGCTGCCGGTGACGGGGCTGCCGGCGATCGTGATCCCCGGCTCGTTCTCCGACCAGCACCTCAACGCCGCCTACCTGGAGGGCGAGGGCGCGGCGATCATGATGCCGACCACGCACCTCGACGAGCTCGCGCCGCTGATCACGCTGCTGCTGGGCGACGGCCCGCGCCGCGAGGCGATGGCCGCGGCGATGCGCCAGCTCGCCCACCCCGACGCCGCGACGCACCTCGCGCGGCTGCTGCGGGAGGTGGCGGCATGATCGGGCTGCGACCGCGCCAGCGGAACGGGAACGGGAACTCGATCCCGTCGCGCGTGCACCTCGTCGGTGCGGGCGGCGTGCACATGTCCGCGATCGGCCAGATCCTCGCGGCGCGCGGCCACCGCATCACCGGCTCCGACCTCAGCGCGTCCGACTACACGAACCGCCTCGTCGCCCTCGGCGCCGAGGTGTTCATCGGCCCGCACGACGCCACGCACGTCGGGGACGCGCAGCTCGTGGTCGCCACGGCAGCGGCGAAGATCGACAACCCGGAGCTCGTCGCCGCGCGCGATCGAGGCCTCCCCGTGATGCTGCGCGCAGAGATGGTGCAGCGCCTGATCGCCGACCGCGACGTCCTCGCGATCGCGGGCACGCACGGCAAGACGACGACAACGGCGATGGTCTCGCTGATGGCGGTGCGCGCGGGCCTCGACCCGATGATGCTGCTCGGCGGCGACGCGCGTGACCTCGGGAACATCAACGTGCGCGACGGCGCCGGTCGCCTCGCGATCGTCGAGGCCGACGAGTACGCCGAGGCGTTCCTGGAGTACACGCCGCAGATCGCGCTGATCACGAACCTCGAGGCCGACCACCTCGACTACTACGGCACGGAGGAGCGGCTGTTCGGCGCGTTCCGCCGCTTCACGGAGCGTGTGAAGCCGGACGGCACGCTAATCGTCTGCGCCGACTCGCCGGCCGCGCTCGCCATCGGGCGCGAGCGTCGCGACGCCGGTGCGCGCGTCGAGCGCTACGCCCTCGAGGACGAGACCGCCGAGTGGCGTGCCTCGCGCATCCGTGGCAACGACCACGGCGGCCTCGACGCCGTCGTGCACATGAACGGCGTGGACCTCGGGCCGCTGTCGCTCGCCGTCGCCGGTCGTCACAACCTGCTGAACGCGCTCGGCGCGCTCGCGGTGTCGATGCGCGCGGGCGTGGACTTCCACCGCGCCGCCGCCGCCGCCGCCGAGTTCACCGGCACCCGCCGCCGCTTCGAGCTGGTCGGCGAAGTGGTGCGCGACGGCGCGCCGATCACGATCGTCGATGACTACGCGCACCACCCGACCGAGGTGCGCGCGACCCTGCTCGCTGCGCGCCAGCGCTACGCCGGCCGCCGCGTCGTCGCCTGCTTCCAGCCGCACACCTACTCGCGCTCGACGTACCTGCTCGACGCCTTCAAGACGTGCTTCGAGGGCCTCGACGCGCTGTACGTGCTGCGGACGTACGAGGCGCGCGAGTCCGCCGACAAGGGCATGGACGCAGCGGCACTGGCCGCCGAGATCCACCACCCCGAGGCGCAGTACGTCGCGTCCTTCGAGGAGGCCGCCGACCGGATCGCCGCCGACCTCCGCCCCGGCGACGTCTGCTTCACGCTCGGCGCCGGCGACGTCACCGAGCTCGGCCCGATGATCCTCGACCGCCTGCGCGGGACGGGGGCAGCGCGATGACGCAGCAGACCCGCCAGCGACTGGGCGTGATCTTCGGCGGCCGCTCCGTGGAGCACGAGGTCTCCGTGGTCTCCGCACGCGGCGTGATGCGCGAGGCCGACCCCGAGCGCTTCGAGGTCGTGCCCTTCGGCATCACCCGCCACGGCGCGTGGCTCACCCCGGACGAGACCCGTCGCCGCCTCGTCGGCATCGAGGCGGGCGACACGCGCTCGCTCGGCGACGACCTCGGCGACGGCGCGTTCGCGTACCCGGAGGTCCTGTCGCTCCTCGGCGAGATGGACGTCGTCTTCCCGATCGTGCACGGCACCTTCGGCGAGGACGGCACGCTGCAGGGGCTGCTGGAGATGGCCGACCTCCCGTACGTGGGCTCCGGCGTCGCGGCGAGCGCGGTCGGGATGGACAAGGCGCTAATGCGCGCGGTGTTCGCGGCCCACGGCGTCCCGCAGACCGGCTACCTCGTGCTGTCCGACGAGGAGACGCGCACCCCGACGGACGACACCCTGCGGCGCATCGAGCGCGAGCTCGGCTACCCCTGCTTCGTGAAGCCCGCGAACGGCGGCTCCTCCGTCGGCGTGTCGCGCGCCTCCTCGCGCGAGGACTTCGGCGAGGCGCTGGCGGACGCGGCGCAGTACGACCGCAAGGTGCTGGTCGAGGCGGCGGTGGTCGGCCGCGAGATCGAGTGCGCCGTCCTCGGCAACCGCGACCCGCAGGGCTCCCCGCTCGGCGAGATCCGCCCGACGACCGACTTCTACGACTACGAGGCGAAGTACCTCAACGACTCCGCCGAGCTGATCGTGCCGGCCGTCGTGGACGCCGAGGCGGCCGAGCGCGTGCGCGCGATGGCCGTCCGCGCCTACCGCGCGCTGGACTGCGCCGGCCTCGCGCGCGTCGACTTCTTCCTCGAGGCGTCCGGCGACGTGAAGTGCATCGAGGTGAACACGCTGCCCGGCTTCACGCCGATCTCGATGTACCCGCGCCTCTGGGAAGAGGCCGGTCTGTCGTACCGCGCGTTGATCTCCCGCCTCGTCGACCTCGCCTTCGAGCGGTTCGCGGAGGTGCGCAGCCATGCCTAGCCTCTTCGGCCTGTTCGGCAACGACGACCGCCGCCGCCCGACGCGCGCGCGCACCAGCCCGCCGATGGCTCCGCAGCGCCGCTACGAGCTGCCGCGCGCCGAGCCCCCGCGCGCGAGCATGCCCGCCCCGCGCCGCACGCACCGCCCCGGCGACCGCGAGGTCTCGTGGCGCTTCCGCGGCATGGTCGCGCTCGCCGTCCTCGGCGTGACGGGGATCCTCGGCGGCGGGATCGCGCTGTACCGCAGCGACGCGCTGCGCGTGCGCGTGATCGACGTCGGCGGGGTGCAGGTGGCGGACGCGCAGGCCGTCGCGGATGCCTCGAAGGTCGCCGGATCGTCGATGCTCACGCTCGACCTCACCGGCTCGGCGCGCGCCGTCGAGCAGCTGCCGGCCGTGAAGAGCGCGACCGTGACGCGCGACTGGCCGCAGGGCATCCGCATCGAGATCACCGAGTACCAGGCGTGGGGCTACTGGCAGGCCGGCTCCGAGCGCCTCGTCATCGACGAGACCGGGCGCGTGCTGCAGCAGTCGCGCCCCCCCGTCGGCGACGCGCCGACGATCGTCGAGGTGCCCTCGGGCGGGACGACGCAGAACGTCGCCGCCGACGCCGACACGGTGCGCCTCGTGCACCGGATGCGCACGGACGGCACGTTCGACCGGCTGGGCGTGAAGCCGACCTCGTACGTCTTCCGCCGCGACCGCGGCCTGACCGTCCTCGTCTCCGGCGCGCCCGCCGCGGTCTTCGGCGACTCGAGCAACTACGACTTCAAGGTCCGCACGTGGCAGGCGCTGATGGAGCAGGTGCGCGCCGGCAAGGTGCCGCAGGTGCAGGCGCCGGCGCAGGTTTCGGCGGCGCAGCCCCGCGCCGGGACCGCCTCGACGGTGCAGGAGATCGACCTCCGCTTCGGACGAAACGTGGTGCTCCGATGACGAGTCCACGCGCGATCACGTACCAGCCCGCCCGGCCCGCCGGGCACCACCACCCACGAATGACGACGACGACCCGAGGAGCGCGCTGATGGCCAACCGCAGCATCGCCGCCATCGACGTCGGGACCACGAAGATCTGCACGATCGTCGCGGAGGTCACCTCGCTCCACGAGCTGCGCATCCTCGGCGTCGGCATCGGGCCGTCCGCGGGCATCACGCGCGGCGCGGTGGACAACATCCACGCGGCGATCGAGGCGATCGCCTCCTCGGTGGAGCGGGCGGAGCGTGCCTCGCAGTCGCGCATCCTGTCGGCGCACATCGGCATCGCCGGCCCGCACGTCTCGTCGATGAACCAGCGCGGCATCGTCGCGATCGCCGATCCGCGCAGCCCGATCACGGAGTCCGACATCCACCGCGCCCTCGAGAGCGCCCGCATCGTCAACGTCCCGAACAACCGCGAGGTCGTCCACGTCGTGCCGAGGTACTACCTCGTCGACGGGCAGGACCACGTCATCGACCCGACCGGGATGTACGGCTCGCGGCTGGACGTGGAGACGCACATCGTCACCTCGTCCGCCTCGTCGCTGAGCAACCTCGTGCAGTGCGTGCAGGGGGCCGGCGTCCACGCCGAGTCGCTGATCCTCGAGCCGCTCGCCTCGGGCGAGGCCGTGCTGTCCGAGGAGGAAGTGCAGCAGGGCGCCGCGATCATCGACATCGGCGGCGGCACGACGGACATCGCGGTCTACGTGAACGGCGCGGTGATCCACACGGCCGTGCTCCCGGTCGGCGGCATGCACATGACGCGCGACCTCGTCGTCGCGCTGCGGGTGCCGCAGCCCTCCGCCGAGCAGGCGAAGCGCGCCCACGGCCACGTCATCCCCTCGCTCGTCCCGGAGGACGAGGAGGTCGAGATCGACGCGTTCGGCTCGGAGGGCACGAAGACCGTGAACCGCCGGCTGATCGCGCAGGTGCTCCAGGCGCGCACCGAGGAACTGTTCGAGCTGGTGCTCGCCGAGATCCGGCGCGGCGCCGACCCCGACATGCTCTCCGCCGGCGTCGTCCTCACCGGCGGCGCGGCCGCGCTCCCCGGCATCGACATGCTCGCGGAGGACGTGCTGAGCCTGCCGGCGCGCATCGGCCGGCCGAGGCACCTCGCGGGGCTGTCGGACATCCTCCACGACCCGGCGTACGCGACCTCCGTGGGTCTGCTGCGCTGGGCGCTGAAGGAGCAGGAAATCTCGTTCCGTTCCTCGCCGATGCCGGTCCCGGCACTCGGCGGGTTGTTCAGGAAAGTGGCGCATCTGATGCGAGTCGTTCTCCCCCAGTAGCGAGTCACTGACGAAAGGTCCGACGGCGGGCCGGCGAACGATAGAGAGGCGGGTACGCACATGACGAACACCGGAGCCGCGGGCAGCTCGGACCCCATGGGGGCCGGCACGCTCTTCGACTACCTCTCCGCGGCGCGACGCACCGCGCAGCTGGAGGCGCAGGACGGGCCCTCCGGCTGGTCCACCCCCGGCGTGCCCGCGGTCACCGCAGCCCGCACCCGCGAGGTCGTGTCTTTCGATGCACCTGGCGATGCACCTAACGAGGCACCCGCACCGGTGATCGGCCACGCCGACCACGACGCGGAGGACCACCTCGACGGCCCGTCGCTCGACCTCACCGCCGAGCCCGCGCCGGAGCACATCGTCTCGGAGTTCGAGGCGCCCGTCGCCAACCTCGACGAGTCGCTCGACCGGCCGTCCGCAGCCGGGCAAATCGCCGTCGAGGCCGTCGAGGTCGCGGCGAACGAGGGCGACGCGCCCTCCGTTCCGGAAGCAACAGCCATCGCACCGGTCGCGGCAGCGGCGGGCGCGACTCCCCTGTTGCGCGAGTTCCACGAGTCCTCGGACGCGCCGCCCCCACCGGTGGCGCGCCGAGCCACCGCGTCGCGTGTCCCCAGCACGCCCGCGAGCGCCGCTGTTGCGAGCGCATCCATCGAGACCAGCCGGACTCCTGCACCTCGTCGCTCGGCGGCGGACGTGCGGGAGGCTGGAGCAGGCAAGGCCGTGAAGACGGCGCAATTGGGAGGCCAGACCATGAGCGACTACGAGGGCTTGCCGCCGATCAAGGTGGTTGGCGTGGGCGGCGGCGGCTCGAACGCCGTCAACCGCATGATCAGTGCGCGACTGCCCGGTGTGCAGTACGTCGCCATGAACACGGACATGCAGGCGCTGGAGCACTGCAACGCCGAGATCAAGGTGCGCATCGGCGACCGCCTGACGCGCGGCCTCGGCGCCGGCAGCGACCCATTGCGCGGCCAGCGCTCCGCCGAGGAGTCCCGCGAGGCGATCGCGGACGCCCTGGCCGGCGCGGAGATGGTATTCGTCACGGCCACCCTCGGCGGCGGCACCGGCACCGGCGCGGCCCCGACGGTCGCGGAGGTCGCCCGCGAGCTGGGCGCCCTGACCATCGGCGTCGTCACCAAGCCGTTCACCTTCGAGGGTGCGAAGCGCCGCCAGCAGGCCGAGGAGGGCGTGCGCGACCTCCAGAGCAAGGTGGACACGCTGATCGTCATCCCGAACGACCGCCTCCTCCAGATCGGCGACGAGAACATCTCGATCGAGGAAGCCTTCCAGATGGCGGACGACGTCCTCCGGCAGGGCATCCAGGGCATTAGCGAGCTGATCACCGTCCCCGGGATGGTGAACCTGGACTTCGCGGACGTGCGCAAGATCATGTCGGACGCCGGCCCCGCCCTGATGGCGATCGGCTCCGGCCGCGGCGACAACCGCGCCACCGACGCCGCCCGCAAGGCCATCGAGAGCCCGCTGCTCGAGGTGGACATCACCGGCGCCACGGGCGTGCTGTTCAACGTCACCGGCCCGCGCGACCTCGGCCTGCGCGAGCTGGACTCGGCG
>CANJBO010000018.1 GCA_947472995.1 Chloroflexota bacterium
GCCATGCCCTCGACGTACTCGATCTCGGTCTGGATGCCCTTCGACTCCTCGACGGTGATGACGCCGTCCTTGCCGGCCTGCTCCATCACCTCGCCGATGAGCTCGCCGATCTCCTTGGACGCAGCGGAGATGGCCGCGACCTGCGACATCTGCTCGCGCGTGGTGACCTTCACGGCGTTCTTCGTGACGGCTTCCTTGATCGCCTTCGCAGCGGCCTCGATGCCGCGCTTCAGGGCCATCGGGTCGGCGCCGGCGGCGACGTTCTTCATGCCCTCGTGCACGATCGCCTGGCCCAGGACGGTGGCCGTCGTCGTGCCGTCACCGGCGATGTCGTTCGTCTTGGAGGCGATCTCCTTGGCGAGCTGCGCGCCGATGTTCTCGAACGGGTTCTGGAGCTCGATGTCCTTCGCGATCGTCACGCCGTCGTTCGTGATCGTCGGGGAGCCGAACTTCTTGTCGAGGACGACGTTGCGGCCGCGGGGGCCCAGCGTCATCTTCACCGCGTCCGCCAGGGCGTCGATACCATCGCGCATCGCCTGGCGCGCTTGCTCGTCGAACAGCAGCTGCTTGGCCATTTGAACAGTCCTTCTGATCCCGCGCCCCACGACCGCCGAGTCGGGCAACGCGCTCGTTTAGCACTCTCACCACCGGAGTGCTAACGGTTGTATCGAATCCGGCGGAGTGATGCAAGAGGGAATGTTGTCTCGTGCCGGCAACGGGGAGTTCGGAGAGACATAACGTCGAGTCCGAGAGCAGGGGAGGCCCCTTGCCCCAGCCCTCTCCCCGAACGGGGACAGGGGGCCGGAGGCGGGAGAGCGGGCGAAGGGGCGCTGGGCTAGGCGAGCGAGCCGACGAGGGCCTCGACCTGCTCCATCACCTTCACCATGCCGCCGCTCTGCTGGAGCGCGGTGGAGAGCGGCGGTCGCTCCCACTCCTCGGGCACGTCGGTCGGCTCCGCGGGGAAGGTGATGCCGTCGGGCAGCCCGTAGGCGCGCACGAACATCCGCGCGCGCAGCACGCAGGCCGTGAGGCTGCGGCGGTCCGGCAGGGCGTCGAGGGGCGCGGCATGCTCGCGGACCGCGGTCGCCAGCGTCTCAGGGAAGTTCCAGTGCAGTGCCAGCGCGCCGCCCAGCTCCGCGTCGGTGAAGCCGAACACGCGCTGCTCCGCCTCGTACGCCGTGATGTCAGGCATCGAGAGCGCCTGCGCGAGCTGGTCCGGGCGGCCCTGGTCGAGCGCCAGCAGGCCGATGCGGTGGAGGACGCCCGCGGTGAACGCCTCCTCGTGGTCGGCGCCCTCGACGCGCGCGAGCACCTCGGCGAGGATGCCGGTTGCGATCGAGAACTGCCAGAACGCGTCGTAGTTGAGGTTCGTCGCGGACTGCGCCGTCTGCATCAGGCACGAGGTCAGCGCCGCGTTGCGCACGGAGCGGTAGCCCAGCAGCACGACCGCGTCGCGCGCGGTGGTGATGCGGCGCGCGAAGCCGTAGTACGCCGAGTTCGCGAGGCGCAGCAGCTTCGCCGTCAGCGCCTGGTCGGTGGCGATGATCGCCGCCAGCTCCTGCGGCGAGAACGTCCCCTCGTCCAGCGCGAGGATCTTCTGCGCGACCTGTGGCAGCGGGCGCAGGTCCGCCACCTCCGCGAGCACCTCGTCCAGGCTGGCGGGGCCGGGCTGCTCGACGGCGGCGCGCGCCTGCTCGGCGAGGATGCGCCGCGCGAGCGCCTCACGCGCCGCGGCGAACGGATCGCTGCCGCGTGGCTGACCGAAGGCTGACAGGTCGGACATACGGTCTCCCGCGCTCATGTTCGGCGCGGGAGCGGATCGGCGGCATCAGGACGAACCCGTATCCCCGATCGCGGATTCGCCCGCCATGCCAAATGGAATGGGCGGCGTCGCGGGGCCGAGGAACCGCCGGGGCGGTACGGGCACGCGCCCGAAGCGCTCGGGCGGCCAGTACCGGAGCAGCAGCGTGCCGTCGATGTGCGCGCGGGGCACCGGGCCGAAGTCGCGGCTGTCGGTGCTGGCGCCTCGGTGGTCGCCGAGGAGGAAGTAGGTGTCGTCGTCCAGGCGGTGGACGCCGCGGTGCTGCTCGTGCGGGTCGTCGCCGTGGGCGTAGGGCTCGATGAGCCGACGGCCGTTCACCTGGACGCCGCCGCCGACGCGCAGCGCCTCACCCGGCAGCCCGACGATGCGCTTCAGCAGCACGCGCCCCGCCGCCCCCGGTCGCGGGTCGTCGAGGGTGACGATCTGCCCGTAGGCGTCCTTGCGGCGCGGGGCGCCTCGACGGAGCAGGAGGAAGTCGCCGGGCTCGAGGGCGGGGGTCATGCTGTCGCCGACGACCTCGACGCGCTGGAGCGAGCGGGCGGCGCGCCACGCGGGGAACGCCAGGCACGCAACGGCGGCCGCCGCCAGTGCCATCACCGAGCGAGGCCGCCGAAACGTTGTCATGCGGGCGCGAGCCTCGAGGAGGCTCGACTAGGCCTTCTTGGTCTCCCAGAAGATCGTGTCGATCTCCTTGATGGCGTCGAGGAGCTGCTGGCCCTGCGCCGGGTCCTGCGACTTCTTTGCGGCGCCGGCGAGCTTCGTCGCCTTCCAGAAGGTGTCGTGGAGGGTCGGGTACTTCTCCAGGTGGGCCGGCGTGAAGTAGTCGGTCCAGAGCACCCAGAGGTGCTCCTTCACCATGTCCGCGCGGAGTTCCTTGATCGTGAGCGCGCGCGCCTTGTAGTCCTCGGCGGTCTGGGTCGCGCCCTTGAAGTTGTCGGCGTCCTGGTAGCGCGTCTGGATCGCCTTCACGGACTCGGCCTCGATGCGGGCCTGCGCGGGGTCGTAGATGCCGCAGGGCAGGTCGCAGTGGGCGGACGCGGTGTGCGTCGGGCGGATCAGCGCCTCGATGGTCGAACGGATGCTCATCGGGAATCTCCTCGCAACTGCACGCCGTGGTGCAGGGGTGGTCAGCGTCGTCGAGTGGATCACGCCGATGCTCGCGCTGCCTTCGAGGCGTGTCAACCGGAGATGTTGTGGCCGGGTGCTGCGACGAGGTGCTGCGTGAGGCGGCCCACCCCTGCCCCTCCCGGCGCGGGAGGGGTTCGGAGTTGAAGGGCTTCGCCCTTCAAGCATCCCGGAGTCAATCGGTGAGGGCCGCGGAGTGGGGTGCATCACGCTCGTCAATGAGCGCGCGGCGCGACGGAGTGCCTCGACGGGCGGGTGACTACAGGTGGGAGCCGTGCGTGACGGAGACGCCGCCGACGAGGCGGTCGGGGTCGTGCAGGCCGGGGTACGGCGGGAACAGTGACTCGAGCTCGAGGCGGATCGGGTCGCCGGCGGGGAGGTACTGCGAGAAGTCGCCGTCGGGCTGCGGGCGCTCGCGCTGCCCGGTGACCTCGAAGTGCTTGATCTTCTCCTGCAGCATCATCAGGCCCTGCAGCAGCGACTCCGGTCGCGGCGGGCAGCCCGGCACGTATACGTCGACCGGAGCGACGAGGTTCACGCCCGGCAGCACGGAGTACGCGTAGGCGAACGGGCCACCCATGATCGCGCAGCCGCCCATGGAGATGACCCACTTGGGGTCCGGCATCTGCATGTAGATGCGGCGCACGACTGGGGCCATCTTCCAGGTCACGGTGCCCGCGACGATCATCAGGTCGGCCTGTCGAGGCGAGGCGCGGAAGACCTCGGAGCCGAAGCGGGCGATGTCGTAGCGGGAGGCGGCCGAGGCGATCATCTCGATCGCGCAGCAGGCAAGGCCGAAGGTCGCGGGCCAGAGCGAGGAGGCGCGCGCCCAGTTCAGCAGCCCGTCCACCGAGGTGGCGATGACGTTCTTGCGCACCTCCTCCTCGAGGTCGACGCCGCCGAGGGCGTCGTCACCGAGGAGCGGGTGTGGGATGTGCGGAGCGTGCGGCACGGCGAGCGTGCCCTGCTCGTTCATCGCGAAGTTCGTTGCCATCGGGTGCGTGGTCACGCGCCGATCGTAGTCCTCGATGCGGGGCGCGGCAACGAGGGCGCGCGTGGTGCGGTGGGGGGCGTCGAGTGCGCGTGGGGCGGCCCACCCCTGCCCCTCCCGGCGCGGGAGGGGTTCTGAAGGGAGAGTGGGGCTGCGCCCCCACGCCCCGCGCGGAATGTACGGGCGCCCCTCGTGGACACCTCGAGAGGAGTGGCGCGAACGGTCGCTAGGACGTGACCGTCGAGGTGAGCCACGGCAGCCACGAGGCGGGCGGCTCCGTGACGGGGACGGGGGAGAGCGCGCGCAGGCGCTGGACGATCGGCGGGAGGACCTCGAGCAGGCGGTCGACGTCGGCGTCGGTGTTGCCGCGGCCGAAGGTGAAGCGGAGCGAGCCGCGCGCGAGGTCGTCCGGCATGCCCGTGGCGACGAGGACGTGGCTCGGCTCGACGGAGCCGGTGGTGCACGCGCTGCCCGAGGACGCCGCGATCCCGGCGAGGTCCAGCGCCAGCAGGATCGACTCGCCCTCGACGAAGCCGACGGTGCAGGAGACGTTGCCGGGGAGCCGCTGCGCGGGGTCGCGCGGCCCGGTGATCGCGAGCAGCGGAATGCGCTTCGGCAGCTCCTCGATCAGCCGCCCGGCGAGGGCGCGCTCATGCGTCGTGTCGGCCTCGCGGCGCTCCCACGTCTGCGTCATCGCCAGTGCGAAGCCCGCGATCGCGGCGCTGTCCTCGGTGCCGGCGCGGATGCTGCGCTCCTGCGCGCCGCCGAGGATCTGCCCCTGCAACGGCGTCCCCGAGCGCACGTACAGCGCCCCCGCGCCGCGCGGCCCGTACATCTTGTGCGCGGTGAACGTCATCAGGTCGACGCCGAGCCGGTCCACGTGCACGCCGAGGTGCGCCGCCGACTGCACGGCGTCCGTGTGCACCATCGTGTGCGCGTTCTGCTCGCGGACTTGCCGCGCGATCTCTGCGACGTCGTTGACCGCGCCGACCTCGTTGTTCGCGTGCATGATCGAGACGAGCACGGTGTCGTCGCGGACGAGCGCGGCGACGGCGGCGGGGTCGACGCGCCCCTCGCGGTCGACGCCGACGATGCTCACCTCGGCGGCGCCGTCGCGCTCCAGCTGCTCTGCGGTGTCGAGGATCGCGTGGTGCTCCACGGCCGAGATGACGAGGTGCTTCCCCCGCCGCCTCGACGCCCCGAGCACGCCGCGCAGCGCGAGGTTGTCCGCCTCGGAGCCGCCGGAGGTGAACAGCACCTCGTCCGGCCGGGCGCCGATCAGCCGCGCGATCGTCGCGCGCGCGTCGTCGATGCCGGCGCGGGCGCGCTGGGCCTCCACGTAGATCGAGGACGGGTTGTGCCACTGGTCGCGGAGGTACGGCAGCATCGCCTCGATGACCTCGGGGTCGGGGGGCGTGGTCGCCGCGTGGTCGAGGTAGATGCGCTGGTGGCCGTCGCTCATCGCCGTCATGGGCTCAGGATACGCCGCGAACGGACGTATCTCCCCTTTCGTACGTATTTCACTGGAAAACGAGAAAAACCACCGCCCGTGGTGCTAGCATCGATCCATGCCCTCTGGTCACATCGACGGGACCCGCGAGGAAATCCTCGCCATCCTGCGACGCCGCGAGCGCGTCGGGGTGGAGGAATTGGCCGCCGATCTCGGGCTCGCCGGGGCGACGGTGCGGCGCCACCTGGACGTGCTGCAGCGCGACAACTACGTCTCCGTCGCGCAGGTCCGGGGGCACACCGGGCGGCCTCGACACCTGTTCTCGCTCACCGAGGCGGGGGCCGACCTCTTTCCGCACCACTACGTCCGGCTCACCCAGCGGCTCCTCGGCGAGATCGTCGGCCTCGACGCGAACGAGACGGCGGGACGCTCCGGGCTGGAGATCGCCTCGCTCGTCTTCGACCGCATGGCGGAGCGGCTGGCGACGGAGTACGCCCCGCAGGTGACCGGCGACAACCTCGAGGCGCGCGTGCGCTCGGCGGCCCGGCTGGTCGCCGAGGAGGGCATCGACTTCGAGGTCATCGCCCGCGACGGCGAGGTGCGCCTGCTGGGACGCGGCTGCCCGTGCACCCGGCTCAGCAGTGGCCGCGCCGAGGCCTGCGACCACGACCGGCGCATGCTGGAACGCATCCTCGGCGTCCGCGTGGAGGTGCTGCCCGCGGGCGCGATCCCTCACGACTTCCACTGCGGGTACGCCGTGGCGGATGTGGCGGTGGCCGCGGTCGAGTGAGTTTGGCGCGGCGTGCGCCGCGCGCGTATGATGGGCATTCAGCGATCACGACACTGGATCGAGGACTGACATGACACTTGCAGGCATGGGCGCACCGATTTCGAGCACGGCTCCCATCTCCATCCCGAGCATCGGCGCACCGTCCGTGACGGTGACCGAGCGCGCCGCCGTCAAGGCGCAGTCGCTCCTCGCGGCGAAGGGGCACCCGGACGGGATGCTCCGCGTGTTCGTCGTCGGCGGTGGCTGCTCCGGCTACCAGTACGGCATGGCGATCGCGACCAGCGTCGAGGCCGAGGACCAGGTCATCGAGGTCGAGACCGGCGTCCGCGTCGTCGTCGACCGCGACTCGATCCCGATGATCTCCGGCGCGGAGATCGACTACGTCGAGGACCTGATGAAGTCGGGCTTCACGATCCACAACCCGAACGCCACCTCCTCGTGCGCGTGCGGCTCGTCGTTCCAGACCGCCGGCGGCGGCGGGACGCCGCGGGCCTGCAACTAGCGCGACGCGCGACGGATGACCTCGAACGGCCCCGCGCGAGCGGGGCCGTTTGCTTGGACCTCGAAGGGTGGGGCAGGACATGCAAGCGTGGATCAACGTCGGCACGGCCGACAATTTCGAGGTGCTGCGGGAGCGCGGCTTCGACCTCTCGCCGTTCAAGTCGTCGCGCGAGCGGCAGTCGTCCGAGATGCAGCCGGGCGACCGCATCGTCTACTACCTCACGAAGGTCGTGCAGTTCGGCGGCGTCGTCGAGGTGACCGGCGCGGCGTACGAGGACACGAGCGACATCGGCCTCGAGTCGGAGGGCAAGCCCGGTGAGGATTACCCGTACCGCATCGCGACGAAGCCCGTCGTGATCGCGAAGCAGGGCAACGGCATCGACGTGCGCGAGATCACCGACCTGCTCGATAAGACGCGCAAGGCCGGCCCGAAGAAGCTCGGCATGGTGTTCCGCGGCAACCTCCACAAGATCTCCGAGGACGACCTCCGCACGATCGAGAAGCTCATGAAGGAACGGGCCTAGCCCGCTCGGCGCCGGGGGCCGCACGATGCAGGACCGGCCACGCACCTCGCCTCGACCGCTCACGCGCGGGACGCGCCCGCTCGTCGGCGGCGTGTGCAGCGGCCTCGCGGAGCACTTCGACCTGAGCGCGCTGCTGGTGCGCATCGCCTTCGTCGTGCTGTCGATGATCAGCGTCGGCGCCGGCGGGCTGGTCGTGTACGCGGCGCTCTGGGCGATCATGCCCGCAACACCACGCGAGGTGCGGAGCGACGTCACGCGCGACGCGGGCGAGTCCAGCGGCAACGCGGCGCTGCTGCTGGGCATCGTCCTGGTGCTGGTCGGTGTGTCCGTGATGTTCGAGGGGCTCCACCTGCTGTGGTGGATGACCTCCGCGATGTTCCGCTTCGGCTGGCCGGCGCTCGTCATCGGCGCGGGCATCCTGATCATCGTCGCGTCGAGGCGGCGCGGAGCGTAGAGTGCCGCGTGACATCGAGCGAGGCATCCCCGACGCGCGGGGAGCCTCCTGCTGATCGCGAGGCCCCCGATGACCGAGTCCGCCACCGCCGCGCTGTACGCGCAGTACGTCGACCGTGCCTTCAGCAACGCCGTCCGCACCGTGGAGGACCTGAGCCTCGCGGAGATGAACCGCCTCGTGCATCCCGGCGGCAACTCGATTGCGTGGGACGTGTGGCACCTCGTGCGGACGATGGACAACATCGTGTTCTTCGTCTTCGAGCGCGACCAGCCGGTGTGGCTGACGGGCGAGTTCGACACGCGCTTCGGCCTGCCGCGCGTCGCGCAGGGCACGGGCATGCCGACCGAGGAGGCACAGGCGCTCCAGTTCCCGGAGGCGTCGGTGTTCCTCGAGTACGTGAACGCGGCGCGTACCGCGTGCGTGGAGCGCGTGCGCGGGATGAGCGACGAGTACCTGGCGACCCCGACGCTGTTGCGCCCGTGGGGCGAGGTGCCCCGCACGCAGCACCTGCTCCAGATGCTGGTGCACGCGAACGGCCACCTCGGACAGGGCTCGATCGCGCGCGCCCTGATCGGGCACGAGTCGCTGGGCTACTAGCGAGTCCTCCGTGGAGCTGCGGCGGCTGCGCGCCGACGAGGGGCTCGCGTACCGCGCGGTGCGGCTGCGCGCGCTGGAGACCGACCCCGGCGCCTACGGCCAGACGCTCGACGAGGCGCGCGCCGACCCGGAGCAGACGTGGCTCGACCTCGCCACCGCGGTCGCGGACGAGTGGGGGCCGCGCGCGATGTTCGTGGTCGACCGCGGCGACGGCGACCTCGCCGGGACGCTGTACGCGGCGATCCGCCGGAGCGACCCGTACTCTTGCCAGCTCGGCGCGATGTGGGTCGATCCGGACCTCCGCGCGACGGGCTGGGCGGACGCGCTGATGGAGACGGCGCTCGCGTGGGCCGCCGGGAACGGCGCGCCGTTCGTGACGCTCTGGCACCGCCTGGGCAACGAGCGGGCCGGGCGGTTCTACGAGCGGCACGGATTCCAGCAGTCCGGCGTCCTCGACGATCCGGGCGAGGCAATGGAGTTGTACCGCGCGCTCTGATCAGCGGCGCGATCTCGCGGCGGACGAACGCGCGCGCGGTGTTACGCTCGAAGTGCCCGGCAGCGGGCATGGGACGACGAGGACGGCATGGCGGACGTCGGCATCTTCCACTTCTCACCGCGCGCGAACCGCGCCGCCGACATCCCGTGGCACGAATGGGGCGACGAGGCGTTCGAGCGCGCGCAGCGCGACGACCTGCCAGTGCTGCTCTCGATCTCCGGCTCGTGGTGCCACTGGTGCCACGTCATGGACGAGACCACCTACTCCGACCAGCGCGTGATCGACCTCATCGCGCGGCGCTTCATCCCGATCCGCGTCGACACCGACGAGCGTCCGGAGATCAACGCGCGCTACAACGCCGGCGGCTGGCCGACGACCGCGTTCCTCACCAGCGACGGCGACGTGATCGCGAAGACGACGTACCTCGACCCGGAGCAGATGCTCGGTGCGCTGCGCGGCATCCAGGAGTCGTGGCTCGTGGGGCGCGACGGGCTGACGCGCGAGATCGAGGCCGCCCGCGCGACGCGCGCGGCAGAGCGTGCCGCGGAGGCCGGTCGCCGTACCGCCGGCGCACTGACCCCGTCGATCCTCGACGTCGCGCTGGAGATCCTCGAGGCGGCGTACGACGAGGAGCGCGGCGGGTTCCGCGAGACCGGCGTCGAGACGGCGGGCGAGACGGGCGGTGAGGCGACGCCGGACGGACGCGCCGCACTGCGCTTCCCGCATGTCGACGCGATCCGGCTGTGGCGCTACGCACACCATCGACGTGACACGCCGGACGTGCTCGCGCGCGCCTCGTTCACGCTCGGCCGCATGGTGGAGGGTGGGCTGTACGACGCGATCGACGGCGGCTTCTACCGCTACGCGACGCAGCCCGACTGGTCGCAGCCGCACGTCGAGAAGCTCGCTGCCGACCAGGGTGCGCTGCTGCTTGCGATCGGCGAGGTCGCCACGTCCGACCCCGACGCGATGGAGCGACTGCGCGAGCCCGTCGAGCACACCGCGGCGTACCTCGGCGGCGCGCTCAGTAACGCGCTCGGCGGGATCACGCACTCGCAGGACGCCGACGAGGACTACGCGCGCCTCGACGAGGCAGCGCGGTCGCTCGTCCCGCACCCCGTGGTCGACGAGCGCGTGTTCGCGGCCTCCTGCGCCATCGCGGCGCGCGGGCTGATCGCCGTCGGCGTCGCGTACGACCGGCGCGACTGGACCGAGCGCGGCCTGCGGGCCGTCGACTTCCTGATGGCGCGCATGCGCGCCGGCGAGGCCGGCGTGTACCACGGCTGGGACGGCGGCGCGGGCGGCCTCGGTCTGCTCGCCGACCAGGCACAGGCGATGCTCGCCTTCCTCCACGCCTACGAGGTCACCGGCAGCGACACCTACCTCGAGGCTGCGCGTGCGCTCGGGCGTGCCTTGCAGCGCAACTGGCGCGAGCCGGGCCGCGGCTTCTGGGACACCGCGACCGGCCACGACGAGACGGCGCTGCTCGCCGAGCCGGTCATGCCGCTCGCGGAGAACGTCGCCGTCGCCGAGGCGTTCCTCTGGCTCGGCCGCCTCACGCACGACGAGCGCCACCTGCAGGTTGCGCTCGAGACGCTCAGCGGCTTCGCGACCGGCCTCGAGGCGCGCGGTCTGGCGATCGCGGACTTCGCGCGGGTGGTGGATCGACTGCTCACGGCGGAGCCGGAGTTCAAGATCGTGTCGGAGTGGGCCTCGGGCGAGCCGGACCGCGTCGCCGACCCGCTCTTCCGCGAGGCGCTGCGCATGCCGCTCGCCGCGCGCACCGTGCAGCGCCTGTCGCTGCCGCAGGACGATCTGCTGATGCGCAGCCTCGGCCTGCCGCTGGACCGCACCCGCGTCGCGTACGTCTGCGTCGGCTCCGTCTGCTCCGCCCCCGTCACCCAGCCCGAGGCGCTCGCCCCCGCCCTCGAACAGGCCTCCGCCGCGCCGACCTGGTAGCTCCGGGCCTCCCTAGCCCACGCAGTGGGAGAGGGAGGGGGGTGAGGGCCGCACCACGCTCCGGTTGCCTCGATCAGTCCGTTCGCGGGAGGGCCTCACCCTGCCCTCTCCCATAAATGGGCGAGGGTTCTGAGTGCACCGTCGAGGTGCCGCATTGTGTGTGCTGCGCGGGCAGCGCTGTCGAGGATTCCTGTTCCGAACCGCTCCCGCGCCGGGAGGGCTGGGTGGGCCGCCCCGCGTATGCAACTCGACGGCGCTCGTCGCGATGACCTCGCGCGCTGCGTCTCGTCGAGGGGCTAGGGCTCGGCGAGGCCGGTGACTTGCTCGCGGCCGGGGCGGAGGGCGTCGTGCGCGCGCTGGATGCGCCACATGGCGTCGAGGTCGCGCTCGTTCATCTCCTGCACCCACTGCATCACGGGCACCTCGCCGCGGAAGGGGTGCATGCCGACGTGGTTCCACGATGTGCCGGCGCTCTCCAGCAGCCAGACCGTCTCGTCACGCAGCGTCGCGAAGTCCCACAGCAGATCGGCCGGGTCGGCGCGGCGGTACGCACCGTCCTCGACGAGTGCCATCGCGCGACGCTCGCCGATGCGCGAGCCGTCGACGCGCAGCATCGCCTCGAGGGACGCGAGGTCCTCGCGCTCGCTGTCGCGGAGGAAGCCGATCAGCTCGGTGACGGTCCAGTCCTCGCCGGGCGCGACGCGCGCGAGGTCGCCGTCATCCATCCGCGAGGCGAGGCGCGTGATCCGGTGGCCGATCTCGCGCAGCGCCTTCACCAGGTAGCGGCGGCGGTCCCCGTACTGCGCGACGACGTATTGAGGCATGGCCGTCATGGTGCCACTCGCGCCCGCCCACCGCTACCTGAAGGCGCGCGTTGACCGAGGGATCGGCGCCCCTGAGGATGGCTGCATGAGCGCCGCATCCCTCCCGTTCACCGTCCTCCTGCTGCTGGCCGAGATGGCCATCGGCGGGCTCGCGATGGTCACCGTCTTCGACGCGCGGAAGCAGGTCACGGCGGGCTACGTGAAGGCGTGCGCGCTCACCGTCCTGCCGCTCGCGCTGCTCGCCGGGTGGACGTACCTCGCGCTCGGCCCGCACGCGCGCGCGGGCAGCGTCGAGGGGTACACGCTCGCCTCGTCGTGGCTCGGGCCGCTCGGGATCGCGCTCGGCGCGTTCGTCGTCGCCTCCGCCGCGCACACCGTCGCCGCCATGCGCGAGCGGCACGAGGCTGCCGTGCGCCTCGGGGTCGCAGGAAGCGCGGCGGGACTGGTCGTGCTGGTGCTGCTCGCCGGGTTCGTGGGCGCGCCGGCATGGTCGGCCGCCGGGATGTTCCTCAGCCTGCTGGCGTCGACCGCCGTCCTCGGCGCCTCGCTCATGGCGATGATGTGGGGGCACTGGTACCTGACCTCCGGCCGGCTCCCGAAGGAGCCGATGGAGCAGATGTCGATCGTCCTGCTGGTCGCGATCGTCGTGCAGATCGTCTCGGTCGCCCTCGGCATCGCGCTCGCGCCGCGCGAGGTGCCTGCGGGGGGCGGGGGGCTCGCCGGGCTCGCGCTGAGCGCCAACCCCGCGTTCTGGCTGCGGATCGCGGTCGGCCTCGTCTTCCCGCTGGTCGTCACCTGGCTCGCGTGGAAGGCCGCCACCATCCGCGGGATGATGTCCGCGACGGGGCTCCTCTACATCGCGCTCGGCCTCATCCTCGCCGGGGAGGTGCTGGCGCGCGGCCTGCTCTTCACGACGGGCGCCGCCGTCTAGGTCCGACGCCTCGAAGGGCCGGGGCGCTCATCACATTTGTGTGCCAGCGCGTGCTTGTGCGCACATGTCCGCCTCGCGCCCCGCGTATCATCCGTCTCACGGCGGCCCACCCCGCCGTGGAGGATCACCCGTTGGTCGACGCCTCGCTGCCGGTGCCCGGGGATGCTCGAGATCGCGCGCCGCTGCCGACCGGGCGAATCCGCCCCGCCACGTCCGACGTACCCCTGAGTGGCAGGCGATCGAGCGCGCGTTCCGACGCGACTGACGCTGAGCTGATGGCCGCACTCGCGGCTGGCGACCTCACCGCGCTGGAGCAGGTCTACGACCGCTACTCGACGCTGGTGTTCTCCGTCAGCCTGCGCGTGCTCCGGGACACGCACCTCGCCGAAGACGTGGTGCAGGAGGTGTTCCTCCGCCTCTGGCGGCAGCCCACCTCCTTCGACCCGGCGCGCGGGCGCTTCATCAGCTGGCTGATGTCCGTCACCCGCAACCGCTCGCTGGACGAGCTACGCCGCGTCACGCGGCGCATGCGGTCCGAGGACGTCGAGGATGACGAGCCGGGGCACGAGCTGCCGGCGACCGGGCACCTCGCCGATCCGCAGGCCGAACTGATGATGTCGGAGGCCCGCGCCGCCGTGCGAGCGGCGATGGTGCGGCTCCCCCCGGCGCAGCGACAGGTGCTCGAGTTGGCGTACTTCGGCGGCCTGACGCACGTGGAGATCGCCGAGCGCACCGGCGAGCCGCTGGGTACCGTGAAGACGCGTGTCCGCCTCGGCATGCGCAAGCTCCGCGAGTCGCTGTCCGAGTTTGCCGGCTGGGAAGCCGATCGGGGCTACCGATGACGCCCGAGGAACGCGAGGAGCTCCTCGCCGGCCACGCCCTGGGCACGCTGAGCGCCCCCGACGCCGAGGATGCCGAGCGCCTGATCCGCTCCGACCCCCGCGCCGCCGAGCAGTTCCGCACGTTCCGTGAGATCGCCGACCTGATCGCGCTGTCGGTGCCGCTGCGCCGCGCCGACCCGGCGCTGCGCCAGCGCGTGCTGGCGGCGGCCCGCCAGAGCCGATCGTGGCGGCCGCGCTTCTCACAACGCCAGGCACCGGTGTACGCGCTCGCGGCGGCGCTCGCCATCGTCACGATCTGGGCGGCCTCGCTCCAGACCTCGCTCGCGCGGCTGCGGCAGGACACCGCCTCGCTCAGCGCGGTCGTCGAGTCGGACGCGAAGCGCCTCGATCGGCTCTCGGGCGCCGCGAGCGGTGTGCAGGAGGCGCGCTCGCTGAGCCTGCAGCTGCAATCCGCCGTGCAGGACGAGCAGATCATCCAGTCCGTGCAGAACGACCCGCGGGTCGTCGTCACCGAGCTGGAGTCCACGCTCTCCAGCCACGGCGCGCGCGGGCGGTACATGTCGGGCGAGACCGGGGCGAGCATCCTCGTCCTGCAGGGGCTGCCGACGCTGCCGCTGGGGGGTGCCTACCGCGTGTGGCTGGAGGACCCGCTGTCGCAGCTCACACTCGCTGCGTCGTTCCTGCCGGACTCGAACCTCGGCGCGCGCGTGGCGCTGAAGCGCGACACGCGCCTCGAGCCGTCGCGCGTGTACGTGGTCGCGACGAGCCGCGCGGACGACCCCGCGGCGACCGGCCCCGTCGTGCTGATGGCGACGCTGCCGAAGCGCGCGACCGCGCCGTAGCGCCCCCCGCCTTCGCACGTCGATGTCCGACGATCGCTAGCGCGTGACCTCGACGGGCTGCGCGGGGGCGGGCGCCCCGGCGCTCTTCTTCTCGGCCTCGGCGGTCACGCGGACGACGCGGCTGGCGGCGTAGGCCTCCTCGGGCGTCATCCCGCGCAGCCGGCGGTCGAGGTACCAGAACTCCTCGCGCACGATCGCCGCCGCGGGGACGATCGCGACCAGCCCGAAGAAGCCGAACACGGCCCCGCCGGTCACCAGCAGCAGGATCACCATCGCCGGGTGCAGGTCCAGCGCGTCACCCTGGATGCGCGGGACCAGCAGGCTGTTCTCCACCTGCTGCACGATGAAGTAGACGAGCGCGACCCACGGCAGCAGGCTCGGCTCCGTCGCGGCGACGAGGATCAGCCCCGGGATCGCGCCGAGCCACGGCCCGACGATCGGGATCAGCTCGGTCACCCCGGCCCACACGCCGAGGCCCAGCGAGAGCTGCACGCCGAGTAGCCCGAGCAGCACGCCCACCGCCGACCCGACGACGAGGCCGAGGAACAGCTGCGCGCGGATGTAGCGGCCGAGGAGCAGGTCGGTGAGCGAGAGCATCATCCGCACGTCGTCGCGCACCTCGGCGGGCGCGGCGTTGACGAGGTTGGGGCCGACGAACTGGCGGTCGCGCATCGCGTAGAACATGAAGAACGGCATGATCGCGAGGCCGAGGATGAAGCCGACCGTGCTGGTCAACGTCGAGAGCGTCCCCTGCACGAAGCGCGCGACGAACTGGCCGATCGTGGCCGCGCCCTGCTCCCCGACACGCGCGAGGCGCTCCTGGATCTCGGGCGGGGTGCGGCGCTGGTACTCCTGCATCAGCCCGACCGTCTGCTCCTGCGCGGAGGTGATGATCGACGGCAGGTTGTCGATGAAGTGCGCGATCTGCTCGGCGGCGAGCGGGATGAGCGTGAGCACGCCGATCGTGAGCGCCGCGGCGAACGCGAGGAAGATCAGCATCACCGCGAGGCCTCGACGCCATGCGTCGTGCTTCGGGTTCCTGATCGGGATCAGGCGGATCATGCGCACGATGAGCGGCGTCATCGCGTATGCGATCAGGCCGCCGACGGCGAACGGGATCAGCGTGTAGCGTGCGATGTACACGGACACGCACACCAGCGTGAGCATGCCGAGCCAGAGGATGAGTCGTGCGCGGGGTGCGGTCATCCTGTCATTCTGCGCGTTCCGCGGCCTCGTTGACAGGCCCAACGTGCAGACTCGACTAAGATGAGTGCATGGAACCTACCGAAGACATCGAGCGGACGCTGGCCAGCGAGGGCTTCCGCCTGACCGGCCCGCGCCGCGTGCTGGTCGAGGCGATGCGCGGCCTCGGCGACCACTTCGTCGCCGACGAGGTGGTCGAGGCGGCCCCGGCCGTCGGCCGGGCGACGGTGTTCCGCACGCTGCGGCTGCTCCAGGATCTGGGCGTCGTGTGCCAGGTCGTCCTCGACGACGGGGCGGCCGCGTACCGGCTCGCGTCCGGCGGGCACCACCACCATCTCGTCTGCTCCGAGTGCGGCGCGGTCAGCGACTTCGCGTCGGGCGACCTCGAGGGGGTCCTCACCGAGATCGCGCAGCGCACCGGCTACCGCGTGGACGCGCACCGGCTCGAGGTCTACGGGCTGTGCCCGGCGTGCCTCGCCCGCGAGTCGTAGCCCTCGACGCATCACCACGTACGGAATCGCGGGGAAACGCGACCGCAATCTGCGGGTGCTTCCCTACGCCTACGTCGATGTTCGCTCGCGCTCCCGATTGAGCGCGGGTCGTGACGCACCCTAAGGTTGAAGACACCGCCCTGCGAGGACTTCGGAGAACGCCCGGTCATGCCCGATACGACTGACCCGCCCGCGAAGCCCGTCCGTCCCGCGGTCGACCGGAAGGCGCGCCTCGCGGCGCCCTCGCACCGCCCGACGAAGCAGAAGCCGGAGACGCGCGTCCTCAACTGGGACGAGGTGTCGAATCTCTTCGAGCCCGGGATCGCGATGCAGGAGGCGGCACGCTGCATCCAGTGTCCGGCGGCGCCGTGTCAGAAGGCGTGCCCGGTCCACAACGACATCCCCGCCGCGCTCTGGCTCCTGGAGAACAGCGACTTCAGCGGCGCCGCCGACATCTTCCGGCAGACCAGCGAGCTGCCCGAGATGTGCGGCCGGCTCTGCCCGCAGGAACGCCTGTGCGAGGGCCACTGCGTCGTCGGCAAGAACGCGCTGCCGGTCGCGATCGGCAAGCTGGAGACGTTCACCACCGAGTGGCAGCGTGCGCACGGCGGCGGCACCCCCGTCGCGACCGAGCCGCCCAGCGGGAAGCGCGTCGCGATCGTCGGCACCGGGCCGGCGGGCATCGCCGTCGCGGAGCGCCTCGCGCGCAAGGGCCACGCGATCGTGATGTTCGAGGCGTGGCCGCGCAGCGGCGGCGTGCTGCGCTACGGCATCCCGACGTTCAAGCAGAACAAGGCCGCCGTCGATCGCAAGTTCGACGACCTCGCGGCGCTCGGCGTCGAGGTGCGGACGAGCACGCGCGTCGGGCAGGACGTCGACTGGTCCGCGCTCGTCGGCGAGTTCGACGCCGTGTTCGTGGGCATCGGCGCGCAGGCCGGGACGAGCCTCGGCATTCCGGGCGAGGAGGCCGAGCAGGTGCTCACGGCCACGAACTTCCTCGTGCGCTGCAACCTCGACCCGGCCGACCTCCCGGAGGCGATGCGCGACCCGCTTGGGTCGCCGCGCCGCGTCGTCGTGATCGGCGGCGGCGACACCTCGATGGACTGCGTGCGATCGGCGCGCCGGCTGGGTGCGGAGGACGTGACGCTGGTCTACCGCCGCACCGCCGCCGAGATGCAGGGCCGCGTCGAGGAGCGCACGCACGCCGACGAGGAGGGCGTGCACTTCGAGTACCTCGCCGCCCCGATCGCGGTGCTGCGCGGCGACGCGGGCGAGGTGCGCGCGCTGCGCTGCCAGCGCATGGCCCTGGGCGAGCCGGACGACACTGGCCGACGTCGCCCGCAGGCGGTGCCCGATTCGGAGTTCGACATCGCGGCGGACATGATCGTGGTCGCGATTGGCTACAACGTGGAGGAGGAGTGGGGGGAGGTCACGCCCGACATGGTGCGCGACCGCTGGGCGCGGATCGTGGCCGACCCGGACACCCTCGCGACAAACCTGCCGGGTGTCTTCGCCGGTGGCGACGACGTGAACGGCGCGGACCTCGTCGTGACCGCCCTCGCGGACGGCCACCGTGCCGCCGAGGCGATCCACTCTTACCTTCTCGCACAGTAGAGGGTAAAGCGCGATACTTGATCCGCTGCGAGTCCCCGGACCCGTGGCACCTCGCGGTTGGCAACGACCGACACGCTGGGGTAGGTTTGATTCGGTGGGGAGGCCCGCGATGGAACGAAGCCAGACACTCGCACGGAACGGGCAATTCTGCCCTGGCCGCGCCGCGCTCGCTCTCGTCGGGCAGCGGTGGGTGCCGCGCATCGTCTACGAATTGCTGGACGGCAAGCGCCGCTTCAACGACCTCGCCGCCTCGGTCGGGGGCTGCAACTCGCGCACCCTGCGTGACCGCCTCAAGACCCTCGAGGAGATCGGGCTCATCGAGCGGCACATGCTCGCGACGATGCCGCCGTGGGTCGAGTACGAGCTGACGGAGCTCGGACGTGGGCTCGCCGTGGCGATGCTCCCGCTCACCGAGTGGGGCCGCGTGAACATGCACGAAGGCATGCTCGAAGCGGTCAACGTCGAGGTCGAGGGCTAGCCTGCCCCTGTGACTGCTCCTGCGCTCGCCTTCGACTCGCTGTCCCGCGGCGACGCGTTCCCCGCGGTCGACCTCGTGGTGACGGGCGCCGACGTGCGCGCGTACCTCGAGGCCACGGGCGAGCCGGCCGACCGCTGGAGCGACCGCGTGCCGCCGGTCATGCTGAGCGCGCTGATGCTCGCCACGCTGCTCGCGCAGGTCGAGATCCCGAAGGGCATCATGCACACCGGGCACGAGCACGAGTCCGTGCGCGCCGCGCGCATCGGGGAGGCGCTCCGCGTCACCGTGCAGGTCACCTCGTACTCCGTGCGGCGAGGAGCGCTGATGGCATCGTTCGACACGGAGGCGCGCTCGGCTGACGGCGCGGGCGACGAGGTGATCGCGATCTCGCGCGCCTCGGTGCTGGTCCCGCCCGCCGACGGCACGACGAGCGCGACGGAAGGGAACGCCGAATGACCGCACCAACCGTCGAGCCCGTGACGCGGCTCATCGACCAGCCGCGCGTCGATCTGTACGCCGTCGCCGCGCGCGACCCCAACCCGATCCACCGCGAGACGCCCGAGGCCTACTCGGGGCCGTTCGGCCGTCCCGTCGCGCACGGCATGCTCGTGCTCGCGCTCGTGTCGGAGGTGATGACCAACGCCTTCGGCGAGGCGTGGGAGCGCGGCGGTTCGCTGAAGGTGCGCTGGCGCCAGCCTGCGCTCGTCCCGATCGAGGTCACCGCGCGCGCGACGCTGCGCTCGGAGACCGATGGCGTCGCCACCTACGACGTCTCGTGCGAGGACGCCGCCGGGGAGGCACTGCTCACCGGCACCGCCTCGATCCGCCTCGAGTCTTAATGGCCGGCGAAGCGCGGGATACCCGCGCCGCCGGACCAGACCTGCGGGCCTCGACAGGCGAACACACGCATCCGCTCGACGGGGAGTTCGACTCCCGGCTCTACGACCAGGTCTGCTTCGCCTGCGGCGGGCGCAACGCGCACGGCCTGCACCTGCGCTTCCAGCGCGACGGCGAGGGCGCCGTCATCTGTCGCTACGAGCCGAAGCCCGAGGACCAGGGCTTCCCCGGCGTCATGCACGGCGGCATCCTCGCCGCGTTGCTCGACGAGTCGATGGCGTGGGCGATGTGGGCCGGGGACCGCGCGCTCGGCGTGACGGCGAAGATGGAGACGCGCTACCGGCGCACCGTCGGCACCTCGGGCACGCTCGTCGTGCGCGGGCGCGTCGTGCGGATGCGCGGCCGGCGCATCGAGGTGGAGGCGACCGTCGACGACGAGGCGGGCGAGCGGCTCGCCGAGGCGACCGCGCTGTTCATGCGCCTCGCGCCGGAGGTCGAACGCGAGATGGCCGAGGCGCTGGGCTGGGCGGATATTCCCGACTAGCGCGCCTCGACGGAGGCCGGGGCGACGGCGCGGCGTCCTCGTGTCTCGCGCGCGAAGAGGAACAGCAGCGACGCGACGATCATCACCGCGGCGTTCGCGGACATGGCCCACGCGAACGACGACTGATCCGCGATGAACCCGAACAGCGGCGGTCCGATGATGAACCCCACGTCGCCCGTCGAGCGGAACATTCCCATGCCGAGGCCGCGTAGCCCCGGCGGGGTGATGTCGACGGCATACGCCGTCGGCGCCGGCCCGGAGAGCGCCATCATGATCCCGAGCACCGCCGAGGCGGCCAGGAAGACGCCGTAGGTCTCGATGCCCGCGAACCACAGCATCGTCAGCCCGACCAGCACGCCGCTCGGCACGATCGACCACTTGCGGCCGAGGCGGTCCGCGATCAGCGACGCCGGCACGACGAACAGCATGTTGAGCAGCGCCGTCAGCGCGAACGCCGTGCCGAGGGCCGACGTCGACAGACCGAGCGACGCCGCGCCGAGCAGCGGCAGGATCGTCTGCCGCCCGCCGCTGCGCGACATGAAGATTGCGCCGTTGACGATCCCCGCCAGCGCGAAGTCGCGCGACAGCAGCAGCTGCAGCCACGCGCGCCTCGGCGCTGGTTCGTTCGCGCGCGGTGGGGTGGGCGACGTCTCGCCGAGGTGGCGCGTCTCGGGCAGGCGGAAGTAGGCGTAGCCGCCGGCGACGAGCGAGCACAGCCCCACGATCACGAACGGCGCCGCGAGGCCGTACGCCTCGGCAAGGAAGCCGCCGATCGCCGGCCCGAACGAAACGCCGAGCAGCAGCGCCCCCTGGTTCGTGCCGAGGTACCTCGCGCGCGTGTCGGGCGTCGAGATATCGGCGAGGAACACCTGCGTGCCGGTCGCGTAGATCGCCGAGCCGGCGCCGGCGATGAAGCGCCACGCGATCAGCTCGGGCAGCGACCCGGCGAGGCCCGACCCGACCATGCCTATCGCGCCGATGACCGGCCCGGTGATCAGCAGCAGGCGTCGCCCGTAGCGGTCGGCGGCGATCCCCATCGGGATGTTCAGCACCAGTCGCGCGAGGCCGAACGAGGTGAGCGTGAGGCCGATCGCGGCGGCGCCCGTGTGGAACTTCTCGGCGAACAGCGGCAGCACGGGCGAGATCACGCCCTGCCCCATCATCACCAGCACCGTCGACACCGTGATCATCAACAGCCGCTCGTGCTGGAGCAGCGGGCCGAACGTGCGGCGGATCATTGCGTCGCGGCCATCGCCTCGTCGAGGGGGATGTACGGGAAGGCGAGCGCCTCGGCGACGGCGGGGTGCGTGACGGCGCCGCGATAGACGTTCACGCCGTGCGCCAGCGCGGGGTCGCGCCGGATCGCGGCATCGACGCCGAGGTTCGCGAGCGCCAGCGCGTACGGCAGCGTGAGCGTGCTGAGCACGACCGAGGCGGTGCGCGGCACGGAGCCCGGCATGTTGGGCACGGCGTAGTGGACCACGCCCTCCTCGACGTAGATCGGGGCGTCGTGGTTCGTCGGGCGGGTGGTCTCGATGCAGCCGCCCTGGTCGACGGCGACGTCCACGATCACCGAGCCGGGCTGCATCGTGCGGACCATCTCGCGCGTCACGACGATCGGCGCGCGGCGGCCCTCGACGAGCACGGCGCCGATGACGAGGTCGGCACTCGGCACGAGCGCGGCGATCACGCCGCGACTGGAGAGTGCCGTCTCGACGCGCCCCGCGTACAGGTGGTCGAGGTCGCGCAGCTGGTCGATCGCGTTCGAGACGACGGTGACGCGCGCGCCCATGCCGACCGCGACGCGCACCGCGTTGCGACCGACGTTCCCGGAGCCGATCACCACCACGTGCGCCGGCGGCACGCCCGGGATGCCACCGAGGAGCACGCCGCGCCCCGGCCCGGGACGCTTCAGGAAGCGCGCGCCTTCCTCGACGGCGAGGCGGCCGGCAACCTCGGACATCGGGGCGAGCAGCGGCAGCGAGCCGTCGGGCAGGCGCACGGTCTCGTAGCCGATGGCGATGCAGCGCGAGGCGATCAGCGCTTGGGTCACCTCCGGCTCGGCGGCGAGGTGGAGGTACGTGAAGATCGCCTGCCCCTCGCGCATCAGCGCGTAGAGCGTGGGCTGCGGCTCTTTCACCATCGTCACGAGGTCCGCGCGCGCGAAGACCTCCTCCATCGTCGGCACGATCTGCGCGCCGACGGCGGTGTACTGCTCGTCGGGGTAGTGCGAGCCGAGGCCCGCCGTCGTCTCCACCAGCACGGTGTGCCCGGCGTGGACGAGGTCGCCCGCGCTCGCCGGCGTCAGCGCGACGCGGAACTCCTCGAGCTTGCGTTCGCGGACGGTGCCGACGATCACGGCGCGGACTCCAGCACGTCACCGACCATCAGCACCTCGGCGGCGGTCGCCTTCTGGCCGCCGTTGCGCTGGGCGCGGCCGATCATGAT
Organism: Chloroflexota bacterium; assembly: GCA_947472995.1. GTDB lineage: Bacteria > Chloroflexota > Dehalococcoidia > UBA2979 > UBA2979 > SHYQ01. The sequence continues at coordinate 21,764 of CANJBO010000018.1, forward strand.
CGTCCCGCCGATCGCCGCGACCTCGGCGTGCCCGTCGACGATCGCCATCACGGTGCCTGGCGGCTCGCCGGGTGCGCCGGGGCGCAGCTCGGCCTCGAACAGGCGGACCGCCTCGCCGCGGAGGCTGGCGATCGCGCCGGGCTGCGGGTCGCAGCCGCGGATCAGGTTGGCGACGATGCGCCCGTGGTGCATCCAGTCGATGCGCGCGTGCTCCGAGCCGCACGGCGGCTCGTACGTCGCGTTGGCCGCGTTCTGCGGCAGCCGCGGCGCCGTCCCCTCCCGTACGAGGCGCGTCGCCTCGACGAGCGCCTCCACGCCCAGCGGGTGCAGGTGGTCGTAGTAGAGCGTGCCGACGCTGTCGGCGGGGTCGATGGCGACCTCGCGCTGGAGCAGGATCGGGCCGGTGTCGATGCCCTCGTCGACCCAGAAGATGGTCAGGCCGGTGCGCTCGGCGCCGGAGATGATCGACCAGTTCATCGCGGTGCGCCCGCGGTGCTGCGGCAGCAGCGAGGGGTGGAACTGGATCGCGCCGTGCGTCGCCGCGTCCAGAACGCGCTTCCGCACGATGTCGGTGACCAGCGCGAAGACGAGGAGCTCGGGCCGCAGCGACACGAAGCGCTCGAACGGCTCGTCCTGCCGCAGGGCGGGTGTCTCGATCACGGGGACGCCGGCGATGCTGGCCGCCTCGAACAGCGGGTCGGGGCGCGCGCCCGGGTGGGGCGTGGACACACCCACGACCTCCTCGCCGGCCGCGACCAGCGCCTCGAAGACGTCCTTCCCGAACGTCGACTGCCCGAACAGCACGATCCGCATCAGCGTCCCTTCGCTCGGCGCGCACGCGGCCGGACGCGCGCGAGGCGGGCGCCGAGGCCTGCGAGGAATGTCCAGAGCCACAAGTATAGGAGTGCGCCGCGGCTGGGGCTCCCGCGCTGCCCCCTCGGCGCTACGCCCCGCCGTCCACCGCGCGCCACATGTACCACGCGCCCACGGAGCGGTACGGCGCCCAGCGCTCCCCGATCGCGCGCGCCTCGGCGGGCGTCGGCGGGGCGGCGAGGCCGTAGGCGATGCGCATGCCGGCGCGCACGCCGAAGTCGCCGGTCGGCAGCACGTCGGGCCGGCCGAGCTGGAACATCAGGAACATGTGCGCCGACCACTCGCCCAGCCCCTTCACGGCGACCAGCCGCCGCGTCACCTCGTCGTCCGGGAGCGCGTCGAGCGCCGTGAGGTCGAGGTCGCCCGCGACCACATGCGCGGCGAGGTCGCGCATGTAGCCCGCCTTCTGGCGCGACACGCCCGCGCCGCGAAACGCCTCGTCGCTGGTCGCGAGCAGCTCGGCCGGCGTGGGGTAGCGGCCCTCGCCCCCCGCTGGCCCGTCGCCGTAGAGCGCGAGCCATCGCCGCTGGATGGTGCGCGCCGCGGCCCCCGCGAGCTGCTGGAACAGGATCGTGCGGAGCAGCGAGTCGTAGTGGTCCATCGCCGGTCGCGGCGTGTACGGGCCGTGCGCCTCGATCAGCGCGGCGAGCACCGGGTCGGCCGCGGCGAGGTGCCGCGACGCCTTCGCGAGCGAGAAGCGCACCCGCGCGGCCATCAGGCGCGATCCTCGACGGGCTCGCTCGGACGCTGCGAGGCGCTCGCGAGCAGCGAGGCGACGAAGCGGTCGATCTCGCGCTGCGAGGTGAGACGGACGAAGCGGATGTGCGCCCACCGCGGATCGGCCATCGCCTCGATCAGCATGCGCCGCTGCTTCGGGCGGTTGCGGATGGCGAAGCCGGGCAGCGAGTTCGGGTCCCAGACCTTCAGCTGCGGGAAGAAGCGCTCGTAGTTCGTGCCCCAGAGCAGTTCGTTCGAGCGCCACCGACGCCATGAGCGGGTGAGTTGGCGGTAGATCGTGAGGTGCAGCGGCAGGTCGAGCCAGATCACCGTGTCCGCGCGGCCCCAGAGGATGTCGTGCATTCGGCTCAGGTAGTTGCCGCTGACGACCCAGCGGTCGCCCGCGGTCGCTTCGGCGACGAGGGCTCGGAAGCCCTCGTGGTCGCGCTCCGTCCAGCCGGGCAGCCAGTTGATCGCGTCGAGCTCGACGTGCGGCGCGCCGAACGCCTCGGCCAGCCGCAGCCCGACGGTGCTCTTCCCGCTGCCGGACGTGCCCATGACCTGGATGCGCTGCACTGGAACCTCCTCGCCGGCACCGCAGGGTACCTCGACGGTGTGTCGATGAGGTCATGGATGTTGGCTCGGCTTAGTCCGATCGTTACGGTGGCGTAATTACATTCAATAACATGCAAAAAACGTTGACATTGGCCGGTGGCGGGGCCTAACCTCGGGGGGCAAGAGAAGTGGTGGGGGATAGTTGATGGAACGAACCCGGGACGAGGTCGTCCGCATTCTGCACGAGCGCGGTGAGCGCTCCGTGGCGGAGCTTGCGGATGAGATCGGCGTCTCTCCGGGGTCGATCCGGCGGCACATGGACCTCATGGTCGCCGACGGGCTCGTCGTGTCGCACCTCGTGCGGCAATCGCGCGGACGCCCGACCACCCGTTACGCTCTGTCCCAGGCAGGCGAGGAGCGCACCTCCTCGAACCACTACCAGCGGCTGCTCGGCCGCCTCTCCCCGGCGCTCGCCACGTTGAGCACGGACGAGATCGGCGGGCAGGACGGCCGCGCGGTGCTCGACCGGCTGTTCGACCGCGTGGCGGAGTCCGTCGCGCGCGAGCATGCGTCGGAGGTGCGGGGCGACTCGCTCAGCCAGCGCGTGTACGAGGTGACGGTCGCGCTCTCGGGCGAGGGCATCCTGCAGGAGGTGGAGGACGCCGGCGAGTTCTTCCGCCTGCGGAACACCACCTGTCCGTACCGCACCACGGCGAGCGAGAACCACGCCTGCTGCGCCGCGGACCGTCGCGCCATCGAGCTGCTGCTCGGGGCGCCGGTGGAGCAGGTCATGACGGTCGCAGGCGGTGGCGTCGCCTGCGAGTACCTGGTCGCCAAGGGCGACCGGCCAACACACGGAGAGGGATCGGCGGTCGGGGAAAGCCTGCTGCCGGTCCTTGAGATGAAGGGCACACCCGCGCGATGAGTGAACCAATCCTGGAGATTCGTGACCTGAAGGTCAGCATCACCGAGAAGCCCGACATCCAGATCATCAAGGGCATCGACCTGGTGATCCGCCCGGGCGAGGTGCACACGATCATGGGGCCGAACGGCTCCGGGAAGAGCACGCTCTCCAGCGCGATCGCGGGCAGCCCCACGTACATCGTGGACAGCGGCCAGATCCTGTTCAAGGGCGAGGACATCACGGCGCTCCCCGCGGACGAGCGGGCGCGTCGAGGCATCTTCCTCTCGTTCCAGTACCCGACCACGATCCCCGGCGTCACGATGGTCAACTTCATGCGCGAGGCGCTGAAGGCCCGTCGCGGCGAGGAGGTCCCGGCCCGCGAGTTCCTGGGCGAGCTCCGCGAGACCCTCGCCAAGCTGAAGATGGGCGAGGAGTTCGCGCGCCGCTACGTGAACGACGGCTTCTCCGGCGGCGAGAAGAAGCGCGCCGAGATCCTGCAGATGGGCCTGCTGAAGCCCGACCTCGCGATCCTCGACGAGACCGACTCCGGCCTCGACGTGGACGCGCTGCGGACCGTGTCGGAGGGCGTGAACGCGCTGCGGCGGCCAGAGCAGGGGATCCTGCTGATCACGCACTACGAGCGCATCCTCAACTACATCCACCCCGACTTCGTGCACATCCTGGTGGCGGGCCGCATCGTCCGCTCGGGTGACGCGTCGCTGGCGAAGCAGATCGAGAGCGAGGGCTACGACCCGATCCTCAAGGAACTGGGTCTCGCTCAGGAGGTGTCCGCATGACCACCGTGAACCCGAACGCACGCGACGCCGTCGGCGAGTACAAATGGGGCTTCCACGACGACGAGAAGCCGCTGTTCATGGCCGAGAAGGGCCTGAACGAGGACGTCATCCGCGGCATGTCCGCGATGAAGGGCGAGCCGGCGTGGATGCTCGAGAACCGTCTCGACGCGTACCAGCAGTTCCTCCAGATGAAGAACCCCTCGTGGGCCGGCAGCCCCGAGGTCCTGAATGCCATCGACTTCGATGACATCCACTACTACGTGCGCGC
>CANJBO010000019.1 GCA_947472995.1 Chloroflexota bacterium
CGAATGACATCGCCGCAATTGTCCGCCGAAGTCCTCAAGGTGCTCCTAGGCTACGTGCAGCAGCAGTTCGGCTTCTCGCCATCCGCAGCGGTTATCACCGTCCCTGCGGCCTTCGATCTGGCACAATGCGCCGCGACCCAGACAGCGGCAGAGTTGGCTGGGTTGCGCCAAGCACCGCTGCTTCAGGAGCCGGTCGCGGCTGCGCTCGCATACGGTTATTCGGCGGAGCGTCTTGACGGGACTTGGCTTGTCTATGACCTCGGTGGGGGAACCTTTGACCTCGCGTTGGTCGGCGTTCGTGCCGGGCAGATCACCGTTCTCGACCACGAAGGAGACAATCACCTCGGCGGGAAGGACATTGACTGGCTGATTGTCGAACGAATCTTGATTCCACGCCTTGCTGAACGCTGGCAGGTGGAGAGCTTCCGGCAAGCGGATGGGGGTCGGGGCCGAGAACGCGCAATGCTGAAGGCCGCTGCCGAGACCGCGAAGATTGCTCTTTCCGCTTCGGATTCCGCAACCGTCACTTTGGAGTCTGACCGCGGGCTCCTCGCAGACGATGCGGGACAGGAAATTGCGACTGATATTTCTGTGAGCCGTGAGGATCTCGAATCCATCGCCCGGCCCCTGATCGATCGCACAATCGAACTGTGCCGCAGGCTGTTCGCTCGGAACGCCGGAACGACGCCGAGTGAAGTCATGCTCGTCGGTGGCCCGACGCTGATGCCGTTTGTGAGGCAGCAGTTGCAGAGTCAACTTGGTCTCGCGCTCAACACGCGGGCTCATCCGCTTACCGCTGTTGCGGAGGGTGCGGCACTGTATGCCGGTACGCAGTCGCTTGACATCATCGCTCGCGGGGAGCCTACGCCGACCGATCGTAGCGGGACACAGCACACGATCAGTTTGCAGCACGCCGCGGTTACAGAGGACGACGAAACGGCCCTGGGATGCCGCGTGTCCGCACCGGATGCATCAGTGCTAATGGTGTCTTCGTCTGGATGGGAGTCCGGACAGATCCCGTTGATCAATGGTGCCTGTGTGACACGCGTTCCACTTCTCAACCGCGGCAAGAATGAATTCAGTGTCCGCGTGTTGAATATGTTCGGTGCCGACCTTCCGATAAGCCCTCGCTCATTCTCGGTACACAGAGGACTAACCGCCGCCGCTGCTCCGATTTCGCATTCGGTGGGAGTCGTGATTGAGGAGGGATTCGGAAACCGCATTGTTGAGTGGTTGATTGCGAAGGGTACTGGGCTGCCAGTAGAGCGCAGGGTCCCGTTCAGGACCACCCGCGCCCTCGATCCTGACGGTGAGCCCGACGTAATCAGCGTTCATCTAGTTGAGGGCGAATCACGTCGTCCCGATCGCAATCGGCAAGTCGGTCGCATCGACATCTCCAGTTCAGTCGTGCCTCGCCTCATTCCCGCAGGGTCACCCGTGGAAGTGCACATCCAGATCTCCCAATCGAGAACCGTCCGCGCGCAAGTGCACTTGCCGTCAACGGATCAATTCTTCGATATCGAGACCCAGATGACATCGGAGGAGATCACGCCTTCCGATCTCACGGTGGAGTTGCTGCACGAGCGTCAACGCCTAGAGGAGGCTCTGCCGCTCCTTGATACTGGGGAGGTTGTGGCGCTTCGGCAGAGGATTGAGCAGGTCGCAAGTGAGGTGTCCGCGGTTTCCAGCGGTGACGCCGGCACCACTCAGAAGGCGCTGATGAGCCTGAAGGAACTTCAGAGTCATCTTGACGACATCGACGAACGTGGCGACTTCCCCCGTGCGGTTTCCGAGGCGCGCGCGGAGTTGGCAGCAGCGAGTCCAGTGGTTCTGGCTAACGGGTCGGAATCGCAGGAGCGGAGATTGCAGGTTCACGCGTCCGAAATCAATCGCGCAGCCGAATCGGGCGACATCTCTCGGGTTGAGCAAGTGGAGAGGGAGATCGTCAGACTTCGGTTCGAGGTTCTATCCAGCCAACCCTGGTTCTGGAAGGAATGGTTCGAATACCTGTGCGCCGCGCCGATTGCGTGGAGCGAACCTGGAACCGCTCAGGTGCTAATGCAGGAGGGTTCCCGCGCGATTGAACGCGGGAATACCGCGGATTTGAGCCGCGTCACGCACAAGCTCAACGCACTCGCGCCGAACAACGAGGGCTCGTTTGGCAATGTCGGGATCCGGCGCGGCTAGCTCGGCGGTATCGAGTGATCCATTCCGTAGACGTTCGGCTTCCCAGCGCCTATTCCGCGATCGTGGCGATGGTGCTGACTACGCCGGGGCCGCTCGGGAAACCGGGGCAGGCTCAGAAGAGGAACCGTTCGACTCCCCTTTGAGGGCACCAACGAATCGAATCTGGCCCGGCCATTTGCCGGGTCTTCTCGTGTCCAGTCTCGTGAGCAATTGGCACCATTTTGGGATCACCTGTCCGAGTCGAAGAGGGGATGCTGCCAGTCGTTGCTCATGTAGGCAATGACCACCCGCGTCCCGGTTCCAGCTGCGGACCGATCTCCCCACGTCTCGAGCTTTGCGCGCGCGTCGATTGGCAGACTGTGTGCGATTCCCGGAGTGAGCGGTTGCCACCTGCGCCTAGCGGTACCCGGACGGGGCTGGGCGGCCGTGGCTGAGGCGATCGGAGCGTAACTCAGAAGCCCGCGGCACCTCTGTCTGCCCTCTTCCTCAAGTGTGTTATTGACTTCGTGTGCGGGAAGGGGGCAGGGGGATGGCCGCCCGACGCAATCTCCTCGATGGCGCGGAGAGCGATCCCGCGTCGTCGAGGCGCGCGGCTAGCGCTTCAGGCCGTCGACGATCGCCTTCACCGTCTTGAAGTTCTCCTCCACGGCGCGCGCGAAGAGGCCGGTGTCGTTGCCGACGGTGAGCCACTTGAAGCCCTGCGTGAACCGCGACTCCAGGTCGGCGGCGGTCGCCGTCGTGCACGCCGGGATGCCCTTCGCGTTCGCCGCGCCGAGCGCCGTCTGCACCAGCTCCTGGATGCGCGGGTTGCCCGCGCCCAGCGTCTGCGTCAGGTCGCCCTGCCCGATGAAGATCGCGTCCACGCCGTGGATGCCCAGGATGCGGTCGATGTCCTCGATGGCTTCCGGGTCCTCGATCATCGGCACGCGCACGACGCCGGTGTCACCGGAGTCGCGGTAGCCCTCGCGGGGGCCGAAGCCCCAGCGGCCGGCGCGCTGCCCGCCGCCCGCGCCGCGCCCGCCGTGCGGCGGGAACACCATCGACTCGATCAGCGTCTTCGCCTCGTCATACGGCGAGCAGTGCGGCACGAGGATGCCCGCGACGCCGGCATCGAGCATCTGCGTCGCGACGCCCATGTTGTGCCCCGGCAGCCGCACGAGGCACGCCATGTCGTGCAGATCGGCGACCACGCTCAGCTGGTAGACCGTCTCGATGTTGTACGGCGCGTGCTCCATGTCGATGATCACGAAGTCGCACCCGGCGTACGCGATCATCTCGATCGTCTCGGTCGACGGCAGCTTGATGAACATGCCCATCAGCCGCGACTTCGGGTCGTACAGCCGTTCCTTCAGGTAGGTCTTCACGTGTCTGCCTCTCCGCTTGCTCCTCGACGCCGCGCCACGGTAGCGCGCCCGCGTGGCGTTGGGGGAACTCGACGCATCGAGGCGCGTCAGCGGGTACAGTCGAGGTGACGGCCGACCTCGCGGCCGCAGCGCGCGGAGGTGGATGCATGCCCGGACCGACCCAGAAGCAGATCGACTCGGCGGTGCAGCGCGACTCCTACTCGACGGCCGGTGGCGCCGCGGCGGGCGGCGAGAACCGACGCGTGACGGCGGTGATCGCGCTCAACGCGGCGGACTTCGACGCCTGGTGCAAGGCGAACGGGAAGAACGCGCGCGACCGCAACCTGCTGATGGCGACGCCGGCGACCGCGCGAGGCCTGAAGGACGCGCACCTGGAGGTCACGCCTCGAGGGATGTGGCGCGCCGACATCCACAACCTGATGATCGCGCTCGTGCCGCTGCTCGATAAGCCGTCTCGCTCGAAGGCGGAGGCGATGGGCTGGGGTCAGCCGGTGCCCACCGCGTAGCGACCGCCTCGTCCGTGGGACACAGGTGACCGCGGCCTTCATGCTCTTCGTCGAGGGGGCCGCGTGGAATTCCTGATCGTGTTCCTGGTCTCCGCGTTCGCGGCGCTCATGCAGGCCGCGGTCGGCTTCGGCTTCGCCGTGCTGTTCACGCCGCTCCTCTCGCTCGCGATGCCGGCGCGCGACGCGATCGCACTCTCCCTGCTGCTCAGCATGTCGCTCTCGCTGGCGCTGTACATCGGCGACCGTCCGCGCGCGCCGTTCCGCGTGATCTTGCCGATGTTCCTCGCCGCGACCGTCGTCACGCCCCTCGGGGTCTACGTGCTGACGGTCGCGGACGACCAGCTGTTGCGCATCGGGATTGGCGTATCGGTGCTCATCGCGGTCGTCGGCACCGTCGCCACGCCACATCCCGCGCACGAGCGCAGCGAGCCGCTGCCGCTCGTCCTCGGCGTCGGGGTGCTGTCCGGGCTGCTGCGCGGCGCGACGAGCATGGGCGGCCCGCCGGTCGTGCTGTACGAGCACTGGCGGGGCGCCTCGATGGTGGAGATCCGCCGCCGGCTGCTCGCCTTCTTCGCTCTGACCGGGGTGACGGGCGCAGCGTTCGCGGCGGTGACGGGTGTCTTCACCGGCGAGATGGTGGTGCACTCGCTCGCCGGGCTGCCCGCGATCGTGATCGCCGTCGTCGGCGGTCGCCTGATCCGTCCGAGGCTGTCGCCGCGCTGGTTCCGCATCCTCTCGATGGGGCTGCTGGTGTTCACCGGCATCGTCTCGATCGTCGCCGCGTTCCGGTAGACCGAGACGCCTCGTCCCTCCGGTACCATCGAGGCGTCTCGTGAGAGCGCGGGTGGAGGAGCATGGCGATGGCAGAGCAGGTGCTGGTGCTGGTCGGGACGCGCAAGGGCGCGTTCATCATGGAGAGCGCCGCGGCGCGCCGCGACTGGACCGTGCGCGGCCCGTACCTCGAGGGCCAGAACGTGATGAACATGGCGTTCGACGCGCGCACCGGCACGCTGTTCGCCGCCGTCGGCGACCCGTGGTTCGGATCGCGCATCCATCGCAGCACCGACCTCGGCCACACGTGGGACGAGGCAGGATCGAGCCTCGCGTTCCCCGTCGACAGCGGGAGCAAGCTTGAGCGCATCTGGAACGTCACGCCGGGGCGCGCCGCCGAGCCCGGTGTCCTGTACGCGGGCGTCGAGCCGGCCGCGCTGTTCAAGAGCACGGACGACGGCCACACCTGGACCTACATCGAGTCACTGAGCCAGCACCCCTCGCGCGCGGAATGGCAGCCGGGAGCGGGCGGGCTCATCCTGCACACGATCGTCCTCGACCCGGACGACCTCGACCGCATCTACGTCGCGATCTCGGCAGCCGGGGTGTTCCGCACCACGGACGGCGGCGCGACCTGGCACACGGCGAACCGCGGCACCCGCGCCGACTTCATGCCGGGCGAGGAGGCGAGCTACCCCGAGTACGGACAGTGCGTCCACAAGGTGGTGCTCAACCCGTCGGAGCCTCGACGCCTGTAGCAGCAGAACCACTGCGGCGTGTATCGCTCCGATGACGGCGCCGACCACTGGATCGAGGTCACCGAGGGGCTGCCGTCGGAGTGGGGCCTCGGCATGACGATCCACCCCAACGACCCGGACACCGTCTGGGTCTGCCCTGCCGTCAGCTCGTTCCAGCACTGGATGCCCGACGGGCAGATGGCGGTACACCGCTCGCGTGACCAGGGGCGGACGTGGGAGCGGCTCACCTCGGGCCTGCCGGACGACGCCTGGGTGAACGTGCTGCGCGACGCGATGGCGTCGGACGCGCTGCAGCCCGCCGGGGTCTACGTCGGCACCAACACCGGTCAGCTGTTCCACAGCGCCGACGAGGGCGATTCGTGGCGGCAGGCGGAGCCGCTCTTCCCCGCGATCAACAGCGTGGGGACGGCCACGCTCTAGCGCGACACATCGCAGAAACTCGCGCGCCATCCGCCGTGACTACAGTCGCCTCCGAGTCGGGAGCGAGACGATGACGCACGAGGCACTCTGTTCGATGACCGCACGCGACCTCGCGCAAGCGATCCGCGATCGCCGCGTGACAGCTGTCGAGGTTGCGCGGGCGCACCTCGATCGGATCGAGGCGGTGAACGGGCGGCTGAACGCCGTCGTGCAGATCGGGCCCGACGCGCTGGCGCAGGCGCACGCCGCCGACGAGGCGCTCCGCCACGGATCGACCGCTCCGCTGCTCGGCGTGCCGTTCACGGTGAAGGACTGGATCGAGACGGCGGGGCTGATCTGCGCCGCCGGTGACCCCGCGCGCGCCTCGTACCGGCCGCACGAGGATGCCGTAGTCGTGGCGCGGATGCGCGCCGCCGGCGCCGTGCTCCTCGGCAAGACGAATGTCGGGCAGGGCGCGCCGGTCTACGCGCGCCCGAACAACCCGCACGACGAGGCGCTCACGCCCGGTGGCAGCAGCAGCGGCGAGGCGGCGATCATCGCGGCGGGCGGTTCGCCGCTCGGCCTCGGCAGCGACTCCGGTGGGAGCATCCGCTGGCCGGCGCACTGCTGTGGCATCGCCGGGCTGAAGCCGACCACCGGCCTCGTGCCGAACACCGGGCACTTCCCGCGCATCGGCCACATGAGCGATCCGCGGACGACGATCGGCCCCATGGCGCGCTCGGTCGGCGACCTCGCCGTCGCGCTGCGCGTGATCGCCGGGGCGGACGCGGGCGATCCCGGCAGCGTCCCCGTGCCGATCGGCGATCCCGCCGAGGTGCGACTGGAGACGCTGCGCGTCGGGTGGTACACCGCGACGCCCGGCGCTGTTCCGACCGCGGACACCGTCGCGACGGTCGAGCGCGCGGCGCGGACGCTCGCCGGCCTCGGCTGCACCGTCGAGGCGGTGGCCCCGCCCCGCCTCGAGGAGGCGCTGCCGATCACGGAGGCGTACTGGGCCGGCGTGCAGTCGGCGTCGTTCGACGAATGGCGGCCGCCCCGGGCGAGCGTGCTCGCCGGCGAGCAGATCGAGCGCGCGCGGTTCGAGTGGGAGCGGTTCACGCGCGACATGCTGGCGTTCATGCGCCGCTACGACGTGCTCCTCGCGCCGGTCGCCGCCACGCCTGCCCCGCCGCACGAGGGCTGGGGGATGGAGCAGTACCTCTACACGCTGCCGTACAGCCTGACCGGCCAGCCGGTGGTCGTCGTCCCGTTCGGCCGGGCGGAGGCGCTGCCGATCGGCGTCCAGGTCGTCGCGCGGCCGTGGCAGGACGCGGTCGCGCTGGCCGTGGGCGAGGCCCTCGAGGCCGCCGCCGCGCCGGCGTCACTCCCACCGCCTCCCCTCGGACGGTAGACTCGACGCATCCCGCCGTCCCACCAATCGAGGCCCCCCATGACCACGCGTGACATCGACTTTCGCGGCGTCTTCCCGATCCTCGCGACGCCGTTCCACCCGGACGAGACGCTGGACCTGGAGTCGATGCGCCGGCAGGTGGAGTTCATGGCCGCGGTCGGCGCGAACGGGATCACCGTGCTCGGCGTCCTCGGCGAGTCGAACCGGATGAGCGACCGCGACCGGGAGCGGATCATCGAGACGTCCGTCGCGGCGGCCGGTGCGATGCCGGTGATCGTCGGCACCAGCCACACGGGCACGAACGCGACCATCGACCTCACGCAGATGGCGCAGGACCTCGGCGCCGCGGCGGTGATGATCGCGCCGTCCTACGAGCCGATCCCGAGCGACGAGCGCGTCATCGACTACTTCGGCCGCGTCGCGGCCGCGACCTCGATCCCGATCGTCGCTCAGGACCATCCCGCGTCGACGCAGGTGCACATGGCGGTGCCGGTGCTGCTGCGGCTGCTGTCCAGCGTGCCGCAGATCGTGTGCATGAAGGAGGAGGGCGTCCCGACCCCGCAGCGCGTCGCCGCGCTCCGCCGAGGCCTCGACCGCCCGTTCCCGATCCTGACGGGCCTCGGTGCGCTCTACGGCCTCTTCGACCTCGAACAGGGCTCCGAGGGCTTCAACACCGGCTTTGCATTCCCGGAGGTGCTGATCGCGATGGTCGAGGCACACCGCCGCGGCGACCTCGACGCCGTCCGCCGCATCTACGCCCGCTTCCTGCCGCTGATCGTGTTCGAGCAGCAGCCCGGCACGGCCATCCGCAAGGAGATCCTGCGCCGACGAGGGCTCATCGACACCTCGACGGTGCGCCACCCGGGGGCGGGCCTCGCCCCCGAGATCGGGGAGCAGCTCGCGCGCCTCCTCGACTGGCTGCTCCCCGGCGTCGACCTGACCCGCCCGCTCGTCCTCGACGAGGCGCTGGCGCGCCCGTAGCGCGAACGTATTGCAGAATACGCTGTCTCCCTGACGACTTTTCAACACGAGCCGGTCGTCTCGTGCTACTCTCCGGCTCATTGAGCACCTGACCACCGGGTGCCTGCTGCACATTGGGGGGAACCAATTGCGGAACCTGATTGAACGACGGGCGATCCTGCTGGCTGTGGGCGTCGTGGCTGTGACTCTGTTCACCTTCACGGCTCTGACCTCCAGTGTGTCGGCCCAGACGCCGACCGCGACGGCCACCGCCGCTGCGCCGAAGGCGACTGCGTCAGCCACCGCTGCGGCTCCGGCCGCCGGCAAGACCGGCAACGCCGGCCTTGACTCGATGGCCTCGACGTCGAACGTGCTGGTCCTCGGCCTCGTGATCGGCGCTGCCGCGCTGACGCTGGCCGGCTACCGCGCCACCCGCCGCAGCTAACTGCTGCATCAGTTCCGGAAGAGAGCCGGGGGCATCGCCCTCGGCTCTTTTTCTTTGCCCCGAGCCGCGCGGCGATCCGGACCGCTCGCGACGTGAGGTCGAGGCGCGCAGCCTCGATCATCGACGCGGGGCATCGAGGTCCGTGCATCGTGTCCGAGACACGAACACGCCGCCCCCGCGGGCGGCGTGCGCGATCGTTCCGGCGTGTCCTCGCGAGTGCGAGGAGAGCGGCCTACACGCGGTAGACGCCGCCGAGCCGGTGGTACGGCAACCCGATGCCGAACGGGCCCGACACCTTGTCGAAGCCGCCGACGTTGGGCTGCACGAAGTCCCACTTCGTTTCGATGTGCAGCATGATCATCGGCATCCACTCGTCCTGCAGCTTCGTCTGCAGCGTGTCGAGGATCGCCGTCCGCTCCTTCAGGTCGAGCGTGACGGCAGCCTTGTCCAGCAGCGCGTCTGCCTCGGCGTTGACGAAGTTGCCGTAGTTGCGGCCGCCCTTGCTGTGGAAGTGCGTCGTCGCGTCGAGCGTCGCGGTCCCCTGCGCGTTGCTGGCGAACGTGATCATCTCGAAGCTCTTCGAGGTCTGGACCTTCGCCCAGGCCGCCGCGTCGCCGATCACCTTCACGCTCATCTTCATCTCGGGGAAGAGCTTCTGCATCTGCGACTGGAAGCGCAGCGCGTTCTCCTTCTGCGGGATGCGCGCCGGGCCATTCTGGATCTCGAAGGAGATGCCGCTGCCCTTGTCGTGGCCGGCCGCCGTCATCATCTTCACCGCGTCCGCGATGTCCTTCGCCTTCGTCGCAGGGTTGATCCCCGGCAGCGTCTTCACCTTGTCGACGCCCCACGCGTCGGGGAAGCCCGGGAACAGCGGCCCGGTAACGCCCCAGTCCGATCCGTACAGCGCTTCGCCGATCTCCTGGAAGTTGATCGAGAGCTGCAGCGCCTTGCGCACGCGGAAGTCCTTGAACATCGGCGCGTCCATGTGCGGCCGCAGGTACAGCGTGAGGATGCCGGGCGTCGCGTAGAGGTTCGCGTCGGCCCGCGCGCCCTTCACCGTGTTGAGGTCCTGCTGCGAGCCGACGTTGAGCGTGTCGAACTGCTTCGAGATGAACCCGGCGATCTGGCCCGCACCGTCCGCGACCACGGTGCGCACGACCTTGTCGAAGTGCGGCTCGCCCTGTCGCCAGTAGCCCGGGGCCTTCGTGAAGACCTCGCGCGCATCGGGCACGAACTCCGACAGCTGGAAGGCGCCCATGCCGGCGAACTTCATTGGGTCCTTGAAGCCGACCTCCACGATCCCCTTCGGCATCAGGGTCATGCGCCAGTCGACGAACCCCGACATGAACGAGCTCGACGGCTTCGCCAGCGTCATGCGGACGATGTTCTTGTCCACGACCTCGATCTTGTCCATTCCGGCGAGGATGTCCGCTCGCCGGAAGTACGCCTTCGGCAGGCCCTCGGCGGTCGCGGTCGTCCCCATGATCCGGTTGATGTTGAAGGCGAGGTCGTCCGCGTCGAAGTCGCGCCCGTTCCAGGGCGGCTTGTTGTGGATCTTCACGCCCTTCCGGACGTGCATCACGACGTGCGTCGTGTCCGGCATCTCCCACTTCTCGACGATGTTCGCCTGGATCTCGTTCGTCCACGGGTCGGGGTTCAGCGCGCGCTCGCTGATGTGGTGCCAGACGGAGGCGCTGGCCGCCGAGTGCATGTCGTGCTCGACGTCCGTCGACGGGATCGCCGAGGTCCACGTGCCGCCGTCCTTCGGCGTGCCGTTCACGACGGGGACGCCGGGCTTCCCCGTGGCGACGCCGCCGGCGGTGGTCGCGCTGCCGCCCGCGGGCGCGGCCCTCGGCGGCGCCCCCGCGCTGCACCCGAGCAGCGCCGCGCCGAGGCCGGCGCCGAAGACGACCCCGCCCCTGATCACGCCGCGCCGGCTCACGCGGCGCACACTGGTCCACACGTTCGAGTTTTCGCCACTCACGGGAACACCTCGGATTCTTGATGCAGGTGGGAGGCCATGCGTCTGATAATGGACGTTATCGATGACTACGAGCCGGATCGTACGGCAGCGCCGCACGCTGTCAACGGACGCGTCGCCTCGATCGCTCCAGGGATGCGACAACGCCGCCCGGTGAGGGGCGGCGTTGCGATGCGCGTTCAGCCGGGGCCGGACGTCGCTAGTTCATCCAGAGGAAGGCCATGCGGAACGAGCTCTGGTAGGAGAACTCGGTCTGCCCCTCGTAGTTCTGGACGCTGGGGTCCCAGGCCAGCGGCGAGGTCGGCTGCGGGCGGTAAGCGGCGTACGCCTGGTCGACCGACCGCTGCTGGATCTTGTTGCTGACGACCTTCGCCTCGTCCGGCCCCTTCGCCGCCGAGAACTCCGGCAGCCACTTCTCCATCTCGTTGTCGACGATGAAGGCGTGGTTGCGGTTGGAGGTCTTGCTGTACCGGTCGAACAGCTGCTGCTGGATCCGGTCCAGGTTGTCCGGGCCGTACAGCATGCCGCTGTACGCCTTCGGGTTCAGGCTGTAGTAGACGTTCGCGATCCAGTTGTTGTAGTCGTAGACCTTCAGCTTCGCCGTCATCCCGACCTTCTGCAGCGAGTTGATCAGGAACGTCGCCTCGGGCGTGTAGGTCTCGTTGTACGGGTACATGTGGATCGTGTACTCGTTCGACTTCGAGATGCCGGCGGCCTGCATGAGCTTGGCCGCCTCGTCCGGGTTGTACTTGGCCCACTGGTTCACGTCGGCCGGCATCTTCGGCAGGTCGTGCTTCCAGTCCTCGTAGCCCCACGTGATCGGACCGCTCTCCAGCTTGTACGGCGCCTGGAGCGCCTTGCCCCAGCCGTCGCGGTCCACCGACATGGAGATCGCGCGACGCACGCGGATGTCGTCGAACGGCTTGTCCTGCGTGTTCGAGAACAGCGCGTTCGTGTTGCTGGCCGCGTAGACGTCGAGGTTCGTCTTGATGTCAGGGCGGCTCTTCTTGATCGCATCGAGCTGGCCCGGCGGGATGCTCAACTTGAAGATCTGCTTGCCGACGAACGCCTGCAGCTGCGGCGTCTGCCCGATCAGGATCTTGAGGATCAGCTTGTCCGCGTAGGGGACGCCGAACACCTTCTTGTACGCCGGGTTCGGCTTGTAGCTCGCGAACGAGCCGGGCTGGTACTCATCGAGGATCCACGGGCCGCCGCCGCGCGACTTGTCGGAGCTCCACGCCCCGGGACCGGTCCACTCGTAGATCCCGTCGGGGATGATCATCGAGCTGTACGTGTTCATGGTGTTCGGGAACAGCCAGTTCGGCGTCTTCAGCTTGAACTGGACGGTCTTGTCGTCGATCGCCGTGACGGAGTTGATCGGGTCGAACACATACGACTGCACCACGGCTTCGGGCGTCTTCGCGTGCTTGAACGTGTAGGCCACGTCCTTCGCCGTGATCGGGCGGCCCTTCATCGGGTCTTGGTCCGGCCAGTTGATGCCGGAGCGGAGCGTGAAGTTGTAGGTCAGCGGGTCCGGGTTCTCCCACTTCTCGGCGAGCTCGGGGAGCAGCATCGTCTCCGCGCCGTTCTTGAACGGCGGCGTGCGGCGGTAGTCGTGCCGCACGAGCTTGATGCTCGAGGCCTCGATGATCGCGCCCGATCCGGCGCCGACCGAGGCCTGCGGGTCCCAGCCGGTGGGCTCGTAGCTGAACGCCTCGGCGATCGTCCCGCCGTACTTGCCCTCGGGCACCGCGAACAGCGCGGACGCTGAGCCCGCCGGCCCCGCAGCGCTCCCCCCGGCGGGCGTGGTGGTGGTGCTGCTGCGACAGCCGGCGAGGAACGCGGCTGCCCCCGCGCCGGTGACCGCGGCGGAGCGCAGGAACGCCCTGCGCCCCAGTCCGCGTCTGGTCGTCACGCTCTGCCAGTAGTTGGAGTCGGACATCGTGGGTTCCCTCTCGCTAGAGGCGCCCAACAGGCGAGGGCGCCTGTGACCGTCAACACGAACGTGATGACGACGCGACATGGGTATACCACGTGTGTAATGACGGGTGTGTGCACGCAGGAACGAACTCCGGCGCGGATGCGGGCGCACTCGCCAGCCGCCGGGGGAGTGCTGATGTCGGCGACTGACGGCGCTCGTCGAAGTCGAGGAACAACGACGCCGCCCTGAAGGCGGCGTGTCGGACGCAATCGTCGAGCGGGTTATGGCGACCCCGAGCGGATTCGAACCGCCGGTCTCCACCGTGACAGGGTGGCGTGTTAGGCCGCTACACTACGGGGCCACAACCGAGTGCTACGTTACCGGCGCCTCCATGTGGGGTCAATGAGCGGCTTTCGGCCCTCCCGCGGCGTGTGGTTCGCTTCGAGGCGGCGAGGTGCCTACACTGGCCTCGGACAGTGATCTCGGAGGACTCATGCCCGGTACCCCGCGCCGCCAGCTCACGCGTCGATCGCTGCCGCCCCGCCCGACCTACGAGGGCGCGCCGGCGGTCGAGGATGCCGCGGTGACGACCCGCCGCCAGAGCGCGGAGTCGCGTCGCGTCACGGAGAACGTGCTCCGGCAGGCGCCCTACCTCGCGGCGGAGTTGAAGCGGATCGCGGGCGTGGTCACGGTGTGCCTCGGCCTGCTCGGGGTGCTGACCGTCATCGACCGCATGCGCTAGCAGCGCGCCGCGCGCCTCGCAGCAGCCTCGATCAGCGCAGCCGGCTGGTCGCCACGCTGACCGCGATCAGTGCCATCACGAGACCCGAGATGTCGCGCACGAGGAACTCCGGCGAGACACCGGCGATGACGAACCGCGCGATCATCGCGATCGCGATCGTCAGTCCGGCGATCAGCTGCATCTCGCGGCCGCGCTTGCGGCTCGTCGTGAGGTTCAGCGCCTCGCCCGTCACGAACCCCGCCCCGTAGCCGATCAGCGCCGCGATGAGCAGCGAGAACAGCCCGACCGAGGGCCGCGGGCTGAACACGATCGCGCCGAGGAACCCGAGCAGCGGGCCGATGACGAGCGCGGTCGCGATGCCGCGCGCGAGGTCCAGCGGGCCGACGACGTACATCTTCGGCCGGCCGATCGCGGCGCAGTCGGGGCAGCGCACACCGCCGGGCGTGTAGACGAGGCAGCGCGGGCAGATCGGCGTCTCGCAGCGGCCGCATGCGAGCGCGGTCTCCACGTCGGGGTGACGGGCGCACATGGTCGGCGCTGCGGGCGAGGTCGGTTCGGTGGTCATCGAGGTCGTCGGTGATCTCCGGGCATGTGCGCGGTGGCTGCTAGTGCGCGACGGCCGAGGCGCGCGTCTCGCGCACCACGGTGACGCGGATCTCGCCGGGGTACTGCATGGTCTCTTCGATGCGCTTCGAGACGTCGCGCGCCAGGCGGCTCGCGCCCAGGTCGTCGACCTGCTCCGGGCGCACGACGATGCGCACCTCGCGGCCGGCCTGCACCGCGAACGCCTGCTCCACGCCGTCGAACGAGTTCGCGATCGCCTCCAGCGACTCGAGGCGGCGCACGTACTCGTCGGCGGACTCGCGGCGGGCGCCGGGGCGGCTGCCGGAGATCGCGTCGGCGACGATCACGATGAACGCCTCGGTCGTCTCGGGACGCACCTCTTCGTGGTGCGCCTCGATGCAGTGGACCACCTCGCGCGAGACGCCGAAGCGGCGCGCGATGTCGGCGCCGAGGCGCGCGTGGGTGCCCTCCATCTCGCGGTCGACGGCCTTGCCGAGGTCGTGCAACAGCCCGCCGAGGCGGCAGACCTCGACGTTCGCGCCCAGCTCGTGCGCCAGCGCCGTCGCGAGCCACGAGGTCTCGATGCAGTGGCGCAGCTGGTTCTGGCCGTACGAGAAGCGGAAGCGCAGCTTGCCGAGGGTCTTCACGATCTCGGGGTGCAGCCCGGTGATCTCCGCGTCGACCAGCGCCTGCCGCCCGGCGGCCTCGATCATCTCGTCGACCTCGGAGCGGGCGCGCTCGACGGCGGCCTCGATGCGGGTCGGCTGGATGCGGCCGTCCTGGATCAGGCGTGAAAGCGCGACACGCGCGATCTCACGGCGCACCGGGTCGAAGCCGGACACGGTCACCGTCTCCGGCGTGTCGTCGATGATCAGGTCGCAGCCGGTCGCCGCCTCGAAGGCGCGGATGTTGCGGCCCTCGCGGCCGATGATGCGGCCCTTCAGCTCGTCCGAGGCGATCGGGACCACCGTGACCGTCGTCTCCGCCGTGACGTCCGAGGTGATGCGCTGCATCACGGTGGCGAGCACCTTGCGGGAGCGCGAGTCGGCCTCGGCCTTCGCGGAGGCCTCCATCGCGCGCACGCGGCGGGCGGCCTCGTCGCGCAGCTCGTTGTCGAGCTCGTCCAGGAGGTGCTGGCGCGCCTCGTCGGCGGTCATCGCCGCGACCTGCTCGAGGTCGGTGCGGATGCGCGCGCGGAGCCCGTCCGTCTCGCGCTCGCTCTGCTCGAGGGCGGTCGCGCGGTCGCGGGTCGTCTGCTCGGCGCGCTCGAGGGCCTCGCTGCGGCGTTCGATCGTGACTTCGCGCTGCTCCAGGCGACGCTCGGTCGCGGCCAGTTCGCGGCGCTCCTCGCGGACCTGGGCGTCGGCCGCCTCGCGCCGCTCGATCGCGCGCTTCTCGGCGTCCAGCTCGATCGCGCGCGCGCGGTGCTCGGCCTCCTCGCGGAGACGGCGGGCGTCGGCTTCGGTGCGCCGCAATACGGAGTTCGCGCCCGTGCGGGTGAACAGATACGCCGCACCGGCGCCGACGAGGAGGCCGAGACCGGCCACGCCGATAGTGAGGACCATTGAGTCCACGTGAAGCTCCGATCGGAACCGGTCCCGCGCCGCGTAATCCGCGTCGCGATCGACCGAAGTTACATAAGAGGTCGCCGCGCGCTGCCGCGCGGGTGCCTTGCGTCCGATGGTAGCACGCGCGACGAACCGTCCGAGCGGGGTGCGGCGGCGAGGCGGGGCGTCGCTCAGGCGTCGATGGAGGCGAGTGCGGACTCGGTCGCGCGGCGTGCAATGTCGTCGGCGAAGCCGCGCCGGCGGAGGAAGTCGTAGAGGCGACGACGGCGGCGCTCCTCGTCGTCACCCGCGCGTGCGGAGCGCGCCTTGCGCTGCGCCGTCTCGATCGCGGCGGCCAGCTCGTCGCGGCCCTCGAGGGCGTCGCCGACCACCTCGTCGGGGACGCCGCGCTGCCGCAGCTCGCTGCGGAGCAGGGAGCGCCCGCGCGACTGCGCTCGCTGCGAGGCAACATAACGTCCGGACCACGCGCGGTCGTCGATCATCCCGAGCTCGTGCAGTCGCTCCAGCGCGCGGTCGATGTCGTCCGGCGTGAAGTCGTCGCCGAGCGCGGCGCGCAGGTCGCGCTCGGTGCGCGGCTTCCGCGCGAGCAGCTCGAGGCCGCGACGGGTGGCGAGGAGCAGCGCCCCGGCGGCGCGGATCTCCTCCCACGCCACAGGGGTGAACTCGGCGCCCTCGTGGACGCGGTTGAGGATGACCGACTCGATGGGGAGGAGCGCGGGCTGGTCACCGCCGTCGATGACGACGGCGACCACGCCCTTGCCCTGCTTCTCGACGGAGGTGACCGTGAGGCTCATGGCGGTTCCTCCGAGGTGGCGACGCGGCTAGGCGTCGATCGAGATCTCCTCGGCGACCTCGTCGGGGTCGGCGACCAGCGGCGCGTTCGAGCCCATCGAGGCCTTCATCGCACCGACGGCGGTGCGAATGCGGTCCTCGACCTCGGCGCCCATGTCGTCGGCGTGCTCGCGCAGGTACGTGATCGCGTTCGTGCGGCCCTGGCCGATGCGCACGTCACCGTACGAGTAGAACGCGCCGAGCTTCTTGACCACCTCGTGCTCCGCAGCGAGGTCGAGGACGTCGCCCCAGTGGTTGATGCCGTGCTGGTCGGCGGTGAACATGATGTCGAACTCCGCCTGGCGGAAGGGCGGGGCGACCTTGTTCTTCACGACCTTGCAGCGGACGCGGTTGCCGATGAAGGTCTGGCCGTCCTTCAGCGACTCCACGCGCCGGATGTCGATGCGCACGGAGGAGTAGAACTTCAGCGCGCGGCCGCCGGGGGTCGTCTCCGGGCTGCCGAAGATGACGCCGATCTTCTCGCGCAGCTGGTTGATGAAGACCAGCGCGGTGTTGGTGCGGGAGACGGAGCTGGTGAGCTTGCGCATCGCCTGCGACATGAGGCGCGCCTGCAGGCCGGGGAGCGAGTCGCCCATGTCGCCCTCGATCTCCGCGCGCGGCACGAGGGCGGCGACGGAGTCGACGACGATGATGTCGACGGCGGCGGACCGCACGAGGGCGTCGCAGATCTCGAGCGCCTGCTCGCCGGTGTCGGGCTGCGAGATGAGCAGCTCCTGGATGTTGATGCCGCAGTTCGCGGCGTACTCCGGGTCCAGCGCGTGCTCGACGTCGATGTAGGCGGCGGTGCCCCCGAGCTTCTGCGCCTCGGCGATGATGTGCTGCGCGAGGGTGGACTTGCCCGCGGACTCCGGCCCGTAGATCTCCGTGATGCGGCCGCGCGGGATGCCGCCGACGCCGAGCGCGATGTCCAGCGACAGGGCGCCGGTGGGGATCGCGGAGATGTTCATGGCGGCGCTGGCATCGCCCAGGCGCATGATGGCGCCCTTGCCGAAGTCCTTCGTGATCTGATCGAGAGCCTTGTTCAGCTCATCGGTCTTCGTGCCCTTCTTCTCGACCGCCATCTCAGCCTCCGGTACCTGCTCAGGTCGTTACCCCCGCCTGATGTTCGGAACACTATAGAACGGGCGTTCTGGAGTCAAGCCTGCTACGAGGAAATCCGTGCCAACTTGTGAACGGCGCTGGCCTCGCAGGGAACGTACTCCAGTGTAAGCGGATTCACATCTCCGAGGACGCCCGCGAGCGGCGCGGCATCGAGGATACTCAACGCATGGAGCAGCCCACGCGGATCACGGTGCGGATTGTGCCTCGCGCGTCGCGGGACGTGGTGGTGGGCCTGCGGAGCGGCGCCGTCCTCGTGCGGGTGACCGCGGCGCCGGTGGACGGCGCGGCGAACGAGGCGCTGATCCGCGTGCTGTCGCGCCGCCTGCACCTGCCGAAGGGGGCGCTGCGGATCGTGACCGGACGCACCTCGAAGGTGAAGACCGTCGAGGTGGCCGGCGTCGACCAGGCGGAGCTGTTGCGTCGCCTCTCGGCCCCCGCGTTCGAGAGGCCCGACGACGACGCGGGCACCGAGCACTCCGGAGACACCGAGGGCGACGAGGCGTAGTCCGGCGCGAGCGTGCGTTACGCGCCGGCCTCCCAGTCGTCCAGCGCCGCGGGCGC
Organism: Chloroflexota bacterium; assembly: GCA_947472995.1. GTDB lineage: Bacteria > Chloroflexota > Dehalococcoidia > UBA2979 > UBA2979 > SHYQ01. The sequence continues at coordinate 18,092 of CANJBO010000019.1, forward strand.
GCCGACGAGCGGCGGGATCGGCGTCAGCAGCCACTCGCCGATGCCGTTTGCCAGCGCCTCGTACGACTCGACCGTCGCGCGGAGCGTCGAGGCGAACGTCGTGCGGTCCTCGATCGTCACGCCGATCGCGAGCAGCTGCTCCTCGATCGCCGCGATGCCCGTCTCGTCGATGCGCGCGTCGTGCGGCGGGTGCGGCTCGATGCCCATGTACGGCGTGACGTCGATCAGCAAGTGGCGCAGCACCGCGAAGGTGAAGCGCGCCTGCCGCACGAGGCGCGGGTCGCCGGCACTGGTCAGCATCGCGCAGGCGTCCGCGACGGCGACCACGGCGGCGAGCCACGACTGGTGGTCGTGCTGTGAGCGGTAGTACATCAGCACGGGATACGAGAGGTAGACCTCCAGCAGCTCCGCGCCCCATCGCTCGAACTCCGCGAGCGTCGCGGCCAGCGGCGCGGGGTCGACGCCGTCGAAGCCTCGACGGAGGAGCTCCAGCGCAGCGGGCGGGGAGCCGGCGCGCGCGTCCAGGAGCGACACCATGATCTCGCGGCGCGAGAAGGCGCTGTAGAGCACCGGGACGTAGCCGATCACCAGCGCGAGCAGGCCGAGGCCGACGCCCGCCTCGCAGACCGCGATCACGCGCGCGGCGCCCGACTGCGGGTAGACGTCGCCCATGCCGAGCGTGAACAGGGTGGTCCCGCTGACATACAGGTCCCAGAGGAACGTCGGCACCTCGCCCACGGCGACGTAGTAGTGCGAGCCGGTGCCCCACCCGATGAACGCGAACGCGAGGATCAGGAGGCCCGCCCAGCACGCGATCAGGCCGAGGATCCACACAGGCCCGTAGTAGTTCAGCAGCGTGTCGCCGGTCGCCGGCGACACCCGCCGCACGATGCGCCGGACCAGCGGCCACGTCGCGCGGTAATAGAGCATCGTGATCCGCTGGCGTCGCGAGGGACGCCTCGGCAGGACGACGGTCTCGAAGGCGTCGCGCAGCACCGCCTGCACGATGAACAGGCCGAGCGCGATCAGGAGGATGCTGAGGGCGAGTGGCATGCGCGGCAGCGTACCAGTCGCGCCGCTTCCGAGCCTTCGTGACGAGGCGGCTAGTAGCGGGTGAGCTGGTTGCCGACCAGCAGCAGCGCGAACATCGCGATCATCGGCGTGATGTCGATCATGCCGATCGGGGGGATGACGCGCCGCAGCGGCTCCAGCACCGGGTCGGTGATCGCCGCCAGCGCCTGCACCACGGGGCCGTCGCGGTCGATCGGGAACCACGACAGCAGCGAGCGGATCAGGATCGCGTAGCCGAGGAACGTGATCAGGTACCCGACGATGTGCGCGATGGTCGCGATGCCCATTGGCTACTCCCCCAGCTCGTGCGCGCGCTCGTACGCGGCCTCGATCGCACTGTCGATCGCGGTGCGGAAGCCGGCCGCCTCGAGCTCCGCGAGGGCGGCGGCGGTGGTCCCGCCGGGCGAGGTGACGGCGTTGCGCAGCGCGGCGGGGTGCAGCCCCGACTCCACGGCGTAGCGCGCCGACCCCGCCACCGTCGCGAGGACGAGGCTCTGCGCGTCGGGGCGCTTCATCCCCAGCCGCACCGCCGCGTCGATCATCGACTCGATGAACAGGTAGACGTACGCAGGCCCGGAGCCGTGCACCGCCGTCGCGAGGTCGACGGCGTCGTCGTCGTGCACCTCGACGACCGCGGACGCGACCGCGCCGAGGACGGCCTCCAGGTGCTGGCGGTGCGCGTCGGTGACGTCGGGCGAGGCGTAGAAGACGACCGCGCCCTCGCCGACGGCGGCGGGGAGGTTCGGCATCACGCGGACGGAGGCGCGGTGGGCGCTGTAGCGGCGGATGTCCTCGAGCCGCACGCCCGCGGCGATCGAGATCAGCACGGCGTCGCGCGGGATCGCGCCCTGCAGCCCGCCGGCGACGTGACCGAGGTCCTGCGGCTTCACGGCGAGCAGCACCACGTCCGCGCCGATGGTCGCGCTCTCCGTGTCGTCCGTCACGCGCACGCCGTGCTCCGCGAGCTGGAGGCGGCGCGCCGGGGCGATCTCCGCGATCGCGATGTCGCCTGGGGCGGCAACGCGCGCGCGCAGGATGCCGCGCAGGAACGCCTCGCCCATGAACCCGCCGCCGATGATGCCGATGCGCACGTTGCCGTCCTCGTTGCTCGCTGGGTCGCTGCCTGCTTGCCTGTCGTTCGCCGGACCCGCTCCCGTCAGGGAGCCATGTTCTGCGGTCCTTAAAGTCAGTTCCCGTCAGGGAGCTACGTCCGTCGCTCCCCGAAGATCGCGCGGCCCACGCGCACGATCGTCGCGCCTTCCTCGATGGCGACCGCGTAGTCCTCGGTCATGCCCATCGACAGGCCGGTCAGCCCGTGCGCCTCCGCCAGCGCTCGCAGCGTGCGGAACACCGGGCGGGCCTGCTCCGGGTCCGGGACCTGGGGCGCCACCGTCATCAGCCCGGCCACCTCGATCGCGCGTGACGCCGAGGCGGCCGCGAGCAGCGCCGGGACGTCCGCGGGCGCGACGCCGCTCTTCTGCGCCTCGCCGCCGACGTTGACCTCAAGGTAGCAGGGGAGCCGATCACTCGCACCGGCGAGCGCGCCCGCGGGTCGCGCCTCCCACCGGCGCTCGATCTCCTCGATGAGCCGCGCGGAGTCGAGGGAGTGCAGCGCGGCGATGTGCGGCAGCACGTCGCGGACCTTGTTGCGCTGGAGATGCCCGATGAAGTGCCATCGCGGAGTGGGCCACCGCGGCGCCAGCCCCGCCGTCGAGGCCGCTTCGGCCTGTTCGAGCAGGTCCTGCGCGCGGTTCTCACCGAGGTCGACGAGGCCCGCGGCGAGCGCCTCGCGCACCGCCTCGGGGGGCTGCGTCTTGGAGACGCCGACCAGCGTCACCCCCGCCGGATCGCGGCCCGCGCGCTCGCAAGCGGCGGCGATGCGGGCGCGCACGTCGGCGAGACGCGTGGCGAGGGTGGTCGCGGTGGTCATGGCTCGTAGGGTACGCGGCAGCCCCGGGCGACGCGAGCCGGATGCCTCAGCGGTAGCGCGGGGGTGGGGGCAGGGCGTCCTCGGCGTGCTGGATGGCCTCGCGGTCCTTGCGCACCAGTCGGTAGCCGAGGTAGCCGAGCACGGACAGCGGCAGCAGGGAGATCAGCGGGTTGGTGAACAGGAAGACGAACACCGAGACCACCAGCGCGATCAGCCCGACCATGATGAGCAGCGGCCGCCCGAGCTCGATGAGCACGATGCGGACGAGCATCCACGTCTCGCCCCACGAACCGGGCTGATGGTCGGGCTTCTGCGGCTCATATCCGAACATGCATCGAGTGTACCCGGTCGCCGCGGATCGGGCGGCAAGCAGCTCGCGTAGACTCGAGGCATGCCCCGCAAGCGCCTCGATCCCCTCGACGTTCCGCTCGACCAGGTCCGCCGGATCGCGCTCGCACTGCCCGAGGCGACCGAGCGCCCGAGCCACGGCGAGCCGGCATGGTTCGTCGGCAAGCGCCTCTTCGCGACCTACGCCGAGCAGCACCACGACGACCGCGTCGCCGTATGGCTCGCCGCCCCACTCGGCGCGCAGGAAGCGCTGATCGAGGAGGACCCGGCGCGCTTCTTCCGCCCGCCCTACGTTGGCGTGCGCGGCTGGCTCGGCATCTACCTCGACCTGCCGGCCGCGCCCGACTGGGACGAGCTGGCGGAGCTGCTCGCGGACTCGTACCGCATGGTCGCCCCGAAGCGCCTGCTCGCCGCCCTCGACGCGCGCTAGCCCCTCGCTACCCGCACTTCGAGTAGCCGCAGGACTGGCAGGTGAGGCAGCGCTCGAGGTAGGCGAGCTGCTGGCCGCAGTCGGGGCAGGTGAGGCCGGAGCGCTCGCCGCCCTCGACGGGGTCGGGGAGCGCGATGCCGAAGTGCAGGCGGAGCCAGCGGAAGACGTAGTCCAGCACGCTGGTGGCGAACGGGATCTCCGGGTTCGCGGTGATGCCGTAGGGCTCGAAGCGCGTCTGCTCGAGCTTGCCCGCCAGCCGGTCGAGGCTCACCCCGTACTGCAGCGCGATCGAGGTGAGCAGCGCCACCGCGTCCGTCAGGCCGGAGACGGTGGAGCCCTCCTTCGCCATCTTCAGGAAGAGCTCGCCGGGCGCGCCGTCCTCGAACAGGCCGACGGTGAGGTAGCCCTCCTGGTCGCCGACGCGGAACTTGTGCGTGATCGACTGGCGCTCGTCCGGCAGATGGCGGCGGTAGGGTTCCGTGCTGTTGTTCTTGCGGGCGAAGGCCGGGATACCCGGCCCGCCCTCCGGGAGGTCGCGGGGCGCCTCAGCCACTCTCGGATTTCCGGAGGCGTGTGACAGCACCTGCACGGCGCGGGAGCCGTCGCGGTAGACCGTGACGCCCTTGCAGCCGAGGCGGTGCGCCAGCGTGTACACGTCCAGCACGTCGGCGGCGGTCGCCTCGCGCGGGAGGTTCACGGTCTTCGACACGGCGAGGTCGGTGTGCGCCTGGAACGCGGCCTGCATCCGCACGTGCCACGACGGCTCGATCTCGTGGGCTGTCGCGAACACCTGTCGCGTCGCGAGCGGCACCTCGAGACGGTCGGCGAGGTGGTCGCCGTGTGCGAGGTCCTCGAACAGGTCGTCGGAGGCGAAGCCGCCGGCGTGCGCCGCCTGCTGGAACGCGCCGCTGACCTCGGGCAGGACGGTGCCGTCGCCCATGCGCCGGTAGTGCGCGAGCGAGAACAGCGGCTCGATGCCGCTCGACGCGCCGCTGATGATGGCGATCGTCCCCGTCGGCGCGATGCAGGTGCGCGTCGCGTTGCGGTACTTCGGGCCACCCCCATACACGGACTGCTCCCAGTTCGGGAACACGCCCTTCTCCTCGCCCAGCGCTGCCGAGGTGCCGTCGGCGGTCTCGGAGATCGTCGTCGCGATGCGCGTGGCGAGGACCAGCGCCTCCTCCGAGGCGTACGGGATACCGGCCTCGATCAGCAGGTCGGCGAAGCCCATCACGCCGAGGCCGATCTTGCGGTTGCCTCGGACGGCCTCGGTGATCTGCGGCACCGGGAACGTGTTCACCTCGACGACGTCGTCGAGGAAGCGCGTCGCGACCGCCGCCGTCTCGCGCAGCGCGGCCCAGTCGAGGTCACGCGCCTCGGCGCTCCAGAAGCGCGCGAGGTGGATCGAGCCGAGCGTGCATGCCTCCCACGGCAGCAGGGGCACCTCGCCGCAGGGGTTGGTCGCCTCGATGTCGCCGAGCGCGGGCGTCGGGTTCGTGCGGTTGATGGTGTCGAGGAAGACGAGGCCGGGGTCGCCGGTCGTCCACGCCGCGCGCGTGATCTCATCGAACAGCTCGCTCGCATCGACCTCGCCGCGCGGGGAGCCGTCGCGCGGGTCGCGCAGGGTGAACGAGGCGCCTCGTGACGCGGCGTCCATGAACTCGTCGGTCACGCCGACCGAGATGTTGAAGCGCGTGGCGGTCACGCCGTCGTCCTTCGCGTGGACGAAGGCGCGGATGTCCGGGTGGTCGACGCGCAGGATGCCCATGTTCGCGCCGTCGCGCTTGCCCCCCTGCGTAACGAGGCGCGAGACGTCGTCGTAGTGCTGGAGCACGGACACCGGCCCGCAGGCCGCGCCGTGCGTCGTCGCGATCGCCTCGCCCACGCCGCGCAGGCGCGAGAACGAGAAGCCGGTGCCGCCGCCGTACTTCTGCACCATCGCCGTCGCCTCGGCGGTGGACATAATCGACTCGAGCGTGTCCTCGACGGGCAGCACGAAGCAGGCGGCGAGCGTGCCGCGGCCGGTGCCGGCGTTCATCAGGGTGGGGGAGTTGGGCATGAACCGCAGCGCGGCCATCTCGTCGTAGAAGCGCTGCGCCCACAGCCGTCGAGCGTCCTCGGTCGGCTCGGCCTCCGCGATCGCCGCCGCGACCCGCGCGAGCATCCCCTCCGCCGTCTCCACGAGCGCCCCCGCCGCGTCGCGCAGCAAGTACCGCCGCTCAAGGACGGTGCGGGCGTTGTCCGTCAGCGCGACAGGGGAGAGGCGAACCTCGGACGGTGCGACCATGCGCGGCTCCTTCGCCTGCGCATTGGAACATACGTTCCACTCACGCCGCAAGCGAGCGGGGTGCGATCACATGGTACGTGAGGAACTGGGCGCTCTGCCCGATCAGGCGGGCCGTTTTGCCTGCGGACGGCGTCGGGGGCCTGGTGGCTGCTTCTCGGGCTTCGAGGACCACCGTCCGGACGATTCACCGACACCCGCAGGCGCGCGAAGCCCGACATAGGAGGCGACGGCGTCGTTCAAGACACGGTTCAGACTGACGCCCTCGATCTCGGCGAACAGCGCGGCGCGGGCATGGAGGTATGGCGTGAGCCGAACCGTGAGCTGCCCCGAGTACGCGTCGGGACTGATCGGCTCCGGGATGGGGTCACCGTCTTCGAGCATGACCTCGAACAAAAGCGCGAGCCCCGCATCGAGGTTCGCGAGTGCCTCCGCCGCGGTCGCGCCTTCGGAGATCGCCCCGGGAATCTCGACGACCCGCGCCGTGTAGATGCCGTTCTCGCCACGGGTGGCGGTCTTCGTATAGGGGCGCTGCATGAGGTCGTCGACGGTCATCGCCCGTTCCTCTGGATGATCTGATCGATGATGTCCCGGATCGTCCCGAGGCCTTTCGGTGAGCGCGGCAGGAAGATCAGCCCGCTGCTCTCGTGCCGCCAGACCTCGTGCTTTCCGTCTCGCCGCCGCAACACCCAACCGTTCTCGGTGAGCGCCGCGACCAGGTCCCGTTTCTTCACGCCACCGGGGTGATCGCGCATGCGTTGAAGGTCCTGCGGCATGGTGTCAATAGTACCACCACTCCTGCGCGTCAAAGGTGGGTGTCGCAACGAAACGCCCCGGCTCATCACCGGGGCGTCGTCGTGTGTGTGCGAGCGTCGAGCGCTAGACGGGCTGGGCGCTCCGGGCCGTCGCGATCGAGATCGGGGTGCGGTCCGCGTCCCCGAAGCCCGGGTCCTCCGCGAGCGCGGCTGCCTCGTCGAGGACGGGCTGGTCCTCCTCGAACTCGCTGACGGCGGCGGCGGTCGAGGTGCCGCGGATGAGCGCGTCGAGCTCGTCCTCGAACATGCGGGCCTGCTCCGGCGCGATGCCGAGGGGGCTGCGTGCGATGCGGTTCAGCTCCTCCAGCATCTCCTCGAGCGAGACGAACTGGTGGTACACCGACGCGAAGCGGATGTACGCGATCGGGTCCAGGCGCTTGAGGCGGCTGATCGCCATCTCGCCGATGACGCGGCTCGGCACCTCGCCCTGGGAGGAGCCCATCAGGCGCTGCTCGATGTCCTCCACGATCGCCTCGACGGCGCCGGTGGCCAGCGGGCGCTTGCGCGCGGAGA
>CANJBO010000020.1 GCA_947472995.1 Chloroflexota bacterium
GATCCAGGGCCGCGCGAGCCTCGGCGGCAACCTGGCGAACTCCGGCCCGGCCGGCGACTCCATCACCGCGCAGATGGCGATCGGCGGCGTGGCCACCCTCGCCGGCCCGAGCGGCCGCCGCGAGGTCCCGATCACCGAGTTCTGCACCGGCCCCGGCCAGAACATCCTCCAGCAGGGCGAGCTCATCGTCTCCATGCACTTCCCGCACCCGCCCGCACACAGCGGCCAGGCGTGGGAGCGGTTCATCCCGCGGAACGAGATGGACATCGCCGTCTGCAACTCCGCGACGTGGCTCGTCCTCGACGGTGACGTCGTGAAGGACGCGCGCATCGCGCTCGGCGCGGTCGCCGCGAAGGTGCTGATGGTCGACGTGTCCGGCATCCTGGTCGGCAAGCCGCTGACCGACGAGACGATCGCCGCCGCGGGCGCGGCCGCGAAGGCGACCGCGACCCCGATCGACGACATGCGCGGCTCGATCAAGCAGCGCAAGCACCTCGCCGACATCCTGACCCAGCGAACGATCCGCCGCGCCGCCGAGCGCGCGCGCGCCTAAGGAGATTCCTCGATGACGACGACGAGCAGCAGCTTCATCTTCAGCGCGACGATCAACGGCGAGCAGCGCGAGTTCCTGGCGGACGAGCGCGACTCGCTCCTCGAGGCGCTCCGCGAGCGCGCGGGCATCCGCGGCCCGAAAGAGGGCTGCAACAACGGCAACTGCGGCGCCTGCGCCGTGCTCCTCAACGGCGTGCTGGTGAACTCCTGCTGCGTGATGGCCGCCGAGGTCACCGGCGAGCAGATCACCACGGTCGAGGGCCTCGCGACGCCGGAGGGCCTCGCCCCCCTGCAGCAGTGCTTCCTGGAGGAGGCCGCGCTCCAGTGCGGCATCTGCACCCCGGGCTTCCTGATCGCCAGCACGGCGCTCCTCGCGGAGAACCCGCACCCGACCGAGGAAGAGACGCGCTTCTGGCTCGCCGGCAACCTCTGCCGCTGCACCGGGTACGACAAGATCATCCGGGCCGTGCTGAAGGCGGCCGACCAGACCGCCTAGCACCGCTCCCGTCCAACCATTCCTAGCCACGGGGGTCACAGATGGTCGCAACGGACAAGCCCGCCTACAAGGTCGTCGGGACGCGCCCGGTGCGGCCGGACGGCACCGACAAGGTCACGGGACGCGCCGAGTACGGCGCCGACCTGCGGCTGGACGGCATGCTCTACGGCGCCGTCCTCCGCAGCCCCCACGCCCACGCCCGCATCACGCGCCTCGACACCTCGAAGGCCGAGGCGCTGCCGGGCGTGCTGGCCGTCGCGACGAACGCGGACTTCCCGCGCGTCGCCAGCGGCAACCTGAACCTGGGCGAGGGCACCGCGAACCCGATGTGGCTCGTGGACAACCTGCTCGCCGGCGAGAAGGTGCTCTACCACGGTCACGCCGTCGCCGCCGTCGCCGCGATCGACCAGCACGTCGCGGAGGACGCCCTCGCGCTGATCGAGGTCGAGTACGAGGTGCTGCCGTTCGTCATCGACGTGCGCGAGGCGATGCTGGAGACCGCCCCCATCCTGCACGACGACCTGCGCACCGCCGTCCGCGCCGCGGGCGTCGCCCCCGCCCCGGACCGCCCCACGAACGTCGCCACGCACCTGCGCCTCGAGAAGGGCGACCTCGACGCCGGGTTCGCCGAGGCGGACGTGGTGATCGAGCGCGAGTTCGAGACGTCGATGTTCCACCAGGGCTACATCGAGCCGCAGAACGGCTCGGCGTTCTGGAACCAGGACGGGAACCTCACGGTCTGGACCAGCGTGCAGGGCTCGTTCGCGACGCGCGACCAGCTGTCGGCCGTCCTCCAGATCCCGGTCTCGCGGATCAAGGTCGTCCCGATGGAGATCGGCGGCGGCTTCGGCGGCAAGATCAACGTGTACCTTGAGCCGCTCGCCGCGATCCTCTCGCGGAAGTCGAAGCGGCCGGTGAAGATGTGGATGACCCGGGAGGCGGTCTTCCAGGCCACCGGCCCGACGTCCGCCACCTACTGCCGCGTGAAGATCGGCGCGAAGCGTGACGGCACCTTCACCGCCGCCCACGCCTACCTCGCCTACGAGGCGGGTGCGTACCCGGGCTCGCCCGTCGGCGCGGGCGCGCAGTGCGCTTTCGCCCCGTACAACATCGCGAACCAGGTCGTGGACGGCTTCGACGTCGTGGTGAACGGCCCGAAGACCTCCGCCTACCGCGCCCCCGGCGCCCCGGCGTCCGAGTACGCCGTGGAGGCGACGATCAACGAACTCGCGGAGATGCTCCAGATCGACGCGATGGACCTGCGCCTCAAGAACGCCTCGCGCGAGGGCACGGCGAACGCCGTCGGCGCGCCGTGGCCGACCATCGGCGCGGAGGCGGTGATGAACGCCGTCAAGAACCACCCGCACTACACCTCCGAGCTGCACGGCGACGACGTCGGCCGCGGGGTCGCGCTCGGCTTCTGGTTCAACGGCGGCATGGAGTCCTCCGGCACCGCGACGGTGACGGCGGACGGCCGCGTGAGCCTGAACATGGGCACCGTGGACATCGGCGGCTCGCGCGCCTCGCACGCGATGCAGCTGGCCGAGGTCCTCGGCCTCGAGATGGACGACATCAACGCGCACATCGTGGACACGGACTCGACCGGCTACAACGGCGTCACCGGCGGCAGCCGCGTCACGTTCCAGGGCGGCTGGGTGATGCACGACCTGGGCATGGCGATCCGCCAGCAGCTCCAGGAGCGCGCGGCCGGCCTCTGGGACGTCGCTGCCGACGCCGTCACGTACGACGACGGCTCGGTCGTCGGCCCGGACGACGCCGACGGGCAGCCTCGGCGGATGTCGTTCAAGGAGATCGCGTCGAAGCTGTCCAACAGCGGCGGCATGATCACGGTCTCCGCGACCTCCAAGCGGAACACGCAGGGCCCGGCGTTCGCCGGGCACATCGTGGACCTGCAGGTCGACCGCGACACGGGCAAGGTGACGATCCTCCGCTACACCGCGATCCAGGACGTCGGCACGGCGATTCACCCCTCGTACGTCGAGGGCCAGATCCAGGGCGGCGCGGTGCAGGGCATCGGCATGGCGCTGAACGAGGAGTACGTCTACGACGACCAGGGCCGGCTGCGGAACTCCACGTTCCTCGACTACCGGATGCCGGTCGCGAACGACCTGCCGATGATCGACGTGCAGCTGATCGAGGTGCCGAACCCCGGCCACCCGTTCGGCGTGCGCGGCGTCGGCGAGGTGCCGATCGTCCCGCCGCAGGCGGCGATCCGGAACGCGCTCTACGACGCGCTCGGCGTGAACTTCTACCAGACGCCGGTCAGCCCGCGGGTGATCCTCGACGAGCTGCTGCCGAAGGACTAGGGACGCTCGATGGCGATCGTGGTGCACATCCCGGCGCACTGGCGCGACCACACCGACGGCCGCGCCGAGATCGAGGTGCAGGGACACAACCTGCGCGACGTGATCAACAGCCTCAACGCGCAGGCGCCCGGCATGAAGGCGCTGATCATGGACGAGACCGGCAGCGTCCGCGGCGAGATCGCCATCGCGATCAACTCCGAGGTGATCGAGGAGGGCAGCGTCCTGCAGCCCGTCCCCGACCCCGCCGAGATCTACCTGATCCCGGCCATCGGCGGCGGCGCCTAGCCTTCGACGCGCGTCACGCGGGAGACAGCACGAGGGGCCTCGATGAGGCCCCTCGGTTCGTCCGGACGCGGGTGGGGCGGGGCTACTGCGGCTGGCCCTTGCAGTCGCGGTAGGTGGTCGTGCCGTTCTCCTGGATCATCGCGTCCAGGCCCTTCGCGATGAGCACGTACGACTCGCCGGCGTAGCGCACGCCGCTCGCGGAGCGCTCCTGCTTCAGCGCGATGCTCTTGCCCTCGAAGATCAGCGTGGCGCGCTCCTGCTCGGCCGGGTAGGCGAGGGTTGGGGGTGAGGGCCTCCCCGGCTCGTCCTACACTGATCGGCAAACGACGAGGAGCCCGGCGTGCTGCTTCACCTCCGCGACCGCGTGCTGGACGTGACCGACCGCACCGCGATCATGGGCATCCTCAACGTCTCCGACGACTCCCCGGTCGCGTTCTCGCGCGTGTCCGTCCAGGCGGCGCGCGACCGCGCGGTCGACCTCGCGCGGCAGGGCGCGGCGATCATCGACATCGGCGCGCACTCGACGCGGTCGAACGGGCGCGACCTGACGGCCGAGGAGGAGATCGCGCGCATCGTCCCGGTGATCGAGGCGGCCGTCGCCGAAGGGCTGCTCACCTCGATCGACACGTGGACGCCGGCCGTCGCCCGCGCGGCGGCCGAGGCGGGGGTGCACCTGCTCAACGACGTCACCGGCTTCAGCGACCCCGCGATGATCGAGGTGGCGCGCGACCATGGCCTCCCCGGCTGCGTGATGCACATGCGTGGCCGCCCGAAGCACCACCGCGAGGTCGACCAGTCGTACGACGACGTGAACCTCGAGGTGCGCGAGGTGCTCCTCGAGCGGGCCGGAGCGCTCCGGGCAGCGGGCGTGACGGCGTGGCTCGACCCGGGGTTCGCGTTCGGCAAGTCGGCGGCGGACAACGCGGCGCTGCTCGCCGGGCTCCCTGCGCTGGTCGCGGAGGGCTACCCGGTGCTCATCTCCGCGTCGCGGAAGGGCTTCCTCGCCGAGCTGATGGGGCGAGGCGACTCGCAGGACGCGCCCGGGCTCCTCGAGGCGACGATCGCGTTCAACGTGCTGGCTGCCTCGGCGGGGGTGCACGTCGTGCGCGTCCACGACGTCCAGCCGATGGCCGACGCGCTGGCGATCGTCAACGCCGTCCGGCGCGAGCGAACCTCATCCGAGCGGTAGCACTCGCCGCGATTGCGGGCGGCCGGACGCTGCGTCTACGCTCAGCCCGTGACACGAGCCCTCGAGGACACACGATGACGAACGAGGCCCCGGTGCTGGCGGTGGACGGCGGCGCGCCGCTCTGGCAGCGCCCCTACCCCGACGCGCCCGTCGCCGCATCCGACGGGCGCGGTAGCGCGCGCGAGCTGGAGGCGGCGTTCGCGGCGCACCTCGGCGTCGCCCCGGCCGGCGTGATCGCGTTCGGCTCGCACGAGGCGGCCTACGACGCCGCGTTCACGGCGGCCGGCGTGACCGACGCGACCGGGCGCGAGGTCATCGTGCCGGCGGTCCGCGGCGAGGCGCTGGCGGCGGCGGCGGTCCGCGCCGGCGCGCGCGTCGTGCCCGGCGAGGTCGAGGCGGACATCGGCGCGCTGTCCTCGCGCGGCATCGTGCGCGCGCTGTCCGAGACGCCGGGGGCGACCGCCGCGATCGCGGTGGCCCACACGTTCGGGCACCCCGCCGGGATGAACGAGGTGCTCGCCGTCGCCACCGAGCGCGGGCTGCCGGTGATCGAAGACTGCTCCGACGCGGTCGGCGCGACCTACCGCAAGACGCCGGTCGGGCGCTTCGGCGTGGCAGCGATATTCGCGCTCGGCGCGGGGCACGTGCTGTCGGCGGAGGGCGCGGCGCTGCTGGTCGTCGCGGACCCCGCGCACGAGGCCATCGCGGAACGCGCGCGCCTGGCGAGCGGTGCGGGCCTCGACGACGCGCGCGCGGCCGTCGCACTCGCAGAGCTGCGTGGCCTCGACGCGGCGCTCGAGGCACGTCGGCAGCTGGCGTGGGAGCTGACGTTCAACATGCGGACGATGCGCGGCGCCGTCGGCATGCCGCACAGCCGCTGGGTGCACCACGCGTACGACCGCTACGTGATCCGCCTGCGTGCGCTGCTCTGGAAGCGATCGATCGAGGACACCGTCGCCGCGATCCGCGCGGAGGGCGTGCCGTGCGAGGCGGCCTGCGCGCCGTCGCTGCACCTCGACCCCGCGGTGCGGGCGGCGCTGGGCGCCGACGAGCGCCTCGACGACGCGCACTTCGCCGCGGCGGGACGGATCCCGGGCGAGTGGATCGCGATCCCGCTGCACGCGGGCCTGACGTCGAAGGACATGGACGAGGTGGCGCAGGTGCTGCGCAAAGTCGAACGGTTGAGCACGTGAGCGAACCCACATCCGTCCTCGTCGCGGTCGACTTCACGCTCGACGAGGTGCGCCTCGCGCTCTCGCCGATCGGCGACGACCCGATGATCCGCGAGCACTACCCGCTGCCCCCGCTCGCCGACGAGGAGGCGTGGGCGTGGGAGATCGGCGGCCGCATCTCCTCGATGTTCGCGCACGAGGGCGAGAAGCGGTCGGCGATCGGCATCGCCGTCGCGTGCCCCGGCGACGTGGACGAGGCGACCGGCAAGATGACGCGCTGCCCCGGTCGCCCGGAGTGGGACGGGCTGGCGGTCGTGGACGCGCTGCGCCGGCACATCGACGCGCCGATCGTCGCGCTGGACCGCACGCACGCCGCGCTGCGCGGCGAGTCCGAGCTCGGCGTGGCGAGCGACGCGACCGACGCGATCTACGTGTCGCTGCGCGGCACGCCGGCGGCAGCGGTGAAGACCTCCGGCCGCATCGTGAAGGGCGCGCGCGGCGGCGCGGGCGCGCTCCCCGACTTCCCCGTGCTCGACCCCGACATGATCCTCGACGAGGACATCGTGCAGGAGATCGCGGGACTGCTGTCCGACCTCGCGGCGTTCCTCGACCCGTCGCTGGTGATCCTCGAGGGCACCGAGGCGCACCTCGCGATCCTCGTGCCGGCGCTGCAGCGCGCGATCAGCGCGGTCGCGCCGGGGCCGCTGGTGCTCGCCGGGGCGCTCGGAGAGAACGCCGCGCTGGCGGGCGCGCTCGGCGCCGCCTCGATCGTCGCGTACGAGGGCGAGCGGTACGCATGACGAGCCCGGAGAGCCGCCGCGACCGCGCGCAGCCGATCCACCTGCAGCTGCGCCGCGCCGACGCCGGCACGCTGCTCGGCGCGCTCGCGTGGGTGCTCGGCGCGCTCCAGATCATGCGCGACCGCGGCCACGCCGAGGACGACGAGGAGTTCCACGATCTCCACGACACGATCGCGCCGAAGCTCGAGCGCCTCGTCGAGCAGCTGAACGAGGCACGTCGCTCGACGATGACGCAGCCACAGTTCGAGGAGCCGATCGAGGCGGCCTACGCCGAGGTCCGCGACGCCTTCGAAACCTGGATTCAGCTCACCGCCACGGACACCCTCGCCGCCACGATCGCGGACAAGATCGTCGAGGGCGGCAAGGCCCCGGCGGACGGGATCGGCGAGGTCGAGTAGGCGCGTGGCGACTCGACTCGATGATGCGCTGGGCGCCGTCGGCCGTGCCTTCCGATCGGACGGGCGCTTCCACGACGTCCTGCGCAGCCGCGCGTTCCACGATCTGATCGAGGCGATCCGCACCGACCGCCGCATCGCGCCGGTCCTCGATCGGCCCGTGGGCATCGGGTTCGGCGGGCAACGGCTCACCGCCGATGCGATCGCGAACCGCTGTCTGCGCATCCTCCAGGCCGATCCGTCCGGCGTGCGCGCGCTCCGCGAGGCGTTCGACGCGACATTCCCCGCGGAGACGCTGCTCGTCGAGCTGTCGCTGCCGCTACGCCACTTCGACGGACCGGACCGCCTCGCGATCGCCGACGGGCTGGAGCTGGTGCGCGTCGCGCCGTCGGGCGACGAGACGCACGTGCTCCGCCGCACGCTCCGTCTGCCAACCGTGCTCGACGGCGAGCGCGCGACGCGGGCCAGTCTCGCGATCCACGCCGCGGCGCACGACGATCTCTGGATCGCGATGCACGCGCTGCACCTCGTCGCCCCCGGCGCGTGCGACGGCGCGTGGATCGTCGAGGACGTGGGCGGGCCGCTGCTCGGCGGGCGCAGCCGCAAGTCGCAGGGCGGCACGCGCCTCCTCGCGACGGCACCCGCGACACCGCTCGTGCTGTCGCGCGCGCAGGCCACCGAGGCCGTCGAGGTGATCCGCCAGTGCCTCACGGCGCCAGCGCGACAGCAGCTGCGCATGCCGCTGCGGCGCCTGCACCAGAGCCTCGGGCGCGCCCCGCGCGAGGAGCGCCTCGACGACCTGATGACCGCGCTCCAGGCGCTGCTCACTCCCGAGTACGACACGGAGCTGTCGCTCCGCTTCGCGGTGCGCGGTGCGGCGGTGCTGGGCGCCACCATCGAGGAGCGACACGATATCTTCCTGCGCCTCCACGCCGCCTACCGCGAGCGCCACGACCGCGTCCCCGACGGCTCGGCCGATCGCTGGCCGGCGCCCCTCGACGTGCTGACCGACGACCTGCGCCGCACCCTCCGCTTCTGCGCCGAGCGCATCGCGACGACCTCGGAGCCGCTGACCTCGTTCATCCCGGCGCTGGAGATCGGGCTGGTGGGGTAGATCGAGCGGACGGTGCTATCGCCGCTCGCCGAGCGTGGCGAGCAGATGCTCCAGCACAACGGCCGCGCCGTCCTCGTCGTTACCGAGGGTTGAATACGGAATCGCCCTGATCAGATCGGGGTGCGCGTTACCCATCGCGACGCCGAACCGCGAGCATTGCAACATCCCAAGATCGGGAAGGTCATCCCCGATCGCCAACCAGTCGGTGGGGGAGTCCGTCGCTTCGACAGCGAGTGCGGCACGCACGCCTGTCTCCTTCGAGCAGTTCCGCGACACGATCTGCACGAACTGGGGATCGAACCGATCGGTCTGCACTGCGATGTGCGCGCCGAACTCACGCTGCACATGATCGATGAAGGTCGCAACGGACGACTCCGCGCGGATCGCGAGCTTCGCTACCCGACGCGCCAACGCATCCCCAAGCGGTAGGACCATTTCCGGCGTGGCCCGGTTCGTAGCCCACAGCACATCCGGTGATAGCACGACGTTGGAACCGAACTCCCGTCCGTCGAGCTCCACGACGACGCGCGCTCCGGGCAACATCGACAGAGCAACGTGTGCAACGCGCTCGGCGACATCGCGATTGAGCGTCGTGTGCCAGACAGGATCCAGCTGCTCGCTCCCGTGATGAACGACCGCGCCATTCAGGTGTGCAATACGGAGACCGCGGACCAACTCCTCGCTGAGATACACGTTGACCGAGCGAACTGCTCGCGCGGTAGCGATCACGACCGGAATGCCCGTCGCGATCACTCCCTCGAGCGCTGTCCTCGTCCGCGCGCGGAGCGCGGGCGTTGAGTCCAGTACCGTCCCATCGAGGTCCAGCACGACGGCGCTCGGGACGCGATCGAACGTTGGCAGGTTCGGCATGCTGCTCCTCGCGGCGGGCTGATCCTACCCGTGGTGGCCCACCTCGTGCCCCTCGTGGGCGGTGGGCTCGATCTGGAACGTGGTGTGGCGGACATCGAAGTCGGCTTCGAGGCACGCCTGCAGGGCGTCGAGGATGTCGCCGCCGTGCGCGCGCACGGAGTGGTCGTCGACGACGACGTGCGCGGAGAGCATGGGCGCGCCGCTGGTGATCGTCCACGCGTGCAGGTCGTGCACGCCAACGACCCCGGGCACGTTCAGGATGTGCGCGCGCACCTCGGACAGGTCGAGGCCCTCGGGCGCGGCTTCCATCAGGATGTGCACGCCCTGTCGCAGCAGCGCCCACGTGCGCGGGACGATCAGCGCGGCGATCGAGTCGGCGCGCTGGAAGCCGGTGATCGCGACGACGACGCCGCTGACGACGACCGCGACCGATCCCAGCAGGTCCGCCATCGCCTCCATGAACGCGCCGCGCATGTTCAGGCTGTCCCGCGCTGCGTCGCGTAGCAGCCACACGCTGATCCCCGCACCCAGCGTGGCGACGAGGCCCAGCACGATGACGATCGAGGACTGCGGCTCGGGCGGGGCGAGCAGGCGGCGCACGCCCTCGACGGCGATGTACGCGCCCACGGCGAGCAGCAGCAGCGCGTTGGTGACGGCGGCGAGGATCTCGATGCGCTGGTAGCCGAAGGTGCGGTGTGCCGTCGCCGGGCGCTGCGCCATGCTCACCGCGAACAGCGCGAGGCCGATGCCGCCAACGTCCGCCAGCAGGTGCCCGGCGTCCGCGAGCAGCGCGAGCGATCCCGACCACCACGCCCCGGCGACCTCGGCGAGCAGTACCGCGATGCCGAGCGCGAGCGCGACGACGAGCCGCCAGCGGTGCGCGTGCGCGATGGTGCCGTGGAGATCGTGCGCGTGCCCGCCGGCGGTGGTCATGCCTCGATCGTAGCGGGGAGGCTGTGAGACGCAGGCTCGGTCGGGAAGTGAGCGGAAGGCAGACCCTCACCCCAACCCTCTCCCCGAACGGGGAGAGGGGGCCGGAGCCGACGGGAGGAGAGCCGGCTTCAGCGAGGGATTCAGAACCCTCTCCCCGTTTGGGGAGAGGGCAGGGTGAGGGCTCTTAGTAGCCGCGGTACTTCGTGGCGAGGGGAAGACGGCGGTCGCGGCCGAAGGCGCGCGGGGTGATCTTCACGCCGGGCGGGGACTGGCGGCGCTTGTACTCGTTGCGGTTCACCATGTCGATGACGCGCTTCGCGATCGCCTCGTCGTGGCCGAGCGCCACGATCGCCTCCAGCGACAGGTCGTCCTCGACGTACGCCTCGATGATCGGGTCGAGGACCTCGTACGGGGGGAGCGAGTCGACGTCGAGCTGGCCAGGGCGCAGCTCCGCCGACGGCGGCTTCTCGATCGAGGCGATCGGGATCACCTCGGACACCGTGTTGCGGTACCGCGACAGCGCCCAGACGAGGGTCTTCGGGACGTCCTTGATCACCGCGAAGCCGCCGACCATGTCGCCGTAGAGCGTCGCGTAGCCGCAGGCGTACTCCGACTTGTTGCCGGTCGTCAGCACCATCGAGCGCGGCGTGTGGTTGGAGAGCGCCATCACGAGCAGCCCGCGGATGCGCGACTGCACGTTCTCGCCGGCGGTGCCCGCGTCCTCGCTGCCGAACTCGTCCGCGAGCGTGCCGAGCGCCGCGGCGTGGATGCCCTCGATCGGCATCGAGATCATGCGGATGCCGAGGCGCGCGGCGAGGTCCACCGTGTCGTCGATCGATCCCTGCGAGGAGTACCGCGACGGCAGCGACACGCCCGTGACGTGCTCCGCGCCCAGCGCGTCGACGGCGATCGCGCCGACGATCGCGGAGTCGATACCGCCCGACAGCGCGACGAACACGCGCTCGAAGCCGCTCTTGCGCACGTAGTCGCGCGTGCCGACGACCAGCGCGCGGTACGTCTCCGACAGCGTGTCGGGCGCCTCGAGGCTGCCCGCGGGGAGCGGCGGACGCGTGACGTCCGAGCCGGGCGTGCCGGTGACGAAGACCTCGTCGGCGGGGGTGAAGTACTCGCCCTCGCGCATGCGTCGGAGACGCGAGTCGTGGAGCTGGCGCTGCATGATCGCCTCGACGGGAATGTCCGCGACGACGAGGTCCTCCGCCATCGAGGCGCCGCGCGCGATCACCTGCCCCGTCGCGTCGAAGACCAGCGAGTTGCCGTCGAAGACGAGCTCGTCCTGCCCGCCGACCTGGTTCACGTAGACGAGCGCGACCGTGTTGTCCGCCGCGCGCGTGGCGAGCATGCGCTCCCGGTCGCGCGTCTTCGCGGCGTAGAACGGCGAGGAGTTGATGTTCACGATCACGCGCGCGCCGGCGACGGCCTCGTCGCTGATCGGGCCGGCGGGGTACCAGGCGTCCTCGCACACGGTGATGCCGACCTCGACGCCCGCGATCGTGACGACGAGCGGAGTGTCGCCGGCGGTGAAGTAGCGGTCCTCGTCGAAGACGCCGTAGTTCGGCAGGTGCTGCTTGCGGTAGATCGCCACGACCGCGCCGTCGTGCAGCACGGCGGCGGCGTTGAAGAGGTGACGGTCGAACTCGACGCAGCCGACGATGAGCGGCGGCAGCCCGCGCGCCTCGCCGGCGAGCCGTTCGAGGCACACCCGCGCCTCCTCGATGAACGACGCGCGCAGCAGCTGGTCCTCCGGCGGGTAGCCGGTGATCGCGAGCTCCGGGAACGCGACCAGGTCGGCGCCCTGCGCGGCGGCGCGGCGGGCCGCCTCCAGGATGCGCTCCCGGTTGCCGTCCATGTCGCCGACGGTGGTGTTGATCTGGGCGAGCGCGACGCGAAGGCTCTGCAAGCGGCACTCCCACCTCGACGGCCGAGTATGCGTACTGGATACGCAAACTAGCCCAGCGCACCGCGGCGCGTCAATCGGCGCGATCCTCAACCGAGACGTAACGCCCGCCCGGGCGCACCGATGCTACATTGGCCGTTCAGCCTATTGCGATGATTTTGTAATTATGAGGCGGTTCGGTGGCAGCCACCCCGCGATCCCGACCTCTGGCACGCACGCTGCTCGGCGGCCCGGCTGGACGCCTCCTGATCGCGCTCACGGCGGCGCTGGCGCTGCTCCTACTGTCGCCCCTCGTCGCCTCCGCCGATGCGCCGACGCGGCCGTACACAATGATCGCGCATCTGCAGGTCCACATGCCGAAGGGCGACGGGACGTGCACCGGCTTCATGATCGGGCCGCACACCGTGGCCACCGCCGCGCACTGCGTCTACGTCGAGGATCGCGGCGGCTGGGCGACCTCCAATCCTCATCACGCCGGGCCTGGACGGCCTGAACGCGCCGTACGCCACGCTCCGCGCGACGGCGTTCGCGGTGAGCGCGAAATGGATCGGCACCGAGAGCCCCGTGGACGACTACGCGGCGATCACGCTGGATACCAACGCGCTGGGGAACGCGACCGGGTGGTTCGACCTTGTGACGCTCACGCCGTCCGAGGTCGCGACCGGGATGTTCGCGATGGCGGGGTACGGCAGCAACGTCCCCTTCGCGACGCTCTGGCGCATGCCGAACCCGAAGACGATCACCGACTCCAGCAGCGGGCTGCTCGCGTACCAGTGGGGGACCGCGCCGGGCGACAGCGGCGCGCCGATCTTCAGCCCGACCGGCGGCGAGCGGTACCGCGCCGTCGCGATCCACCACGGCGCACTTCGCAACCGGGAGGGCGAGCGCGTCGAGTACGGCCCGCGCGTCACGGCGGCGATGCTGGACTTCTACGGCGCTGAGCTGAACCGTTCGGTGTCGCCCGCCGCGCAACTCTCAAGCTCGATGATCTTCATGACACCCTCCGGCACGCGGGTCGGCATCCCGAGCCCGAGGTTCGGGCCGACGCACGCGGGCAAGACGACCGTCCTCCAGCACTCCGGCGACCTGATCAACTGGACGACCATCGCCAGCGCCACCATCGACGCCGCGGGCGAGGTCTCTTACACGGTCACGCCGACCGAGACACGCACGTACCGGCTGGTCGTGCAGGGAATCGGGACGGTCCGTCTCGGCCGCGGCATGGTGACGGGCGGCAGCGTCGCCACGCCGGGCGCCACCCCCGCGGCAGGCTCCGCCGCGGGCGGGCGGGCATTCACGCCCACGCCGACGTACTCCTCGACGAGGGTCGCGCTGGCGGTGTTCCCGGGCGGCACGGCCGCGCAGCTCGAGGGGGCGCTCACGACGGCGGGCGCCTCGACCGCGTGGGTGCAGGACGCGCAGGGCACGTGGCTGCTCTACGTCGTCGGCGGTGGCTTCCTGAACGACGCCTTCGCGCGCGGCTACCCACAGGGGTTCGAGCGGGCGACGCCGATGACCCTCGTCGGGCGCTAAGCGGCGCCCTGCGGCCCGCGTGGCGACCCTCGTAGCCGCTGGGCGGCTGCTGCGGGACACTGGAGGCACCCCACCCGCCAGTGCCTGAGGAGCGCTCCATGCTCAGCCCCGACCTGCTGCGCGCGACGACCGAGGCGGCGATCGACGCACATGGCGCGATCCCGCCCGGCCTGCCGTGGTGGCAGGCGTGGAGCATCGACCCGACGCTGCTGATCCCGGTCGCCCTCGTCGCGTGGTTCTACCTGCGCGGCCTGCGCCGGTGGGAGGACCGCAGCCGCCGGCACCCGTGGTGGCGCACGGCGCTCTTCTACACCGGTCTCGCCACGTACCTGCTGGCGATGGAGTCGCCGATCGACCGGCTGGGCGCGCACCACTTCTCGATGCACATGATCCAGCACGAGCTGGTGATGATGTACGCCGTGCCGCTGATCCTCCTCGGCGCGCCGACGACGCCGCTGCTGCGCGGGCTGCCGGGGTGGCTGCGGCACGGCGTGGTGCGCCCGCTCGCCGGCCGCGAGCCGACGAGGTTCCTCTACCGGCAGATCACGCACCCGGCCGTGGCGATCTTCCTCATGGCGGCGGTCGTCTGGGCGTGGCACCTGGTGCCGGGCTGGTGGGAGGCATCGCTGAACGACCAGCGCGTGCACGACCTGCAGCACGTCGGGTTCACCTCGGTCAGCCTGCTGTTCTGGTGGAACGTGATCGATCCGCGCCCGCTCCACTCGAGGATCCCGCACCTGCCGCGCGTCCTCTACATCTTCGGCGGCACGATCCCGAAGCACGTGCTGGCGGCGATGATTACGTTCGCGCCGGACGTGTTCTACCCGAGCTACCAGTCCGCCTACCGCGTGCTGCCGATCGACCCGGCCACCGACCAGCAGCTCGCGGGCCTGATCATGTGGGTGCCGAGCGAGGTGGTGACGATCATCATCATGGGCATCGTCTTCATGATGTGGCTCCGCATCGAGGACCGCCGGCAGCGGAAGTCCGACGCCGAGCGGTACGGCACCGCGGCGTAGACCTGACGGTGCGCTGCGCCGGAGCCCCTCACCCTATCCCTCTCCCCGGCGGGGCGAGGGGATCAGAAAGAAGCCCGGTCTCGCGACCGGGCTTCTTCGTGTGTCCTCGAACGGTCCGAGGGCTAGTGCTTCGCGGGGGCCGGCGCGGCGGGGGCGCTCGACGCCGGCTCGGAGATGAGGTGCTTGCCGAGGCCGACGGCGTCCGTCGCGTCGTTCCAGAACAGGCCGATCAGCGCGAGGATGACGAACGTCACCAGCACGATGCCGAACATGAACAGCCGCGTCAGGATGGCCTCCTCGAACCGCAAGTGCATGAACATCGCCACGACGACGACGAACTTCACGGCGGAGAAGAAGATCAGCACCGGGACCAGTAGCGAGCCGAGCACCGGCTCGTTGTACGAGCACCACAGCTCGATCATCGTGATGACGGTCAGGATGAAACCGATCACCACGTACTCGCGGATCGTGGTGGGCGGGTGGCCGCCGTGGCCGCCCTCGGCGTGTCCGCCGCCGTCGGCCTGGAGGTGCGGCTCGCCGTGTGCCTCTGTCGTCATGGTCGTCTCCGGTCCGGGCTGCGTCGGTCGATTAGTGCGGGATCAGGTAGATGATCGTGAAGATCACAATCCAGACGATGTCGACGAAGTGCCAGTAGAGACCGGCGATGTCCATGTGCAGCGCGCGGTCGCGGCCGAGGCCGGTGCGCCGGTTGGAGGCGATGAGCAGCGACAGCAGGTACAGCACGCCGAAGAACACGTGCGTGCCGTGGAAGCCGGTCAGCACGAAGAACGTCATGCCGAACTGGTTCGTCGTCAGGCCTAGGCCCTCGTGCACGAACTCGGTGAACTCGTAGGCCTGGAAGCCGAGGAAGCCGATGCCCAGCAGGATCGTGGACAGCAGCATCAGCTTCATCATGCCGAGGCGGCCGTGCTGCGCGCCGTAGACGGCGAGCACCATCGTCAGGGAGCTCATCAGCAGCACGAAGGTGCTGGCGGACGTCACCGGGATGTTCAGGATCTCGGCCGGGTACGGGCCGACCAGCGACTGGCCCTGGTAGATGAGGTACGTCGAGATCAGAGCGCCGAAGAAGAGGCACTCCGATGCGAGGAACGTCCACATCATCACCTTGCGGTTGTCGACGCCGGTCGACGTGTGATGCTCGGTCTCGTGCGTGGCTGCTGCCATCTGACGCTCCTGCTCGCGGGTTCGCGCGCGTTCCTCGAATGCTCTCGCGGTCGCTAGTCGGTCGGCTCGAGCGCCCAGCCCCAGATGCCGTACAGCACGATCACCACGCCGAGCGCCGTCACCGCCAGGTGCGAGAGCGCACCGACCGCGATCAGCAGCACGCCAAGCGAGATGATCAGCGGGAAGTACGAGGGCGGCGGCATGTGGATGTGGTTGTGCTCCGGCACGACCGCCGGGGCGATGTTGTGGTCGCGGTCGTACCACAGCGGGTCGCGGTCGCGGACCTCCGGGATCACCTCGAAGTTGTGCGCGGGCGGGGGCGACGTCGTCGCCCACTCCAGCGTCGCGCCGCCCCACGGGTCGTTACCCGCGTCGGCCGGCTTGCGCATCGTGATGACGAAGTTCACCAGGAACAGCAGGATGCCGATGCCGAGCGTGTACGAGCCCAGCGTGGCGACCATGTTCCACGTGTCCCAGCCGAGGTCGGCGTCGTACGTGTAGATACGTCGCGGCATGCCGGCGAGGCCCAGGAAGTGCATCGGGAAGAACGTCAGGTTCAGGCCGGCGAACATCGTCCAGAAGCTGATCATGCCGAGCTTCTCGTCCAGCAGACGGCCCGTCATCTTCGGGAACCAGTAGTAGATGCCGGAGAAGATGCCCATGATCGCGCCGCCGACCAGCACGTAGTGCAGGTGCGCGACGACGAAGTAGGAGTCCTGGTGCTGGCCGTCGACCGGGGGCGAGGCGTGCATGACGCCGGAGATGCCGCCGATCGTGAACAGCGCGATGAACGCGACCGCGTAGTAGGTGGCGGTGACAAAGCGGATGTTGCCGCCGTACATCGTGCCCAGCCAGTTGAAGATCTTGATGCCGGTCGGCACGCCGATCGCCATGGTGCTGGCGGAGAAGACGACCTGCGGGACGGGGCCGAGGCCGGTGGTGAACATGTGGTGGGCCCATACGCCGAAACCGAGGACGCCGATCGAGGCGCCGGCGAAGACGATGGCCGAGTAGCCGAAGAGCGGCTTGCGGGCCATGACCGGGAGCACCTCGGACACGATGCCCATCGAGGGGAGGATCAGCACGTAGACCTCGGGGTGGCCGAAGATCCAGAACAGGTGCTGCCAGAGGATCGGGTCACCGCCGGCCGCCGGGGAGAAGAACGCCGTGCCCCACATCCGGTCGAAGTAGAGCTGGAGCAGCGCGACCGTCAGCACCGGCAGCGAGAGGATCAGCAGGAACGTCACGACCAGCGTCATCCAGATGAAGACGGGCAGCCGCATCATCGACATCCCCGGGGGGCGCATGTTGATGATCGTGACAGCGAAGTTCAGCGACGCCATCAGCGACGACAGGCCTAGGACGAGCAGCGCCACGACGTAGAAGTTCATGCCGGACGTCTTGGCGTACTCGATGCTGCTGAGCGGCGCGTAGCCGAACCAGCCGCCGTTCGGCGCGCCGCCGAGGAAGAAGCTGGCGTTGAGCAGGATGCCGCCGGACAGGAAGATCCAGAGCGAGAGCGCGTTCAGGCGCGGGAAGGCGACGTCACGGGCGCCGATCTGGAGCGGGATGAAGTAGTTGAAGAAGCCGGCGCCCATCGGCATGACGCCCAGGAAGATCATCGTCAGGGCGTGCATCGTGAAGAACTGGTTGTAGCGGTCGGCGTCCAGCACCACCCCGTTCGGGACGGCGAGCTGGGTGCGCACGGCGAGCGCCTCAAGGCCGCCCAGGAGGAAGAACAGGAAGCCCGCCACCGCGTAGACGGTGCCGATGCGCTTGTGGTCGACCGTGGTGAGCCACGACCAGAGGCCGGTCTCTTCCTGCGTGTGCGTCGTCATGCCGATCGCGGTAGCCATCTAGCACCCTCCATCCGCGCGGCGTCCGCAGACGGGCGCGTGGCGATCTGTCTCCACGGTTCGAACCACGGCTACTTCAGCCCCTCGAGGTACGCGACAAGCTTGTCGAGTGCCTCGGGCGAGAGGTTGAGGTTGGGCATCAGCGACCCGGGCTTCACGCCCGGCGGGTTGGCGAGCCACTTCCGCAGGTTCTCGGGCGTGTGATCCAGCGTGCCGCTGGCGATCGTGGTGCGCGATCCGACGTGCGTCAGGTCCGGGCCGATGACGCCGGCGGCGCTCGCCTGCCCGCGGACCGTGTGGCAGCCGATGCAGCCCGAGGCGACGAACTGCTGCTCGCCGGCCTGCGCCAGCGCGACCGACGGGGTGACGCGATCCGCCTTGTTGGAGGCGGCCCAGGTGTCGAACTGGGCGGTCGTGTTGACGAAGACACGGAAGCGCATGTTCGCGTGCGAGAGGCCGCAGAACTCGGCGCACTGGCCCAGGTACGGCTCCGCGCGTGCCTCGTTCGGGGTGAACCAGAGGTGGTTGTCGTGGCCCGGCATGTTGTCGACCTTGCCGGAGAGCGCGGGCACCCAGAACGAGTGGATGACGTCCTTCGACTCCAGCGTGACGGAGACTGGGCGGTCCACCGGGAGGTGCAGCTCGTTGGCGGTGGTGATGCCGAGCTCCGGGTAGCGGAACTCCCACCACCACTGGTGGCCGATCGCGATCACCTTGAGCGCGTTCTCAGGCGCGGGCTTGGTGATCGACGCCATCGCCGAGTAGGTCGGCACGGCGATCGCGACGACGATGAGCACCGGAACCAGCGTCCAGATCACCTCGAGGCGGGAGTTGCCGTGGAACTGGCGGGCGACCTGCCCGGGGCGCTCCCGGTACATGATGCTGAAGACGAGCGTCAGCGCCATGATGAAGACGAAGACGGCGGCGGCGAGGATGAAGACGAACTGGTACACGCCGTGGATCAGGTTGGCCTGGTCCGACTTCGGCACGAAGGTCGTCATCGGCTGGCGGACGGCGTCGAACGATTCGGCAAAGGCGAGGTAGATCAGCACCGTCACCACGCCCACGAGGACGAGCGACCCGATGATCCCAATCATGCGGCCGGGCGAACCACCCAATGACGTCCTCCGTACACCAGGGCCCGGGACGCTGCTCCGAAGAGCGGGCACGCACCGTGCATCCCCCGACCGCGTCGTGGGGTAGATGGTGAAATAGCACTTGGACAATTAGCACCACGTCGGACACTGGGTCAAGGACGAGCGATTCCCGGGGCCCTCGATCGGGGCCGTCCGAGGCCGATCGTTGAACGTGTCGGCCTGCTCCGCATAGCCTCGATCGCATGCACGCCACCCGGGGCCGCCTGCTCATCGCCGTCATCGGGGTCGCGTTCGTCGTGATCCTGGGGACGCTGGCGGTCGCCATGAGCCGTGGGATCGGCGGGGCCGACGACGGGCGGAGCGATGTCCGGGACCGGCAGTACCCCCCGTTCGCCCTCAACCGGTTCGACGGCACCTCGTTCGACCTGCGGGAGGCGCCGGGACCGGTCTTCGTCTACTTCTGGGCCTCGTGGTGCGTCCCCTGCCAGGAGGAGGCGCCGGTCATCGAGAAGCTGTGGCCGGAGTACCAGAAGCGCGGGTACACCTTCGTCGGGGTGAACATGTGGGACACGGAGAGCGATGCCCGCCGGTTCCTGGAGCGGCAGCGGCTGAGCTTCCCGGTCGTCGCGGACGCCAACGGGCGGGTGTACGTAGACTACGGGGTGAGCTCGCTCCCCGACTCCTTCTTCCTGCTCCCCGGATTCCGCGCGCAGGCCCGGTACCAGGGGCCGATGACGGAGGCGACGTTGCGGGGGCTGCTGGACGAGCTGGAACGGCCCGACCTTCGCCGGACCGCAGGGGGCGCCTGATGGGCAGTATTCTCGGCAGCCGCCGCGCGCGCCTCGTGCTGCTGCTCCTCGTGTCCACGGTGGCGATCTCCACGCTGGCATTCCGCGCCGCCGGCTCGTCCGTCTCGTACTACATCACCCCGGTCGAGTTCATGAGCAACGCCCGCTTCCACGACGCCCGCGTGCGCGTCGCCGGCCGCGTCGTCGAGGGCTCCATCCAGGAGCAGGCCGGCCGCCCGGTCGCGTTCACCATCGAGGGCGACCAGAAGGACCGCGTCCAGGTCGACTACCCGAAGGGCGTCGTCCCGAACCTGTTCGGCCCGTGGGCGCTGGTGATCGTCGAGGGCAAGGGGCGCGCCGGGAACCTCGTGCAGGCCGACTCGATCATCATCAAGCACGAGAACGAGTTCTTCGAGGGCGCCCCGCCGGAGGGCTCCATCTCCTCCCACTTCGTGAAGCCGGATGACACCTCCTCGCCGACGCCCGCCGTGCCTCCCGGCACGCCGGCGCGCTAGCCGGGATGGAATGAGCCGCTCGTGAACGTGATCGCGACGCTGGGGGCCTCCGCGCTCCTCACGGCGCTGGCCGCCGCGGTGGTCGCGACGGTCGCGGCGACGGTTGGGCACCGCCTCGGCAGCCGCGCGCTGCTGCTGGCAAGCCGCCGCGCGATCTTCGCTGCCGCGTTCCTCGTCACCGTCGCGGTGGCGACGCTGGCGCTGGCGCTCGTCTCCAACGACTTCTCGATCGCCCACGTCGCCGCGGTCTCCTCGAGGAACATGCAGGTGGCGATGAAGTGGGCGTCGCTCTACAGCGGCCAGCCCGGCTCGCTGCTGTTCTGGACGTGGACGATGTCGCTCTTCATGGCGGCGTTCACCGCGATCACCGTGCCGAGGATGCCGTGGGGCGCGCCCCACGCGGTGGCGACGCTCGGCGTGATCCTTTCGGCGTTCCTCGTCGCGCTGATCTTCCTCGCGTCGCCGTTCGCGGTGAGCCCGATCACGCCGCCGGACGGGCTGGGGCTGAACCCCCTGCTCGTGGACCCGGGAATGCTGATCCACCCGCCGTTCCTGCTCACCGGCCTCGTCAGTACCTCGATCCCGTTCACGCTCGGGGCGGCGGCGCTGCTGTCGGGGCGCATCGACGCCGCGTGGGTGCGGCACGCGCGCGGCTGGGCGCTCGCCTCGTTCCTGGTGCTGAGCATCGGCAACTTCCTCGGCGCGTGGTGGGCGTACACGGTGCTCGGCTGGGGCGGCTACTGGGGCTGGGACCCCGTCGAGAACTCCGCGATCCTGCCGCTGCTGCCGATGACGGGCTTCCTGCACACCCTCATCGTCCAGGAGCGTCGAGGGATGCTGAAGACGTGGAACCTCGTACTGGTGCTCGCGGCGTTCGCGCTGGCGGTCTTCGGCACGTTCAACGTGCGCTCGGGGCTCGTCGCGTCGGTGCACTCCTTCGCGCAGTCCGAGGTCGGCCCGTACTTCCTGCTGCTGATGGGCGCGACGGTGCTCGCCTCGGTGGTGCTGATCGCGTGGCGGCTGCCGCGCCTCCACGCCGAGGCGGACTTCGACGCGCTGGCGTCGCGCGAGACGGGGCTGATCCTCAACTCCTACGTGCTGATGGCGATCGGGCTGGTGATCCTCGGCGGGACGCTGTTCCCGGTGTTCTCCGAGCTGCTGCGCGACGTGCGCGTGACCGTCGGCCCGCCGTTCTACAACGAGGTGACGGCCCCGCTGATGGTGCTGATGCTGCTGCTGATCGTCGCCGGCACGGTGCTGCCGTGGCGCGGCGGGCCGATGGCGCTCCACCTGCGCCGCTTCCGCGTGCCGGCGGTCCTGACGATCGGCGCGTGGGTCGTCCTCGGTGCGCTCGGGATGCGCGTGCCGGTGGCGCTGGCGGCGACCGGGCTGTGCGTCGCGATCGGCTACGTGACGCTACGCGAGTACTTCGTCGCAGCACGCGGCCTGCGCGCGGCACGAGGCGCCTCGTGGCCCTCGGCGATCGTGGGCGTCTTCGGGCGCGATCCGCAGCGCGCCGGCGGTTACCTCGTCCACCTCGGCGTCGCGATCATGGCGGTCGCGGTGGTCGGGTCGAGCGTGTACCAGCAGCAGACGCGCCACGTGGTCTCCCCCGGCGAGACGTTCGAGGTCGCCGGCTACACGATCCGCTACGAGGACCTGGTCGCGAACCGCCCCGGCGTGAACGGCATCGAGGTCGAGGGCCTGACGCGCCTCCACGTGACGCGCGACGGCAAGCCGGTGGTCACCCTGGAGCCCGGCCGCCGCTTCTTCTCGAACTTCCCGGACCAGCCGACGGCGATCGTGGCGGTCGACTCGACGCTCGCGCGGGACCTGTACGTGTTCACGCAGGGCTGGGACGCGAACCGCCGCGCCGAGATCCAGGTGTTCGTGAACCCGCTCGTGAAGTGGCTCTGGATCGGCGGCGGCGTGTACACACTGGGCGGGCTGCTGGCGTTCGGCGCGTTCCGCCGCGAGACCGTCCGCGCCGCCGCGCCCGTCACCGTCCCGCCCGCCGCCGAGTCGGCCTGATGCGCCGCCTGCCGAGGCTCACCGCGCGGATCGCCGCGCTCGTCGCCGCCGTCGCGGTCGCGGTGTGCCTCGTCTGCCTGCTCTGCACCTCGATCGCCTCGGCCCAGGTGCCCACACAGACGCCGCCGCCCGCGCGCACGCCGAGCGACGCGCAGCAACTCGCGGTCGAGCGACAGCTGCTGTGCCCGCAGTGCGTGAACGAGCGGCTCGATGTGTGCGCGCTGGCGATCTGCCTCGACATGAAGCGCCAGATCCGCGAGCAGCTGGCGGCCGGGCGCAACTCCGACGACATCATCCTGTTCTTCGTGACGCGCTTCGGCCCGAAGGTGCGCGCCGAGCTCCCGCGCGAGGGCTTCAACCTCGTGCTGTTCGGCTGGGTGGGCGGCGCGATCGTGCTGTCCGGCCTCGCCGCCGCGTACGCGCTGTACACGATGCGCCGCGACTCCCAGCGTCGCGGTGCGCGCCGCCGCGCCGCCGTCGCTGCCCCCGCCGACGACCGCTGGGTCGACGACCTCCTTGACGAGGCGCCCGGCCGCGACGATGCCGGCGGCGCGCGCTGATGGAGTGGCTCGTGCTTGCCGCGCTCGCCGGGGCTGCCGCGCTGTACATCGCGCTGCCGCGCCGCGACGACACGGACGACGACGACGCCTCCGACCTCGACGACCTGCACGCGCAGCGCGACGCGCTGGTGCTGGCGCTGCGCGACCTCGACGACGACGTGGCCGCGGGCCGCGTGGCCGCCGAGGACCGCCAGCGCGGCCGGCAGGCGATCGGCGAGCAGCTGCGCGCGGTGATCGAGCGGCTGCGCGCGTCGGGCGACCGCTCGTGACGCCCCGCATCGTCCTCGCCGCGATCGGGATGGTAGCGGCGACGCTGCTGGTGACCTCGACGGGCGTCGAGGCGCAGACACCCACGGCGACGCCAACCCCGACCGCCTCGCCGAGCGCGACGCCGGCGATCATCGGCACGGCACGCATCAGCGGGACGATCACGTCGGGCACGCTGGGGATGGCGGTGCCGGAGGGGCTGACGGTGCAGCTGATCGTCCTCGACGGCTCGGCCCTCGGCGCGCCGATCGCGGCGCCCGTGAGCGGCGGCACCTACGCCGTCGAGGTGCCGCTGGCGGCGGGGCGCGTGTTCATCCCGCGCCTCGTCTCGGAGGGCGTGGAGTACCTCGGCGACCCGGTGACCTTCGCGGAGAGCGCGCCGCTGCCGCGCATGGCGACGCGCGACTTCCGCGTGTACGGCGTGACACGCGAGGCGCCCGATCTCGCGATCGCGTCCTCGACGATGACCGTGATCGGCATCGACCGCGAGCGCGGCCAGCTCGGCCTGCTGCGCGAGGACCTGGTGGCGAACCCCGGCGACCGCGTCTTCATCGGCGACGCGCAGGGCGTCACGCTCCGCCTCCCCGCCCCCACCGGCACGATCGAGGCGACCGGCGACAACGTGGACGGGAAGTTCGCGCTGGAGCGCGGCGTGGTGACGACGACCGTGCCGATCCGGCCGGGCAAGCTCACCTCGATCGTCACGCGCTACGTCGTCGGCTACGACACGCAGGCCGACCAGTACGCGCTGCGCGTCACCTCGCCCGTGCCGGCGGAGGCGGTGCTGGTGCGCGTGCCCACGGGGTTCGTCGGCGCGCTCAAGCCGCAGGCGGGCGCACGTCGAGGCACGAACGTCCCCGCGCCGACGCAGGGCGCGCCGACGGGCCGCCCCGCCACCGACGCGCAGGTGCTGCAGGTCGTGGAGTCCGAGGGCACCGTGAAGCCCGGCGGCGGCATCGTGGTGGAGCTGATCGGGCTGTCGAAGGCCGTCATCCAGCGCAACCCGCTGACCGAGCGCACGGGCGCGCTGGCGGCCGCGGCGATCGCGATCGCGATCGTCGGCGGCGCGACCGCCGTGCGCTGGCGCTGGTCGAGGCGGCCCGCGTGACATCGGATGCGTCGATCGCACCGGCCATCGAGACGCGCGCGCTGACGAAGCGCTACGGGGGCCTCGAGGTCGTGCGCGCGGTGTCGCTGACGCTGCCGGCGGGGTCGCGCACGGCGCTGGTCGGCGCGAACGGCGCGGGGAAGACGACGCTGCTCGCACTGCTCTCGACGCTCGTCGCCCCGACGAGCGGCGAGGCGACGATGGCGGGGCACGCGCTGCGCGAACGCTCCGCCGCGCTGCGGCGCGCGATCGGCGTCCTCGCGCACCGCCCGATGCTGTACGAGGAGCTGACGCCCGTCGAGAACCTCGAGTTCTTCGCACGCCTCTACGGCGTGGACGACGCGGAAGCGCGCATCGAGGAACTGCTGCGCGCGGTGGGCATCTGGAACCGCCGCCACGAGGCGGTGACGGTGCTGTCGCGCGGCATGCACCAGCGGCTCGCGCTCGCGCGGGCGCTGCTACACCGCCCGGCGATCCTCCTCGCCGACGAGCCGGAGACGGGCCTCGACCCCGAGGGCGTGGCGATGCTCGACGACCTCGTGCTGGCCGCCCCCGGCCTCACGGTGATCGCCGCGACCCACCGCGTGGAC
>CANJBO010000021.1 GCA_947472995.1 Chloroflexota bacterium
CGTCGACGGCGTGCCGCTGAGGACGCCGGCCGAGTTCATCGTGATGCCGGCGGGCAGCGCGCCCGCGATCAGCGACCACGTGTACGGCGACGTGCCGCCCGCCGCCGCGAGTGTCTTCGAGTACGCGGTGGAGACGGTGCCGTCAGCAAGCGCCGCCGTCGAGATCGACAGCGGAACAGGGGCGGCGGCGATCGTGACAGAGAACGTCTTGGTCACCGTGTGCGCCGCGGTGTCCGAGGCCTGCAGCGTGACCGAGGTCGTGCCCGCCGCGGTCGGCGTGCCCGAGATGACACCGGTCGAGGTGCTCAGCGTGAGGCCGGCCGGAAGGCCGCCGCGCTGATCGCCCACGTGTACGGGCCCGTGCCGCCTGCCGCCGTGGCGGTCTGGTTGTATGCGGTGCCGACCTGCCCGCCCGCGAGTGCGGAGGTCGAGATAGAGAGTTCCCCATCGGCACGGGCGACCGTGGGGAGTGCGATGACAAGCGAAGCCAAGAGGACGACCGCGGGGAGCAGCCGCCCGAGCAATCTCGAGCGCAAGCGCATTGCGAACTCCTGAAAAGCAATGCCCTGCTCTTTCGGGCGGTACAACGGAGGAACGACCTCGTGCGTTCGTCGGCCGCAGGCGATCGCCGTAGGATCGAGGCACCCAGATTCAGAGCGACCGAGGAGCCCCATGCCCGAGTACGTGCCCAGCCCCGCCGAGTGGGTCCGCAACCAGGTCGATCTCTATGAGCGGACGAACGGCGCCGAGGGGACCACGCTCCGGGAGACCGGCCTGCCGGTGATCATCGTGACCAACACCGGGCACCAGACCGGGGCCGTGAGGAAAACGCCGCTGATGCGTGTGAAAGACGGCGACCGTTACGTGCTGGTCGGGTCGCAGGGCGGTGCGCCGAAGCACCCGGCGTGGGTCGGCAACCTCCGCGCGAACCCCGTCGTCGAGATCCGTGACGTCGCAGATGTCCGGCCGATGCGCGTGACCGAGGTCGAGGATGCCGCCGAGCGCGCTCGGCTCTGGGCGCTCGCCGTGGCGGCGTTCCCGCCGTACGCGGAGTACCAGACGCGCACCGAGCGCGTGATCCCGGTGTTCCTCGCCGAGCCCGCGTAGCGAACGGCTAGGTCAGCGCGCGCCGGCGGTCGCGGTCCAGCGCGACACGCGGCGCGCCGACCAGCTCCGCCGCAACGGCCAGCTCCGCGATCGTGCCGCGGGCGACGGCGCGCCCCGCCTCGATCATCGCGAGCGCGTCGCCGAGCGCCTGGGCCTCGATCAGCGCGCCGAAGTCATACTCGCGCCCGGGGATCGGCAACTCGCCCGGCGCCTCCAGCACCTGCACGACGAGGCCGCCCGCCGGGCCGCCCTTGTAGAACTGCCCCGTCGCATGCAGCAACGCCGGCCCGAACTCGAGGGCGACCGGAAGGCCATAGCGGTCGCTCAGCTGCCGTCGGAGCGTGGCGAGACGTCGCTCCATCCACGGCGTGCGCGGGACGTACGCATGGATCGCGACGAAGTCACGCGGGTCGCGGCGACGTGCGACCTCGGCAAGCGCGCGCGACAGCGACTCGACGCCGACCGGCGCGGTCGAGGGCTCGGACGCGAGGACCTGCGCGGTGGCCCGCTTCGCCGCGGCGACGTCCGGCTCGTCGAACGCGTTGACCTCCATCAGGCTGCACGCGAGCGCGACACCGACCTGCCACCGCACGAACTCCGCGGCGATCGCCTCGCGATCGACGACCGGGCAGCGCACGGCGATGCCACCCATGCGCTCGATCTCGGCCGCGCGCGCCTCGTCGTCGCCGATCACGAACACGGTGTCGCCGGAGGCGTACCACGCGGTACGGGGGTTCATGCGCATCGGCAGCAGGCCGCGTCCCTCCTTGCCGGTGGACTCCGCGACGAGCTGCGCGATCCAGTCGTCGAAGCCCGCGAGACGCGGGTCGACCTCGAGGAACAGCGCGCGGCGATCCTCGTGCGCGAGTTGCGCGAGCACCGCGCCGAGGCGCGCGCCGGGGTTGCGCTGGAGGTCGGTGCGGCGGCAGGCGCGCATCATCGCGCGCGCATGCGTCGCGATCAGGTCGAGGTCGACGCCGGCGAGCGCGGCGGCCAGCAGGCCGGGATACGAGAGCGCGGAGAAGCGCCCGCCGATATCCGCGGGGTTCACGAACAGCCAGCGGAAGCCGTGCTGGACCGCCGTGGTCGCCAGCGGCGTGCGAGCGTCGGTCACCGCGACGAAGTCGCGCCCCACGGGATGGCGCGACCAGAAGTAGTCGAGGAACGCGCGCGTCTCCAGCGTCGTGCCCGACTTGCTGATCGCGATGAACAGCGTGCGTCCCGGATCGACCTGCCGCTCGATATCGCGGACGGCGGCCGGGCTCGTCGAGTCCAGCACGAGCAGCCGCAGCCCGCGCGGCATCGCGTCACCGAACGCGGCGAACACGCGCGCCGTCGCGCTCGAGCCGCCCATGCCCAGCACGACCGCCGTGGTGTAGCCCTCCTCGACGACGTCGAGGGCGAAGCGGCGCAGTCCCGGCAGGTGCTCGCCCAGCCAGTCCTCGACGTCGAGCCAGCCGAGGCGGCCGGCGATCGCTTCGGGCGCGCCCGGCCAGAGGCTGGGGTCGCGGCGCCACAGGCGCTCCACGCTGCACGTGCGCTCCATCCGCGCCGTCCAGAGGTCGGCACGCGGCTGGAGCCTGGAGGACAGACGGAGCATCGCGATCGAGGGTGCCGCGGGACGCGTGCCCCGGCGATCGGCCCGCGTGCTGCGACGCGCGTGCACCCCGGTGCGTGCGTGGATGACGTGCTCGTGCGCGAGCGCGATGCGATCGATCGTCGTGCGCGCCCACGCACTGCTGGACCGATCGTCGACGATGCGGCGCAGCGCGGCAGCGCGGACCGCGCGCTCGGCACGGCGCATCGCGACCGCGCGCTCGATGCCGTCGGCCGTCGCCGCGGCCGACCGGCGGTCGACGACGATCGCCTCGCCCAGCTCGGCGACCGCACCGCAGCCGTCGGACAGCACCAGCACGCCGGGATGCTCTGCGTCGTGCACCGCGGCGAACTCCTTCGCGACGAGGTTCATGCCGTCCGCGACCGAGGTCACGACCGCCACGTCCGCACGGCACAGCGCCGCCGCCGTCTCCTCGTACGAGTGCTCCTCGACGGAGAGGAGGATCGGCGCGGGGCCATCCGGGAACCGCGCGGTGATGCGCGCGGCGATCGCCTCGACGGCGGCGCGCTCCTCGCGGTACTCCTCGATGCCCTCGCGCGAGGGCGCGGCCCACTGCACGAACACGGCGCGATCGCGGAGCGACGGGTCGCGCTCGAGCGCCAGCTCCCATGCTTCGAGGCGCTGCGGGATGCCCTTCGTGTAGTCGAGGCGGTCGACGCCGAACACCACCACGCGTCCCGCGATCTCCGGCTCCGGGAGGACGCAGGGCGTGGCGACCGCCATAGCGCGCACGTGGGCGCTGTCGATCGGCACCGGGTGCACCTCGATCGCCGGCGCGCCGCGTCCGAGGATCGCGCGCAGGTGCCGCGCGTCGCGCTCCGTCTGCACGCCGATGTGGCTGTACGAGCGCAACGCGCGCGCCAGCGCGTCCGCGTGCGGGATGCGGTTCCACGCGCCGCGGGCGGGGATCGGGATGTGGTGGAAGTACCCCACGGGGCCGTCCCAGCCCAGGGCGCGCAGCTCCGCGGCCTGCGGGATCAGCTGGTAATCGTGCACCCAGACGGTCTCGCCGGGCGCGATCTGCGCGTGCACCGCCGCCGCCAGCGCGCGGTTCACCTCGCGGTAGTGCGTGTAGTCGGACTCCTTGAACCGCGCGCGCGACTCCAGGCCGTGCATGCGGGGCCAGAGCGTCGCGTTGCTGAAGCCGCGGTAGTAGCCCTCGAAGGCCTCGGGCGTGAAGTCGACGGCGACGAGGTCGATGCCGTCGGCGCGGAGCTCGCGGACCTCGGGCGTGTCCTGCACGCGCCCGCTCCAGCCGATCCACATGCCGCCGCGCGCGCGGAGCGTCGGCAGCAGCGCACTGACCACG
This sequence comes from Chloroflexota bacterium, assembly GCA_947472995.1. Classification (GTDB taxonomy): domain Bacteria; phylum Chloroflexota; class Dehalococcoidia; order UBA2979; family UBA2979; genus SHYQ01. The sequence continues at coordinate 4,035 of CANJBO010000021.1, forward strand.
CCGCCGGCGGGGAGCTTGCCCGCGTCGCCCTGCGGCAGCGGGAGACGGTTCGAGACGATGACGAGCCGGTCGTCCACGCGCGTCCTCCCCTCGTGCCATCGCTCGCCACGAGCGCATGCCACCGTCCACGGGCGGGATGAGCCCGACCGTTGAACGCGTCACGAATCCTCGAGGCGGGCCGGTGCCCACCTCCGATGTGCCTACGGGGTTAGCTGACGGGTTCGGCGTCGGAAGTCGCCGCTGCGCCGGTGCGCAGTTCACCCCGGTTGGTTGGTTCCCCCGCTCCCATGCGATGCACGGGACTCGGCTTGGCTACATGAACCGTACCAACGTCACCATCGAGACCCGACGCGATCGAGGCGAGAATCATCGCGATTCCATCCGCGATCACGTGTGCGTCCGGGAATGCGATGTGTGCGAGACGTGGCGCACGCGCGGCTGAAAGCGCGCCGCTATCGACGGTCCGCATGGGCGCCGTCCGATCACGCGTGCGGCAGGCGAGGCGGCGCGTGATATCGTCGCCGCGTCCCGACGGACGGAGGAGGACCTATGGCAACGATCCAGACCATCAACGGGCCGCGCGACACCGCCGATCTCGGCCCCACGCTGTCGCACGAGCACCTGTGCAGCGGCTTCGGCGGCATGAGCCTCGCGCACATCTTCGACATCGACGAGGCGGTGCGCCGCGCCCTCGACGCGCTACAGCAGGCGTACGACGCGGGCATCCGCACGGTCATCGACTGCACGCCGCTGGACAACGGCCGGCAGGGCCGCGTCTTCGACCGCGTGAAGGACAAGACACCGATGAACGTCGTCGCCGCCGTCGGCGTGTACAAGGCGATCCCGATCGCGTACGCGCGATGGACGCCGGACGCCTACGCCGAGTACTTCCTGCACGACATCGAGATCGGCATCGAGGAGACCGGCATCAAGGCCGGCATCATCAAGATCGCCTGGGACGTCGAGTACCAGATCGAGCCGCTGCGCGGGCTCCTCGAGACCGCCGCGCGGGGCGCGGCGCGCGCGGCGAAGCTCGGCGGCGTGCCGATCACCTGCCACACGCGTCCCGCCGACTACCACGGCAACCGCCTCATCGAGATCTTCGAGGAGGAAGGGCTGGACCTGGCCGCGACGACGATCGGGCACACGAACGACAGCACCGACCCGGAGTACTACCTCGGCCTCGCGCGGAAGGGGGCGAACGTCGGCCTCGACCGCTTCACCGCTGCCCGCGGCGAGGAGGAGATGGAGCGCCGCTCGCAGGTCGCGCTCGACCTCGTGCAGGCCGGGTTCGCCGAGCAGGTCTCGCTGGGCCACGACGCCGCCGGGTACAGCCTCAGCGGCGGCCCGCCCGAGGGTGGCCCGCGCGTCGAGAACCCGGCCGTGTGGCGCCTCGTGCCGGAGTGGGAGGTGCCGTGGCTGAAGCAGCGCGGCGTCACCGACGACCAGATCGACGCGATGCTCACGCGCTCGGTGCGCCGGACGTTCGAGGCGGCCGCGGCGATGAAGCAGTAGCCGGGCACCGCGCCCGACACGCAAACGGCCCGGCGCGATGCGCCGGGCCGTTTCGTTGTGACCTGCGTCGAGGCTAGCTCGCCATCGGGTCGGTGCTGAACATCAGGAACGTCGCACCACCCGGCGTGAGCGCGCCCATCAGCGCCGTCTCGTGGCGGATCTGGATCTGCCGCGGCCCGGGGTTCGGCGCGCCGGGGTGCTGGACGCCGTCGCCCATGCCGCCCGCCTGCCCGCGGAGCTGCTCGATGCAGTCGCTCATGATCGCGGAGCGCGTACGGCCGGTGCCGTTGTTGCCGCCGCTGGAGAGGAACGGGTGCGGGCCCTCGACGCGCATGTCTCCCTTGTAGAAGTCCATCGCCTCGCCCTCTTTCACGCCGTGCCAGTTGAAGCCCTCGAAGAACTGCTGCGTGAACGTGAGGTAGCCGTCGTACGGGTTGAACACGTCGACGTCCGCAGCGCTCAGGCCGGAACCCTCGTACATGCGCGCGCCGAGGCGGCGGCAGGACTCCTGGTGCTCCTCGAGCGTTGCCATCGTGCTGCGGGCGGGGTCGCTCGCGGTGGCGTGGTTGAGGATGTAGACCGGCTTCTGCCGCATGTCCTTCGCGCGCGCCGCCGTCGTGTACACGAACGCGGCGACGCCCATCACCGGGCGGTCGCAGTCGAGGATGCGCAGCGGCTCCGACTCGTACCGGGAGTTGATGTAGTCCTCCTCGGTGATCTGGTACGGCTCGTGCTGCGCGTAGAAGCCCCACGGCGTCATCAGCCCGTTGCGGCGCTGGTTGACCGCGAACGGCGCGAGGCCGCCGTCGATGGGGTAGCCGTACTTGCGGCAGTACTGCTCGAAGACCATGAGCGCGTTCATCTGCGCGCCGCTCTGGTAGCCCCACGCCGCGTTGAACGCCGCGTTGCCGCGCGTGTACGTGCCGGAGTTGACGTTCGTCGCGCCCTGCTCGTACCGGCCCTCCAGGTTGCCCATCGGGTACCAGACGACCAGGACCTCGGCCTCGCCCTCGCCCACGGCCTGCGCGGCGTGGCCCATCAGGCCGGCCATCGCCTGCGAGTTGGACTCGATGTACTTGACGTTCTTCATGCCCATCTGCTTCTGGATCCACTCGCCGGAGCACAGCGTGATGCCGTCCTCCGAGTCGTAGGGCGCTTCGAAGTAGGGGCGGGGCGCCCACGTCTGGCCGACGCGGGTGTCCGGGCTCGTGAGGAGGCCATCGACGTCATCGAGCGTCAGGCCGGCGTCCTTGAGCGCGTTCTGGATCGCGATCATGGTGTACGCGCCCATGGTCTTGTCCAGGGAGACGCCGTCCCAGCGACGGTCGATGGGCGACTGGCCCCAGCCGGCAACGGCGACCTTGCCGCGGTGCTCCCAGACGCCAAGGCCGTCCTTGTTGCGCTGCCAGTTGGATCGGGTGAGGGGCATGGTGCTGTGTCCTTCTGTTCCTCGTCGTGTCGGTGGTGTCGCGTCGCTGCCGCTAGATGACGCGCCACTCGTGGATGAGCTGGTTGGGGTTGCACGCGGGGTCGAGGTCGTCGACGGGGACGATCGGCTCGAAGAACAGCTCGACGGCGCCGCCGACCGGCACCTGCCCCGGGGCCGTGCCCGGCAGGTTCGAGAGGAAGTTCAGACCGGGATCCTCGTCGAGCGTGATCAGCGCGAGGTTGAACGGCTGGTCGACCTGCATCCGCTTGATGCGGGAGTCGTGGACGACGAAGTACTCGAGGATGTGGCCCTTGCCTTCGACCTGCTTCCAGTCGAACTGGTCGGAGCCACACGCGTCGCACTTCGGTTCGGGCGGGTAGCGCAGGCGGCCGGGCTCGGAGCAGCTCGCGTTGGTGCAGCGCTGCACGACGAGCTTGTGCTCGTTCAACGCATCCCAGAACGGCTTGTGCTCCGGCATGGGCACCGGGATCTGCTTGGGCACGTGTTCCTCCCTGATTGAATCCGTCCGTAAACGCTCGGCGGGACTGTACGCCCCCGCGTCACCATTGTTTGTGATATTTGCCACAGACACCGGCGGTCGCATCACACAGCGCGGCGAGGTCTGGCGAGGAGCCCGCAGCTAGCCGGCGAATCCCGTGAGCCGGAGCCCGGCAGGCATGCCCGCGCTCTGCACGAGCACCTTGAAATCGCCCATCTGCTGCTGATCGACGAGGCCCTGCATCGCCTGCTGCCGCAGGCTCACACGCGCAGCGGACAGGCCGCTCGCGGCGACCTCCTCGAACAGCGCCGCGTAGCCCAGGCGCTCGAGGAACGCGCGCTGCGTCGAGTAACCGACGGTGGTCAGCCCTCGTCGCTCGCCGGCGGCCGCCACGGCGGTGAAGTCGACGTCGGCCGTGATGTCCTGCTCGCCGGCGTGCACGTAGGGATCCTCGGAGAACACGTGGTCGCGGAAGCAGCGAAGGGTGCCCGTGGCGTTGGCGGAGGAGTAGAGGTCGTCCGCACGCTGGCCGTAGTCGATCGTGAGCACGAAGCCGCGATCGAGCGCTGCGGTGACGCCGTCCATCCAGCCCTCGATGGCGAGGCTGACCTCGCCGCGCTGGCCCTCGCGCAGGTCCGCGGTGACGCCGCGCAGGCGTTCCTCGAGGAGCGGCGTCGAGGGTTCGGCGAGCACCTCGACGAATCCGTCGTCGGCCAGGTCGACGAAGACCTCGCGCACGCGGCCGTCGCGGACCTCGAAGCGGTGCACCGGGAAGTTGTCGAGCAGCTCGTTGCTCAGGATGCAGCCATGCACCCCGCGGAACGGATCGATCCCGCGTGCCCGCACGCGCTGCACGCGCGACGTAGCCGCCGGCGGCATCGATTCGTCGAGGTAGATCGGGGACTCCGGCCAGACGGGGGCATAGTCGCTGGCGACGTAGCGCAGCGCGCGCGCGAACTCCGGGAATCGCGTGTCGGCGGCGTGGTGCACCGCGCGCGCGAGAGCGCCATCACCGGAGCCGACCTCGACCACGTCGAACGCCGGCGGCTGGCCCATCAGCCGCCATATCTCGTCGAGCTGGCGCGCGATCAGCACGCCGAAGGCGGGGTGGGTCGTCGGGGCGGTGCGAAACGTGGAGCTGATGGGCCGCGTGCGCGAGGAGTAGAAGCCCGTCTGCGAGTAGAGGCACAGCGCCTGGAAGCGCTCGAAGGTGATCGGGCCCTCTCGCCGGATCAGATCGACGATCTCGTCGCGGACACCCGGCATCGGACTCAGTCGAGCATCCACGGCTCGTCGAAGTCGCGCGCGACGTCGAGGTACTCGAAGCCATGCATCACGGCGTAGTGCTCATCGATGTTCGTGTCGCCGATGTGCTGGTACGTCTCCGCCTCGAACTGCGCGCGCACGCCGTCCAGGTTCTGCTTGTGGATCGCGAAGGAGACCTCGATGCCGTTCCGCTCCCACATGATCTTCTGGAGCGGCACCGGCTTGTCGGACGCGCTGCCGATGATGTAGCCGAGCTCCAGCGCCCGACGCACCATCGCCATCGTGATACGGCCCGGCGGGTCGCCGATCTCCAGCGTACCGTCCATGTCGAAGCTGATCAGTCGCGCCACGAGAGCCTCCGAGGTGCGCGTCGCCGCGCCGGGATCTGCGAGGCGCGCCGCACAGCGTGCCGCGCGCCTCGATGTGTCTGTCGTGAAGATGCTAGCCGAACGTGGTCGGCATGCCCTCTTCCCACGCGTAGTAGCCCTTGGGGTCGGGCGCGTCCGCGCGACGCGGGTACTTCGCCTGGTCCGGCTCGAAGTCGCGGAGCAGCGGCATGACCTTCGTCGCGAACAGCTCCATCGAGCGCAGCACCTTCGCCTGCGGCAGCGAGCCCAGCGAGAACGAGCCGTTGAAGTACGTCACGCCGGTGTACTGCGTCAGGCGGTGCAGCTTCTCCGCCACGATCTCTGGCGTGCCGAAGAACCAGTCCTTGTACAGCGTGTCCGGGTCGTCCTCGAGGTCGACGTGCGGCTGCAGCTCGGTCATCGCGCGGCCCGACTCGACCTTCAGGGTGTTCGAGGACAGCCCGCGCGCGGTGCGCGTGTGCCAGATGGCGTGCCGCAGCTGCTCCTTCGCGTCCTCTTCCGTGTCGGACACGTAGATGCCGCGCTGGACGATGAACTCCTGCGGGAACGGGACACCCGCCAGCTCCACCGCGTCCTGGAACAGGTGCCACGTGTTGATGACGCGCTCGATGCTGCTCGCGGTGCCGCCGGTGATGACGTTCATCCCGCGCTTCAGCGTCGCCGCCATCGTGTCGAGGCTCGACGTCGCGCGCCAGAGCTTCGGGTGCGGTGTCTGGAGCGGGCGCGGCAGCGTGGTGGTCTCCGGGATGTTGTAGTAGTGGCCCTCGTGGTGGAACGGCGCCTGCGACAGCGCCTTCACGATGACGTCCAGCGACTCCTCGAAGATCGCGCGGTTCTCCGCGAGCGGGCGATCGAAGCGCTGGAACTCGTACTCCTGGTAGCCCGTGCCGAAGCCGACATCGAGGCGACCGCCGGTGAGGTGGTCCACCATCGCGATTTCCTCGGCGAGCTGCATCGGGTTGTGCAGCGGCAGCACCACGACAGCGGTGCTGAACCGGACGTGCGGCGCGCGATCGGCAAGCTTCGGGATGAAGATCAGCGGATTTGGCAGGAAGCCGTAGCTGGAGAAGTGGTGCTCCGCGAGGACGACGTAGTCGAGGCCGAGCTGGTCGGCGAACTCGACCTGCTCGATCGCGTTCTTGTACATGTCGGCCGAGGACCGCATCTCGGGGTTCTGCATCAGCAGGAACATGCCGAACTTCATCGTCGCCTCCACTCCTTCTGCTTCGAGATCATCCTAGGGGCGCGCGTCAAAGCCGCACCGCGTCACCTACGGCAGCGCGTGCGCCGCCGGCCCGATGACGCGCTCGAACGCCTTCAGCTCGTCCTCCGGGAACTGCTGGTTGACGAGGTTCTGGAAGAAGACCTCCTTAACCCCGTTCCGCGACAGCATCTCCATCTTCTCGACGACGTCCTCGGGCGATCCGACGAAGCCGAGATGGGGCGCCATCTCGGCGAGCAGGTCATCGGGAACGAACGCCGCCTTCTCCATCGCGTAGTTCCAGTCCTCCGCGTGGAAGAAGTCCGGGTACAGGTTGTTCAGCTCGGGCGGAGCCTGCAGGCCGCGCCCGTCGATGCCGCGTGCCTTCAACCACTCCGCGTTGCCGAGGTTGCGCGCACACACCGGGCTCGCCCACCGGTACGCGTCCTCACGGTTCTCCCGGATCGAGGTCATGATGTTGTACGAGATGTCGAGGGTCGCCGGATCGCGGCCGACGGAACGGGCACCCTCGTACACCAGCTCGCGCGCAGCGTTGATCGCGTCGATGTCGATGCCGGCGGAGATCAGCACGCTGTCGCCGACGGCGCCGGCGATCTTGAGCGCCATCGGCCCGGAGGCCGCCACGCGGATCGGGATCTGCTTGCTCGCGTTCTGGATGTGCGTGTGCACGCCTGGGAACACATCCCACTCGCCCGCCATCAGCCGCTTCATGTCGACGATCGACTGCCGCAGCTGCCGGGGCGTCGCGAACGGGAGGCCGGCGAGGTTCAGCGCGCTGAACCCGCGCCCCATCCAGATCTCGATGCGGTCGGGCGCGAGCTCGTCCAGCGACTGCGCCGCCGAGGCCCAGATCGAGATGTGACGGCTGATCGGGTTCGTGACCGCGGGGACGAGGCGGATGCGCTTGGTCGCGACGGCCGCCGCCGCCATCGTGACGATCACGTCGCGCGTGATCATCTGCGAGTCGATCAGACCGACGCCGTCGAAGCCGGCGTCCTCGGCGCGCTGCACGAATTTCACGACCTCGGGGACCGGGGCGAACTCGGGGACTCGCAGGACGACCTTCATCACGCGCCTCTTCTCGTGTCAGTCGCACTCGGCGACGGGGGGCGCGGTGCCGCGCGGGCGGAAGATATTCCGCGCGGGCCGCCCCGGTCAACGAACGTGATGAGCGAGCTCGGCGTTGCGCTGCCGCAATGGGGGCGGGACTACATTGGATCGACGGCATCGCGCGCACTCGCGCGGCCATCGACGAGGAGCGTCCCTCATGCTCGACCCACGACGCGTACTGATCACGCTGACTGCCGCCACGCTCCTGCTGGCCGGGTGCCAGGGCAAGACCCCGACGCCGGCCTCGACCCCCACGGTCGCGGCCACGCCGACCGCGACGCCGACGCCACCGCCACCGCCCGCGATCGGCACCGCGAACGCGGCGCAGCTGCGCGCGGCCGGGTCGTTCACTGCGGCGCAGGTGCAGCGCATGACGTGGTCGACGAAGGGCGCACTCTGGGTCGTCAGCTCCTCGCGCGTGGACACGGTCGCCCCGGACACCGGCGCGGTCACGAAGGTCCTCGAGGTCCCGGCGGCCGAGCGCATCCTCGCCGTCGACCCCGGCGGGCTGGCTGCCGTCGCCGCGGGGGCGACCGTGCGCCTCGTCGACGTCGCGACCGGGACGACGAGGCACACGCTCGCGGCCGGGGGCGGCGTCAACGCGGCGTCGTTCTTCGGGACGAAGGTCGTGCTGGTCTCCGGCGACGCGATCGGCGCCTCGATCTGGGACACCGGCACCGGCGCGAAGACGGGGACGCTCTCCGGCTTCCAGACCGCCGCGCCGGTCTACAACGTCGTCGTCTCGCCGGACGGCGCGCGCTCCGCGTGGGTGTCGCGCGCGACGCTCCAGTTCGGCGACGCCGCCGCGAACACGCTCGGCCCGCGCGTGCAGCTCGAGGACTTCGTCAGCACGTACGCGTTCGCGCCGGACGGCCGGCTCTTCGCCACCACGACCGGCACGCAGGGCAGCGGCGGCGCGATCACCGGCCGCGTGCAGATCTGGGACCCGGCGACCGGCCTCGAGACCCGCCGCTTCGAGCAGTCGGCGCTCTTCGGTGCGCTCGCCTTCGCACCGAAGGAGCCCCTGCTGGCGACCGGCGGCGACGGGTTCACCCTGTGGTCGACGGTCGATGGACGCCCGCTCCTCAACGTCCCGCTCGCCGAGGCGGGCAAGGTGCGCCAGGTCGCCTTCTCCACGGACGGCGCCACGCTCGCGACGCTCGCGGACGACGGCAGCGGGAAGATCTGGCGGGTCGGCAGCCGGTGAGCGCGATCACGCGCGATGCCCGATGATGGGAGCAGCGGGATACGCTAGACGGTCGGGGGCGACGTGCTGACGACGTGGTTCGACCCGGTCAAGATGTTCCTGTCCGAGCACTTCCTGGTCGCGATCGCGATCGTGCTGTTCATCGAGGAAGTCGGCGTCCCGCTCTTCGTGCCGGGCGATCTCTTCATCGTGATGGGCGGCCTCGAGGTCTCGCGCGGCACGCTCTCGCTCCCTGTCCTCCTGCTGGTCGAGGAGATCGTGACGCTGATCGGCGGGACGATCCTCTTCTACGTCTCGCGCGGCATCGGACGCCCCGCGCTCATGCGCTACGGCCACCTGATCGGCCTGGACCACGCGCGCGTGACCTACGCCGAGGAGTACCTGCACCGCTACCAGTTCCGCGCGGTCTTCCTCGGCCGCCTCACGCCCGGCCTCCGGATCGTGATCGTGGTCGCCGCCGGGCTCGCGAACCTCGAGATGCGGCGCTTCCTGCCGGCGCTCGCGCTGGGGAGCTTCGTCTACCTGCTCGCGTACACGATGCTCGGGATGATCGCGGGGGAAGCAGCGATCCAATTCGTCGACCGGCTGGCGATCCCGGCCTCCGCGATCGTGTCCGTCGTCGCGCTCGGCCTCCTCGTGATCGGGATCCGACGGGCGGGGGCGTGGCGCATGACGCGGACACCGCTCCGTCCCTCCGTCCTCAGCGCCGGCGGGGCCGGGATCGTCGCCGCCGTCACGGCACTGCTCGCCTCGGACGTCGCGCGCGGGGTGGTCGTGGTCGCAGGGCGTCTCGCGGGGCAGGAGCCGGCCGCGCGCACCTCGGACGCGGGGCGGCTGATCGCACCGCTGCTCAGCTGGCCGGGCTTCCTGGTAATCGCGCTGCTGATCGCGCTCCTCGCGCCAGTGCTCGGCGTGAAGCGGCGGACGCTCCCGATGCGGCTGGTGATCACCGCGCTCGTGCCGTTCTTCGTGACGATGGTGATCGTGAACCCGCTGATCGCCGGGCGCGGCTTCGGGTGGAGCACGGTGATCAGCATGACCTCGGTCGTCGTGATCGGCGTGCGCTGGGCGATCTTCGCCGCGATGCTCGAGTACCTCGACGAGATGATGTACGGCGAGCGCCCCCGGCCGGCCGCCGCCACCCTCGCCGAGTCCGTCTAGCCCCCGGCCTGAGTTCCACCGTGCACCGCCCTCGCAGCGCCGCTTGACGTTATGTAAGTAATCACTTACATTCTGCGCATGGACGCTGTGCTCGCTGCCCTCGTCGAGCCGAACCGCCGGGAGATCCTGCGGCTCGTGCACGGCGAGGAGCTGCCCGCGGGACGTATTGCCTCGCACTTCGACGTGAGCCGCCCGGCGATCTCGCAGCACCTGAAGGTGCTGCGGGACGCGGGGCTGATCGCGGAGCGGCGCGAGGGGACGCGACGCCTCTACCGCCTCCGGGCGGAGGGCTTCGCGGACGTCGCGCGGTTCGTCGAGGAGTTCTGGGACGCCAGGCTCCAGCAACTGAAGGCGGAGGCGGAGCGCCAGGAACGCGAGAAGCGAGAGCAGGAAGGGAAGACTCGATGACGACCGACACCGCGACGATCGAGCGCGAGATCCGTATCGCGGCGCGGCCCGAGATCGTGTTCAACCTGCTCACCGATGCGAGGCAGATGCTGCAATGGCAGGGCGTGGACGCTGAACTGGAGGCGCGACCTGGCGGGGTCTACCGCGTCCAGTTGAGCGTCGACGGCCAGTGCACGACAGGTCGCTTCGTGGAGGTGGTCCCCTACTCGCGCATCGTGTTCACGTGGGGATGGGATCCGCCGATCTTCCCGATCCCCGCCGGCTCGACCACGGTCGAGATCAACCTCAGCGCGGATGGTGACGGGACGGTGCTGCACCTTCGCCACAGCGGGCTTCCCGCCGTGGTGGAAGTGACCGCCTCGCACGGCGCGGGGTGGGACCACTACTTCGAGCGCCTCGCGCTGTTCGCGGCGGGTCAACCGCTGCCGGACGACCCCTGGCGCGAGGGGCACATGGCCGACGGGCGGTGATCGCAAACGCGATGATCACCGACCGCGGCGAACATGGGATCGGCAACCCGATCCCGCCATGCAATCAACCGAGCGACCACTCCAACTGATCCGATCGAGAGGAACGAACGACATGCCCAACTTCCTTCTGGCCTACCACGGCGGCGCGATGGCGGAGACCCCGGAGGCCCAGCAGGCCGCGATGGCGGCGTGGGGCGCCTGGTTCGGCGGCCTCGGCGCTGCGGTCGTGGACGGCGGCAACCCGGTGACCCAGATCAAGGTCGTCCACCAGGGCGGCGTGATGGACCCCACCGGCGAGCGCATCACCGGCTACTCCGTCCTGCAGGCGGACAACATCGACGCCGCCCTGAAGATGGCGGAGGGCTGCCCGGTCCTCAAGGAGGGCGGCGCGGTGCAGGTCTGCGAGACCGTCAACGCGATGTAGTCGCGCGGCTCGCGCCGCGTCGTGAGCCTGCACGAGAGAGGCGGCGCTGACGGCTGGCGTACGAGCGCAGCGCGCGGAGGAAGTCGATGCGCCGGAAGTCCGGCCAGAAGACGTCGCAGAAGTAGTACTCGCTGTAGGCGCTCTGCCAGAGCAGGAAGCCGGACAGCCGCAGCTCGCCCGAGGTGCGGATGATCAGGTCTGGATCGGGGATGTCCGGCGCGTAGAGGTAGCGGCTGATCTCGTCCGGCTCGAGGTCGTCCACGATCCCCTCGAGCGAGTCGCCGCGCCGGATGCGGTCGGCGAGCATGCGGCGCACCGCGTCGGTGATCTCCTCGCGCCCCCCGTAGCCGATCGCGACCAGCAGCTCGTCGGGGCCGCTGTCGGCGGTCGCCTCCTCGGCACGCTCGATGGCGGCGCGCGTCGACTCGGGCAGCAGTTCGCGACGGCCGACGACGCGCACGCGGCGCTGGTGCGCGCCCTCGTGGTCGCGGCTGAACGCCTCGACCTTCCGCTCGATGAGCTCGAAGATCGCGGTCAGCTCCTCGGGCTGGCGGCCAAGGTTATCGGTCGAGAGCGCCCACAGCGTAACGATCGGGACGCCGAGCTCGTTGCACCACCCGACCAGCTCGTCGACCTTGTCCGCGCCGCGACGGTGCCCGTCCGTGATCTGCGCGTAGCCCATGCGGCGCGCGAAGCGCCGGTTGCCGTCGAGGATCACGCCGACGTGGCGCGGCACGACACCGGCGCGGACGCGTCGTTCGAGCTGGCGCTCGTAGAGCCCGTACAGCAGTTCGCGGATCATCGAGGCTCCCCGGCGCACGCTCGCTGCGTGCGCCGCGTACACGATAGGGCTCGGTCAGCCGCCCGCGCGCGCTGCGAGCGCCTCGGCGCGTCCGGCGCAGTCGTACAGCGCGCTGCGGTACTGCGCGGGCAGCGTCGAGTCGGTCACCGGCACGCAGACCTGTTGCACCGCCGACATGACGCCCGAGGCACCCGGCTGCACGGCCGCGGCCCGCGTCGGGGCAGCCGGAGCGGCGGGGGCGGCTCCGGGCGTCCGAGCACCGGGTCGTGCACCCGCGCCCGCACCGGGCGCGCCGCCCGTGCGCGGGATCACGCCCGTCCCCGGCACGACCGTCGTGCGCCCACCACCCGGGAAGGCGCCGCCGGGGAACCCACCACCCGGCTGCGCGCCGCCGAAGCCGCCACCGGGGCCGCCTCGATCATTCGCCAGGACGTAGCGGATCTCGCCGTCCTGCACGAGCGAGGCGAAACGGCTCACGGTCATTGCGGGGTCGGCGCCGGAGAACCCGCCCATCGCCATCACGGACAGGCCGTGCCGCGCGATCATCGTCGAGGCGTTCTGCGCGCTCGTCACCGCGAGCTGCCACGTCTCGTCGGGCGCGGCGTGCGCGGCAAGCCACGCCGCGAGCTGGCTCGTGCCGTCGTCGAACGCCTGCGACCCGAAGGTGCGACCCGCCGCGCCGCCGCGCGGGCCGGCCTGTGGGAGCGTCGTGTTGAGCGAGGGACTCGCCGCCTCGGAGACCGACCAGCCGGTGGGAATCAGCAGCAGTGCCGCGACCACCACCGCCATGCCGAGCGCCGGCGGCACGGCGAACCTCGAGGTCACGCGGCGCAGCGTGCTTGCGCCGAGCAGCAGCAGGCCCAGCGCGGCGACACCGACGACCCACGGCCGCAGCCAGCCGTAGTACGCGGGCACGCGCCCCTGCAGGAAGAACTGCAGCGCGATCCCCGCGACGACGAGCACGACCGGCGCGACGAGCCAGCGACGATCGCGGCGGACCGCCTCGACGGCGGCGAGCGCGGCGATGCCGGTGAGGGCCGCGATGCCCGGGGCCAGCGCCGCCGTGTAGTACGAGTGGTAGATGCCCTGCGCGTACGAGAACACGCCGCCGTACAGCACGACCCAACCGACCCACATCACGACGGAGCCTCGACGCAGGCCGTCGCCACGCCACAGCCAGAGCGCGAGCGCCGCGCCGAGGAGCGCGAACGACAGCAGCCAGCCGATCTGGCCGCCGTTCGCCGCATCGATCATGCGGAGGGGGCCGGGCTCGCCGGCGATGATGCCGCCCGGGCCGTTCATCGCGCCGCCGGGGCGACCCGCATTCGGAGCGGCATTCGGGACAGCGTTCGGACCGCGGTTCTGGCCGCCGTCGAAGGCACCGCCCGGCGCGCCGGTGGCCGGCGGCGTGGCCGGCTGGATGCGGCCGGGCGCGTTGCGGCTGTTGCCGCCGAACCCCTGCCCCTCGACGCGGCCGAAGCCGTTGTAGCCGAACGCGAGGTTCAGCACGCTGTTGTTCGTGCTGCCGCCGACGTAGGGGCGCGCACTGGCCGGGGTGAGGTCGGTGACGACCATCCACGACGCGGAGACGGCGAGCGTCACGATGCCGAGTACGGCGACCCGTCCGAGCATCGGACGCCACGTCTCGCGCATCGTGCCGCGCGCCCACGACACGCCGACGAGCAGCGCGAGCACGAGCGCGGGGCCGGGGATCCACGCGGCGAGCATCTTCGCGTTGAACGCGATGCCGACCAGCGCGCCGGCGAGCGCCGCCCATCGGTAGCCCCGGGGCTCCTCGAGTGATCGAGTGATCGCGCCGGCGGCGCCGACGAGCGCGAGGATAAAGAACGGCTCGGGGAGGTTCAGCCGATCGACGGCGACGGCGATCGGGGTGACGGCAAGCGTGAGCGCGGCGATCGTCGCGGCGAAGGTGCCGAACGTGCGCCGAACGATGAGCCAGAGCAGGCCGACCGTCGCAGCCCCCGCGATCGCACTGGGCAGCAGCAGCGCCCACGAGGAGTAGCCGAAGACGCGCACGGCGGCGGCGCCGAACCAGAGGAACACCGGCGGCTTGTCGACCGTAATCATCCCGCCCGGGTCGAATGCGCCGAAGAAGAAGTTGCTCCACGAGGCGGTCATCGAGCGCACCGCGGCGGCGTAGTAGGTGTTGCCGAGGCCGACCTCGCTCAGGTGCCACGTGTTCAGTGCCAGCGCGATCGCGACGACCGCGATCAGCGGCGCCCACGCGAGCCGCGTGTCGTCGCGCAGCGCTGCGAGACCGGCCGCGACGCGGCTGCGCGGCTCGGTGCCCTCGAGGGGGATCGACGGTGCGGTCATCCTCGGACGGCTCCCTCCGGCGTGCGCCGGGCTTCAGTATCGACCCGTGGGGCGCGTTCGATCGACGCGGGACGGAAGATCGCGCGGTCGCCGACGAGGAAGTTGACGATCGCAGCGGCCGCGATGCCCAGCGCCGCGGCCCGCACGTCGCCCAACAGTGGCTGCGCAAGCGCGAAGACGCCGAGGTTGAGCGCCGCGGTGCCGGAGATCGCGCCGAGGAACACGAGCCAGCGCCAGCTCATCGATCCACCCGGCCGGCGGTCGCCCCATGTGAACCGGCTGCTCAGCACGAAGTTGAGTTGCGCCGCCAGCGCGAACGCGACGGCGTTCGCGGCGAAGCCCCCGCTCCCGGCTGCGTCGAGGGCCGCGACCAGTGCGATCTGCAGCGCGGCGCACGCGATCCCCGTGATCGCGAAGCGCGCTACATGTCCCTCGAACATCGCATGCCCTCGTGTCACGTCGCCTCCATGCGGACTCGCCCTGCGAATCCACCGTACGAGGCGCGTGCTAACTCGCTGCTAACGAAGCATGGCGATCCGCGTAACGCGGCGGGCCGGTGGCGAGGTGACGAGGGAGGGCTACGAGGCGAGCGGCAGCGTGACGATGAAGCGATTCCCACCGTCGGCGGGGAACTCGACGTCAATACGGCCGCCGTGGGCGGCAACGACCTCGCGGCAGAGGAACAGCCCGAGGCCGAGGTTGGCGCGGGAGTCGTCGGAGTGCGCCGGCGAGAAGCGGTTGAACACGGCCTCACGGTTCGCAGGCGGGATGCCGGCGCCGTGGTGCCGCACACCGATCGTCGCCTCGCCCGCCTCGGGGCGGGTCGCGAGCGTCACCTCGATCGGCCCGCCCGTCGCCGTCTCGTGCATCGCGGTGTCGAGGAGCGTCGAGACGACCTGCCGGATGCGGTCGACGTCGACGTCTGCCATCACGCTCGTCCCGGGAGCGTGACCGCGTACTGCTTGCGCGCGTCCGGGGTGCTCGCGATGACATCGGCGAGCAGCGCGAGCAGATCGGTGGGCCGTCGCTGCATCTCCAGCTCATCCGTCTCGATCACGCGAGCATCGAGCATCTGGTCGATGAGCGCGCGCATGCGCTCCGCCTGGTCGCGCACGTGATCGATGCCGCGCTGGAGCTGCTCGCTGCCCCCGCCCAGCAGCCCGCGCCGCACGAGCAGCTGCACGTGACCCAGGATGCCGGTGAGCGGCGTGCGGAGCTCGTGCGCGGCGGCGTTCAGGAAGTCGTCACGCTGCGCCAGCGCCCGCTCAGCGGCGGCGCGGGCGGTGCGCTCGGCGACCAGCGCGCGGTGCAGCAGCGCCTCCGCGCGCGACTGCGCGTCCAGCGCACGCAGCGCCATGCTCGCGCGGCGCTGGAGCATCGCGACCTGGAGGCGGCGCTCCGCGGGCGGGGCGCCCTCGTCGTAGGTCTCGGCGGGGGTCACGGACGAGTGGCTGAGGCAGACCTCGCGGAACACGGCATCCATGTCCTCGTCGCGGTCGTCGAAGAACGCGTCGAGCGGGTAGGCGCAGGACAGGTGCAGTCCCGTGCGCTCGAGGATCTCGTTCCAGAGGAGCTCCAGGCGGACGGCGGCGGCGGGGCGCACGGCGGCCACCAGCAGCGCGACCATCTCGCCGTAGGCGTAGACGGCGCGGCCGCTGCTCGACGCCTCGGATACCAGAGCGCTGACGACCTCGTCGAACCGTGCCTCGTCACCCGGCTCGCCGACGCGCAGCCGGTCGAGTGTCGCATCGGCGTCGAGGGCGACGTAGCGGCCCTCGGCGGTGAGCGCCGGGAGGTCGATGCCGCGCGCGTTCAGCGCAGCCTCCAGCGACGCGCGGTGCGCCTCGGTGGCGACGACGATCTGGACGTCGCCCCGGGTGAGCGTGGCGGCGAACGCCTCCTCCAGCTCGGCGAGCAGGACCTCGTCGGCCTCGTAGAAGCGCACGAGGTGGCGGTCGTCGGAGCGCCAGCCCTGCTGCGGGGAGGGAACCACGGTCTGCATTCGCGAATACTAGCGCGAGCGACGGGCGGCACCGATAGGTCGAGACCCCGATCCGCCGCCCCGCAACGAAGCTGCAACGTCTGCCGGGCGACAGAGAAGGGCCCGGCGTCGAGGCCGCTCAGGTGTCTGGCCGCGTCGATGGTGCCTATACTCCGCACGATTCAAGAGCCGTACGAGGGGGTGGACCGGTGGCAGCGAAGATCCGCGTGGGCATCGTGGGGGCGACCGTGACGCCGGGCGGCAGCGGCTGGGGCGCGAACGCCCACGTGCCCGCCCTGAAGGCCATCCCCGAATACGAGCTGACGGCGGTCTGCACCGCCCACGAGGACACCGCGAAAGCCTCGGCCGAGGCCTTCGGCGCCCCCCTCGCATTCCACGACATCGACGAGATGGCCGCCTCGCCCGAGGTCGACCTCGTGGTGGTCTGCGTCCGCGTGCCGTGGCACAAGGACCTCGTCATGGCCGGGCTGCGGGGCGGCAAGGCCGTGTTCTGCGAGTGGCCGCTGGGCGCGAACCTCGCGGAGGCGCAGGAGATGGCGGACTACGCGCGCGAGCACTCGCTGCGGACCGTCGTCGGGCTCCAGGGGCGCAGCGACCCGGCGGTGCGCTACGCCCGCGACCTGGTCGCGCGCGGCGAGATCGGCGAGGTGCTGACGGCGAACCTGAGCATCATGGGCGCCGCCGCCCTCGAGCGCGGCGCGGGGCGCGTCTGGCAGCGGCTCGCCTCGAACGGCGCGAACACGCTGACGATCGCCGGCGGGCACGGCATCGACGCGATGTGCACGATCCTCGGCGAGTTCGCCGAGGTCACGGCGCGCGCCACGACGCGCATCAAGACGTGGCGCGACACGGACCTCGGGCAGGACGTCGAGGTCGACTCGCCGGACTCGATCAGCGTCGCGGGACGCCTCGAGAGCGGCGCGGAGGTCTCGGTGCAGGTCGCCGCCGTGCCAGTGGGCTCCACGGGCACGCGCCTCGAGATCTACGGGCGCGAGGGCGTGCTCATCCTGACCAGCGGCGGCGCCCTCTCCACTGGGCCGAACAAGATCTACGTCGGCAAGGGCAAGGACCCGGTCGCCGAGGTCCAGGCCCCCGACGAGTACCACGTGGCCCCGGAGGGCACCCCGGCCGGCCCGCCCCGCAACGTGGCCGGCGGCTACGCACGCCTCGCGGACGCATACTCGGCGAGCGGTGACGCGGCGTTCGAGCCGGACTTCGACCTGGCGGTCACCCGCCACCGGCTCATCGACGCCATCGAACGGTCCTCGAAGGAGGGGCGCTCGATCACCCTCTAGCGGCGGTCGCGCGCACCGCCAGTGTGCGGTAGCGGACTGTTCTCACTGAAACACGTGGATATATCTCCGGGCAGGGCGGGGTCGAGAGGAAGACTCCCCATGCCCACCAGTCCCTACCGCAGCGAGGTCCGCCTGCTGCTGCGCTCCGCGCTCATCCTCTTCACCTTCACCGTCGTCGTCGGGATCCTGAACGGGACCGACCTCGTCGAGTTCGACCGCAAAGCACTCCTCACGCATGTCCACGCCGGCACGCTCGGCTGGATCACGATGAGCGTGATCGCGGCGGCGTTCTGGCTATTCGCCCTCGGCGACGCGAGGCCGGCCGGACGATCGTTCGTCTCGATGCTCTCGCTCGCGGCGATCCTCAGCATCACGGCCTACGCGCTCACGTTCCTCACGACGACCGGGGTGATCCGGCCGGCGGTCGGGGCGATCGTGCTGCTCGTGATCGCGCTGACGCTGATCTGACTCGTACGGCAGCTGCCCGGACGGACGCTGAGCGTGCCGCACGTCGCGGTGCTGGCCGCCGTGACGATGTCGATCTTCGGCGCGCTCCTCGGCGTGCTGCTCGGGTACCGGCTCGCCGCCGGCAGCAACGTCATCCCCGCCACCGCCGCCGATGCGCACCCGGCCGCGATGGTCATCGGGTTCCTCGTCCCCGTCGGGATGGCGTTCATCGAGTGGGTGCTGGACCCCGCCTCGCTCGGCCGCCGCGCGAGCGTGCTCGGCTGGGTGCAGATCGCGCTGCCGTTCCTCGGCGGGATGATGGCGATGATCGGGCTGCTCGCCTCGATCACCCCGCTCGTCACGTTGGGCCTGCCGTTCGAGGTCATCGGCCTCGTGATCCTGGTCGTGCGCCTGCGCGGCCCACTGATGGCCGGCGCGAACCTCGCGGCCGACGGCACGGCCCGCTACGGCGCGGTCGCGCTGGTGTTCCTGATCGTGAACATCACGATCCTCGTCTACCTCGTCGTGAACTTCTTCTCGCAGAACCTGCCGCCGCCGATCAACGTGCTGCTGGCGCTGGACCACTCGATCTTCATCGGCGTGATGACCAACTGCATCCTCGCCGTGATCGCGATGTTCCGGCGGCCGGTCTCCGCGATGATCGGGCACGTCGTGTTCTTCGGCCTGAACCTCGGGCTCATCGGCTTCCTCGCCGGGCTGCTGATGGAGTCGACGGTGCTGAAGCAGGTCTCGACGCCGGTGCTGGGGATCGCCATCCTCGTCGCCGTCGCCGTGAACGTCATGTCGCTCGGTGAAGCCGAGGAGGCCCGCGCCTAGCCGCCTCGACGCGTGCCCATGTCCTGCCGGGCGAGTTGCCCGGCAGGACGCCCGCGGTTGTGACAGAATCCGCGGCACTATGGACATACAGGACGACCACGGCCTTTCCGCCCTCCTCTACGGCAACGAGCGTCGGCTCTGCACCGGCTTCGGCTTCACCGAGGGCCCCATCTGGGTGCCGGCGGACAACGCGCTGCTCTTCAGCGACATCCCCGGCAACCGGACGCACCGCTGGCGCTCCGGCACGACCACCGCCGAGGTCTACCGCGACCCGAGCGGGTGGGCGAACGGCCTGACGCTGGACGGCGGCGGGCACCTGCTCGCTTGCGAGCACGGCGGGCGGCGCGTCTCCCGTATGCGCTACAACGCACCGGCGGAGGCGGAGACGCTCGCGAACCACTGGGGCGAGTCGGCGCTGAACAGCCCGAACGACCTCGTCGTGCACTCCTCGGGCGCGATCTTCTTCACCGACCCGAGCTTCGGCGCTGACACCGGCCGTCGCGAGCCGCCGTTCGGCGCGCGGGGGCAGCATCAGGAGCTCGACTTCCAGGGCGTGTACCGCATCGACCTCGACGGCTCGATCCACCTGCTCGACCGCGACTTCAAGCAGCCCAACGGGCTCGCCTTCACCCCGGACGAGTCGGCGCTCTACGTGAACGACACCACCGAGCGCGTGATCTGGCGCTACCCGGTGACGGGCGGCCTCGAGCTCGGCGCGCGCACGCTGTTCGTCGATCAGCGCGGCGACGAGCGCACGGGCAGCCCCGACGGGATGAAGGTGGACGAGGACGGGCGGCTGTGGAGCACGGGCGCCGGCGGCATCTCCGTCCACACCGCGGGGGGCGAGTACCTCGGCGTGTTCGAACTGGAGGAGCACGCGGCGAACCTCGCGTTCGGCGGCGACGGCTTCGCGACGCTGTTCATGACCGCCGCCACCAGCGTGTACGCGATCAACACAGCCGTGCGAGGCATCGCGCCGGGATCGCGCTGACCGATCGGGGGCTGGCGGGGCGAATTGCCCGGAATCGCCGGCGTCTTTGCCAAACGTTGACGCGCCCCCGACTTCCATTCGAAACCGTCGCATCGGAACCTCGATATATCGCATCCGCATATCGAGGGAACCGCCATTGCCACGCCTGCCGCTCGTCATC
>CANJBO010000022.1 GCA_947472995.1 Chloroflexota bacterium
CGCGGGAGGGTGCAGAAGGCGGGTGTGGGGGCTGCGCCCCCACACCCCCGGAGCATGCAGCAGTGGTGGCGAACGCCTGAGCGTTGAAGCTCACCCTCGGCTTGCTGGCTAGACCGCCTCGTCGCCGCCGCGGCGCAGGAGCAGCAGCACGCCCGCCGCCATCATCCACACGGCCCACGCGAGGTACGAGATCGCGTTGATCGTGCCGCCCAGCTCCCAGCCGAACGGCTCGCCGAGGCCCGCGGCGATGCCGATCGCCAGCACCGCGCCGATCAGCCCCAGCCAGCGCGGCAGCACCGCCGTGCGCAGCACGACGAGCGCGACGACCAGCGTCCAGACGCTGGTGCTCAGGTAGCCCAGGTGCTCGCCGACGGCCATCCCTGCGTAGCGGTGGAACGCCTCGAACACCACGCTCGCGGCGACGCGCTGGGCGTCGCTGCCCTTCGGGTCGAGGAACGCGTCCGCGAGGTACGGCACGACGAACGGCCAGCGCAGGAAGCCGAGCGTCTGTGCCACGCCCGCCACGACGCCGAAGACGGTGCCGACCGACAGCAGCACGGACCGCTCGCGCTCCGCGAGGACGCGGTGCACCAGCACGGTGACGGGGATGAACGCGACGGCGGACAGCGTCAGCACGTACCAGACCGCGATCAGCGCCCCGCCGCCCGCGGCGAACTTCGACAGGACGTCGCCGGTCGGCTGGCGCAGGATGTCGGGGTACTCGAACAGCTGCTGGAGCAGCGTGAAGCAGACGCTGAACACGAGCGGGACGAGGACGAGGAGCACGCCGGCGATGCGCCGCGTCGTGGAGGTGGTCATGGTGAGAGCCTCTCGCGAGTGCGGCCGGGATGGCCGCGTACTCACTGCTCTACTCCGTGCGCACGCTCCTGTCGAACGCGCGATCGGCACCGCAAGACGAGCGTGGTGCGCTCGCCGTCGGTGCCGCAATCGGTCGAGGTGCTACGGCTTCTCGAGCAGCAGGATCATCGCGCCGCCGGCGGCGGCGGGGTGGACGACCTGCAAGCCGGGGCGCACCGGCGTCGGCAGCCGCACACCGCGCGCCTTCATCTCCTCGACGGTCTGCTCGAGGTTGTCGACCTTCAGGCAAAAGAGGTAGATGCCGTCGCCGTTCTTCGCGAGGTGACGCGCCCACGGACCGGTCTCGTCGGTCGGCGTCATCAGCTCGATGTTCTGGCCGTCACCGAAGTCGATGTGCGCGGTGCGGTAGCCGTTGCCCTCGCCCTGGTTGCCCCAGCGCACGTTCTCCGTTCCGAAGATCGCCTTGTACTGCTCGACAGTGGCCTCGAGGTCCTTGACCAGCACGTCCACGTGGTCCAGTCCGGTGATCATCGGTCGCTCCGTTCGCTCACGCTTCGTCTCTCGCACCCGGCGGCGGCAGGGCGCCGCATCGCCGCGGGCAGCGTACACGACCGCACCAGGACCGTCGGCGTCCCGGCGGGGCATCGCCAGTGGCGGCCGGGACGGGTACTCTCTGCCCGCATCCGGCATCAGCAGAGGAGACCAGTGTGAAAGCAGTCGTCGTCGACGAGTCCGATTCGAGCGCGGCGGGCCGCCTGACCTACCAGGACGTCCCCGACCCCGTGGTCGGCCCGCGTCGCGTGCTGATCAAGGTGCACTCGACCTCGCTCAACCGCACGGACCTGACCTACGTCGCCGGCCGCTACGGCAAGGCGCGCGAGCTGGTCATCCCCGGCGAGGACGTCTCCGGCGTCGTCGAGGCGATCGGGCCCGAGGTCGACAACGTGAAGGTCGGCGACCGCGTGATGGCGCTGCTGCCGGGCGGCGGCTACGCGCAGTACGTGACCGCGCACATGCTCGGCGTGTTCCCGCTGCCGGAGAGCCTCTCCTTCGAGGAGGCCGCGACGGTGCCCGTGGTGTTCCTCACCTCGTGGTTCGCGCTGATGAAGCGGGGCGGGCTGCAGGCGGGCGAGACGGCGCTGATCCAGGCTGCGGGCAGCGGCTGCGGCATCGCCGGCATCGCGATCGCGAAGTGCGCGGGCGCCAACGTCATCACCACCGCCGGGAGCGATGTGAAGACCGCGCGCGCGAAGGAGATCGGCGCCGACCACGCGATCAACTACTCGACGCAGGACATGACGGACGAGGTGCGCCGCATCACCGGCGGCGCCGGCGTCGACGTCTGCCTCGAGCCGGTCGGCGGGGCGGTCTACGACCAGAGCGTCGCGCTGCTGAAGGACGGCGGGCGCCTCGTCTCCGTGGGCCGCGCCTCCGAGATCGGCGACGCGCCCAAGCGCCACGAGGTCGACCCCGAGGACGCCGCACGCCGCCGCCTGTCGGTGCAGAACTTCAACCTGCCCTCGACCGTGCCGACCGGCGAGGCGCGCACGGAGATCGCGGTGATCTCCGACCTGTTCGACCAGGGCCGCCTGCACACCGTGGTCGACAAGGTGTTCCCGATGAGCGATGTGCACGAGGCGATCGCGCACCTCAACGGGCGCGGCAACTTCGGCAAGGTCGTGATGCAGGCCTGGGAGTAGCCGCCTCGACGAGTCGAGACGCACGAAGGGCGCCCGCGGGGGCGCCCTTCGCTTCGAGGCTTCGTCTCATCGGGCAAAGCGCGGGACACCCGCGCCGCCCGAACCAGACCTGCGGGCATCTCGGCTACGCCGCTAGGCGAGCCACTGGAACGTCTTCTGGTACGAGTCCTGGTAGTAGATCGCCTTCTGGCCGTCGTAGTTCTGCAGGGCCGGGTCCCAGATGATCGGGCTCACCGGCTGGGGGCTGTAGACCGCCCACGCCTGGTCGACCGAGCGCGTCTGGATCTTGTCCGAGACCACCTTCGCGTCCGCCGGCGACTTCGCATTCGCGAAGTCCGT
This sequence comes from Chloroflexota bacterium, assembly GCA_947472995.1. Lineage (GTDB taxonomy): Bacteria > Chloroflexota > Dehalococcoidia > UBA2979 > UBA2979 > SHYQ01. The sequence goes on from CANJBO010000022.1 coordinate 2,859, forward strand.
CAGCATCTTCTGCACGTCCGCGTCCTGCACCTCCGAATGGTTGCGCGAGGAGTTGGCGAGCAGGCGGTCCGCCAGCTGCTGCGTGACCCGATCGAGGTTGTCCGGCCCGTACAGCAGGCCGCTGTACTTGCCGATGTACGCCGTCGACAGCCAGTTGTTGTACTCGTACACCTTCAGCTTGGTGTTGACGCCGATCTTCTTCATCGACTCCTCGAGGAACTGGGCCTCGGGGGTGTAGGAGTTGTTGTACGGGTGCATGTGCACCTCGAACACCTGGCTCGGCGAGCCGGCGGCCTGCACGAGATTCGTCGCCTCGGCCGGGTCGTACTTCAGCCACTTACCGACGTCGGCCGGCATCTTCGCCGGGTCGAGCTTCCAGTCCGGGTAGCCCCAGGTGATCGGGCCGCTCTCCAGCTTGTACTCGTAGCGGAGCGTCTTGCCCCAGCCCTCGCGGTCCACGGACATGGAGAGCGCGCGACGCATGCGGACGTCGTCCCACGGCTTCTCCGTCGTCTTCATGAACAGCGCCTGCGTGCGCGTCGGCGCGAAGTCATCCAGCAGCTGCTTCGCCTCCGGGCGCGCCTTCAGCGCGGCGTCCAGCGATCCGGCATCCGGCGCGAAGACCTGCGACTGCTTGCCGATCCACGCCTGGAGACGCGGCGCCCCTGACGCGAGGATCGCGAAGTTCAGCCGGTCGGCGTACGGGACGCCGAAGACCTTCCGGTACGCCTCGTTGGGCCGGAAGATGATCAGCGATCCGGGGCGGTAGTCCTCGACGATCCACGGGCCGCCGCCGCGGGCCTTCTCCGGGCTGATCGTGCCGCCGGCCCACTCGTGCAGGCCGTTCGGCATCACCATCGTGTTGTACGAGTCGAGGTCCATCAGCCAGCGCCAGTGCGGGTAGTTCGTCTTGAACTGCACCGTGTGGTCATCGATGGCGGCGACGGACTTGATGTTGTTGAAGACGTACTCCTGCACGAGGCTCGACGGGAGCTTCGCGTGGTCGAAGGAGTACTTCACGTCCTTCGCCGTGATCGGAGCGCCCTTCATCGGCTCCTGGTCCGGCCAGTTGATGCCCTTGCGCAGCGTGAAGTTGTACGTGAGGGGGTCGGGCGACTCCCATTTCTCAGCGAGCTCGCCGATGAGCAGCTCGTCCGAGCCCGACTTCCACGGCTGCTTGATGCCGGTGCGAAGCGCCCGGGACGCGGGCGTACCAGCGCGCCGGACGACTCGACGTGATCGGTGAGCAGCATCAGCGCGGGCGCGAAGGTCTGCGCGAACCACAGCGTGAGCTGGTCCGTGCGCGCAGGATGCGTCTCCACGCTGATGTGCGTCGAGCCGGGCAGCAGGCGCATCGACGGCGGCAGCGCGGCCTCGAGGTGCGCGCACCCGTGGGCCTGCCACGCGTCGAGCGCGGCGCTCGCGCCCGGGCGCAGCGTCTCCGGGGGCGACGCGGTCTCGGCGACGATCCCGTCGGCCATCAGCGCGAGGCCGGACGGCAGCAGCAGCATGTGCGCGTTCACCGGGTGCAGCGCGCGCGCCCCGGCGCGATACCGGTCGAGGTGGTCGCGGAAGTCGACCTGCCGGTCGCCCTCGAACACCGCGTACTCGTGCTCGACGCCCACGCGGCGGCGACGCGCGGACGCCGCGGGGAGCCGCGCGGCCAGCGCGAGGCCGAGGCCGTGCGGGTCGCGCGAGCCCTCGGATGCGTCGAGGCGAAGAGCCACGGTGATCGCTTCGGCGGATGGCTAGCCGATGTGCCCGACCATGCCGGCGTTGCCCTTTTCGAGGCCCGCGGCTGTCGGCGGCGTGCCCGCGGCGGCATCGCTGCCGATGCCGCTCCCGGTCGGCGTCCTCGGCTGGCTGCCCGCATCACCGCCACCACCGCCGGCGGCCGGGCCGTCGCCGGGCATCGGCTGGGGCGCACCGCCGCCGCCACCCGTGATCGGTCGAGGCGGCGTCAGCCCCTGTGCGAACCGGTCGTTCTCCTCGAGCCACTTGGCGCCCTCGCCGCCCCGCTGCCACTGGTCGTTGCGGGCGCGCTGGTTCGCGCGGTCGGTCGCGTCGGACTGCACGTCATTCGTCCACTCGATGGAGTCGGACCTGTTGCCGTGGGCGTCCTCGGTCCACATCTCGAACTCGTGCTCACCGTTGTCGAGTTCCTTGACGGTGTGCTCCCAGACGCCGCCGCCCGGCGTCGGGGCGATCGTCGTCTCGTTGCCGTCGACCGACATGTGGACGGTCTGGCCCGGATCGACGCGTCCGCCGAAGCGCGGCATCGCCTCGTTGGTGCCGGTGGACACACCGGGCCGGGAGTCGGAGAAGATCGTTGACGGGGGCTGCGGATCGGGCACAGGAGCACCTCCAGAGAGCGCAGGAACACAGCGTGCCGACGGCTTCCCGCCCTCGCACGCGCGGATGGTAGGTGATCACGATTCGCGTTGCATGAAGGGGCGTCGAGGCCTCGACGCCCCGCCCGTCAGGCCTCGCGCGGCGCGGGGGACGGCAGCAAGGACGACATGCGGCGGAGCGAGGGCACCGCGACGAGCAGCACGAGCGCGAACGCGGACACGGAGAGCGCGCCCAGCGCGACGGACGCCGGCGCGCCCCACCACTGCGCGATGAGCCCCGCGGGCAGCCCGCCGATCGCGGAGAGGAAGTACGTCATGCTCCACACGCCCATCACGCGGCCTCGCAGCTCGTCGGGCACGAGGACCTGGAGCGCCGTGAGGCCGACGTTGAGGTAGATCGAGGACACGATGCCGCCGCCGAACAGCAGCAGCAACGACAGCGGCATCGAGCGGCTGTACGCAAAGCCGGCGATGAGGATGCCGAACAGCGCCGCGGACAGCAGCATCACCGGCCCGTGTGGCACGTTGTCGCGCACGCGCACGATCAGCAGCGTGCCGAGCAGCGACCCGACGCCGGCCGCCGTCTCCATCAGCCCGAATCCCGCCGCCCCGACGTGCAGCACCTCGTTCGCGAACGTCGGCAGCAACACGACGTACGAGGTGCCGAACAGCGAGGTGAAGAAGGAGAGGCCGATCGTCGCGAAGAACACCTGGTTCCGCAGGATGTAGCGCATGCCCTCGAACATGTCGCTCGTGTCCTTCGACTCGCTCGCGACGACGGGGGCGAGGTCGAGGCCCTGGATGACGACGGCGGAGATCGCGAACCCGGCGGCGGTGACGAAGAACGCCTGCCCGGTGCCGATGACGACGATCAGCAGCCCGGCGACCGCGGGCCCCACGATCCGCATCGTGTTCCACACGGCGTTCGTGTAGGCCACCGCGCTGCTGATCGCGCGCATGTCGATGAGTCGCGGAAGGATCGCGTTCTGCGCCGGTGTCGCGATCGCGAGCAGCCCGCCGACGACCACCGACCACACGACCACCAGCGGCAGGCTCGCGGCCCCCGCGATGATCGCGAACCCCATCGCGAGCGTGACCAGCGCCGTCAGTGCCTGTGACCAGACCAGCAGCCGCCGGTTGTCCATCCGATCCGCGAGCACACCCGCCGGGACCGACAGCACGATCGTCGGCACGGCCGAGGCGAGGCTGACGACACCGAGCCAGTACGGCTCGGGCGTGAGCTGCGTCACCAGCCACAGCGATCCGATGAACCGGAACTGCATCCCGAACACGCGCGCCACCGTCGCGAGCCAGAAGCGCAGGTAGTTCGGGTAGCCGAGCGCGCCGAAGCGCGGCAGCGGGGGCTCCTCGGACGGATCGAGGCGCCCCGGGATGGGCTCGTGCATCAGGCGCTCCTCGGTCCGTGGCGACGTCGGCCCGCGTCACTGCCGTGACGGGTGGCCGCGCCGCGCACATGCTAGCGCGCCGCACGCCAGCGAGCCCGCCCGCAGTCAGATCGCGTAGGCTGCGGGCATTCGAGGAGGACGCGCATGCGATGGTGCCGATTCCAGGACGGTGACCGGGCGAGCTACGGGATCATCGAAGGCGACACAGTCGTCGCCGTCGAGGGCGAGCCGTGGGGCGCCACCTGGCGCGGCGCGACGCGCCCCCTCGCCGAGACGACGCTGCTCGTGCCGGTGGTCCCGCCCACGTTCTACGCGGCCGGGGTGAACTACCGCGAGCACGTCATCGAGAACGCGCGCGCGCGTGGCGTCGAGCCGGAGTTCCCGCCGCGTGCGGACGTGGGCTACCGCGCGAACAACGCGCTGATCGCGGACGGCGAGAGCATCGTGATCCCGCGCGACGCGACCGACCTCGTGCAGTACGAGGGCGAGCTGGTGGCCGTGATCGGCACGCGCTGTCGCCGCGTGAGCGAGGCCGAGGCGCTCGACTACGTGTTCGGCTACACGATCGGCAACGACGTGAGCGAGCGCACATGGCAGCGCGAGGACCGCACGTTCTTCCGCGCGAAGAACAGCGACACGTTCAAGCCGATGGGCCCGTGGATCGAGACCGATCTCGACCCCGCGGACCTGGAGGTGACGATCCGGCTCAACGGGCGGGAGATGTACACGTACCGCGTCGGCGACGCGATCTTCAGCCTCCAGCAGTTCATCAGCCGCACCAGCGACTACGTGACGCTGATGCCGGGCGACGTGATCTGGATGGGCACCGACGGCGCGCCCGAGAACATGAAGCACGGCGATGTCGTGGAGATCGAGGTGCCCGGCATCGGCGTGCTGCGCAACCCGGTCGTCAGGGAGGCGTAGCCCTCGAGGGCCCGCACCACCTCGGCTTGCTGGCTCGCGTACCATCCGCGCGAACACGTCCGGCATATCGACGAGCCCGGACGCGGCAGGAGGCACCGAGGTGGCAGAGCGGCTGAACGGCATCATTCGCGTCCTCGAGCAGGGCGGCACCGCGATCACGACGTTTGCGAGCCCGGACATCGCCACGGCGACCGAGCTGGCGACGACGGGGTACGACGGCGTGGTGTTCGAGATGGAGCACAACCCGTACGAGAACGGCGACCTTCGCCACTCGCTCCAGTACCTGATGAACCGCCGCGTGATCGCGAGCTCCGGCTCGATCGCGCCGGCCGTCACGCCGCTCGTGCGCATCCCGCCGAACGGCGGCGAGATGAGCCAGTGGCACGCGAAGCAGGTGCTGGACTCCGGCGTCTACGGCGTCCTCTGGCCGCACGTCAGCACGCCCGAGGAGGCGTACAACGCGGTCGCCGCCTGTCGCTACGCACGCCCGGACGACGCGCCGCTGCTGGAGCCTCGAGGCATCCGCGGCGACGCGCCCGGTGCGGCGGCGCGCTACTGGGGACTGACGCAGCAGGAGTACTACCAGAAGGCCGACGTCTGGCCGCTCAACCCCGACGGCGAGATCCTCGTGATGATCATGGTCGAGGACGTGAAGGCGATCGACCGGCTGCCGGAGATCCTGAAGGTGCCGGGCATCGGCGTCGTCGTGATCGGCGAGGGCGACCTGTCGCAGAACCTCGGCCACCCGCGCGAGTACGACCACCCGGTGGTGCGCGAGGCGATGGACACGATCCTGCGCATCTGCCAGGAGCACAACATCCCGTGCGGCCACCCGCACGTCGACACCTCGAACGTGGAGCGCGTGGTGCAGCAGGGCTACCGCTTCATGATGGCGGCGCCGACGCGCACCTATCCGACGCTGAACGAGGCGCGCCGGCTGACGGGGCGGTCGTAGCCCTCGGCAGCGGGACGCGTCGTCGAGGGTGCACCTGCGGGGCGGCCCCCCTGCCTCTCCCGGCGCGGGAGGGGTTCAGAAGGAAGAAGGATGCGGGGCTTGGCCCCCACACCCCCACAGATGGCCCCCACCCCAACCTCTCCCCGTTCGGGGAGAGGTTGGGGTGGGGGCCTCCGCGCTACGACAGGTGATGCACCTCGGCGAGGGCGTACACCGGCGTCGGGATGCCCTCGAAGCGCGCTTTGAGCTGGAGCGCGAGGTACCTCGAGTAGTTCCGGGACTGCGCGAGGTTGCCGCCGTGGAACCAGAGGCCCGGCTGTCGGGTGGGCTTCCACATGTTGCGCAGCTCGCCCTCCCACGGGCCCGGGTCGTACGCCGTGTCGGAGCCGAGGCCCCACACCTTGCCGACGCGGTCCGCGACCTCCTGCGAGATCAGCTGCGCCGCCCACCCGTTCATCGAGCCGTACCCCGTCGCGTAGACGAGGAGGTCGGCGGGCACCTCGGTGCCGTCCGTCAGGACGACGGAGCGCGGCTCGATCCGCGCGATGCCGACGCCGCTGCGCAACTTGATGTCGCCGCTGATGACGAGGTCCGACGCGCCGACGTCGATGTAGTAGCCGGAGCCTCGACGCTGGTACTTCATGCCGATGCCGCTGCCGTCCTCGCCGAAGTCGAGGAGGAAGCCGGCGCGCTCGAGCGCCGCGTAGAACTCCGCGTCGCTCTCGCGCAGGCGATTGGTCGCCTCGATCGCCGGGCCGTGCATCAGGCCGAACGGCATCGACGCGGCCGTGAGGTCCGCGATCTCGGTGGTGATGCCGGCGGCGTTCGCGGCCTCGGAGTAGTTGCCGGCCGCCGAGCGCGCCAGCGACGCCTTGAACACCGTGGTCGGCGACCGCTGGATCATCGTGACGTCGGCATCGTGCTCCCACAGGTCATGGCAGATGTCGTGCGCCGAGTTGTTCGATCCGAGGATAACGGCGCGCTTGCCTCGATACGGCTCACCGGTGCGGTAGGCGCTGGAGTGGCACAGGTCGCCCTCGAACGTGTCCGCGCCGGGGATGTCGGGCACGTTGGGCTTGCCGGACATGCCCGTCGCGAGGACGAGCTCCTTCGGCCGCAGCACGACGGTCTCGCCGTCGCGGCGCACGGTGACGGCCCACTCGCCGGCCGCCTCGTCGTACGTCGCGCCGAGGCACTCCGTGCTCGTCCAGTAATTGAGCTCCATGAGCTTCGTGTAGGCCTCGAGCCAGTCCCCCATCTGGTCCTTCGGCGTGTAGACGGGCCAGTGCGCGGGGAACGGGATGTACGGCATGTGGTCGAACCACACCGGGTCGTGCAGCGTGAGCGCGTCGTAGCGGTTGCGCCAGGAGTCGCCGGCGCGCGGCTGCCGCTCGAGGACGATCGTGGGCACGTGCAGCTGCCGGAGCCGCGCGCCGAGCGCGATGCCCCCCTGCCCGCCACCGACGATCACCACGTGAGGTTGCGTCGAATAGCCGAGCTCGGCCGCCTCGCGGTCGCGGCGCTGCTGCCACGTCACGCGATCCTTGATCGCCCCGTGCTGCACACCGAGGGGGCGCGTGAAGCCACGCTGCTCCTCGAAGCCCGTGAGTTCCTGGAGCGCCGTGAGCAGCGTCCAGCACTTCCCGTCCCGCAGGCGCAGGCGCCCCCGGCCGCGCCCGACGCCCGTCTCGAACGTCAGCCACGCCTCGATCACCCCGTCGGCTGACTCGGTCGGCTCGCCGTCGCGCTGCCAGCCGCCGGGCCTGGTCGCATCGAGGCGCGCCTCGAGCATCGCGCAGACGGCGTCGCGACCCTCCAGCGTCGTGATGTTCCACGTGAACGCGACCAGGTCGCGCCAGTAGCAGTCGTCGAGGAACAGCCCCGTCGTCGCAGTTATGTCTCTGGAATCGAGTGCAGCGCCGAACGCGGCAAGCCAGCGGTCGATCTGCTCCGAGGGGGTGCTCATAGGGCGCTCCGAGGCAGGCGGGGGCGATCTGGACGGATGGTAGCCGCTCGGGATCGCCTCGACCAACGGCTGGCGCGGGCGAGCCGTCAGGAAGATCGCGGCACGGGTGTATTGAGCGCGACGCGACCTGCCGATTCTTCACTGGACTCCCCGCGCGCGGGGGGCCGTGGGCCCGCAGAAAGAGCGGTCATGGCTGACGAGTACACCGAGGTCGCGGTCCGGGCGATGATGGACCAGGTCATCGCAGCAGTCGCTGCTGCCGAATGGCCCCGCGTGCTGACGCTCGCCGGAGCCGTCCTCGCGCTCGACCCCGGGCACCACCAGGCGGCGGTCTTCCACCGCACCGCGACCCGCCTCGGACGGCTCGCCGGGACGTCGAGTGCCCCGGGCGCGGTCGCCGCCGCCGCCCCTGCCCCGCAGACCGCCCCCGGGTGCACGCACAGCCACGAGCTCGAGCAGGTCGTCACCTCCTCGGTGGAGCTGTCGCCGTTCTCGCCGGTCGCCACGCGGCTGCTGCGGATGCTCGACGACGAGGCGGCCAGCAGCGATCAGATCGCGCGCCTCATCGCCACGGACGCGGTGCTGACCGCCGGCATCATGAGCATGGCCAACTCCGCCTTCTACCGCCGAGGCGGCCCGATCCGCACGCTGCGCGACGGGCTGGTGGCGCTCGGGTCGCGCGAGATCCGCTCGCTGGTGGTGGCCACCTGCCTGATGGGCTCGATGCCGCACACGAACGTCATCGACCACCGCTCGTTCTGGCGCTTCTCGCTCGCGGTCGCCGTGCTGTCCGATCTGATCGCGCGCTCGCAGCGCCTCGCGAACGGCGAGGCGTTCACCGCCGGCGTGATGCACAGCGTCGGGCTCCTCGCGATGGACGCGTACTGCCCGACCGGCCTGCGCACGGTCGCCGATATGACCGGGGCCGGCCTCCGGCGCATCCACGACCGCGAGGTCGAGGTCTTCGGCTTCACGGACGCCGACCTGGGTGCGCGGCTGAGCGCGCAGTGGCACCTGCCCGACCAGGTCGTGCGCGCGATCAGCTGCGGCGGGCGCCGCCTCGACGAGTTCACCCCCGAGGAAGTGCTCGAGTCGGCCGTGGTGCGCGCGCGCATCTTCGCGCGGGCGCAGGGGCTGAGCGACGGCATCGAGCAGTCGGAGCCGCGCGAGATCACGGATGAGTGGCTCCAGGCCCCGGTCAACCGGACGCTGGAGACGATCGGCGGGTGGGACGCGTTCCTCGGACGGATCGACGCGTTCTTCGCCACGACCGAGTCGAACGCGCAGCGGTAGCGCGAACCTCAGGCGTGCGGGTGGCCATGCGCCGACAGCGGCTCGAGGCCGTGCGCGTACAGCAGCGCGGCGTCGTTCAACACATCCTCGCTCGGACGGTCGTCGATCACCTCGCCACCATCGAGGACCACCGTGCGTGGCAGCAGATCGGCGACCATCGCGAGGTCGTGCGTGGCGACGAGGATCGTGTGCGGCAGCGCGCGCAGCAGATCGATCAGCTCGCGCCTCGACATGGGGTCGAGGCTCGCGGTCGGCTCGTCGAGCGCGATGATCGGCGTGCCCATCGACAGCACGGTCGCGATCGCGACGCGCTTCTTCTGTCCCAGGCTCATGCGGTGCGGCGCGCGCGTCTCGAAGTCCGCCATGCCGACGGCCGCCAGCGCCTCGCGCGATCGGCGCAGCACCTCGTCACGGTCGAGGCCCATGTGCAGCGGCCCGTACGCGACGTCGTCGAGGACGGTCGGCGAGAACAGCTGGTCGTCGGGGTTCGAGAACTGCAGGCCGACGCGCCCGCGGATCGAACGCACCGAGGCGTCCGTGAGCGCCTCGCCCAGCACGCGCACGGTGCCGCTCTGCGCGCGCAGGATGCCGTTGAGGTTGAGCAGGAACGTCGACTTCCCCGCGCCGTTCGGGCCGATCAGCGCGACCTTCTCCCCCTGCGCCACGCGCAGCGTCACGTCGCGCAGACCGGGCGTGCCGTCCGGGTACGCGTAGCGGAGCGCCTCGATGTCGAGGGCGAGCACCGACGGGTCGATCGGGGAGGCGGTCATGCGAGCCGGTCGCCGAGGACGACGGCGAAGCCGGCGAGCACGAACGCGGCGGCGACGGCGACCTCGACGCCGCGCACGGCGGGGGTCGAGAGGAACCGCAGCTCGCCGGTGAACCCGCGCGCCTGCATCGCCGCGTACACGCGCTCGCTGCGGTCCAGCGACCGCGCGAACAGCGAGCCGACCATGTGGCCGACGACCGTCGCGCGCCACCACACGCGCCCGCCGGCGTGGCGGCCGGGCAGCGCGGCGCTGCGACTGTCGCGCGCGCGGATCATCCGCACCGCCTCGCTGCCAATGACGTCGAAGTAGCGGTACGTGAAGAACACGGTGCCCACCAGCAGCCGCGGGGTGCCCAGCACGCGCAGCGCGCGCAGCGTCTCCACAATCGGCGTCGAGGCGGTGAGCAGCACGGCGACGGTGACGGACAGCCACGACCGCGCGAGGATCGTCGCGACAGCGGTCAGGCCCTCGTGCGTGCCGTGCCAGCCGAGGACGGGAACCTCGAACGCGACGGTGCCGGGGCGCGTGAAGATCAGCGGCACGGCCACGGCGACGAACGGCAGTGCGAGGAACGTGCGGCGCAGGATGAACAGCGGCCCGAGCCGTGCCGCCGCCGCCACGACCGCGATCGGAGCGGCGAGCAGCGCGAGCGCCGTCCACGCCCCCTCCGGCACGCATGCGATCGCGAGGATGTAGAGCAGCGCGGCCGGCAGCTTCACGCGCGCGTCGGCGCGATGAACCGCGCTGTCACGCTCCGCGTAGCGGTCGCCGAGGACGGATGCTACCGACATGCGTCCTCGACGATCGGCACGATGCTATGCGCGCGGGGCGGGTGAGCGGCGGCGGAGCAACGCGCCGGCGCCGAGGCAGATCGCGGTGACGACCACCACGCCGATCGCGCCCGCGAGCACCGTCGACAGGCGCTCGTCGGCCACGCCGGGCACGGTGTAGTCCGGAAGCACCTGGTACGGCGCGTCCTTCGCCTGCTCACCGAAGCCCTGCGCCTGCGAGACGCTGTCCAGCCCGTCGGGATGCGAGGAGGCGAGCCACGCCGAGGATGCCGCGATCACGAGCGCGATCGCGACGCCGACGAGCAGCAGCCTCGAGGGTGCGCGGTTCATCGTGCGGCTCCGTTCAGGCCGGCGGGCGCGAGGCCCGGGGTGGGCACGAGGCCCGGGTTCGTGGCGCGGATGAAGGAGACGGCGGCGAGCGTGATCAGCCCCTCGCCGACGCCGATCAGCGCGTGCACGCCGATCATCGCGGGGAGCGCCACGCCCAGCGGCGACGCGCCGGAGAGCGCCAGCTCCACCGCGACGACCGCCGATCCGATCACGACCGAGGCCCACGCCGCGACGAACGAGGCAGCCAGTGCCCCGACGCGACCGGGGATCACCCCGGCGAGGAAGCGGTAGACGAAGTAGCCCGCGAAGATCGTCAGGATGCCCATGTTCGCGATGTTCAGCCCCATCACGACGAGGCCGCCGTCCTGGAACATCAGCGCCTGCAACCCGACCACCGCGGCCATCACGATGACCGCAGCCCACGGCCCAAGCAGGATCGCGGCGAGCGCGCCGCCGAGCAGGTGCCCCGACGTGCCTCCCGCGACCGGGAAGTTCATCATCTGGGTCGCGAAGATGAAGGCCGCCATCACACCCATCAGCGGGACGGCGCGGTCGCTGATCTCGCGCTCGGCGCGGCGCGCCGCGTAGGCGACGACGCCGACGGTCACAACCCACCCGGCGATCGCGACGGGGACGCTCATGTAGCCGTCGGGGATGTGCATCGCCGGACCGACCGGTCCCAGGCCCAGCGGGGCGAGCGCCATCGAACCAATCGACATCATCGTGGTGCCTCACTCTTCTCGCGGCAGCCGGCGCACTGCCCGCGGATCGCCATGTGGCGCAGGTCGACGGCGAAGCCGTGCTGCTGCTCGATCGTCTCGACGAGGTCGGCGAGCGCGGAGATCGCGATCTCCGGCGTCGTGCCGCAGCCGTTGCAGACCAGGTGGTGGTGGGGCTCGTCGTCGCCGGCCCACTCGTACGTGGTGACGCCGCCGTCGGAGAACGAGACCGCGAGGCCCATCTCCGTCAGCGTGTCCAGCGTCCGGTAGACCGTGGACAGCGCCATCTCCGCGCTCGCGTCGTCCGCGCACACCTGCGCGTAGATCTGCTCCGTCGTGGAGTGGCCCGGGCGGCGCTTCAGCGCCTCGAGGATCTTGACGCGCTGCATCGTCATCCGGCGCCCGGAGGCGCGGATCGTCTGCTCGCTGGCCGGGCTGTCCTGCGTCATAGGTGGAGGATAGCAACAGCCCGCAAGAGCAGTTGCTTATGTTCGCATTAGTCCGACGGGCCGAGGATGAACGCCACTGACTTCTCGACGACCGTCTGGAGGTGGCCCGCGGCGGTGAACCCGGAGGTCTTGCGCGGCCGCAGCGAGTGGTCGCCGTCCGGAAGCCACACGACCTCGATGGCGTCCGAGAGCGTGTAGCCCTCGACCTCCGCGGGGACGCCGAAGGGGTCGCGCTCGCCCTGGAAGATGCGCGTCGGCGTCCGCAAGCCGGCGAGGTGCGCGGTGCGGAGCCGGTCCGGCTGCCCCGGCGGGTGGAACGGGTAGCCGTAGCACAGCAGCCCCGCCACCCCGGCCTCGTCCGCGACCATCGAGGCCATGCGGCCGCCCATCGACCGCCCGCCGATGAACAGGCGAGTCGTGGAGCGCGGCGGCCGGGCCGCCTCGATCGCCTCGCGCCACGTGTCCAGCAGCACCGGCTGGCGGTCGGGACCGCGCCGGGCGCCGTCGACGCGACGCGCGGCCATGTACGGGAACTCGAAGCGCAGGACGCGCACCCCCGCCGCCGCGATGCCCTCGGCGAGCGCGACGAGGTCGGGCGCATCGGCCGGCGCACCGGCACCGTGCGCGAGCACCAGCGTGCGCTTCGATCGCGCCGGTCCGCTCGCGAAGAAGTCCATACTCCGCACGATAAGCCGATCGAGGCGCGGTTGCCCCCGCCTCCGAGGACTGCGACGATCGCGCCCTCGACGACACCGTCTGCAACGATCCGCGATGATCCGACGTGGGGTACCGATGCGACGTTCGTTCCCGCTGCTGCTCGCGGCGCTCTGGCTGGGCAACGTCCTTCCTGCGCTGGACGCCACGCTGGTCGGCACCGCACTGCCCACGGTGATCGGCAGCCTCGACGGGCTTCCGCTGTATGCGTGGGTGTTCGCCGCCAACCTGCTGGCCCTCACGATCACGATCCCGATCGCGGGCAAGCTCGCGGACCTGTTCGGGCGCAAGCCGGTCTACTACGTCGGCATGACGCTGTTCACGATCGGGGCGATCCTGTCCGCCTTCGTGCAGAACGTGGAGCAGCTGATCATCTGCCGCGTGATCATCGGCATCGCGACGGGCACGGTCGTCCCCGCCTCGCAGACGATCATGGGCGACGCGATCCCGATGGAGCGGCGCGCGAAGCTCCAGTGGGTGTTCGCCAGCGCGTGGCTGGTCGCCAGCGTCCTCGGCCCGACGCTCTCGAGCGTGATCATGTCGTACCTGCACTGGCGGCTCGTGTTCCTCGTCACGGTCCCGCTCGGCCTCGTCGCCGCGTTCCTGCTGACGACGCAGTACGAGGAGCACGTGGAGCGCAAGTCGCACCGCATCGACTACTCGGGCGTCGCGCTCCTCGGCGGCGGCGTGCTGGCGCTGCTCTTCGCGTTCTCGCCGACGAACCGCAGCGGCGGCATCAACTTCGCGTCGAGCGGCGGCCTGCTCGCGCTGGCGGCCGTGCTGCTCGCGGCGTTCCTGTGGAACGAGCGGCGCGCGGCAGAGCCGGTGCTGCCACCGAAGCTCTTCATGGCGCCGGTCCTCGGCATCGCAGCGCTCGGCAGCCTCGCGTCGGGGATGGTGCAGTCGGGCGCCAGCTCGTTCGTCACGATCTTCGTGCAGGGCGGCCAGGGCGGCACCCCCGCCGAGGTGGGCTGGGTGCTGGGCTGCATGACCATCGGCTGGCCGATCGGCGCCGGCGTCGGCGGGCGGATGCTCATGCGCGTCGGGTTCCGCCGCTCGATCATCGCCGGGCTGTCGCTCGTCGCCCTCGCGCAGATCGGCTTCCTGATGCTGAACCGCGACAGCAGCACGTTCTTCGCGGCCGCGTGCATGACGGTGCTGGGCCTCGGCTTCGGCTTCTCGAGCGTCGGCTTCATGATCTCGGTGCAGAACTCCGTCGGCTGGCAGGATCGAGGCGTGGCGACCGCCTCGCTGCAGTTCTTCCGCAGCATCGGCGGCAGCGTGGGCGTCGCGATCATGGGGACGATCGTCGGCATGCGGATGCAGCCGGTGTTCGAGCGCACCACCGCCGGCACCGGCATCAGCACCAGCGCCCTGCTCGACCCGGTGGCGCGGAACGCCCTCGACCCCGGCGTGCTGGCGACGCTCCAGCGCGGCATGACCGAGGCGGTGCATGACGCGTTCTTCGTGCAGGCGTTCGCCGCCGTGGCCGGGCTGATCGCCGTGCTGTGGTTCCCGCGCGTCCTGATGCTCAATCGCGGCGAGGCCGAGGAGGCCATCGAGACGAGTCTCGAGACTCCCGCCGTGCCGACCCCGGTCACCGCCGAGCGGTAGCTCGGCGCACCGTCCCTATCGGCTCGCGGCGGTGGGCTCGCGCACCTCGACGGCACCGTCCACGCGTGGGCGGCGGGGCGGCTTCTGCCACAGGAACGAGGCGCTCGCCAGCCCGACGGCGGCGAAGATGAGCCAGAAGAACACCGTGTAGCTCATCCCCGCGTCCAGCAGGTAGCCGCCGAGCGGCCCGCCGAGCGCGCCGACAACCACCATGATCGGCATGATGGCGCCTCGGATCGCGCCCTGGTGCGCGCGGCCGAAGTAGTCCGGGATCATCAGTGTCTGGAAGACGGACGTCGTGCCGCTGCCGATGCCCCATACGAGGTTGTGCACCAGCACCGACGGCCACCACGTGGCGCCGAGCGTCAGCGGCAGCATCCCGGCGACCCGCCCCACCCCGCCGAGCGCGCCGACGAAGCGAATCGGGATGCGCTCGGCCACGACACCCATGCCGATGCTGACGAACGCGACGGTGAGCGGGTCGAGCGCGACGCCGATCGCGATGAGCGCCGGCGAGAACCCGAGGTCGGTCCAGTAGCGGTTCCGGAACAGCAGGAATGGCGAGATCACGAGCAGCATCGTGGTGAACGACGCGACGTGGATCCACAGCACGGGCGTCCGCAGCGCCTCCGACACCGTGAAGTCGCGCGTCTCATCCGCCGTCGAGACAGCGACGCGGGCTGCCGAGGCCTCGACGGGCGGGGGTTCGGCGGCACCGTCCGGCAGCAGGCCGATGTCCTCGGGGCGGCGGCGCATGAAGATGGCGTACGCCGGCACGACGCCCACGATCGCGATGACGCCGAAGATGCCCCACGCCGCCTGCCAGCCGAACCGCTCGATGAAGAACGCAGCGGCGATCGCGGACGTAGCGCTGCCGACGAGCTGGCCCGAGCCCGAGATCGACAGCGCGCGGCCGCGCTTCGCGACGAACCAGTTGGCGGGCGGGACGATCGTCAGGACATTGCCGCCGAAGATGCTGAACCCGGTGAGGCCGGAGATGAGGAACAGTGTGTAGATGACCCAGAGGTTGGTCGTCGATGCGAAGCCGATGAGCGCGAGGCCGACGACGAGCCCCGAGATCGCGCCCGGCCAGCGCGCCCCGTAGCGGTCCACGATGCGTCCGAGGTACGGCGCGAACAGCCCGCCCGCGACCGACCGCAGCGTAATCCCCCAGACCAGCGTGCTCCTGGAGATGCCGAGGTCCGACGACATCGGGTCGAGGAAGAAGGAGAAGACCAGCGGGTTGGTGGAGACAGTCGTGAAGTTCGCCAGCCAGACGCACGCCACGATCACCCAGCCGTAGAAGACACGTGGCCGGGCAGGCGGATCGGCAGGGTGGGTCACGCGGCGTCCTCTCGGTCAGCCTCGGTGGGCGGATGGACGCCGAGGTGCTGGCGAGCGTAACGAGCCCTCGACGCACCAGCAAGGAACGACGAGCGACGTCGTTTTTACGTTTGTCATGCTTTCCGGGCGAATCGCTCCCGTTCGCAAGGCGCGTCACGTCACGGTAGGACGCAACAGCCCACTTGCAGAAGGAGGTGCGACATGTCGCACGAACACGTTGATTCGGGAGCCGGCATGGGGATGGGGATGATGCTCGGGATCATCATCGCGATCCACGGCCACGGACGACTCCGTGATGACGAAGATCAACCTCTAGCAGAGCGGTCTCGCAACAACCGAAGAGGCCCGGCGGAATCCGCCGGGCCTCTTTGTTGCACTGACGTCCGAGGCACGCCGATCAGTCCGGGATCGCGTGCCGCACCGCCATCAGCAGGCGATGCTCCTCCCATCCCTCCGGGTACAGGATCGCGAGCCCGGCCGCGAGGTCGAGGAACGCCGCCCCACCGTCCGCCCTCGACCGCTCGTCGCGCAGCAGCGCGCGGAGCGCATCGTCGCGGCCCTGCCGCGCGAGGATCATCGACGCGTGGACGCGGTCGAGCGTGCTTGCGTCCGCCGGCGTGGCGTCGAGGAGCTGCGGGGCCCGCTCGGCCATCGAGCGAAGGCGCACGACCTCGACCGCGTCGGTCTCGATGAGAGTCCCCTCCCAGTCGTCGAGGCGGATGCCGAGCGGCTCGCTGAACGAACGCACCACCTCCAGCGCGAGCCCCGCATCGGCGAGGCGCTGTCGTGCGGCCTCGTCGTCATCGAGGGCGATGGCCGACGGGGATGCGTCGCGCGGCGTGAACGCCCACGACAGCATGAGCGCCGCCAGGCGCGCGTCCGCCTCGAGGGTGTTGATCCCCGCTCCGAACACCCCGTCGAGCGCGAGCCGGTCGAGGGTTTCCCACACGTACGCGAGGTAGCCGCGCGCGTGCGGCTCGAGCGCGACTCGATCGCCCTCGATCGGCACGGGGCGGCCGTCGAGGTCGAGCACACGGGCGTACGTGGCGTACATGTCGATCGCGGGCGCGATGCACGCGAACAGCACGTCGCCGCCTCGCACGCCCGAGGCGCGCAGCTCGCGCGTCCACACGCCGACCTGCTGCCGCAGCTCGGCCAGCAGGTCCGGCCACGAGGCCGTGCCCTCGCCATGCGTGTGGTTGTCGAGCCAGTCGGCGGCACGCAGCACCGGCGGTCCAGCCGAGCGAGTGGAGACCGCGAGCGTCGGCTCGCAGCGCGCGCCGTCGAGGATGCAGGGCAGCACGTCGCTGCGCCGACCGTCCGGCCGGACGACCTCGTACACCTGTCCGCAGACCGGGCAGCGGTAGCCGTACAGCGGCATCGACCCTCCGAGGGCGCCCCAACTCGACGCGCGCCTCGATCGTAAGGCCGCCACGGCGACGCAGCGCGACCGCAAGGCCTCTGTCACGAGACGCGCCCCTCCGTGCGAGCGATCACGATGCGCCGCCCGCGAGACTCGGATCATCAAGACCCCGGTGCGAAAGGCGTCACTCATGTTGATCGGCGGAAGCGTTCTCCTCACTCTCATCGTCGTGATCCTGGTCCTGAAGCTCCTCTTCTAGGCCTCCACTGCTCCAACGGCTGCGCGCCCGTCACCGGGCGCGTTGCTGTGCCCCCACGCGCACGCAACACATCCGCCACACACTTCCGCGCGGCACACGTTCTATCCTCGATGGGACGAGTGCCGAGAGAGGTCGTGACGTAGATGACGAATGACGCAGCGCCGGTCATCGAGACCACGGACCTGTCGAAGCGGTTCGGATCGGTGCTCGCGGTCGATCGGCTCTCGCTGCGCGTCGAGCGCGGCGGTGTCTTCGGGCTGCTCGGGTCGAACGGCTCCGGGAAGACCACCACCATCGGCATGCTGCTCGGTCTCGTGGAGCCGAGCGGTGGCTCGATCCACCTGTTCGGGAACGCGCAGCCGGGCGTGCGCCCGGCGGACCTCCATCGCATCGGCGCGATCGTCGAGACGCCGAGCTTCTACCCCTACCTCTCCGGACGCGACAACCTGCGCTACTTCCAGGGCATCAGCGGCCGCTCCGTCGCCGGCGAGGTCGACCGGCTGCTCGATCTCGTCGAGCTCGCGCCGAGCGCCGGCCGCAAATTCTCCACGTACTCGCTCGGCATGAAGCAGCGCCTCGGCGTCGCGTACGCGCTGCTCGGCGACCCCGACCTCGTGTTCCTCGACGAGCCGACGAACGGGCTCGACCCCGCGGGCGTCGCCGAGGTGCGCGAGCTCGTGAAGGCGCTCGGCGAGGACGGGCGCACGGTCGTCCTCTCCAGTCACATGCTGGCGGAGGTCGAGCAGGTCTGCCAGCGCGTCGCGATCATCTCGCGCGGGCGCCTGCTCGCGCAGGGGCTGGTCGAGGACCTCGTGCGCAGCCAGGGCGTGATGCGCCTACGCACCAACGATGACCACCGCGCGTCGAGCGTGCTGACCGCCTCCCCGTTCGCCCACGACGTGAGCCTCGATGGCACGGGCATCCTCGTCCGCACCGACGAGGAGCCGTGGATGCTCACCCGCCTGCTCGCGGAGCACGGCGTGTACGTCGCGGAGATGACGCCCGTGCAGACGACGCTGGAGCAGTACTTCCTCGAGGTGACGGGCGAGTCGGGCATTGGCAGCGACTCCACCGCGACGCAGACGGGAGACGCCGCATGAACATCGTCGCGCGGTCCACGGCGTGGGAGTGGTTCAAGCTGCGGCGTCGGTGGATGCCGTGGATCCTGCTCATCGTCGTCGTGCTGTTCTCGCAGCTCGGCGTGTGGCCGGCCTACTTCGGCTACAACGAGCTGGGCCGCGGCGGCCAGGTGACGATGGTGTCCAGCGGCCAGTTCGGCGGCCCCGGCGAGCAGCGCCCGATCTCCGTGGAGTGCGCCGACGTGATGGCCGAGCCGCCGCGCGTGGCGGACCTCGATCCGGCGCTCGTGCCCGGCCTGCGCGTGCAGTGCGCCGAGGTCACGAAGCGCGCCGCCGAGCAGCTGCCGATCGCCTACGCGAACTTCACGCTGCCCGGCAGCATCGGCCAGGCGATGACGACGGCCTCGGCGCTGGGGAGCATCCTCATCGCGGTGCTGGCCGCCTCGACCGTGGGTGTCGAGTACTCGTGGGGGACGCTGCGTACCGTGCTGGTGCGCGGCACGGGCCGCTGGCAGTACCTCGCGGGGAAGATCGCGGTGCTGCTGCTGGCGGCGCTCGCGGCGCTGATCGTGGTCGTCGGCGTGACGGCGGTGAGCAGCCTCGTCGCGCAGTCGCTCGTCGAGGCGCCCGCCGGATACGTCGCGCCCGGCTGGGGTGACGCGCTCGGGGCGATCGGGCGCGCGTGGTTCGGGTTCGTGCCGATGATCGCGCTGGTCGTGCTGCTCACGGTGCTGACCAGCTCGACCGCGATGGGCATGGCAATCGGCATCGGCTACACCATCGCTGAACCGCTGATCATGCTGCTCGTCGGGCAGCTGTCCGACCGCGTGACCGTGGTCACCGACTACCTGCTGGCGGCGAACATCAACGGCTGGACGGGCGGGGGGGCCGCGGCATTCGGTGCCGCGGGCGGACTCAGCTCGCTGCACCACTTCATCGTGCTCTCGCTGTACACCGTGGTCTTCGTGGCGCTGGCCGCGTGGCTCATCGAGTCGCGCGACGTGACGAAGGCCACCGGCACCTAGTCGCACCTCGCCGGCACGCGCGCACAACGCAGGAGCGACCTCGATGAGGTCGCTCCTGTTCGCGCTTCACGCGCGAAGATGGACGTACCGACTAGGAGGCGCGGCGCTTCGCCTCGTCGATCGCGTCGCCCGCAGCGGACTTCGCGTCGTCCAGGGCGTCCTTCGCCTCGCCGACGGCCTGCTGGGCCTTGCCCTGCACCTGCTGGCCCGCGCCCTCGGCCTGCATCTTCTCGTTGTCGGTCAGCTCGCCGATCTTCTGCTTCGCAGCGCCGATCGCCTCGTTCGCCTTGCCCTTGATGTCGTCCTTCGCACCGGCCATGTGGCACCTCCATGAGCACTGTTTGTTGACCTCGATCGTCGCGTGCGAGCCGACGAGAGCGCGTCACCGCCGTCGAGGACGCGTGTCGGTTGGGTTGCAGCGCCGGTTGCAAAGTCGCATCGAGGCGCTGGGACGCACGCGAAACCGGGACAATGTGGCGTGGAGGCACGATGGATCGCACCAGCGTCCAGTCGAGCGCGTTCGTGTCGGTGGGCTACGACACCGCAGCGCGTGTGCTGGAGGTCGAGTTCACCTCGGGCGGGGTGTACCGCTACCTCGACGTCCCGGCAGAGGTGCACGACGCGTTCGTGGACGCGCCGTCGCTCCGGCAGTACTTCCGCGTGAGCATCCTCGACCGGTACCGGTACGAGCGCGTGGCGTGAACGCGCGCCCGTACCGGCATAGAGGCTACTTCGTCAGCGAGCGCTCGTAGGCGCGCACCGCGAGCGGCGCCGAGATCACGATGATCCCGACGATCCAGATCAACGTGTACGCGACGGGGTGCGAGATCGACCACGCATCGCCCGGCATGATCGGCGTGTTCGGGTTGCCGAACTGGATGCGCGCGGCGTCGGAGAGCGTGGTGACCGGGTTCCACTCCGCGACCACGCGCAGGATGCCGGGCATCGTGCTGGTCGGGACGAACGTGCTCGCCATGAACGTGATCGGGAACAGCACGGTGAACGCGAGCCCCGTCACGCCCTCCGGCGTCGAGATCGCGCTGCCGAGAAGGATGCCGACCCAGATCATCGCGAACGAGAAGCCCGCGAGCAGCGCGTAGCCGATGAGCGCATCGACGATCCCGGTGTTGATGCGCCACCCGAGGAGCGCGCCGCGGGCGATCGGCACGGAGCGGAAGCGGTCGATCGCCTGGTTGCGGCGGTCCGTCGCCAGCGAGAGCGCGACGCCGAAGGCGCTGAACACGACCGTCTGCGCGAAGATGCCGCCCATCAGGAACTCGCGGTACTCGCCACCGCCGGGCACGCTGATCGCGCCGCCGAAGACGTACGCGAACAGCAGCACGAACATGACCGGCTGGATCGTGGCGTCGGTGAGCTGCTCCGGCTGACGCCGGAGGTGCGTCAGCCCGCGCCGCGCGATGATCAGCGTGTCATGGATGACGCCGCGCGACTTCCACCGTCCCGCTCACCGCCGACGTCAACGAGACGATGGCGATCCTCAACGCCTCGATCAGCGATCTGCTCGGCACCCCGGGCACGGCGATCGCGCTGTGGGATGCGGAGGCCCAGGTGCTGGTCGCCC
>CANJBO010000023.1 GCA_947472995.1 Chloroflexota bacterium
GTCGTCTACTACCTGCACGGCATCCCGGAGGACCTCTTCGTCCCGATCTTCGCGATCGGCCGCACCCCCGGCTGGGCCGTCCAGGTCCTCGAGCAGTTCGAGCACAACGTGCTCATCCGCCCCCTCACCGTCTACAACGGCCCGCCCCCTCGCGAGTACGTGCCGATGGAGAAGCGGGGCTGAGTAGGTGAGTCAGCTACCTCAGTGGAGGGATTTCGAACCGAACAGTGTCTCCGCGGAAGGCACCTGGTCCGTAATCGACGTGTTGGTCGAAGACTACCGACTTCTCTCTGATCCGGTCGGTTTACTCGTTGACGACGCCCGCCCCGAATGGGCGAACCCGGAAGAAGGGGATATGGAGCGAATGCTTCTCCCCACACGTCTCGAATGGGCGTTGATGCTCGCTGCCTACTCCGCATATGAAGCAGAACTCATGCGATTGGCATTCCAAGTACCACCGGTCGATCCGAAGTACGCCCTTACGGCTATTAACCGCCTAAGGAGCAAAATCCGGGGCGTGATCAGCGATTTCGAAGACCTCAAACAATTCGCGGAGCAGTTAAAGGACCTTCGTAACGTCTTAGCCCACGGCGGAGGAACACCGGGATTCATGGACACGAACGGAACGTTTAGCGCAACGAAATATGCGGGCGTCCAATATTTTCTCGGCAGCGGCCGTCTAGTAGTACGAGACGACAACTACAGTCTGTATCTCGCCTTCGCACGCGGCGAATTCAACAAATTCGCAGGAGAACTCAAGCAAATCCTTCTGATCGCAAGAACCGCAAGTAGACAAGATGTGTAGGGACACGATGGCTGCTCCCAAGCACGTGCGTGACGAGGCCTGGGATCGAGAGCGCTCGCGCCATCTCACTCCGCTTCGTACCCTGAACACATGACCACCACCTCCCCCACCCTCCCCGCTGCGCTGACGATCCTCGAGGCGACGCCGGGGACGTTGCGTGCGCTGCTGGCGGGAGTGCCGGCGGAGATGCTGACGCGTGACGTCGAGGGTGCGTGGAGCGTGCGCGACGTGCTGGCGCACCTGTTCGTGAACGACGCGATCGCGCTCGTGCGGTTCAAGCGCATGACTGACGAGGAAGCGCCGGCCATCGAGGGGTTCGACGAGCAGGAGACGCTCGCGGCGTCGCCCGCGCGGAAGTACACGATCCCGACGCTGCTGTACCACGTCACGTTCGGGCGCTCGAAGCTCACGCAGTACCTGCGCGGGCTCAGCTCGGCGCAGCTCGAGCGCACCGGCGAGCACTCGCAGGTCGGCACGATGCGCGGCGTCGAGCTGGTGCACCAGATCGCGCACCACGACCTGAACCACATCCGCCAGATCGCGACGCTCCTCGCCGAACAGCTCGACGAGGCGCGCGGCCCCCTCCGCGCGTTTTAACGCGCATTTCCGTCCCGAGACACGCGCGTTCTAACGCGCATTCCGCCCCCAAAACGCACGCGTTCTAGCTCGACGCTTCGCGCGGTACGCTGATCGCATGACGACGACGCCCGCCCAGCTCCTCGCAACGTTCCGTGACGCCGCCCGCGCGCGTGGCGCGCTCGCCGCCGACGAGGCGGTGACGCTGGAGAGCGCGTTCCGCGTGGTGCGCGACCTGCCGTGGGCGCCTTCCGCGCCCGACGCGAGCGGCGCACAACCGGAGCCCTCGATCGAGGAGTGGCGCGGCACCGGGCGCGAGAAGCACCTGCTGCTGTCGGCGATCCTCGAAGCGCTCGGCTACGAGACCGGGCTGCTCGCGGTGACGTGCGAGTTCTCCGAGGAGAGCACGCCCTGGCTGCCGGCGGTGCTCCTGGACGAGGTGCGCGAGGCGCCCGTCCCCGACGTCGCGCTGCTGCTGCGCGTGCAGACGAACCGCATGCTCGAGGAGTGGATGACCCTCGACGCCACGTGGCCGCTCGCCGCGGGGGGCCTCGGCCTGCCGGTGAACGAGCGCATCGTGCCGGGCACCGACCACCACCTCGCCGTCGACCCGATCGAGATCTTCCACCTGTCACCCGAGGACGACGAGGACGAGCCCGGCGCGACCGCGGCGCTGATCGAGCGCATCCTGCGCGACCACTTAGCTGCGAATGGGGGTGATGCCCCCGGCGCGATGGAGCGGCGCGCGCGGTTCCTGGAAGCGCTCGCCGCATGGCTGGCGGCGAGCACCGGCAGCCTGGGGTAGACTACGCGGACGATGCGACGCCCCCAGTCACTCCTCGCCACGATCGCGCTGTCACTGCTCGCCACCGGCGTGTGGTCGCTGGTGTCCGTCCAGCTGGACGGCAACCGCTGGAGCGAGGCGCTGAAGTTCGCGCCGTTCTTCTTCACGCTGATCTTCGCGACGATGCTCGCGACCAACCGCGTCTCGACGTACCTCGCGAACCGCATGGCGGCGCGCAACGAGGCGAAGGCCGCCGCACTGCGCGGCCCGGTCGCCGTCGCGCCGACGAGCGACCGCATCGAGCACAACCAGCGCCGCCGCCAGCGCGCCGAGCGCGCCCGCGCGGACCGTCGACGCCGCTAGCCGCTCGCCCGGCTGTCGAACAGCTACGGCCCAAGAAGCGCACGAGGACATCGCCAGATCGTTTGCGTGGTGCGGCCCTCACCCTAACCCTCTCCCCGAACGGGGAGAGGGGATCGGATCTGGCTCCCTCGCCCACGAAGTGGGAGAGGGCGGGGGGTGAGGGCCACCACGCCCGCGCCACCTCGACGGGTAGCTCCTACGCGCAGGCCTCGGCGATCGCCTGGGCCATCTCCTCGGTGCGAAGTTGGACGACCAGCGGGTCGTGCAGGCCGTTGGTGACGTACGCGACGGCGAGGCCCAGCGACGGGTCGGCGTAGGAGATCGTGGACTGCTGGCCGCCGTGCCCGAAGACACCGGCGCGGTCGTACGGCGCGAACACGCCGCCGACGAGGACGCCGAGGCCGTACGACGACGGCAGGTGGCTGGTCCAGTCCTGCTCCGTCGAGGCGTGCACGCGGGTCATGTCGGCGACCGTGTCCTCGCGCAGCAGGCGCACACCGTCGAGGGCGCCGCCCTGCTCCAGCATCGCGTAGAAGCGGGCGAGCGCCTCGGCAGTGCCGATGCCGTTGGCGGCGGGGACCTGTGCGCGCAGCACGTAGGGCGAGGCGAACAGCGCCGCGATGCGCGAGGTGCGCTGCTCGGAGCCCTCGGGGTCATCGAACGTGACCTCCGACATCGCGCGCGGCAGCGCGACGGTCGAGGCGTCCTGCGTCGCGTCGAGGCCGAGCGAGGCCTCCATCCCCAGCGGCCCGAAGATCTCCTGCGCCAGGAACTCGCGCGGCATGCGGCCGTCGACGCGGCGGATCACCTCGCCCAGCGCGAAGCCGAAGGTCAGCGGGTGGTAGCCGACGTCGGTGCCGGGCGGCCAGAGCGCGGGCAGCGCGGCGGTCGCGGCCGTCAGCGCGTCCCAGTCGGGGATGCGCTCGGGCGGGAAGTCGAGGGGGAAGACCGGGAAGCCGCCCTGGTGCGTCAGCACGTGGCGCACCGTGCACGACGCCTTGCCGCCGGCGCCGAACTCCGGCCACACCTCCGCGATCGGCATGTCGAGGTCCAGCCCGCCACGCTCGACGAGCATGTGGATCGCGACGGCGGTGACCGGCTTCGTCGCGGAGAACCACTCGAGGCGCATCCCCGGCGGGGCCGCGTCGCCGAGGCGCACCTCCAGCGCGAGCGCGCCGTCGCGGGTGACCGCCAGCTGCGCGCCGGGGTGCCACCCGCGCTCGAAGTGGGCGCGCGCGACCGCCTGGATGCGCGCGCGGCCCGCCTCGGTCAGCCCGCGTGGGGCGGACACGCTACTTGCTCATCTCCAGCACGATCTTGCCGAAGTTCGTGTTGGCTTCCATCTGCTCGTGCGCCGCGCTGATGTCGTCGAACGCGTACACCTTGTCCACGACCGCCTTCACGATGCCGCGCTCGAAGAGCGGCACGATGCGATCGTTGAAGAGCTGCACGAGGATCGCCTTCTCCTCGAACGGGCGGCTGCGGAGGCTGGTGCCTCGGACGCCCGCGCGGCGGCCGGCGCCGAAGCCGATGTTCATCTTCTCCAGCGTGTTGCCGCCCATCGCGCCGACGGTGATCATCTGCCCCTTCAGCGCGATCGAGCGGGAGTTCTGCTCCCAGTACGGCGCGCCGACGAGGTCGAGGATGACGTTCACGCCCTTGCCATCGGTGTGCTTCGCGATGACCTCCGCGAAGTCCTCCGTGTTGTAGTTGATGCCGACGTCGAGGCCGAGCTCCTTCGCCTGCGCGATCTTCTCGGCGGAGCTCGTCGTGCCGAACGTGAAGTTGGACTGCGCGTGCGCCAGCTGCACGGCGGCGGTGCCGACGCCGGAACCGACCGCGTGGATCAGCACCGACTGCCCGAGCGCGAGATCGCTCTGGAGCATCAGCGCGTCGTAGGCCGTGAGGAACACCTCCGGGATCGAGGCAGCCTCCGCGAAGCTGAGGTTCACGGGGATCGGCATGAGCATGCGCTCGTGCACCGCGATCTTCTCCGCGTGGCCCATGCCGATCAGCAGCGCCATCACGCGGTCGCCGACCTTCCAGCCCTGCACGCGCTCCCCGACCGCCTCGATGACCCCGGCCATCTCGACGCCCGGGAGGTCACCGCGCACGCCGGGGGGGATCGGGTAGCGGCCACGCCGCTGGAGCAGGTCGAGGCGGTTGAGCGCGCTGGCCTTGATCGTGACCAGCACCTCCTCGGCCCCGTAGGCGGGGTCGGGCAGCTCCTGGATCTGCAGTACCTCGGGGCCGCCCGGCTCGGTGATCACGGCTGCGCGCATGTCCGCCCTCTTCCCCCACGGCCCCTCGAGGCCGCGCTCATCCGTCGTCGCTGGTCGTTGTCGCGAGGATGCTATGCCCCCGTACCGGCCCTCGTACAGCACGCTCGGCAGCCACCCTGGCGCGGGGCGTCCTCGGCGCGGACCGGTGCTACGATCGGCCCCGCGCGCCGCCTCGGTGCGTCCGGCGGAAGGCGCTCCCTTGGCGAACCTGCGCGACTCGTTGCGGCTGTCCGTCGAGCAGGTCACCGCCCCGTGCGACCTGGCCTGGCTCTCCTTCGCGACCACCGACGACCTGCCGCTGCTGGAGGCCGTGTTCGGCCAGGAGCGCGCCGTCCGCGCCATCGAGTTCGCCCTCGGGATGTCGGCGCCCGGCTACAACCTGTTCGCCAGCGGCCCCGACGGCTACGGCAAGACGACGATCGTCGAGTCGTTCCTGCGCCGGCGCGCCGCGCAGATGC
The DNA here is from genome assembly GCA_947472995.1 of Chloroflexota bacterium. Taxonomy (GTDB): domain Bacteria; phylum Chloroflexota; class Dehalococcoidia; order UBA2979; family UBA2979; genus SHYQ01. The sequence goes on from CANJBO010000023.1 coordinate 5,269, forward strand.
CCGCCCCGCTCGACTGGGTCTACGTCCACAACTTCGAGGATCCCGACCGCCCCGTGGCGATCTCGCTTGCCCCGGGCACGGCCCACGCCTTCGCGAACGCCGTGGAGCAGGCCGTTGAGGCCGCCGGGCGCGAGCTGCGCGCCGCCTTCGAGTCTGACGCCTACGCCCGCCGCCGGCAGGAGCTCGCCACCGACATCGACCGCCAGCGGAGCGGGCTCCTCGAAGGGCTCCAGCAGCAGGCGGAGACGATGGGCTTCGCGCTCCAGTTCGGGCAGGCCGGGATCGTCTCTTCGCCGATCGTCGACGGCCGCACGCTGGACGAGGAGGCGTTCGCCGCGCTCCCGGAGGACCAGCGAAACGCGATCCTCGAGAAGCGCCGGGAGCTGGAGCGGACCGTGCAGGACACCCTGCTCAAGGTCCGCGGCCTCGACCGCGAGGGCGTCGAGCGCGCGACGAAGCTCGACGCGGAGATCGCCAACTTCGCCGCCACGCACCTCTTCGAGCCGCTACTGGAGCGGTACGGCGCGGACATCGAGATCCACGAGTTCCTCGACGCGGTGTCGGAGGACATCCAGGCGCAGCGCGAGAAGTTCCGCGGCGGCGAGAAGCCGGCGGGCGGCCTCGCGGGGCTGATGATGCCGGCGCAGGCGCCCTCGCTGAACCGCTACGCCGTGAACGTCGTCGTCTCGAACGACCCGCAGCGCGGCGCGCCGGTGATCCGCGAGCCGAACCCGACGTACTACAACCTGCTCGGCCGCATCGAGTACCAGGGCCAGTTCGGCACCACGGTCACCGACCACACGATGGTGAAGCCGGGCTCGCTGGCACGCGCCAACGGGGGCTACCTCGTCATCCGGCTGCGCGATCTGCTCACCAATCCGCAGGCCCTCGACGGCCTGAAGCGCGCGCTCGCCTCGCAGCGCCTCGCCATCGAGAACATCGCCGAGGCGTACGGGCTGGTGCCGACCAGTGGGCTGCGCCCGGAGCCGCTGCCGCTCAACGTGAAGGTCGCGATCATCGGCGACGGCGCGCTGTACGGGCTGCTCTACCGCAACGACCCCGACTTCCGCGAGCTGTTCCGCGTGAAGGCCGACTTTGAGACGGACTTCGTGCGCGACCGCGAGAACGTGCAGGGCATCGCCAGCCTCGTCCGTGCCGAGTGCGACCGCTCCGGGCTGCTCCCGTTCTCGCGCGGCGCCGTCGGCCGCCTGATCGAGCACTCCTCCCGGATGGTCGAGGACCAGCGGCGGCTGTCCGCGAACATCGCCACGTTCCTCGACATCGTCCGGCAGGCGGACCACTGGGCGCGGCAGGCGGGCGCGCAGGTCGTCGAGGCGGCCCACGTCGAGCGCGCCCTCGAGGAGCGCGTGTACCGCTCCTCGCTCGTGCGCGAGCGGATCATCGGCGCGATGAACGACGACTCGATCCACATCGAGACCGAGGGCGCGGTCGTCGGCCAGATCAACGCGCTGTCGGTCTACGACCTCGGCGACGTCTCCTTCGGACGGCCCTCACGCGTGACGTGCATCGTCTCCGCCGGCCGGGGCACGATCGTGATGGTCGAGCGCGAGAGCGAGATGGCCGGCCGCATCCACAACAAGGGCTTCCTCATCCTGCGCGGCTTCCTCGCCCACCGCTTCGGCCAGCACCGCGCGAACGCGCTGCACGCGAGCCTCACGTTCGAGCAGCTCTACGGCGACATCGACGGTGACTCGGCCTCCTCGACGGAGCTGTATGCGCTGCTGTCGGCGCTCGCGGAGGTGCCGATCGACCAGCGCATCGCCGTCACGGGCTCCATCGATCAGCTGGGGCGCGTGCAGCCGATCGGCGGCGCGACCGCGAAGATCGAGGGCTTCTACGACGTCTGCGCGGCGCGCGGCCTCGTCGCCGGGTGCGGCGTGATGCTGCCGCGCGCGAACGTGAACAGCGTGGTCCTGCGCCCGGACGTGGCCCAGGCGGTGAAGGACGGCACGTTCAGCGTCTACGCCGTCGACACGATCGAGGAGGGCATCGAGGTCCTCACCGGCATCCCGGCCGGCCACGAGCGCGACGCGGAGGGCCACTTCGCCGCGGGCACGATCTTCCGCATGGTGGACGACCGCCTGCACTCGTTCGCCGAGCAGCTCGAGGCGCGCCCGGCCGCCGTCGGCTCCGTGATGCAGCACGTCCCGTCGGCACGCGAGGCCCCGCCCCCTCCGGGCATCCCGCCGAGCCCGCCGCCGGACCCGCCGGTCAGCGTCCGCTAGCGTGTCGTCCGAGGTCCCCGCGACCGGCTCGGCCCTCCCCCTGCTGACGCTGGACTTCGACGGCGTGATCTGCCGGCCGCCGTTCGGCCGGAACGTCGGCATCCACCGCGCGTTCCTCGACGCCACCGCGCCGCCGCCGCCGGCGCGCGTGTACCCGCGCTGGCTCAACACGCCGCTGGACCACCTGCGGTTCGATCTGCGCGCGCCGATGCCCGGCGTGGGCGAGGCGCTGCGTGCGCTGCGCACCGTGCGCCGGCTGGTCGTGGTCACCGGGCGGCGCACGCAGCCCGGCGCGTGGCTCCACTGGCACGGCCTCGACGGCCTCGTCGATCAGGTCGTCGTGAACGACACGGCACTCAAGAGCCCGCACTTCAAGGTGCAGGCGCTCCGCGCGCTGGGCGCCGATGAGCACGCCGACGACGACCCGCGCACCGCGCAACTGCTCGCCGAGGTGACGAACACGCGCGTGTTCCTCTGCGACTGGCCGCGCAACCGCGACCTCGAGTACCACGCAGGCGTCGAGCGCGTGCGCGACCTGGGCGACCTCGCAGCACGGCTCATCGAGGAGACGACGGGCCGCTGATCGGCGGCGCCGATCGCGCGAACATTTCGTCGCGAATCGCGCGTCGAGGGTCGCAACTGTTCGCGGTGGTGGTGCGTTCCGTTCGTCGTGACGATCGCAGGGCCTTGCGTCGCCGCGACTCACCCATGGGTGCCGACCGCCTCGACGGTCGGCTAGCGAAGGACACCACGTTGGCTGCGACGAAGAAGCCGGCGGCGAAGCCCGCCGCCAAGCCGGCCGCGAAGCCGGCTGCCAAGCCGAAGAAGAAGTAACCCCGCGCTCGCCGGCAGGCGAACCCACCTGCAACGCCACCGGGACGCCGGTGGCGTTCTGCTTCTCCGGGGCAGCATCAACGACGAGCGATCACGCCGCACTCGCACCGCCTCGATGACATGGGGGCGGCCCACCCCTGCCCCTCCCGGCGCGGGAGGGGTTCTGAACATCAGAAGATGGTGTGAGGAGCTGCGCCCCTCACACTCCCGGCGGAACGGCAACTAAGCATCGCGATCCGAATCGGAGCGGGGCACAGCCCTGATGGGGTGCAACCCCATCAGATCACATCCCCCTTCCCGCGCAGGGAAGGGGGCAGGGGGATGGGCCGCCTCACGTCAGCACCTCGAACAGGGCTCGCCAGCAGCACGGCTCCCCGCGATCGAATGGCGCTACGCGAGCAGGCCGACGCGGCGGAGCAGCGTGCGGCAGTCGGCCGGTGCGCCGGCGACGTACGGCGGCACGTGGATCTGCTGTGGCGACAGTTCGATGCGGTGCCCCTCGATCGACATGAGCACGCCGCCGACGCCCTCGAGGATCGCGACGCCGCCGGAGACGTCCCACACCGAGCGCGGGCCGGTCGAGAAGTAGACGTCGGTGGCGATGTCGGCGGCGTGCACGAGCTTCACGGCCGCCGAGCCGCACGGGTAGACCTCGTACGGGATGCGGTACTGGAGCTGGCGGCGCTCGTAGTCGTTGCGCGAGACCACCACGCGCTCCACGACGCCGTCGTTGGGCAGCATCGCCATCGGGACACCGTCGCGGCGGCTCTCGTGGCGGCCGGTCGTCGTGATCCCGGACAGCACCGTGCCGTCCCACGGGAACCCGACCCCGCCGAGGACCAGCTGGTCGTCCACGTACAGCCCGACCGAGACGCCGTACTCGGGCAGGCCGCGGATGAACTCCCGCGTGCCGTCCAGCGGGTCGATCACCCACGTCGCCTCGCCACGGATCAGCGGGGCGTCCTCCTCCGACTCCTCGGAGAGCCAGCGGGCGCCGTCGATGAGCGGCATCAGGCGCTCGTGCAGCACCTCGTCGGCGGCGTAGTCGGCCTCGGTGACGGGGCCGGCGGCGCCCTTGCTCTCGACCTTCATCGTCGCCTGTCCGAGCACCCCGCGAATCGCCTCGTTCGCCGCCCGCACCGCCGCCTCCACGCCGTCGCGCACCCGATCGAGGTCGATGGCATCGAGGCGGGAAGCGGTCACGAGGACTCCGATCGATCGAAGCGGACGAAACAGTGGCGACAGGAGCCGATGCTACACTCGCCTCGACATGCCGACGACCGCCAGTCCCGCCCTCATCGAGGCGCTTGAGCGCGCCGTCGGGGCAGCGCACGTCGTCCACGCCCCCGAGGACCTGATCGCCTACGAGTACGACGCGACCATCGACCGGGCGCGGCCGGACGCCGTCGTCTTCCCCTCGACGGCCGAGGAGGTCGCCGCGGTCGTCCGCGCGGCCAACGAGTTCGACGTCCCGATCGTGCCCCGCGGCTCCGGCACCGGGCTCTCGGGCGGGGCCGTCCCCATCCTCGGCGGCATCGTCGTCGCGCTCACGCGCATGAACCGCATCATCGAGGTGGACGCGCCGAACCGCGTCGCCGTGGTGCAGCCGGGCGTGATCAACCTCCAGCTGCAGGAGACGCTCGCACCCCTCGGGCTGACGTGGGCGCCGGACCCGTCGTCGCAGCGCATCTGCACCGTCGGCGGGAACGTCGCGAACAACTCGGGCGGGCCGCACACGCTCGCCCACGGCTCGACCGTGAACCACGTGCTCGGCCTGGAGGTCGTGCTCGCCGACGGACGCATCGTGCGCCTCGGCGGACGCGTGCTCGACGCGCCCGGCATCGACCTGCGCGGCCTGCTCGTGGGGTCCGAGGGCACGCTGGGCATCGTGACGCAGGCGACGATCCGCCTCGTGCCGATCGCGCCGGCCGTCCGCACGATGCTCGCGATCTTCGACACGGTCGACGACGCCTGCACGGCGGTCTCCGCGATCATCCGCAACGGCGTGATCCCGGTGGCGCTGGAGATGCTCGACCAGGAGATCATCCGCATCGTCGAGCCACGCATCCACGCCGGCTACCCGCTCGACGCGGGCGCGGTGCTGCTGATCGAGGTCGAGGGTCTCGCCGACGGCGTCGCCGTCGAGTCCGCCGCGGTGATCGAGGCGTGCCGCGCCTCCGGCGCCCGCGACGTGCGCTCAGCCGAGACGCGCGAGGAGCGCGACCGCCTGTGGGAGGGACGCAAGGCGGGCATCGGCGCGATCGGCGCGGCCGCGCCCGCGTTCTACCTCCTCGACGGCGTGGTGCCGAGGACGAAGCTGCCGGACGTGATGCGCGGCGTGCTCGACCTGTCGGCGCGGTACGGCTTCCGCTGCGCCAACATCTTCCACGCGGGCGACGGCAACCTGCACCCGAACATCATGTTTGACCCGCAGGAGGAGGGCGCGACACAGCGCGTCCTGGACCTCGGCGGCGAGATCATGCGGCTGTGCGTCGACGCCGGCGGCGCGATCACGGGCGAGCACGGCATCGGGCTGGAGAAGCGCTCGTACATGGAGTGGGTCTTCGCCGCGCCCGACCTCGACGCGATGGGCCGCATCCGCACCGCGTTCGGGAGCGCCGAGCGGCTGAACCCCTGCAAGATGCTCCCCGGCGGGCACGGCTGCGCCAGCGGGCACGCGCAGGAGCTCGCGGGGCACCTCGCGCAGCCCGGCGTGTACCTCTGATGAACGCCCCGACCGGCCTCGAGGCGCTCCGCCACGCCGTGCCGAGCGACGTCGAGCGCTCCCCGCACGGCTACGGCATCGATGCCGTCGAGCCGCGCATCGCCTTCAGCCCCGACGACCGCGACGAGATCGCCGCGCTGCTGCGCGCCGCCGACGAGGCGGGCCTTGTAGTGGTGCCGCAGGGCGGGCGCACCGCACTGCACCTCGGCCGGCCGCTGGCGCGGTACGACGTGGCGCTGGAGACGCGCGGCCTCGCACGCGTCGTCGAGTACGTGCCCGACGACCTCACGGTGACCGTCGAGGCGGGGATGCACCTCGACGCGCTCCAGCAGACGCTGGGCGAGCACGGCCAGCACCTGCCGGTCGACCCGCCGCCCGACGACCACGTGTCGATCGGCGGCCTGCTCGCGACCGCGCGCGGCGGCGCGTGGCGCGGCCACCTCCCTGCTGCGCGCGATCTGCTCCTCGGGGCAACAGTCGCCACGCCGGCGGGCACCCTCGTCGCCTCCGGCGGGCGCGTGGTGAAGAACGTGACGGGCTACGACATGCACCGCATGCACACCGGCGCGCTCGGCGCGTTCGGCGTGATCGTCGAGGCCTCGTTCAAGGTGGCGCCGCTGGCGGCGGCGACGCGCTCGCTCGCTGTACGCACCTCGACGGTCGTCGAGGCGGGCGCGCTCGCGCTGCGGCTGTGGGACGCCGGCCTCGCGTTGCGCGCGCTGACCGTGCTCACCGCCGACGCCGCGGCGAGCATCGGCCTCGCGGCTTCGCCGACGGTGCTGCTCGACCTCGCGGGCCTCGACGTCGCGGTCGAGCGCTCGACGCAGCTTGTCCGCGAGGCCGCCCCGCGCGTCGAGGAGGCCGGCCCCGCGCCCTGGACGCGGCTGCGCCAGCTGCACGGCGACCGCATGACGACGGTCGTGCGCCTCGGCGTCCCCGCGACGATGGTGCCCGAGACGGTCGAGGTCGTGCGCGCCGCGGGCTGCCTCGCGTGGGGGCACGTCGCATCGGGCGCCGTCCTCGGGCACGCGGCCGACCTCGACGCCGCGACCGTCGAGCGCCTGCGCGCGTTCGCGATCGAGCGCGGCGGCTTCCTCCAGGTCGAGGCGGGGCCACGCGCGCTCCGCACGGCCGTCGATCCGGCCGGCCCCGGCGAGGCCCTCCTCGTCCGCGCGTTGAAGGCGCAGTTCGACGCGAACGGTACCCTGAACCGTGGACGGTGGATGGAGGGCGTGTGACGAGTTTCGTAGGCCCCGACATCCCGTCGATCGCCGATCTGCAGAACTGCATCCACTGCGGCTTCTGCCTCCCCGCCTGCCCCACGTACATCGCCACCGGGCAGGAGCTCGAGTCGCCGCGCGGCCGGCTGCACCTGATCGCCGCCGTGCGCGACGGGCGCATCGAGGCGACCGAGCGCACGCTGGCGCACTTCGACCGCTGCCTCCAGTGCCGCGCGTGCGAGACGGCGTGCCCGTCCGCCGTGCCCTACGGGCGGATCATGGAGGACGCGCGCGCCTCGATCATGGCGAACGCGCCGAGCGCGCAGCCGCCGTCGTGGCGATGGCGCGCCGTGCTGCTGCGCCAGGTGCTGGCGCGCCCGCGCGTGCTGCGCGCCGCGCTCGGCCTCGGACGGCTGTACTCGCGCTCCGGGCTGCAGCAGATCGCGCGCAGTCCGCTGCGCCGCCTGCTCCCGCCGAGACTCGCGCGCCTCGAGTCGTCGCTCCCCGTGCTCGCCGACGCGCCGTTCCGCACGACCGGCACCCTCGCACAGCCCGAGGGCGCGACGGCGCGCGTCGCGCTGCTGCTCGGCTGCATCCACGGCGAGCTGTACCCGCGCATGCACGAGGCGACCGTGCGCGTCCTCGCCCACGTGGGGTGCGAGGTCGTCGCGCCGGAGGCGCAGGTCTGCTGCGGCGCGCTGCACACCCACGCCGGCGACGCCGAGACCGCCCGCGCGCTCGCACGCCGCAACATCGCGGCGTTCGAGGCGGCCGGCGTCGACGCTGTCATCGTGAACGCGGCCGGGTGTGGCGCGGCGATGAAGGAGTACGACCGGCTGCTGCGCGACGACCCGCGCTGGGCCGCGCGCGCGGAGCGCTTCGCCGCCTCGGTGAAGGACGTGCTCGAGTACGTCGCGGGGCGCGACTTCGCGCGTGACCTCGGCGCCGTTAACGAGACGGTGACGTTGCAGGACGCGTGCCACCTCGCCCACGCGCAGCGCATCCGCGAGGCGCCGCGCACGATCCTCCGCGCGATCCCCGGCCTCCGCCTGCACGAGCAGCGCGCGCCGGATCGCTGCTGCGGCTCGGCCGGCATCTACTCCCTCGTGCAGCCCGACCTCTCCGCCGCGATCCTCGACGCGAAGATGGCGGATGTCGCCTCCACGGGCGCGGACGTGATCTGCACCGCGAACCCCGGCTGCACGCTGCAGCTCGAGGCCGGTGTGATCCGTACCGGCCTCCACGCCGAGGTCCGCCACGTGATCGAGGTCCTCGACGAATCGATCCGCGCCGGCGCACGCGTCGCCTCGACGTAGCTCACGGGCGTCGATGCTCGCGGGGGGGGCGGCCCATCCCCCTGCTCCTTCCCTGCACAGGAAGGGGAGATGATTCAAAGGGCGAAGCCCTTTGAGGAACCGCTGCCGAACGGGCGCTGACCGACAGAGCTCCGCCGGGAGTATGAGGGCGCGGATCCTCACAACACCTTCTGATGTTCAGAACCCCTCCCGCGCCGGGAGGCAGGGGTGGGCCGCCCCGCGTTGGCCTCGACGTATCGGTGCCGCGAACGCGCTACGCACGCTGCAACGCTGCGATGGCATTCGCCGCGCACTCGATGCCGCCCACGCGGGGTTCAGCGGTCGCTGACCGACAGCTCCGCCGGGAGTGTGAGGGGCGCAGCTCCTCGCAACATCTTCTGATTTCAGAACCCCTCCCGCCTCGGGAGGGGCAGGGGTGGACCGCCCCGGCGTTCGCCTCGACGTATCGGTGCCGCGAACACGCGCTAAGCGCGCTGGAACGCCACGATGCGCGCTATGCGCGCTGGGGCGCGACCCACATCGACGACAGGTAGCCGGTGTTCATCTCGTACGCCGCGAAGTCGTAGCCGGTGATCCCCGGGCCGATCGAGGCGAACTCGGCGGACGTGCCGAGCGGGAGCATCGCGGGCGCGTCGTCGAGGAGCAGCCGCTGCGCCTCCCTCGACTTCTCGGCGCGCACCTTCGGGTCGAACGCGGAGAGTGCCGCGCGCACCGCCACGTCGTACGCCGGGTTCGAGTAGCCCCAGAGCGAGAACCGCCCCCCGACGCCCTCGGTCGTGTGGAGGCGCAGCCCGACGTCGGGCGTGTCCAGCGCGCCCAGCTCGAACAGCGTCGCCTCGAAGTCACCGGCGAGGAAGCTCTTCTGCCAGCCGTCGAACGGCAGGTTCTGGAGGCGCGGCTGGAACCCGACCGCCTGGAGGTTCTCCGCGACGATCTGCGCCCACTGGAGCATCAGCGGCAGGTCCGGCAGCGCCAGCCGGAACGCGAGCGCGTCCTGGTTCGCTGCGGCGAGCAGCTTGCGGGCCTCGGCGGGCTCGTAGCGGTAGATCTGGTGCGCGCGCAGGTCCGCTTCGGGCAGCGCGTCACCGGCGTGCGACGGCCCGACCGGCCCCGAGGTGTACGAGCCGTCGAGCGCCAGCAGCGCCTCGCGGTTGAGCGACATGGCGATCGCGCGCCGCACGCGGTGGTCCTGGAACGCCGGGATGCTGCGCACGTTCGCGCCGTTCTTCAGGCCGAGCAGCGACAGGCCGAGTCCGCGCATCCGCCTCGACGGCCGCTTCAGCGCGCTCACCCCGCGCGACTGGTCCGCGGGCGGCACGGTGCCGGCCGGGTGCACGCGCACGTCGATGTCGCCGCGCGCGAACGCCGCGTCGAGCTCGCTCGCAACGCTCGCGGAGGCGATCTCGACGGAGTGCAGCAGCGGCTTCAGGTCGCCGCTCAACGCGGGGTTGGCGGTGTAGCGCATGACGCCGGTCTCGCGTTGCGCGGGCACCCACGCCCCGCTGCCGACGCGGTCCTCGGTGCCGGCGTAGGTGCCGTCGCCGCGCAGCGAGGCGGACGGCCCGCCGAGCAGCTCGAACAGCAGGCCGAACGGCGCCTTCAGGTGCAGCACCAGCGTCCGGCTGTCCGGCCGGTCGAGGCGATCGATCACCTCGGCGAACAGCGTCTGGCGCTCGGCAGCGCGGCGCTGGAAGTCGGTGCGCACGGTGTCCGCGCTCAGCGGCTGCACGGTGCCGTTGCCGCCCGGGTGGAAGCGCTGACCGTCACGCAGCGTGAAGCGCACCGTCTGCGCATCCGGCACCTCGATGGCGATCGCGGCATCCGGGTAGATCGAGGGGCCACGCGGATCGACGGCGACGAGCCGCGCGTGGGACAGCAGCACGTGGTCCACATCGATCGCCGCGCCGCTGCCGCTGGTGACGGTCGTCGAGGCAGTGTCGGGGAGCCGGCCCAGCCGCAGCACGCCTGGCGCGGGGCGCCTGCCGGAGAACTTCGGACGCGGCTCCAGCGCGAGACCGGGACCGCCGGCCCCGCTCGACGTGCCGGTGCAGGCGATGACCAGCCCGGCCCCGCACGCGCCGACGCCGAGGGCGATGAAGCGCCGTCGAGAGTGCCGTCCCGGGGCGCGCATGGCCGTCATGCGGCGGTCTGCGGGCGAGCGGACGGCGTGAACGACCGCAGTGTGCCTCGACCGTCACGATGAACCATCGGCTGCTCTCCACGGGCGACTCGATGGCGGCGGCCCACATCGATCCTACGAGCGCACCACGCGGCGCGGCAAACCACGCGCGGACGGCGCCCGCGTTCGCGCCTCGCGAGGCACGAGGACTACGATCGGCCCATGTGGGACGCACCCGGCCGCCGTCGAGACAACGAGCCCACCGGCGATGCGCTGGGGGGTACGCCAGACGACACCCGTCCCACGAACCCGTGGCCCCGACTGCTGGCGTTCGCCGGGGTCGTGCTGATCATGGTCGTCCTCGCCGCGACGTGCGTCGTCTCCTACGCTGACCCGCCCGACCGCGAGCTGCGCGCCCGCGTCACCGAGTTCACCCTCGGCGTGCCGCGCTTCATGCCGGTCACCACCTTCGGCGCCGATGCCGGCGGCCACACCTACGGCGCGTGGGTCACCGTGACCGCCCGTAACGAGGCGACCGCGGTCCTCTCGAGGAACCCCGACACGCTCTGCCACGTGCGTTGGGACGCCGGCGCGGGGGCCGGCACCGGCCAGCCGGGCGCCCTCGTCGACCCGTGCGGGCCGGCGCGTTTCGCGGCCGACGGCAGCGCGCTCGCCTCGAGCCCGCGCGACCTGCACCGCTTCCCGGTCCGCTTCGACGGCGAGGTCGTGACGGTGAACCTCACCACGATCACGCTCGGCACGTGTCGTACGGACGCCGCGACGGGCTGCTCGAAGCCCGGCCAGTCCGAGGTGCGCACGGTGCCGCAGACGGGATTGCCCGGTCGATGACCTCGACTGCTCGCCGAGGCTAGGCCCGGCGAGTCGCGCGCACGACGACGTCGTGCAGTTCGGTCGTCCTGCCCGAGCGGTCGAGGAGCGTGCGTGTCGGCTCCTCGGCGGTGACGACGTCCCATCGCGCGGCGTCGAGGCGCGCGGTGATGTCCGTTGCGGTGACTGATGCCTCGGCGGGGTGTCCGTGGTCGTGCCCCGCGGTGCCCGCCGTCTGCAGGTGGCCGACGATCAGCAGCGTGCCGCCCGGCGCCACCCAGTCGGCGATGCGCTCGTAGAACGCGAGTTGCGGCATCGCGGGGTGCGCGTAGTGCGTGGTAACGAGGTCGAACCGCTCGCCCGGCTCCCATACGCCGAGGTCTGCCTCGACCCAGCACAGGCGCTCGGACGGTACGCCACTCGCCGTGGCGCGCTCGGCGGCGCGGGCGAGTGCTTCGGCGGAGATGTCAGCCGCGGTCACCCGCCACCCCTCGGTCGCCAGCCAGGCCGCCTCGGCGCCCTCGCCACAGCCGGCGTCGAGCGCGGTGCCCCGCACGAGGTCGCGCGTCTCGCGCACGAGGTGCGGGTTGGGGGCGATCGTGCCGGCCCCGCGACCATCGGCCTGCTGCCAGTGGGACTGCCAGTAGCCCTGGTCGAACTGCTGGGCCATCGCCGCCTGCCGCCCGTGCGCTACCAGATGCCGAGGGCGAGCTTCACGTCCTCGGAGGCCATCGTCTTCGGGTCCCAGGGGGGCTGCCAGACGAGGTTCACCTCGACGTCCATGACGCCGGGCATCTGCGAGACCTTGTGGTAGATCATGCCCTGCAGCATCGGACCGACGGGGCACGCCGGCGAGGTCAGCGTCAGGTCGACGGCGATCAGCCCGTCGTTCTCCACGGTCACGCCGTACAGCAGGCCGAGGTCCACGATGCTCATGCGGAGCTCGGGGTCCTCGACGGAGCGGAGCACCTCGCGCACCTCGTCCTCGGTGGGCGGGACGGCGGGGGTCGCGTCAGTGGGCTCGGTCGTCTCGGTTGCCTCGGTCGGTGCCTCAGACATGTTCGGTGCTCCGTTCATCGGTCGTGACGGCTCCGCCTTCGCCGGCCAGCGCCTGTTCGAGTGTCTTCCATGCGAGCGACGCGCACTTCACGCGCGCCGGAAACTTCGCGACGCCGATCAGCGCCTCGATGTCGTCGAAGCCATCGAGGCCGGGCGCCTCGGCGGTGATCATCATCCTCTGGAACGCGTCCACGCCGGCCCGTGCCTCCGCGACGGTGCGGCCCTTCACGTACTCGGTCATCATGCTGGCCGAGGACTGCGAGATGGAGCACCCGCTGCCCGAGAACGAGATCGCCGCGATGCGGTCGCCCTCGATGGAGACGTCGATGCGCACCTGGTCGCCGCAGAGCGGGTTCGACCCGTCCGCGGAGCACGTCGGCGAGTCAATCGCGACGTGGTTCCTCGGCTGGCGGTAGTGGTTGAGCAGGATCTCGCGGTACAGGTCGTCCAGCAGCGATCCGGTCATGGCGGTCATCCCCCCATCCCGAAGAACTTCGTGGTGGCCTCGAGCGCGGACGCCAGCGCGTCCACCTCGGACGTCGTGTTGTACAGGTAGAACGAGGCGCGCGCGGTGGCCGGCACGTTGAGCGCCGCCATCACCGGCTGCGCGCAGTGGTGGCCCGTGCGGATCGCGACGCCATGCGTGTCCAGCACCTGCCCCACGTCGTGCGGGTGGATACCCTCCAGCTCAAACGAGACGACCCCGCCGCGCTGCTGCGCGTCCATCGGGCCGAAGATCGAGACGCCGGGCACGTCCGCGAGGCGCCGCAGCGCGTAGTCCGTGATCTCGATCTCGTGCCGGCGCACCTCGTCCATGCCGAGCGCCGACAGGTAGTCGACCGCGGCGCCGAGGCCGATCGCGTCGGCGATGTTGGGCGTGCCCGCCTCGAACTTCGCGGGGACGTCAGCCCACGTGCTGCGCTCCATGTTCACGTTGAGGATCATGTCGCCGCCGCCCATGAACGGGTCCATCGCGTCGAGGAGCGCCATCCGCCCCCACAGCACGCCGATGCCGGTCGGCCCGAGCATCTTGTGCCCCGAGAACGCGAGGAAGTCCGCGCCCAGCGTGCGCACGTCGACGGCCATGTGCGGCACCGACTGCGCACCGTCCACCAGCACCGTCGCGCCGTGCGCCTTCGCCAGCGGGATGAGCACCTCGAGCGGGACGATCGTGCCGAGCGCGTTCGACATCGCCGTGATGCTAAGCAGCTTCGTTTTCGGGCCGATGATCCGGCGCGCCTCGTCGAGGTCGAGCGTGCCGTCGGGCAGCATCGGGATGTACTTCAGCACGATGCCGCGCTCATCGCGCAGCATCTGCCACGGGACGATGTTCGAGTGGTGCTCGATCTCCGTGACGACGACCTCGTCGCCCGCCTGCAGGAACTTCCGCCCCCACGCGTGCGCGACGAGGTTGATCGACTCGGTCGTGTTGCGCGTGAAGACGACCTCGTGCGGGTCGGTCGCGCCGATGAACGCGCCGATGCGCGCGCGGGCGCCCTCGTACAGGTCGGTAGACTCCACGGAGAGCGTGTGCACGCCGCGATGGATGTTCGCGTTGTGGTCGCGGTAGAACCGCGTCAGCTCCGCAATCACCTGCACCGGCTTCTGGCTGGTGGCCGCGTTGTCGAGGTAGACCAGCGGCACGCCGCCGATCTCGCGCTTGAGGATCGGGAAGTCGCGCCGGATGCGCGTGATGTCGAACGGCAGTCGAGCGCCCGAGTCGGGCGTTGCGGTCAGCGTCATTTCGCCGCCTCGCAATCGATGAACAGGTCGTCGCCCTCGCGGGTGACGGGGTAGGCCTGCACGCTCTTCACGGCGGGCAGCGAGATCACGCGGCCGGTCTTCGCATCGAACGCCGCGCCGTGGCGAGGACAGAGGATGCGCCCGTTGCGGATGCGTCCCTCGCCCAGCGGGCCACCGTCGTGCGTGCACACGTTGTCGATCGCGTAGAACTCGCCGTCGATGTTGCTGAGCGCGAGCGATCGACCGGCACACTCGACGACCCGTACCTCGTTCACAGGCACGTCCGAGGCAGCAGCCACGCGCTCATCGCTCATCGTCACTCCTCGAGGCCCAAGGTCTGTTCGGGCGTGGCGGGTATCCCGGCGTTCGCCCGATACAACAGGTCCGGATCGGGGCGGGCCGGGTATCCCCGGCATGAGCCCCGAAATGAATTACAGCTCGGCGGTCGCGATCTTTCGCTCGACGCGCTCGTGCATGTCGTCGGCCAGCGCCGCGAAGGCCGCGTCGCCGATCACGGACTGGAAGAACCCGCCGACGAGCAGCTTCAGCGCGCTCCGCCGGTCCAGGCCGCGGCTCTGGAGGTAGAACTCCGCCTCCGGGTCGACCGGGCCGACCGTCGCGCCGTGACCGCAGCGGATCACGTCCGACGTCAGGATCTCCAGCACCGGGTCGGAGTCCGCTTTCGCGCGGTTGGAGAGCAGCAGGTTGCGGTTCTCCTGGTTCGCGGAGGAGCCGCCCGCCGTCGTCTCCACGCGCGTGATGCCGTAGTAGACCGACCGCGAGGCGCCCGCGAGCGCGCTCTTGATCTCGACGTCCGAGGTGGACTTCTTGCCCATGTGGTCCTGCAGCGTGACGAAGTCGAAGTGCTGCTCCGCGTCGCCGAGCACGATGCCGCGGATCAGCGAGTTCGCGCCCTCGCCCTCGATCAGCGCTTCGATGTGCTGCTTCAGCAGGTGCCCGCCGATCGCCAGCGAGGCGACCTGCACGTCCGCGGCCTTCGCGAGGCGCGACCGCACCGTGGTGAACTCCCACGTGTTCGCGCCCCAGTCGCCGTCGAACAGCACGCGCACGCGCGCGTCCTCGTTCGCCACGATCTCGACGACCCCGCTGACGAGCAGCGGCGCGTCATGCGAGCGGTTCTTCACGATGATCGTGACCTCGCTGTTCGCCTCCGCGACGACGAGGATGCGCGGGAAGATCGCGCCCATCTGGTGCGTGGCGGCAGCGGTGACGTCCACGGTCACGGGTGCCTCGAACGCACCGCTGCGCGGGGCGTGCACGAAGACGCCGCCGGTCCACAGCGCCGCGTTGGCAGCGACGAACTTGCTCTCTGTGCCCTGCACCACCGTGCCCAGCGCCGCCTCGACAGCCGGGGCGTGCGAGGCATCCCGCAGCGCATCGGCGAGCGTGCCGGCGAAGCCGCCGGCCGGCGGCGTGGAGGTGACGACCGGCGCGAAGGTGGCGTCCGGCGTGAACTCCTCGATCGAGTGCTGCGTCAGGTCCGTGTACTTCCAGGGCCGCAGCGCGCGCGTCGGCATCGGCGTCGCGGCGAAGGCGCGCGCGGCATCCTCGCGCGACCGCACGAGCCAGGCCGGCTCGGTGCGCGCGGTGGCGGCGGCGGAGACCGGCGCCTCGGCGTACGCGCCGAGGTCAGTCGTCGATGTGGTCATGACTCTCCCGATTCCCCAGGACGGGCGTCGCTCTCCGGCGCCAGTCCTGCCTCGATCACGAACCTGCGAACTCGCGCCACGCGAGGCGCGCCAGCGTCCGGCAGCAGATCGCTTGCCTCGACGCGGCGGTGCGGTGATCGCGTGGCGCGCTCCGGCTACCCGACGGAGCCTTCCATCTGGAGCTCGATGAGCCGGTTCAGCTCGATCGCGTACTCCATCGGGAGCTCCTTCACGATCGGCTCGACGAAGCCGTTCACGACCATCTTGGCCGCGTCCTCCTCGTTGATGCCGCGTGACATCAGGTAGAAGAGCTGGTCCTCACCGAGCTTCGAGACGGATGCCTCGTGGCCGATGTTCACCTGCTCCTCGTCGATCTCCATCGTCGGGTACGTGTCAGAACGCGAGTGCTCGTCCAGGAGCAGCGCGTCGCAACGCACGGTGCTCGAGGAGTGGTGCGCGCCCTCGTACACCTTCAGCAGGCCGCGGTAGGAGGTGCGTCCCTTCCCGCGCGACACGGACTTCGAGATGATCGCGCTGGAGGTGTACGGCGCAACGTGGACGATCTTGCCGCCCGCGTCCTGGTGCTGCCCGTCGCCCGCGAACGCCAGCGAGAGGATCTCGCCGTGCGCGCCCGGCTCCATCAGGTAGACGGACGGGTACTTCATCGTGAGCATCGAGCCCAGGTTGCCGTCCACCCACTCCATGATCGCGTTCTCGTACGCGTACGCGCGCTTCGTGACGAGGTTGTAAACGTTGTTCGACCAGTTCTGGATCGTCGAGTAGCGCACGCGCGCGTTCTTCTTGACGATGATCTCGACCACCGCCGAGTGCAGCGACGCGGTGCTGTACGTCGGGGCCGTGCAGCCCTCCACGTAGTGCACCTGCGAACCCTCGTCCGCGATGATCAGCGTGCGCTCGAATTGGCCCATGTTCTCGGTGTTGATGCGGAAGTAGGCCTGGAGGGGGATGTCCACCTTCACGCCCTTCGGCACGTAGATGAACGAGCCGCCGGACCACACCGCGGTGTTCAGCGCGGAGAAGCGGTTGTCGCCCGCGGGGACGATGGTGCCGAAGTACTCCTGCACGATCTCCGGGTGCTCCGCGAGCGCCTGGTCCATGCCGAGGAACAGCACGCCCTGCTTCGCGAGGTCCTCGCGGATGTTGTGGTAGACGACCTCGGAGTCGTACTGCGCGCCGGCGCCGGCGAGGAACTGGCGCTCCGCCTCCGGGATACCGAGCTTGTCGAACGTGTCCTTGATGTACTCGGGCACGTCATCCCAGCTGGTGCTGTCCGTGTCGGTGGCGCGCACGTAGTAGTGGATGTCATCGAAGTCGATGGCATTCAGGACCTCGGGGCTGCCGGCCCACGA
>CANJBO010000024.1 GCA_947472995.1 Chloroflexota bacterium
CCCCCTTCTCTTTGCCCGCGCGAGTCGCCCTCGAGGAGCGTGCTAGCCGAAGACGCGCGCGAGGAACGGGTCGACGGCGGCGTCGAACTCGTCGGGACGGTCGAGCATGACGTTGTGGTTGGAGTCCTCGATCACCACGAGCTCGCAGTCGGGGATCTCGCGCTGCATCCGCTCTGCCATCGGCTGCACCAGGTGGCCCTCGGTGGCGCGGATGACGAGGCACGGGCATGGCAGGCGCTCGAAGTAGAGCGACAGGTCGCCGCCGCTGATCGCGCGCATCGTCTCCACGTGCGCGGTGGGGGTCAGCTGCAGGCGCACGGAGCCGTCCGCGGCGGGCTCGCCGATGAGGCGCGCGGCATACTCCTCGTTGAACTCGTGCCGGTTGCGCAGGAAGTTCGTGCGGCTCATCCGCTCCATGAACTCCTCGCGCGAGGCGTACTCCATTTGGAGCGGGGCGCGCCTCCGCGTCCCCTCCGGTCGAGGCGGCTGCGCGCCGCCGACGTGCGCGACGATGCCGGGGTCCACGATGACGAAGCCACGGAACGGGTGGTCGGCGACGTACGGCATCGCGACGCGCGAGCCGAGCGAGTGGCCCATGACGACGGTGTCCTGCGGCGCCACGCCGGCGTCCGCGAGGATCGCCTCGATGTCGCTGCCCTGCTCCTCGTAGGAGTAGCCGGTGGCAGGCTTGTCGCTCTCGCCGTGCCCGCGCAGGTCGTAGGCGATCAGGCTGTACTCGGGGCCCAGGCGCTCCGCGGTGCGCCGCCAGTGCCACGCGTGCGCGTTCAGGCCGTGGACGGCCAGGACGAGGCGCGGACCGTGCCCCCAGCGCAGCGTGTGCACGCGCACGCCGTCGCGCGGGTTCGTGACGTCGGCCGACTCGACTCCGATGCCCTCGTTCATGCGCTTCCCTCTCCTGCCGTCGCGGCAGCATGGTACTCGACAGCGCGCCGGCGACAAGCGGGCCACCACGAGGCTCCCAGTGGCCGCTGCGGGCAACAGCGGGGGCAGCAAGAAGCCCGCCTCGCGGCGGGCTTCTTCGACCGGCAGGGGCGTGAGACGCGCCGTCGGGCGGCTACTGGCAGGTAACGGTGGCCTTGCCGTCGTTGTCCCACATCGGCGTGGTCGTCGGGTACTTGGTGGACGGCAGCGCCACGATGACGGTGCCGGTCATGCCCACGCGGCGAGGCGTGTGCGACAGCATCTCGAGCTCCACGAAGTTCAGGCCGTTCTCCTGCCACTTCTTCGTGATCTTCCCACCGACGTGGATGATGTCACCCGACAGGTGGAAGTTGGTGATGCGGAACGTGGCGGACCGGACGCGGCCGTAGATGCCCATCCAGTCGGAGATCACGCGCTCCCAGAGCATCAGGCAGGAGTTGTTCTGCAGGAACATGCGCTCCGCACCGTTCGCCTGGGCGACGCGGTCGTTGTGGTGCAGGCCCGGGTAGTTCCGGGTCGCGCCGACGAACATGATCATGCGCTGGACGGTGAGGTTGAAGTCGACCGCGGGGATCTCGTCGCCCTCGTTCACGCCCTCGTAGTAGACCTGCGGCTGGATCGGCCAGTGGACCGTGTTGTCGTCGTTGGAGGCGTGGTACGCCGGCATCTTGTTGGGGTAGGTTCCGGGCATTGTAGTTCTCTTCCTTCAGCGTTCGTCAGCGAATAGCGGTACGACCGAGGTCTACCGCTCGATCTCGCTGTCATCCTTGCGCACGAAGGAGTACGTCCCCTGCGTGGCGCGAGCGACCAACTGGCCCAGCTGGTTGAAGTAGCTGGTGTCGTAGCCGATGAAGGCACCGACGCCGACGCGCGTCTCGCGCGGCGTGACGTGGTGCAGCACGCGGCCCATCGTCGTCAGACGGTCGCCGAGGCAGACCGGCTCGAAGAACTCGATCGTCATGTCAGTGAAGAAGCCGGCGTTCGTCGGCGGGACCGGAGGGCCACCCGCGGACGGCTGGCGGTTCGCCAGCTGCGACTGCCAGTCCATCTCCTTGTCCAGCGGGAAGCGCGTCGGCTGACCCGGGCGCCAGTTGCCGCCGTACGTCGGGACTTCCTTGAGCATCGCCCACGGCACCACCTGGCTGCGGTAGCCGGCCATGCGCGCGACTTCCTCGTCCCAGTACAGGAGGTTGCCGATCTCGGCCGGCTCGCAGTACCGCGAGATCATGACCTTGTCGACGCGCTCGTCGGCCACCATGATGATGCCGCCCGAGTAGTCCTCGCCGATGTGCTTCGCGGTGTCTTCCCACGTGACGTTCGGGTCACCACGCATCGCGCGCCCTGATTCGGGCGCGGCCTCTTCGGTTGTCATGCACTCCTCCTTCGATACACGAGCCACGCGCTTTGGCGCGCGAAGCGTCGCTCCTCCAACAATCTCGATCGTCGCGACAGCAGTGGGTGTCGACGCGCCTCAGCGTCGCCGCACGTCACCCCGCCGCCCGATCCGCCGCACGATGTTGCCTGCATCAGGTGCACCAGAGGTGACCTGCGGAGAAACCGGCGGCGTAGAGATATCACATGCGATCTGGTCTTACCAGCGCCTCGCCCGATTGTTCCGGAATTCCTGCGCCCCGCACCCACGACCGGTCGAGGCGCCTTGCGACGTACCCCGTGTCCGGCTGCCCGCGGACACGGAACCGCCCCGCCTCGGCACCCCTCGAGGGGCGCGGGACGGGGCGGTCGAGGCAAGGACCGCTCGAGCGCTAGAGCGCGGAGGGGAGCACCTGCGAGGCGCCGGTGACCAGGCTGGCGAACCGCTGGGCGTCGGCCTCGCTGCCGACGACGGTGTAGTGGATCGGGACCGCCAGCGCCGGCTTGATGTCCTCGTTGGCCGCGGCGGCGGCCTCCTCGGCGTCCATCGTGTAGGTGCCGCCCACCGGGAGCAGCGCGACATCAGCACGGATGTCCTTCATCTCCGGGATGCGGTCGGTGTCGCCCGCGTGGTACACGCGACGCCCGCCGAGGTCGAGGATGAAGCCCACCCAGTTGTTCGAGCGCGGGTGGTACGGCTTGTCGATGTTGTAGGCCGGGACCGCCTCGACGCCGATGCCCTCCACCGTGCGGCTGTCGCCGGGGGCCATCGCGATCTTCTGGGCGTCGGGCGCGGTGATCTGCGCGAGGCAGTCCGGCGGGCCGACGACGATCGTCTCGGGCTTCATGATCTTGTCGATGTCGCCGCCGGACAGGTGGTCGCCGTGCGCGTGCGTGATGAACAGCACGTCCGCCTTCGGCAGGTCGGCCCCGGCGAGCTGGAAGGGGTCGATCCAGATGACCTTG
The DNA here is from genome assembly GCA_947472995.1 of Chloroflexota bacterium. Taxonomy (GTDB): domain Bacteria; phylum Chloroflexota; class Dehalococcoidia; order UBA2979; family UBA2979; genus SHYQ01. The sequence goes on from CANJBO010000024.1 coordinate 3,280, forward strand.
CCGTTCCTGATCAGGAACGTCGCCTGCGCGCCCTTGGTCACGCCCTGGAGCAGATCGTTCGACGTCATGTGGTTCCCTCCCACTCGTCCCGCGCGACGGCGCGCGGCAGTCCTCGGTGCATCGCCAACGCGGCCGGCTCGTGTCCGTGCCGGCGCCCGATGAAGGCTACACTTCGAGGGCAAGCCCCGGCCAGACACGCGGCAACGCCGCAGGGAGCCGCTCGATGGACGTCTACACCGCGATCCGGACGCGCCGTGACATGGAGGCCTTCGCCGAGGAGTGCCCCCCGCGCGACGTGGTGACGCGGATCATCGAGGCCGCGACGTGGGCGCCGAACCACCGCCTGACGGAGCCGTGGCGCTTCTACGTGGTCGCCGGTGACCGCCGGGAGGCGATGTGCGACGCGCTGGCCGGGTGGCTGGCCGCCTCGGGCGAGCCGGAGGGCGTGCAGCGTTCCGCGCGCGGCAAGATCATGCGCGCGCCGATGACGATCTTCGTGAGCCAGGCGGGCGGGGGCGAGGGCGCCTCCGAGGAGCGCGAGGCCGAGGACTACGCCGCGTGCGCTGCCGCGATCCAGAACCTGCTCCTCGCCGCGCACGAGGAGGGCCTGGCGGCCCACTACAGCACCGGCCGCGTGATCGAGTATGAGAAGACCCGCGAGTACCTCGGCCTGGCGCCGGGCGACCGGGTGGTGGCGATGATCAACCTCGGCTATCTGCGCGCGGACGCGCCGCCGAAGGAAGGCCGCCGCAGCGCGCCGCTGGTGACGTGGGACGTGCCCGCGGGCGTCTGACAGGCCTGTGCGGCCTACTCGCCCAGCTCGAACACCGACTGGCAGTGCAGCCCCGAGGCCGCTGCCGTCGCCCCGGGCGACGATTCGCAGAGCACGCCGCCCGCGTAGCCGGTGATCGTGGTGCCGTCCGACTCGAGGTCCGAGAACGTGGTCGGGACGTGTCGCACGACCTCACCGATCGCGCGCTCCGCGGAGGCCAGCTCGGCGGCGAACGCCGGCAGCCCGCCGGGCTCGCGCGCGATCGAGGCGAGCCACATCAGCAGGAGCCCGACGAATCCCAGCCGCAGCCGCGTGCTGATCGAGGGTTCCACGGTCGCCCCCTGTCGTGCAGCGTCGAGCGCTACGCGCCCGCCGAGGGCGCCGGGGACTCGACCTCACCGCGACGACGACGGGCGATCGCCTCGTCCTCGCCCAGGTGCTCGGTGTCGCGGGCGGCCTGCTCGCTCTCGTACGTCATGCGGTACAGGTTCGCGTAGACGCCACCGGACGCCAGCAGCTCATCGTGCGTGCCGATCTCGACCACCTGGCCCTGGTCGAGGACCACGATGCGGTCGGCCTCGCGGATCGTCGAGAGCCGGTGGGCGATCACGAACGACGTACGGCCCTTCAGGAGCTCCCGCAGCGCCCGCTGGATGACCGCCTCGGTCTGGGTGTCGACGTACGCCGTCGCCTCGTCCAGCACGAGGATGCGCGGCGACGCGAGGATCGCGCGGGCGAAGCTGATCAGCTGGCGCTGGCCGATCGAGAAGTTCTGGCCGCCGGCGCGGAGCAGCGTGTCGTAACCCTGCGGCAGCCGCTCGATGAACTCGTGCGCGCCGACCGCGCGCGCGGCGGTCTCGATCTGATCGAGGGTCGCCTCGGACCGCCCGTAGGCGATGTTGTCGGCGATCGAGCCGCTGAACAGGTAGGGCGTCTGCAGCACCACGCCCATGTGACGCGTGAGCGAGCGGCGCTTGATGTCGCGCAGGTCGTGGCCGTCGATGCGGATCGCGCCGCCGGTCACCTCGTACCCGCGACTCACCAGCGAGGTGATCGTGGTCTTGCCGGCGCCGGTGTGCCCGACGAAGGCGATCGTCTCGCCGGGAGCGACGTGCAGGTCGACGTCGCGCAGGATCGGTACGCCCTCCACGTAGTGGAAGTAGACGTGATCGAAATCGACGCGCCCCTCCACCTCGTCCAGCTCGAGCGCGTCCGGGCGGTCCATGATGCGCGGCTTCGTGTCGAGGACCTCGAACACGCGCTCCCCGCCCGCCATCGCGCGCTGGATCATCGTGTACTGGAGCACGAGGTCGCGGATCGGGTCGAAGAACCGGCCGACGTACAGCGCGAACGAGGTCAGCAGGCCGAACAGCGTCGCGACGTCCACGTCCTGCCCGTTCAGCGCGCGCAGCCCGCCCACGATGATCACGCCGGTCGTCGCGATCGCCACGGCGACCTCGACGACGGGGAGCACCGCGGCGCTGAGCATGCCCGCGCGGATCGCGGCGTTGCGGTTCTCCTGGTTCAGCTCGTCGAAGCGCCGGCTGTTCTCCCCCTCGCGCGACATGGACTGCACGGCGCGCACGCCCGACAGGTTCTCGGCCAGCGTGCCGTAGAGCGCGCTGACCTTCACGCGCTGCGCGATGAACGCGGCCTTCGCGCGCTGCGACCAGAAGACCATGATCACCAGCAGCGGCGGCACGATCGCGAACGTGACGAGCGCGAGCTGCCAGTCGAGCAGCAGCGCCGTCACCACGACGATCGCGAGGCCGACGATGTCCGCCGCGAAGTTCAGCGATCCGCTGGTGAGCAGATCCTGGATCACGGTGACGTCGCTGGTCAGGCGGCTGATCATCCGCCCGACCTCCATCTCGTCGTAGAAGCTCAGCGAGAGGCTCTGCATGTGCTGGTACATGTCCGAGCGGATCTGCACGAGCAGCTTGTTGCCGAGGGTGTTGACGACGATCTGCTGGACGTAGAGGCCGCCCCAGCCGAGGAACGCCATCCCGATCAGGAGGCCCATCAGCTCGATCACCTGCGTCTGGTCGCCGCGGACGCCCGCGCGCACGGTGAAGCCGATGATCAACGGCTGCATGTAGGTGGTCGTCGCCTGCACGACCATCGCGAGGAAGGAGATGAGGGCCTGCTTCTTGTACGCGCGGAGGTATGGCTGGAGGCGCTTGATGACCTCGGCGTCGTAGACCTTGCCCAGGTACTCGTCGTCCCAGCCGTCGGAGCCGCGGGCCGCGCCGGGGCCCATGCGGCCGCCGCCGATGTTCGTGCTCCAGCCGGATGCGCCGCCGCCGCCCCACATCGCCATTAGTCGGCCTCCCCGGCCAGCGTCGGCGCGCCCACGGGCGCCGTCGAGCGCCCGAGCGCCTCTTCCTGGTCCTTCAGCTCGAGGTCGAAGATGGCGCGGTACAGGCCCTCCTCGTTCAGCAGCTGCTGGTGCGTGCCGCGCTGCACCACCCGGCCGCGCTCGAGGACCACGATCTCGTCGGCGCGCATCACCGTGCGCAGGCGCTGCGCGATCACGAACGTCGTGCGGCCCTTCATCAGCTCCTGCAACGCCTGGAGGATGAGGAACTCCGTCTGCGAGTCCACGCTCGCGGTGGAGTCGTCGAAGATCAGGATGCGCGGGTCCAGCAGCAGCGTGCGCGCGATCGCCATGCGCTGCTTCTGGCCGCCGGACAGCGTGACGCCGCGCTCGCCGACCCACTCGTCGTACCCGGCCGGCAGGCTGACGATGAAGTCGTGGATGCGCGCGGCCTTCGCGGCCCGCTCGATGTCCTCCTGCGTCGCGTCGGGGCGCCCATACGCGATGTTCGCGCGGATCGTGCCGATGAACAGGAAGACGTCCTGCTGCACGATGCCGATCGTGCGCCGCAGCGAGTCGACCGTGACCTCGCGGATGTCGGTGCCGTCGATCGTGATGCTGCCGCCGGTCACGTCGTAGAAGCGCGGGATCAGGTTGACGACGGTCGACTTGCCGCTGCCCGCGGGGCCGAGGAGCGCGATCACCTGCCCCGGCTGCGCGTCGATGTCGACGCCCGAGAGCACCGCGCTCGCGCTGCCGTAGCCGAACGAGACGTCCTGGAAGCGCACGTGCCCGCGCACGCCGGCCAGCTCGACGGCGCCCGGGGCGTCCTCGACCTCCGACTGCGCGTCGAGGAGCTCGAACACGCGCTCGGCGGAGCTGACACAGCGCGCGGCGGCGTTCACCAGCTGGCCGATGGTGCGCAGCGGCAGCTGCAGCGTGTTCAGCCACAGCGCGAAGGCGAGGACATCCGGGCCGGTGAGCTGTCCCCGCGCGATGAGCAGCGCGCCCACGCCGACCGTCAGGGACACCTGCATCATGCCGAGGCCCTGCAGCAGCGGCTGGTTCTGCGCCATGTAGCGGGCCTGCCGCAGGTTCAGGTCGGCCTGCGCCTGCACCTTCACGCGGAACTTCTCCGCCTCGAAGTCCTCGCGGCTGAAGGCCTTCACGACGCGGATGCCGGTGAGCGCCTCGTCGGCGGTCTGGGTCACCTCGGCGAGGCTCTGCTGGATGGCGGTCCAGATCGGGCGGACGTTGCCCTGGAAGACGACCGAGCGCCACACGACGATCGGCATCGTGACCATGCTCACCAGCGCGAGCTGCCAGTTGATGATGAACATGAAGATGAGGCTGACGATCACCAGCACGGAGATGTAGACGATCCGGAACAGCGCCTGCGCGAAGAACATGCGGATGTTCTCCACGTCCTGCGTCGTCCGGGACATGATCTGTCCCGTCTCGATCTGGTCGTGGAAGGCGTAGCTCATGCGCTGGATGTGGTCATAGACGTCGTTGCGGATGTCGTACGAGATCTTCTGGCCGAGCGACTCGCCGAGGTACGTCTGGCTGAACTGCGTGAGGCCTCGACCAATCGCGAAGACGACGATCGCGAGGGCGCTGAAGATCAGCAGGTTCGCGTTGCCGTCGAGGCGAACGAAGGTCGCGGCGCCGTTGACCGTCTCGTAGACGGGCCGCAGGCCGCTGTTCAGCGCGAAGCGGATGAGCGCCGGGCTGAACTGGACGAGCGCGCCCGACACGAAGACCGACACCCACGCCAGGACAAACTGGGTGCGGTACTTGTTCGTGTACGGGAGGAGGCGGATCAGGTTCCTCATGCTCGAACTGTACCTGACCTTGACGCTAAGGTGAAGTCATCGCGGCACGGGTCCGGCGGACGCCGAGCCAGCGCTGAGATGCGTGTGCGGCCGTGATAAACCCGGACGCCGCCCGCCGTCAATCGATGGGCCGGGAACCTCGAGCTCCGCGCTAGAACGTGGCGAGCGGGTTCACCGGAGAGCCGGTGCCACCCTCCACCACCAGCGGCGCGACCGTGAACATGAACTCGTAGCGCCCCGTCTCCGCGCACACCTCGGCGAGGCGCTCGAAGTTGGCGTTGTCGAGCATCGGCATGCCCATGTGCGGGATGACGAGGCGGTGCAGCGGGATCGTCTCCGGGAACCGCTCCTGCCCGCCGGCCTCCATCAGATCCCAGCCGATGAGCGACGCGTTAGTGTCGTACAGGAACTCCGCCACGGAGACGGCCACGCCGGGCGTGTTCGGCGGGAACGCGTGCTCGAAGTCCGGGTGCGCCGTCCAGAACGGCTCCGCCCCCGACCGCACGAGGACGGCGTCGCCCGCGCGCGGCGTGATCCCGTGCTGCTTCGCGAACTCCTCGAGGTGCCAGCCCTCGACGGGCTCGCCTTCCTGCACGTGGGCCTGGCCGCGCATCCGCGGGATGTCGTACAGCACGCCGCGCGTGAGGATGCCGTCGCGCCAGTGGTCGACCGAGTTCGTCTCCGCGCGGTCGAGCGTGACCATCGAGGCCGGCCGGCCGTTGTAGACCTGCTTCGTGGGGTTCCAGTCCTCGCTCGTGAACATGTGGCAGAGCGCGTCGATGTGCGTGGTGACGAAGCCGTGGTACCAGACGCCGAGGAAATCGCTGCTGCCACCGGGGTTCACCGCCATCTCGAACTGCGCCGGACGCGGGTTGCGGCGCGCGTCCGGCTGCACCGCCGCCGTCTGCCACGGGTTCGAGCAGGACACGGTCCGCCCGTCCCGCACGAGCGCGGCGGCGGCGCGGCGCACCTCGGCCGTGACGTGGTTCAGCGTGCCCAGCTGGTCGTCCGCACCCCACCGGCCCCAGTTGTGAAAGCGATCGCGGTAGGCGCGGTACTCCTCGACGGTCGTCGGCGTGCGGTCGGCCATGCCCATCGGGGGCTCCTTCGTGCTGTGCGCGCTCGCGCGGTCGGGGTGCGCGGGGCATGGTACCGTCCGGGGCGCGCGCCCGTTCCGGCGGGCGCATCCCGCCGCGGCGAGCGCGGCCCCACGAGAGGTCGAGGCATGGCGCTGAGTCTTCCGCCCGCCCTCCAGCACCGCGACTTCCGCTCGTTCTTCTACGGCTCGATCGTCACCACCGCCGGCAGCCAGTTCACGACCGTGGCGATGGCATGGCAGATGTACGACCTCACCAACTCCGCGGCGTATCTCGCGTTGCTGGGGCTGACGCGTGCGGCGCCGCAGATGGGGCTGGCACTCCTCGGCGGGGTGTTCGCGGACTCGCTGGACCGCCGGCGCTTCATGATCGCGATGCAGCTGATGCAGGCCGTGGCCTCCGTGCTGCTCACGGCGCTCGCCTTCACCGGCGCGATGACGCCGCTCGCGCTGATCATCGCGAACCTCGTCTTCGCCGTCGGCGGCGCGCTGGAGACGCCGAGCCGGCAGGCCGTCGTCGCGAACCTCGTGCCGCGCGTGGACTTCACCTCGGCGGTGGCGCTGAACAACGCGGGGCGCAACGCCGCGCCGTCCGTCGGCTCGTCGCTCGCCGGCGGGCTGCTCGCCTTCGCGGGACCGGGGTGGTGCTACCTCGTCGACCTCGTGTCGTGGTTCCCGATGGTCGGCGTGCTCGCGGCGATCCGCAGCTCGATGCAGGGCGAGCGCCGATCGAGCATCTCGCTCGGCGCGGTCGGCGAGGGCATCAGCTTCGTGCGATCGCAGCCCGTGGTGCTGTCGTTCATGGTGCTGGACTTCGGCGCGACGTTCTTCGGCACGGCGCAGTCGCTGCTGCCGATCTACGCGAAGGACATCCTCGGCGTCGGCCCGGCGGGCCTCGGCCTGCTGTTCGCCGCGCCCTCGGTCGGGCAGGTGGTGACCGGGTTCGCGATGGCCTCGACGCGGCGCATCCGGCGCGCGGGGCGGTGGGTGCTGATCGGCGTCGCGATGTACGGCGCGTGCATCTGCGCCTTCGCCGTGTCGCACGTCTTCTGGTTCTCGCTGGTGATGCTGGCGGGGACGGGCATCGGCAACGGCATCAGCGCGGTGCTGCGCAGCACGAGCAACAACCTGCTCACCCCGGACGACCTGCGCGGACGCGTGGCGGCGGTGAACAGCGTCTTCACGGGCGGCGGCCCGCAGCTCGGGCAGTTCGAGGCCGGCATCGTCGCGCAGTTCTTCGGCGCGACCGTCTCGGCGCTGTCGGGCGGCGTCGGCGTGCTGGTGCTCGTCGCGGCGATCGCGCTGGTGCCGGCCGTGCGCCGCTTCGACCTCACCGCTGCGATCGAGGCGATCGAGCGCGCGCCCGAGCCGGACGCCGCGCCGCCTCGCACCTGATCGCGGACCGCTAGCGCGCGCGCACCCGGTCGAGGAGCGTCGCACCCGCGTACAGCGCCGAGGCGACGACGATGATCGCGACGCTCGGCGGCAGGCTCGGCACCTCGAAGCTGAGCAGCAGCCCGGCCCAGGTGGAGGCGACGGCGGCGGCGGCGCTCACCGCGAGCCCGGCGTACGGGCTCGTCGTCAGCCGCCACGCCGTGCCCCCGGGCGTCGCGAGGAGCCCGAGCAGCAGCAGCGCGCCGACCACCTGCGCCGCCTCGGCGGCGGCGATCCCGACGATCGCGAGGAACGCGAACCCCAGCAGCCGCACCGGTACGCCGCGCGCCGCCGCGACCGCCTCGTCCAGCGTCGCGAACAGCAGCGGGCGCGCGATCGCGATCAGCGCGATGACGACGGCCGCCGCGATCGCGACGGCCCAGGTGGTGCGCGCGGCGTCGAGGCCGAGGATCGATCCGAACAGCACGCGCGCACCGGCGGCGCCGCCCGCCCCGCCCGACGATGCGACGACCGACAGCAGCAGCACGCCCAGTCCGAGCACCCACGAGAAGACGATGCCCGTCTCCGTGTCGCCCGCGCGGCCTCGATCGCCCATGCCCGCCAGCACCAGCCCCACCGCGACGCACGCGACGAACAGCCCGAGGCGCGCGTCCAGCCCGAATGCGAGCGACGCCAGCGCGCCGGTGAACGCGACGTGCCCCATCGCGTCGCCCATGAACACCTGCCCGCGCAGCACCATCAGGTACCCGACGAGCCCACAGGCGAGCGCGACCGCGGTGCCTGCGATGAGCGCATAGCGCATGAACGCGTGGTCAAACACAGCCAGCCCGAGGAAGAGCACGTCGCTCATCGCGCGAGCCTCGACAGCGCGCGCACGAGCACGAACAGCGCGAAGGCGTACGACGTGACGGTGAACCCGATCGGCACGTCCGCGACGTACGACGTCGCGAGCCCGGCCCACGTCACCGCGACGGCGATCACGACGGCGATCGCGACACCTCGGCCGGGGCGCGCGGTCAGGCGCTGCGCCGTGGCGGCCGGGATGACGAGCAGCGCGAACACGAGGAGCGCGCCGGTGATCTGGCTGACGGCGGCCACCGTGGCCGCGACGATCAGCAGGAACGCGGCCGCCAGCGCGCGACTCGGGACGCCACGCGCCTCGGCGACGTCGGCGTCCACCGACGCGAAGAACAGCGGACGCGCGATGCACGACATCGCGACGAGGATGCCCACGCCGACCGCTGTCAGCACGACGACCTGCGTGCTCGTGATGCCGAGGAAGCTGCCGAACAGCATCGCCTGCGCCGCCGACAGGTTGGCGTGGCTCAGCGTGACGAGGAGGTACCCGATCGCCAGCGCGAGCGCCTGGATCGTGCCGACCGTCGCCGTCTCGACACCGGCGCGCGCCTCGCCCCGCCCGCGGCCGGCGACCATCGCGAGCGCGCCGAGCCCCGGCACGACGAAGTAGCCGAGTGCGACCGGCCACCCGAACAGCGCCGCCGCGGCCGCGCCCGGGAAGCCGATCAGCGCGAGCGTGTGCGCGGCGAACGTCTCGCGCCGCAGCACGACGTACCACCCGACCACCGCCGCGATCACGGCCGCGATCGTCCCCGCGATGAACGCGTTGACCATGAACTGGTAGGCGAACAGGTCGAGGATCATCGGGCTAGCGCAGCAGGTGCGCGTGCGCGTCGCCGTGCGGCGCCTCGGGCTGGCCGACGACGACGACGTGTCCGTCGGCCGTGTGCAGCACCTCCATCGGCGTGTCGTAGAGGCGGCTCAGCGTGGCGGCCGTGATCACCTCGGCGGGCGTGCCCGAGGCCGCGCCGCCGTGCGCGAGGTACACGACGCGGTCGAGGTACGCGAGGATCGGGTTCACGTTGTGCGCGACCAGCAGCACCGTCACGCCGTCCTCGGCGCAGATGCGGCCCAGCAGCGCCGCGATCGCGGCCTGGCTCGGCAGGTCGAGGCTGTCGAGCGGCTCGTCCAGCACCAGCAGCTCGGGGTCGCGGACCAGCGCCTGCGCGATCAGCAGGCGCTGCTGCTCGCCGCCGGAGATCTCGCCGATCGGGCGCTCCGCGAACGCGCTCGCGCCGACCGTCTCGATCGCGCGGCGCACGCGCGCGTCCTCCTCGCGGCGTCGGGCGCGCGTCCACGGCAGGGGCAGCGGGACGCCCCAGCGGTCGCCGTCGAGGCCGAGGCGCACGATGTCGATGCCGCGCACGCGCACGCTCGCGTCGAAGTTGCGGCGCTGCGGGACGTAACCGATGCGCCGGTTCGCGGCCCCCGGCGCGACGTCGAGAACGCGCACCTCGCCGGCGGTCGGCGCGACGAGGCCGAGCACGATCTTCACGAACGTCGACTTGCCGACGCCGTTCGGCCCGAGCACCGCGACGAACTCGCCCGGGCGCACCTCGACGTCGACGTGCTCCCAGATGGCGTGATCGTGCCAGCCCGCCGCGACACCGCGGAAGCGGATCGCCGCGGGGGTGCTCATCACTTGCCGGTCGCCTTCGCCAGCGCGGCGGCCAGCGCCCGCAGCTGCCCCGTCTGCCAGTCCTGGAACGTGGAGGCGGGCGGGTCGGGGGTCTCCGTGACCTCGACGACCGGAATGCCCTGCTTCGTGGCGGCCTCGACGAGGCGCTGGACGTCGGGCGTGGCGTTCTGCGTGTTGTAGATGAGCACCGCGATCTGCCGCCCGGCGATCTGCGTGTCGAAGGTCGCCTTGTCGCGCGCCGTCGGCTCCTGGCCCTCGCCGATCGCGGCGAGGAAGGACGCGGGCGTCTTCAGCGACAGGCCGAGGTCGGCGACCAGTGGCGCGGCGATGCTCTCCGTCGCGCCGACCGGCGTCCCCGCGTACCGCTGCCTGATCTGCTCGACCAACGCCCGATAGTCCTTCAGCCCGGAGGCGAGCAGCGCCTCGCGTTGCGCGTCGAACACCGCCGCGCCCGCCGGGTCGAGCTTCTTATAGTCGCTGGCGATCCGGTCCACCACCGTCAGCACGTCCGACGGCGCGTACCAGCGGTGCGGGTTGTCGCCGTCCTTGAGGCCGAGGATCTGCTGCACGGTCACGCTCGCGCGCCTCGACGAGGGGTTCGCGGCGACGAGCTTCTGCACCCACGGGTCGTAGCCGAGGCCGTTCGACAGCACGTACTCCGCGTCCGCGACGGTGCGCGCGTCGCTCGGCGTCGGCTCGTAGTCGTGCGGGTCGGCATCGGGGCTGGCGATGATGCTCGTCACCCGGACGCGGTCACCGCCGAGCTGCGCGGCGAGGCTGCCCCAGAAGTTCTCCGCAGTAACGACCTGGATCGGCCCGCTACGCGGCCCGCCTGGCGCGGGGATCGCGCTGGTGTCGCGCTCGGCGCACCCCACGAGGAGCGCCGCGACGATCGCCGCGCCGGTGAGCGCCAGGAACGAGTGCTTGCCCATCGCCGTCCTCGATCGTTGATACTCGGTCTCGTCGAGTGATACTAGGTGTCACCTGGTACCTCGTCAAGACTGAGTCTCAATAAGGGGGCTAGCGCTCGACGAGCGAGCCCCCGAGGTCGGGCGTCGGGCGGTCGAACGGCTCATACGCCTCGGTGCGGCGGCCCAGCGCGAGGCACGCCTGCGGCTGCCACGCGGGGTCGAGGTCGAGCGCGGCGCGCACGGCGTCCTGCGCGTAGAGCGGCGCGGAGATCCAGTACGCCCCGAGGCCCTGCGCGTGCGCGGCGAGCATGACGTTCTCCATCGCCGCCCCGAACGAGTGGCCCGCCATCATCCACTCCGCGCGCGCGCGACGGTCGTCCTCGTACACGCGGAGGCCCTCGGCGACGAGGCAGCCGAGGAGCAGCGTCGGCGCGTTCAGGACACGGCCACGTGATCGCGAGAGCGCGCGCTCCTGCTGCGCCGCGGGCACGCCGTCGTGCGCCATGTCGGCGGCCCAGCTCGCGCCCATCGCGTCAGCGAGCGCCTCGCGGCGGGCGGGGAGCACGTGCACGAAGCGCCACGGGCGCGTGTGGTGCGGCGCCGGCGCGCGCAGCGCGAGGTCGACGAGCGCCGTCACCTCGTCGCTCGACAGCGGCGGCCCCTCGAGGCCGCGGAACGAACGGCGCGTGCGGATGGCGTCAATCGCGTCCACGGACGAGCTCCTCTTCCCAGCGCGCGCCGTGCTCCTGCACGAACGCCCGCGTCGCGGCGCCCAGCGTGTCGCGGCGCACCAGCAGGTCCTCGATGTTGTCGATGTCGTATGAGAGCGACGGCAGGTCGAGGACGATCACGCTGCGCCCCGCCGCCGTCGCCGCGTTGATGTGCGCCTGCGATGACAGCGGCCCGAACTTCGTCGTGATCGCGCTCGGCGGACGCAGGCCGAGGATCGCCGTGCCGGCATCGAACGCCGGGACCACCACGACCTCCGCATCGCGCAGCGCCTCGATCGCGCGTCGCAGCTCCGCGGCCGAGGCGCGCGGGAGGTCGGCCGGCACGATCATCGCGGCGCCGGCCTGCACCACCGCGGGCGCGGCGAGCGCGACGGCCATCGCCTCGTTGTAGCCGTTGGCGTGGTCGGCGAGCCGGGTCGCCTCGAACCGCTTTGCGATCGCGGCGTAGGCGCGGTCGTCGGAGACGAGCAGCAGCGGGCCGGCGTGCGCCAGCCGTACCGCCGTCAGCGTGTCGGTGAGCATCGCCAGCACCAGCGCCTCGCGCGCGCGGTCGTCGAGGGCGACGCGCAGCCGCGTCTTCGCCGCCACCAGTGGCTTCACCGGCACGATGATCACGGGCGACGTCACGGTGTCAGGCATCGATCGCGCCGATCGCGGACAGCACGGAGCGCGCGAGCGCGGCGCGGCGCTCCGGGCCGGTCATCATCGTGTCGGTCACGTGCACGCGCATCCCGAGCGCCTCGACGGCGCCCGCGAGCGCCGCGTCCTGCTCGTCGAGGACGTACCAGTCGACGAGGCCGGCGTAGAGCCGCGCGACGCCGAACGCGGACACCTCGTGCCCCAGCGCCTCCAGCATCGCCGCGGCGGGGCCTTTGATCGCCTGCCCGCCGACGATCGGGCTGACCGCGACGCGCGGGGCGCGGGCCGCCTCGATCGCCGCGCGGACGCCCTCGACCTGGAGCAGCGGATCGATCGAGACGAACGGGTTGCTGGGCGCGATCACGATCGCATCCGCGCCCGCGATCGCGTCGAGGACGCCCGGCGCGGGGCGAGCGGCCTCGGCGCCGGGGAAGCGGAAGCCGGTCACGGTGTCGCTCGCGCGGCGGTGGACGAAGTACTCCTGGAAGGCGAGCTCACCCTCGGCGGTGACGACCATCGTCGGGTGCGGGTCGTCGGTGACCGGGAGAATCGTCGAGGCGACCCCTCGCGCCGACGCCAGCACGGCCGTCGCGGCGCTCAGCGGCTCACCCGCAGCGAGACGCGCGGTGCGCGTCAGGTGCGTGGCGAGGTCGCGGTCACCGACGCCGAACCACGCCGGCTCGCCGAGCGCCTCCATCGCGTCGAGGACGGTGCGCGTGTCGTCGCGCAGCCCCCAGCCGAACTCGCCCTCGATCCCCGCGAGCGTGTAGATGACGGTGTCGATGTCGGGCGAGACGTGCAGGCCGTTCCACGCGAAGTCGTCGCCCACGTTGCAGATCGCGGTGACGCGCGCGGGATCGACGACGCGCACCAGCCCGCCGAGGAAGCGGGCAGCGCCGACCCCTCCGGCGAGGATCGTGACACGCGAGGCTGGGGGCATCTGGTCTCATTCCTCGATCGGGTCGGAGCCGCGTGAATCGTAGCGATTGCAGGCGGGCACGCATACATCGTGGCCGGGGCGCCTCGAACCTCCCGGAGGGCGGCGCGGGTATACCCGGCATAAGCCCGCAGAAGTGAAGTGGCCGAAACGCCCCGCGACCTTCCGGAGGCCGGGCCGGGTATACCCGGCATGAGCCCGCAGAAGTGAAGTGGCCGAGGCGCCTCGCGACCTCCGGAGGCCGGCGCGGGTATCCCGCGCTTCGGCCGCACCAGAAATTGACGCTGGCAGGCGTCGGGATAGTATGCCGGGAGAGTCTCAGAGCCGGATGTGCCGAGGATGACGGACCGCGGGGGCACGCCCCGTGGAGTGACGCGAGGGCACGCCTCGCGGAAAGGTGACCGATGCGATTCGGTGTGATGCTTCCCAACTACGCCCGGTGGTTCCGGGACGACGCCATCTGGGAGGTCGGCCTGAAGGGCAAGGAGATCGGCCTCGACGCGTTCTCCTTCGTCGACCACATCATCTTCACGCGCAACCAGTACGCCGGCTTCGGCAACGGCTACATGGACATCTGGACCGCCATGTCCTACATGGCCGCGATCACGAACGCGCAGGGCTGGAAGCCGATCCTGACCCAGTCCGTCGTGGACATCCCCTACCGCCCGGCGATCCAGCAGGCGAAGGTCGCCGCGACGGTCGACTCGCTCTCCGGCGGGCGGCTGATGATCGGCGCCGGCGCGGGCTACGTCGAAGAGGAGTTCCGCGCGCTCGGCATCGACATCCGCAAGCGCGGCGACATGACGCACGAGTACCTCGCGACGATGAAGGAGCTGTGGACCAACCAGGTCGCCTCCTTCCACGGGAAGTACACGAACTTCGACGAGATGACGATCTCGGTGCGCCCGACCACGCAGCCGTACCCGCCGATCCTCTACGGCTCCCACGGCCCGGTGCCGCGCAAGCGCATCGCCGAGCTGTACCAGGGCTTCATCGGCGGCCCCGGCCGCACCGAGGAGACCGCGGCGGCCTTCGACGCCGACATGAAGGACCTCAACGAGCTGTGGCAGAAGAACGGCCGCTCCGGCAAGCCGTTCTGGATGACCGGCGTGAACGGCCACCTCACCACCGACCGCTCCGAGGCCGGTGAGAAGATCACCAAGGGCATCGTGCCTCCCGGCCAGGAGCTGCCAGCGGAGCGCGTGGAGCGCGTGACCGAGGGCGAGCGCGTCTACATCTCGACGTTCAACATGAAGCACGTCGACGACATCGTGGAGGACCTGAAGAAGCAGGAGGCCATGGGCCTCGAGATGGCGATCTTCTGGATCCCCTCGTACCAGTTCAAGGGCATGACCAACCGCGAGCTGTACCTGCAGCAGATGGACGTGCTCGCCGAGCACATCATGCCGAAGTTCGACAAGAGCACGAAGCCGATCGAGATGGACTTCGACGGCAAGCTCGTGCAGCCGTTCGCTCACCTGTAGCGCACGCTCGCTGAACGCACGAAGGGCGGGGCCTCGCGGCCCCGCCCTTCTCGTTGTCCGCACTGCCGGTCGTCGGCGCTCAGGCCTCGAGGCATACGAGCGGCGTGGGCGGACGGCGGCAGTTCGCGTAGCCCACCGCCGAGATCGCGAGCAGCACCGCGAAGCCGAGGACCACGGCGTGGTAGCTCCTCGTCGTGTCGAACGCCCACCCGGCGAGCACCGGGCCGACGATCGCCAGCGGCGTGGTGAGCAGGCTGAGCAGCCCCCACAGCCGCCCGTAGTGCGTCTGCCCGAAGTAGTCGCCCAGGATCACGCGGTTGAGCGTGTGCACGCCGATCGCGAAGCCGTAGCCGCCGAGGAACAGGTAGAGCGTCCAGCCCACCCCGCCGAAGAACAGCGTGAACAGCGCCAGCGACTCCACGGCCACCACGACCGCCGCCACGAAGCGGCGCTCGAAGCGGTCGGCGAGGTAGCCGATGACGAGCGCGCCGACGATGCCCATGAACGCGAGCAGCCCGACCATCGCGCCGGCGCGGACGCTGCTCAGGCCCTCGTCCTGCAGCATCGGCGAGAGGTGCAGCGTGACCCCGCCCGAGACCATCTGGCGGATGCCGAAGGCGAGGGTCAGCACCCAGAGCGCGGGCGTGCGGATCGCCTGGCCCAGCGAGAAGTTGACCGCGTCCGACAGGACGTGCGCCTGCGCCGATCCGGGCTCGATGCGCTCGCGCGCGTCGAGCGGCGGGTCGCCATCCGCGCGCAGACCGAGGTCGGACGGACGACCGTGCATCACGCGTGACGCCGGGAGCGTCAGCACGAGCACCGCGACGCCGGTGACCACCGCCGCGGTGCGCCAGCCCCACGTCGCGATCAGCAGCGCGAGCACCGGCGCGATCAGCAGGCCGCCGAGCGACTGCGCCGCCATCCCGATGCCCATCGCGCGGCCCTTCTGCCGCACGAACCAGTTGTTCAGCGCCGCCCACACCGGGGGGAACCCGCCGATGCTGCCGCCGAGGGCGACCATGAAGCTCCACGTCACGATCAGCGTGAGCAGCGAGTTCGCGAACAGGCCGAACATGATCAGGCCGAGGCCCATCAGCGACATGCCGACGGCGATCGCGGGCCTCGGACCGAAGCGGTCGATCGCGTACCCCACGAAGAACGCGAGGAAGCTGTTCTCGAGGCGCGCGACCGAGGTGGCGAGCGACGTCGCGGCGTGGCTCAACCCGAGCGCCGTCGAGATCGGCACGAAGAAGATCGTCGCCGCGTAGACCGCGACCGCGGACGACACGCCCATGATCAGGCTGCCGGCGGCGAGGACGTTCCAGCCGTAGAAGTAGCGGGGGCGGACGCCGTCCGGTCCGGGCGGTGGCGAGGCTGCTCGAATCATGCGCGGAGTGTAGAGGCGCGCCCCGTCAGCCGCTGCTCGCCGCGAGGTCGAAGCGGATGCGCGTGCCGGTCGCGTCGCTCTCCGCGACGATGCGCCCGCCGTGCGCCTCGACGATGCCCTTCGCGATCGCGAGGCCGAGACCGCTGCCGGGCGATCCGTCCGCCTTCACGAACCGGTCGAAGACGTGCGGCAGCAGCTCGGGCGCGATCCCCGGCCCCTCGTCACCCACCACGAACACGACACGCCCATCGGCGAGCCGGGCGTCGAGGCGGACGGCGCTGCCCGCGGGGGCGTAGCGCAGCGCGTTGCTCAGCAGGTTCTCGATCACCTCGCGGATGCGGACGGGGTCGACGTCGATCAGCGGGAGGTCGTCGGCGGCCTCGACGAGGACGCGCACGCCGGCGGCCTGGGCCTGCGGGCCGAACGCCTCCGCTACCTCGGTCACGAGGATGCCGACGTCCGTCTGCTCGCGGTGCAGTGCGAGCGTGCCCGCTTCGGCGAGCGTGACGGTGCGCAGGTCGTCGACGAGCCGCGCGAGCACCCGCGTCTCGTCCAGCAGCACGCCGAGGTGCG
>CANJBO010000025.1 GCA_947472995.1 Chloroflexota bacterium
GCTCGCTTGCGGATCGTTCATCACTCGTCCTCTTCCAGGCGCTGCTGGAGCGTCGCGCGAGCACGGCCGTGCGGATCACGCAACGGCTGCCATCACGTTCGGTATCCCGAATCGGAGTCCCGGACGGCAGTGTAGCCTCGCCTGTCCATCCCCGGATCGAGGCGCGAATGGCCGGGATCAGACGACGGGCGGCGTCGGATCCTCGACGGGTGTGGGGGCGAGCGTCGAGGGGTGGCGGGGTGCCCGCGCCAGCAGCAGCAGCACGACGCCGAGGAGCTGGACGGCCGCGAAGCAGGTGAAGGCGAGGGTGTAGCTGCCCGTGCGGTCGAAGAGGATGCCCGCGAAGAGCGGCCCTCCGGCGCCGAAGACGATGGTGAACGGCATCCCGACGCTCCGCACGTCGCCGAGGTGCAGGCGGCCGAAGTAGCTCGCCCAGACCGTCTCCTGCAGCGGGACCGCCCCGCCGATGCCGAAGCCGTACATCAGCAGCACCGCGCCGACGAGCCAGATCGAGCCGGTGGCCGCCGCCGGGCTCATCATCACCATCCCCGCGCCCGTCAGCGCGAACGCGCCGGCGCTCAGGTAGCGCGCGTGGACGCGGTCCATCAGCCAGCCCCACGCCGGCTTCGACATGAGCGAGGACCACGCCTGCAGCCCGAACAGCCACGCCGCCGTCGATCGGTCGAACCCGACGTCGGAGAGGAACGGGATCATGTGCAGGAACAGCGCGCCCAGCCCGATGTTCCCGAGGCCGTAGGCGCAGATCACCATCCAGATCGTCGGGGTGCGGATGGCCTCGGCGCGGGTCCAGTGGATCTCCGTCGCGGAGGAGGCGCGCTTTCGCTCCGCCGAGTACGCCTGTGCCTCCTCGGGCGAGAGGCCGTCGGGGTGCAGGCCGCGCTGCTCCGGCGTCGCGCCGATGAGGAACGCGCACGGCAGGATCAGCGTCCACACCATGACACCGAGGATCACCCACGTCGGGCGCCAGCCGTGGCTCTCGATGAACATCGAGGCGAGCGGGGCGGTGAGCACGCCGCCCAGCGAGATGCCGAGCGAGGCGAGCGAGATCGCCATGCCTCGACGGACGACGAACCACTTCGCGACCGTCACGTTGACGACCAGGTTGCCCATCATCGCCGCGCCCACGGTCTGGGCGACGCCGCGCAGCAGGTAGAACTGCCAGACCTCCTGCACCTGGCTGATGGCGCAGAGCGCGGCGCCCGCGATCAGCCCGCCGATCAGCATCAGGACGCGGGGGCCTCGACGGTCCACGAGGCCGCCGATGAACAGCCCGGCGATGCCGGTGACGACGGTCGAGACGGTCTGCACGGCAGAGAAGCTCTCGCGCGACCAGCCGAGGTCCTCGGTCATCGGCTTCAGGAACGCGCCGGCCACGTAGACCTGCGTGCCGCCGAAGATGAACTGGACCACGATCGCGATCGCGACGATGTACCAGCCGTAGAAGATGGTCTGGGGGAGGAGTCTCACCATCCGGGGATTCTGCTCCTCGGGCGCGTTCCCGGCGAGCGAGGTGCCGCGAGCGTTGCGGCACGAGGGGCGTCGCAGGCGAGCGTTGTCGAGGTGGCAGCGGGGGGCGGCCCACCCCTGCCCCTCCCGGCGCGGGAGGGGTTCTGAAATCCAGAAGGTGTTGTGAGGGGCTGCGCCCCTCACACTCCCGGCGGACTCTGTCAGGCTGCGACCGACTCAGATCCTGAAAGCAGACGCGCGGAGGACCTCGAGACGAACGACGCCGAGCACGTCATCGGCGAGGTGGACGGCGTCATGCTCACACGCCGGAGGCGCGGTGAGCGAAATCAGAAGCGGGGCGACGCTCTGAAGGGGTGCAACCCCTTCAGAAAAACAATCCCCCTTCCCGCGCAGGGAAGGGGGCAGGGGGATGGGCCGCCCCCCCCACAGCACCTCGACACGACTCGTCACTTAGCGGCTCGCTACGTGCGGGGGCCGGCCTCCGCGAGGTACATGTGCAGCCACGTCGCGGCGCGCTTGCCGTCGCGGATCGCGGTGACGACGAGGTCGGCGCCGTTCACCACGTCGCCGCCGGCGAAGATGTACGGCACGTTCGTCTGACCGGTGCGCTCGTCCACCTTGATCAGGCCCCAGCCGTCGTGCTCCAGCGTCGCGTCCTCCACGAAGTCGCGGTCCGCGTTGTAGCCCACGGCGATCACCACCGTGGAGGCGGCGACCGTGCGCTCAGAGCCCTCCACGGGCATCGGGCGGCGGCGGCCACTCTCGTCGGGCGCGCCCAGCGCCATCTCGACCAGCTCGACGGCGCTCACGCGGCCCTCGTCATCGCCGAGGAAGCGCGTGGGGGTGGTCAGGTAGGCGAAGTTCACGCCCTCCTCGCGTGCGTGGATGCGCTCCTCGCGACGGCCGAGCATCTCGTTCTCGGTGCGGCGGTAGACGCAGGTGACGCGCTTCGCGCCGAGGCGGATGGCCGTGCGCACGCAGTCCATCGAGGTGTCGCCGCCGCCCACGACGACCACGTCATCGCCGACCTCGGGCCGCTCGCGCTCGCCCTCCGGCAGCTCGTGCGGTTCGAGGTTGCCGCGGACGAGGAAGTCGGTCGCCTGGTACACGTTGGCGAGGTCCTCGCCCTCCGTGCGCAGCCGGTTGCCGACGCCCGCCCCGGTGCCGACGAAGATCACGTCGAAGCCATCGCGCTCGTGCAGGTCGCGGAGCGCGCCCGCGCCGTCGATGCTCGTGTTGTTCACGAAGCGCACGCCCATCGACCGCAGCGCCGTGAGCTTCTCCTCGAGGATCGCCTTGCTCATCTTGAAGTTCGGGATGCCGTAGCGCAGCACGCCGCCCGGCTCCGGCCAGCGGTCGTAGACGGTGCAGGCGTGACCGCGCTGCTGGAGCTCCTCGGCGACCGTCAGGCCCGCTGGGCCGCTGCCGATGATCGCCACGCGCCGCCCGGTTGACGGCAGCACCAGCGCGATCGGGAACTGCCCGAGGCGCGCGCGCTGCTGGTCCGTGATGAACGACTCCAGCCGCCCGATCGCGACCGGGGGGTGTTTGGCGTGGCCGGGGCGGATGGCGAAGCCGACCACGCACGAGCCCTCGCAGAGGCTCTCCTGCGGGCAGAGGCGGCCGCACATCTCGGGCAGCGTGGAGGTCTCGCGGAACTTCTCGGCGGCACCCATGATGTCGCCGGCCTCGAGGCGCTTCAGCGCCGCCGGGATGTCGTTGTGCACCGGGCAGGCGTCCATGCAGGGCGCGGAGGGGCAGTCGATGCAGCGTGCGGCTTCGATGACCGCGGCGCCCAGGTCCATCGTCATGTACGTCTCGTCGAAGTTGCGGACGCGGTCGACGGGGGACTGCTTGGGCACCGGCTGGCGCGGGATCGCGAGGCGGTCGTGCACCGTGTTGGAGTCGACCTCGAACATGGGCGTCCCTCGCACATCGCTCACACGTGGGGGCGGAGCATACCAGACGGGGGTATGGCGTTTGTTCCGAAAAGCACAGTCGAGGGGCCGCTACTGCTGGGCGGCGCGCACCCGGACGGTGGTCGTCCACTCGTGGTCGGCGGCGCCGTGGAAGCCACCCCGCATCGGCGGCACGTCGTCGTAGTCGCGGCCGATCGCGGTGACGATGTAGCGGCCGTCCTGCTCGCAGCGGTTCGCGGCGTCGATGCCGCACCACAGCCCGTCGTCCAGCACCTGCACCCACGCGTGGCTCGCCGCCCCGGTCTCCTCGCCCTCCAGGGGGCCGAGGTAGCCGCTGACGTAGCGGGCGGCGACGCCGCGCGAGCGGAGCGCCGCGAGCATCAGGTGCGCGAAGTCCTGGCAGACGCCGCGCCCGTGCCGCAGGAACTCCAGCGCGGTCGCGCTGACGTCCGTCTGGCCCACCTCGAAGATGCAGCGCTCGCTGATCCGGTCCGAGAGCCCGAGGGCGAGCGCCAGCGGCGAAGCGTCGTCGAGGCCGTCCGCGAGCGCGCTGATCGCCGGGTCGGACTCCGTGCGCGGCGTGTGCTGGAACAGCATGCGCTGGAGCAGCGGCGGGAGCGGTGGCTCCTCGAGCGGTCGATCGGCGGTCTCGACGTCGGCGGACATCGAGATCGTGAGTCGTTGCACCGGGAACGCGAAGTCCGCGTGGTGGTAGCGGTTGCCCCACGCATCCTCGAGCGGGAACAGGCGCACGTGCGGGTCGAGGCTCATCCACCCGTCCAGCATCCACTGGCCGCCGCGGTCGGCGGGCAGCACGCGCAGCTCCGTGTGGAGCGACGCTACGGGCACGGCGTACTCATACGTGGTTTCCCAGTGGACGCGGTAGCGCACGAATTCCTTAGGGCATCGACGCCGGGACGGCGTGGAAGATCTCGTCGGTGATGGTGGTGTGCACGCGGTTCACGCGGACCTGGAACTCTCGCAGGAACTCGTGGAGACCGCTCGTCATGATATCCCCCGTGCTGGTGGAGCCCAGCTCGAGGTCCATCAGCGCCAGCTCCCGCGCCACCGGGAGCGCGCGCATCCTCGGCGTGCCGGCGGTGGCGAGCTTGTAGTGACGTTCCAGGGCGCTGACGCAGAAGCGCAGGCTGCGCGGGAACGCGGAGTCGAGCATCAGCAGCTCTGCCACGCGCGTCCCGCGGATCGAGCCGCGGTACCGCTTGCGGAACGCCTCGTGCGCGCTCGCCGATCGCAGGATCGCGAGCCAGTGGTAGCGGTCCAGCGGCCCGTCCACGTCCGCGAGCGACGGCAGCAGCATGTAGTACTTCGCGTCGATGATGCGGCTGGTCATGTCGGCGCGCTCGATGAACATGCCGCAGCGCAGCCACTCGCCGCCCTCGTCGAACAGCACCGTGTTGTCGTACAGGCCCATCGTCGCGGCGACGCCGCGCTGCACCGTCGCGGTGTACGAGCGCAGCCCGCGCGAGGCGGCCGACTCGTCCGAGGCCAGGTACAGCAGGTTGATCTCCTCGAACACCTCGCGCGAGATGTGCTCGCGCAGCTCGCGGGCGAGCCCGCGCGCGCGGGTGATCGTGGAGACCAGCGAGCCGGGGTTCCGCGCGGAGAAGATCAGCCATTCGCCCGACGAGAGATCGCGCTCGCTGCCGGCCGCCTCCGCGTAGGCGGCGTCCGAGCCGATCGCCTGCACCAGCGCGTCCCACAGCACCGCCTCGTCCTCGTCGGGGCTGCGCTCCTCGACGGAGGCGCGGTAGTTCACGGCGGCGAGGCGCGCGACGTTCTCCGCGCGCTCCAGGTAGCGCCCGAGCCAGTAGAGGTTCTCCGCGACACGGCTGAGCATCGTTACGCCTCCCCGCGGCCGCGCAGCACCCAGGTGTCCTTGCTGCCGCCGCCCTGCGAGGAGTTGACGATGTACGACTCGGAGTCCGCCGCGACGCGCGTCAGCCCGCCGGGCAGCACCCACGAGGTGGCGCCGGTGACGACGAACGGGCGCAGGTCCGCACGACGCGGTTCCAGGCGCGTGCCGTTGAACGTCGGGATCGTGCTGAACTCCTGCAGCGGCTGCGCGATGAACCCGGAGGGGTGCGCGCGCACGCGCTCCCGCGCCTCCTCGATCTCCGCGCGCGTGGACTGCGGGCCGATCACGATGCCGTAGCCGCCCGACCCGTTCGCCGGCTTCAGGACGAGGTCGCCGAGGTGCTCGATGATGTGCGCAAGGTCCTCGGGGTGCGTGCCGACCCACGTGTCGACGTTGGGGAGGATGGGCTCCTCGTTCAGGTAGTAGCGGATGACGTCGGGGATGAAGCGGTAGATCACCTTGTCGTCCGCGATCCCGTTGCCGATCGCGTTGACGATCGCCACCTGTCCGCTGCGGTACGCGTCCACCAGCCCGGCGACGCCGAGGATGGAGTCCGGCCGGAACACCAGCGGGTCGAGGTACTCGTCGTCGACGCGGCGGTAGATCACGTGCACGCGCTCGAGGCCGGTGGTGGCGCGGAGGTAGACGCGCTGGTCGTGCACGACGAGGTCGCGGCCCTCCACCAGTTCGACGCCCATCTGCCGCGCGAGGAACGAGTGCTCGAAGTAGGCGGAGTTCGCCTGCCCGGGGGTGAGGATCACCGCGCGCGTCTCCTCCGCGCTCACGCTGTCGGGGCGGACGCTGACGAGCATGTCGAGGAGCCGGTCCGGGTAGTCGTCGACGGAGGCGACCGCGCCGGCGGGGAACAGGTCCGGCACCGCGTTCAGCATCGTGCGGCGGTTCTCCAGCACGTACGAGACGCCGGAGGGCGTGCGCACGTTGTCCTCGAGGACGCGGTACTCGCCGCCCTGGTCGCGGATGAGATCGATGCCAGCGATGTGCGCGTACACGCCGAGCGGGGGCACGAACCCCATCGCGCGGAGGTTGAAGCCCTCGGCCCCGCCGAGGACGTCCGCGGAGATGACTCCGTCGGTCACGCACCGCTGCTGCGTGTAGATGTCCGCGAGGAAGCGATTGAGCGCCGCGACGCGCTGCACGAGGCCGGCCTCGATGCGCGCCCACTCGGTCGCACCGATCACGCGGGGGATGAGCGAGAACGGGAAGATGCGTTCGGTGCCGGCGTCGTCCTGGTAGACGGTGAAGGTCACGCCGCCGTTGAGCTGGTCCAGGTCGGCCGCCGCCTGCCGCGCGTGGTAGTCGCGCTCGCCCCAGCCCTTCAGCCGTGCGCCGAGGTGGGCGTAGTTCGTGCGGATGCCGCCGTCCCGATCGAACATCTCGTCGGGACCGGCCAATTGCGAGTACTCCGCCAGCAGATCGCCGGGCTCACCCATCGGGTGTTCTGTCTCCTTCATAGCGCGCGTGCATCGTAGTCTGCCGCGCGTGCGTTTCGTCTGCGTGTCATGAGGGAGCCATGACATAAGCCGCCGGACAGGTTCAAACGACCCTCGCGCCGCTGCTGTAGATTCACAGCCGGATCAGCGGCGGGGCACAGGAAGGCACGAGGAATGAGCGGTCTACGAGTCGGCGTCGCGGGGCTGGGGTTCGGCGCCACGGTGCACGTGCCGGCGTTCCTGTCGGAGGGCTGGGAGGTGCCGGTGGTCTGGAGCCGCCGCATGGAGCGGGCGCAGGAGCAGGCGGCCGCGTTCGGCATCCCGGACGCCACGGACAACTTCGACGCGCTGCTGGCGCGCACGGACCTCGACGCGGTCGCGATCGCGACGCCGCCGGCGGCGCACTTCGAGATGGTGATGGCCGCGCTCGCCGCCGGGAAGCACGTGCTGTGCGAGAAGCCGTTCGCCCTCGACGCCGCCGAGGCGCGCGCGATGCACGAGGCGGCGACCGCCGCCGGCCTGACCGCGATGGTCGCGCACGAGTTCCGCTGGACGCCGCAGCGCGCCCACCTCAAGCAGCTGATCGACGAGGGGTACCTCGGCACGCCGCAGACCGCAGACCTGGAGCTGTTCATGGGCGGCCGTCCCGCCCCGCAGCCGCCCCCGCCGCGTGGTGCCGGGGTCGCCGAGGGCGGCGGCTTCCTCGGCGCGCTCGGCTCGCACTACATCGACGGCCTGCGCCACCTCCTCGGCGAGGTCGTGGAGGTCGAGGGGCAGACGCGCACGCTGCGCCCCGACCGCACGGACCCGGCGACCGGCGCGCTCGTCCAGACCGACGCCGACGACACGTTCCGGTTCTCGCTGACGTTCGCCGGCGGCGCCGTAGCCTCGATGAACGCGTCGAGCGTGGCCGGGCTGGGGGCGGGCGGGCGCACCTTCCTGACCGGCACCGGGGGTTCGCTGCTGGCGACGCAGCCCGGTGGCAACCCGCAGCAGGACGGCGTCGTCCTCGGCGGGACGCTCGGAGAGCGCAGCCTCGCCGAGCTGCCGATGCCCGAGCGCTACCGGCCGTTCGAGGACGATCGCGATCCGCGCCTCGTCGCGTTCCGGCTGCTGGTGCGCGAGTTCGAGCGCGGCATCCGCGAAGGCGTCTCGCCTTCGCCCTCGTTCGAGGACGGCTGGCGCTGCCAGCAGGTGCTGGACGCCGTGCGCGAGTCCTCGACGTCCGGTCGGCGCATCACGATCTCGTGACCGTGACGGCTGGACCGCCGGGCTACACTGCCGGCCGAGCAACAAACTGATGCGGGAGGACAGAGGATGAAGCGCGGATATGCGGACACGCCTCAGGGTCAGATCCACTACTACGTGGAAGGCGAGGGCGAGCCGCTGATCATGATGCACGCGACGGGATCGTCGCGGCAGTTCTGGAAGCTCCAGCCGCTCCTCGCGCAGCACTTCAAGGTCTACGCGTTCGACACGCTGGGCTGCGGCGGCTCGGACGACCTCCAGGATCCGGAGACCGTGTCGATCCATGACCTCGCGCTGAGCATCACGCAGGCGATGGACTCGCTGGGCATCCAGAAGACGCACATCTTCGGTCTGCACACCGGCAACAAAATCGGCGCCGAGCTGGGCGCGGCGTTCCCGGACCGCATCAACAAGCTCATCCTGATCGGCAACAGCCACAGCATCATGGCCGACCAGCAGGAGCTGAACGACGCGCTCGGCCACGTCGTCGCCTCGAGCCTGATCCGCTACCCGGAGGACGAGGCGGGCACGCACCTCTGGAAGACCTGGGCGCACGACTTCGAGCGCATCGCGCAGACATGGTGGGACACGACCCCGATCGTCGAGGGCAAGCTCACGCCGCAGATCATGGAGCGCCGGAAGGTCCGCGTGATGGACTACCTCCAGCTGCGCGAGAACCACCAGATCTACCGCGCGATCTTCTCGTTCGACTTCGGCAAGCGGATGTACGACATCAAGGTGCCGACGCTGATCATCGAGACCCGCGTGCCGAGCGAGGCGCACCTCCCCGGCCAGGTCGAGATCCTCGCGGGGCGCGTGCCCGGCGGGAAGGGCGCGACGGTCATCGCGCGCGGCGGCAACGCGATGGAGTCGCAGGCGGACGAGTATGCGAAGCTCGCGGTGGACTTCATCAAGGGGTAGTTGGTGGAGGCGGAAGGCCCTCATCCCAACCTCTCCCCGAACGGGGAGAGGGGACCGGAAAGCGGAAGTCGGAGAGACTCAGAACCTTCTCCCCGTTTGGGAAGCGGTCAGGGTGAGGGGCTGTTCTACGCGGGCTGGATCTGCAGCAGCAGGTCGCCGCCGTTCACCTGCCGCGTCTCCGTGATCACGATGCGCGTCACGGTGCCGCTGATCGGCGCGGTGATCGCGGCCTCCATCTTCATCGCCTCGATCGTCGCGACGCTCTGGCCGGCGACGACCTCGTCGCCCACCTGCACCTGCACCGTGACGAAGCCGGAGAACGGCGCGGCCACCTGGCCGGGACGGCTGGTGTCGGCCTTCTCGGCGCCGAGGAGCGTCGCCGAGACGCTCCGGTCCTTCACGTACACCGGCCGCAGCTGGCCGTTGAGCGTGGTCATCACCGTGCGCGTCGCGCTCTCGTCGGCCTCGCCGATCGCCTCGAGGCCGATGTAGAGCGTGACGCCGCGGCTGATCTCGACGAGGTGCTCCGTGCCGCGGTCGAGGCCGTAGAGGTAGTCCACGGTGTCGAGGACGGAGAGGTCGCCGTACTGTGCGGTGTTCGCCTCGTAGATCTGGAGCGCGTCCGGGAACAGCAGCTCGTTGAGCATGCGCCGGCGCCCGGCGGTGTCGCCGTCCAGCGCCGGGCGCGCCTCGTCGCTGATCGGCGTGACGCCGATGTCGATGTGACGGCCCTCGAGGATCTTGCTGCGGAAGGGCTCCGGCCAGCCGCCGGGGAGGTCGCCCAGCTCACCGGCCATGAAGCCGATCACGGAGTCCGGGATGTCGTAGCGCTCCGGGTGCGCCTCGAAGTCCGCGGGGTCGGCGTTGACCGCCGCGAGGTAGATCGCGAGGTCGCCGACCGCCTTCGACGAGGGGGTCACCTTCGTCGGGCGGCCGAGGATCTGGTTCGCCGCGGCGTACCAGTCCTCCACCTTCTCGAACTGCTCGCCGAGGCCGAGGCTGATCGCCTGCTGGCGGAGGTTGGAGAGCTGGCCGCCAGGGATCTCGTGCTTGTAGACGCGGCCGGTCGGCGCGGGCAGGCCCGACTCGAACGGCTGGTACACGCGGCGCACCGCTTCCCAGTACGGCTCGAGGTCGCACACGGCGTCCAGCGACAGCCCCGTGTCGCGCTCGGTGTGCGCGAGCGCGGCGACCAGCGCGGAGGCCGGCGGCTGGCTGGTGGTGCCCGCCATCGGCGCGCTGGCGACGTCGACGGCGTCGACGCCCGCGCGGCTCGCGGAGAGCAGCGTGGCGAGCTGGCCGCCCGGCGTGTCGTGCGTGTGCAGGTGCACCGGCAGGTCGAAGCGCTCGCGCAGCGCGGTCACCAGGACCTCGGCCGCGGCCGGGCGCAGGAGGCCCGCCATGTCCTTGATCGCGAGGATGTGCGCGCCCGCCTCGACGATCTGCTCGGCGAGCTTCAGGTAGTAGTCGAGCGTGTACAGCTTCTCGCTCGGGTCGAGGAGGTCGCCGGTGTAGCAGAGCGCGACCTCCGCGATGGAGGTGCCGGTCGCGAGCACCGACTCGATCGCCGGGCGCATCTGCGAGATGTCGTTCAGCGCGTCGAAGATGCGGAAGATGTCGACGCCGGTCGCGGCGGCCTCGCGCACGAAGGCGTCGGTGACCTCCTGCGGGTACGGGGTGTAGCCGACGGTGTTGCGGCCGCGCAGCAGCATCTGGATGTTGATGTTCGGCAGCGCCTCGCGCAGCGCGGCGAGGCGCTCCCACGGGTCCTCCGCCAGGAAGCGCAGCGCGGCATCGTACGTCGCGCCGCCCCATGCCTCGACGGATAGCAGCTGCGGCGTCATCCGTGCGACGTAGGGCGCGACCGCGACGAGGTCGCGCGTGCGCACGCGCGTCGCGATCAGCGACTGGTGCGCGTCGCGGAACGTGGTCTCGGTGACGGCGAGCGCGGTCTGCGCGCGCAGCTCGCGCGCGAACGCGACCGGGCCGATCTCGCGCAGGCGGTCGCGCGAGCCTCGAGGCGGCGGCGTGGCGATGCTGATGCGCGGGAGCTTCGCGGCGGGGCTGACCATCTTGGCGCGGCCGCCGTGCGGCTGGTTCACCGTCACGTCCGCGAGCCAGTTCAGGATGCGGCCGCCGCGGTCGCGGGTGACGTCGGCGTTCATCAGGTCGGGACGCTCGTCGATGAAGGACGTCGTGAAGTGCGCCGCGACGAACTCCGGGTCGGCCAGCACCGCCTGCAGGAACGGGATGTTCGTGGAAATGCCGCGGATGCGGAACTCCGCCAGCGCGCGGCGGGCGCGGCTGACCGCGGCGTCGAAGTTCGCACCGCGGCAGGTGAGCTTCACCAGCATCGAGTCGAAGTACGGGCCGATCTCGCTGCCGAGGTTGATCGTGCCGCCGTCGAGGCGGATGCCCGCGCCGCCGGGGGAGCGGTAGGTGGTGATGCGACCGACGTCGGGGCGGAAGCCGTTGCGCGGGTCCTCGGTCGTGATGCGGCACTGGAGCGCCGCGCCGCGGATGCGCAGGTCCTCCTGGCGGATGCCGAGGTCGCTCAGCCGCTCGCCCGCCGCGATGCGGATCTGCGACTGCACGAGGTCGATGTCGGTGATCTCCTCGGTGACCGTGTGCTCGACCTGGATGCGCGGGTTCATCTCGATGAACACGTGCTGGCCGGCGTTGTCGCCCTCGGTCGACACGAGGAACTCGACGGTGCCCGCGTTCACGTAGCCGATCGAGCGCGCGAAGGCGACGGCGTCGCGGTAGAGGGCGTTGCGGGTCGACTCGGGCAGGTTCGGCGCGGGCGCGATCTCGATCACCTTCTGGTGGCGGCGCTGGAGCGAGCAGTCGCGCTCGAACAGGTGCACGGTCTCGCCCGCCGCGTCCGCGAGGATCTGCACCTCGATGTGACGGGGGTGGATGAACGCCTGCTCCAGGAACATCGTCGGGTCGCCGAAGGCCGTCTCGGCCTCGCGCATCGCCTCCTCGAGGGCGGCGGGGAGCTCCTCGCGCGTGTTGACGCGGCGCATGCCGCGTCCGCCGCCGCCGGCGATCGCCTTCGCGAAGATCGGGAAGCCGATGCCGTCCGCCGCGCGCAGCAGCTCCTCGACGTCGCGGGACGCCGGCGTGGACCGGAGCACCGGCACGTTCGCCGCGACCGCGTGCTCCTTCGCGGTGACCTTGTTGCCGGCCATCTCCAGGACACGCGGGGGCGGGCCGATGAAGGTGATGCCGGCGGCCTCGGCAGCCTCGGCGAGAGCGGGGTTCTCCGACAGGAAGCCGTAGCCGGGGTAGATCGCGTCGGCGCCGCAGGCCTTCGCTACGCGGATGATCTCGTCCACATCGAGGTAGGCGCGGACGGGGTGGCCGGGCGTGCCGATCTGGTAGGCCTCGTCGGCGGTCAGGCGGTGGGTCGAGCCGCGGTCCTCGTACGGGAAGACGGCGACGGTGCGCACGCCCAGCTCGTAGCAGGCGCGGAAGGCGCGGATCGCGATTTCGCCACGGTTGGCGACGAGGACTTTCTGGAACACGACGGCCGCCCCTTCTACGAACGATCATTCTACGGGCGAATCCGCGTTGGGACTGCCTCGGCCCCCGCGAGGCGTGTCGAGGTGCCCCCGATACCAGGAAGCCCGCCCAAGAGGCGGGCTTCCCGTCGAGGCTCGCGCGTCCCTAGAAGACGGCGATCGGGTTCACCGCGCTGCCCGTGCCGAAGGTGTACTTCAGCGGGGCGATCGTCATGAAGTACTCCCAGCGGTTGCGCTCCTCGCACGCCGCCGCCAGCTCGTCGAAGTTGGCCGCATCGATCATGTAGAGGCCCATCGCCGTGATGGCGACGTGGTGCACCGGCAGCGTGTTCAGCGGGTAGCCGCTCGGCACCACCTCCGGCGCCTCCCCGGCGAGGACGGCGACGCCGCGCTCGTGGAGCCACGGCATCGCCGCGACGTGCAGACCCGGGCGGTGGTTCGAGGGGACCGCGTCGTCGCCCTCCTCCTTCCGCCGACGGTAGTGGCCGGTGCGGATGAAGAGGATGTCGCCCTCCTCCACGCGCACGCCCTGCGCCCGCTCGGCCTCCTCGAGGTCCTCAGGGAGGACCGGCGTGCCGTGCTCCAGCCACTTCACGCCGCGCAGCCGTGCGATGTCGAGGAGCACGCCGCGCCCGACGATGCCGCGCTCGGCGGGCACCTCGATCGAGTGGGTCGTCGCGCCGCCACGGGCGGTGATCAGGTTCGCGGGCTTGCCGTTGTACATGTAGCCCTCCC
Source organism: Chloroflexota bacterium (assembly GCA_947472995.1). GTDB lineage: Bacteria > Chloroflexota > Dehalococcoidia > UBA2979 > UBA2979 > SHYQ01. The sequence continues at coordinate 13,166 of CANJBO010000025.1, forward strand.
AGAAGATGTGGGAGAGAGCGTCCATGTGGGTGATCGTGTAGCCGTGCGGCGCCATCCCGAAGAAGTCGCCGGAGCCGCCCGCGACGTTCGGGGTGCCGGGCACCTGCGCCTCGCCGGTGCCGGTCATGTAGTGGATGGACACGCTGGGCGCGGCGAGGTTGTAGGTGATCGGCCGCTCGCACGAGACAGAGACGCCGTCCTTGATCAGCGCGGCGGCGCGCTGGATCTTCTCCGGCGTGATCAGGTTCAGGGTGCCTCGCTGGTCGTCGGCGCCCCAGCGGCCCCAGTTGCTGCAGCTCTTGAAGTAGCCCAGCACCTCTTCCTGCGTCGGCAGTGCCCGTCCGGTCGTCATGGCTGTGCTCCTCGTGCGTGCGTTCTGTCCTGGGACGCGGCGACGATAGTGCGGCCCGATCGAGGTTGTCCATATCACGTCGCGAATGACGAAGCCGGCCGCGCTCGATACGATGTGCGCCGTTTGTGCCTCGACATCCCGCGATCACAGGAGGTGCCCGATGCAGCAGCCCGACAAGCAGAGCGCGTTCGACAGCGTGCCCGAGATCTACGACCGCGCCCGGCCGCTCTACCCCGCCGAGCTCTTCGACGACCTCTTCACGTACCTCCGCGAGCGCCGTGACACCCAGCGCCCGGAGATCGTCGAGGTGGGCCCGGGGACGGGGCAGGCGACGCAGGCGCTCCTCGGGCGGGGGGCGCTGGTGACGGCGGTCGAGCTGGGGCCGAGCCTCGCGGCGTTCCTCGCGGAGAAGTACCGCACGAACCACGACCTGCGCGTCGTCACCGGCGCGTTCGAGAGCGTCCCGCTCGCCGAGGGCACGTGGGATGCCGTCGTCTCCGCGACCGCCTACCACTGGGTCGAGCCCGCCGCGCGCATGGAGCGGCCGTACGCGCTGCTCGGGCCGGGCGGTGTGCTGGCAGTGATCGACACGAACCAGGTGGCGTCCGACGTTGACCGCGGCTTCTTCGACCGCTCCCACCCGATCTACGAGAAGCACCGCCCGGGCGAACCGCGCGGCGTCGGGCTGCCGATCGAGGTGGTGCCGCCGATCCTGCTCCAGATGCAGGACAGCGCGCTGTTCGAGGACCTCCGGCTGTGGCGCTACCGCTGGGACCAGACGTACACCGGCGCGGAGTACGCCGACCTCCTCATGTCGTACTCGAACACGCAGGACATGGAGCCGGGGCCGCGCGCGGGCCTCGTCGCCGATCTGCGCGCGATGGTCGAGGCGGAGCCGGGCGGCACCGTCACCCGCCCGCTGGTGATCACGCTGACCGCGGGACGCCGCATCGCGTCGTAGCGGGCGTCGAGGCTAGAGCGCCATCTCCCGCAGGTCGGGGGCCAGTGCCAGCGGTGCGTCCGTGGCAGCCTGCACCTGCGCGGCGGTCACGCCGGGGGCGACCTCGCGCAGGACGAAGCCGCCCGCCTCGACGGCGATCACGGCGAGGTTCGTGACGACGAGGTCGACGCAGGCCTGCGCCGTCAGCGGGTAGGTGCAGCGCTCGAGGAGCCTCGAGCCGCCGTCGCGCGTGGTGTGCTCCATCGCGACGATCACGCGCTGCGCGCCCGACGCCAGGTCCATCGCGCCGCCGATGCTGCCGCCGCCGTCCTGCCGCACCGTCCAGTTGGCGAGGTCGCCGTTCGCCGCGACCTGCAGCCCGCCGAGGACGGCGGTGTGCACGTGCCCCCCGCGGATCATCGCGAACGAGGTCGCCGAGTCGAAGAAGCTCGCGCCGAGCGCGAGGCGCACGGGCTGGCCGCCGGCGTTCAGCAGGTCGGGGTCGATCTCCCCGTAGCCGTCGCCCCCCTCGCGCACTGCGCCGAGGCCGAGGATGCCGTTCTCGCTCTGGAAGAGCAGCCCGTGGTCGGGGGGGAGGTGGCTCGGCACGAGCGTCGGCATCCCGATGCCGAGGTTCACGACCATGCCGGGGCGCAGCTCGCGCGCGACGCGCAGTGCGATCAGCTCGCGGGTGAGGCCCTGCGGTGCGGTCATCGGAACGGCACCGGGATGCGCGGGCACTGCATGATCCGATCGACGAAGACGGCCGGCGTGCCGACGCGCTCCGGGTCGATCGCGCCGACCTCCACGATCTCGTCCACCTCGACGATCACGAGGTCGGCAGCGGTCGCCATCACCGGGTTGAAGTTGCGCGCCGCGCCGCGGTACTCGAGGTTGCCGAGGCGGTCGGCGCGCTGCGCCCGGATCATCGCGACGTCCGCGCGCAACGGGCGTTCGAGGAGGTACGTCTCACCGTCGACCTCGATCGTCGTCTTGCCCTCGGCGACCGGGGTGCCGAGGCCGCTGCGCGTGAGCACCCCGCCGAGCCCGCCGCCGCCGGCACGGATGCGCTCTGCGAACGTGCCCTGCGGCGTCAGCTCCAGCGTCACCTCGCCGCGCGCGAGCTGCTCGTCGAAGCGGCTGCGCAGCGCGACCGAGGCGCGCGTGGCGAAGGTGCAGATCATCCCGGCGAGCTGCCCGTCCTCGCACAGCTCCACGAGGAAGTCGCCGTAGCCGATGTTGTTGGCGATGCCGGTGATCCCGCGGGTGCCTCGACGGCGCAGCGCGCGGATGAGGTTCGTCGGGGCGCCGGCGCCGGAGAAGCCGCCGAACATCACGCGCACGCCATCGGTGATGCCATCCAGGGCGTCATCGGGCGTGTCGTAGATCGTCGCGGTCATCGTGCCTCCGTCGTCGGATTGTGTTCGACGCGGCGCACGACACGCAAACCGAGTGGTGGATGAGGTGCGCTACGAGGTGCGACGCACCTCTGCGACCTCGGTGCCGAGGATCAGCGGGACGGCGCGGTCCAGGTCGGTGACGACGGCGCCGGGCCAGCGCTTCCCGTCCATGCGCCACTCCGTCTCGTTGCCGTTGTCGAGGAGGATCGTGCGGCAGCCGGCGCGGTTGCCGGCCTCCACGTCGTCCAGCGTGTCGCCCACCATCCACGTCTCGGCGGGCTCGACGCTCAGCTCCTCGGCGGCGCGCAGGATGAGGCCGGCGGCCGGCTTGCGGCACTCGCAGTGGATCGCGAACTGGCGAACGGAGCCTTCCGGGTGATGGGGGCAGTAGTAGAACCCGGCGAGGTGTGCGCCCATCGGCGCGAAGAGATCGGAGAGGCGGCTCTGCACCGACGGCATCATGGACTCGGGGAACTTGCCGTGCGCGATCCCGGACTGGTTCGCGACGATCACGATCGAGAAGCCCTCGCGCACCAGTCGCATCAGGCCGCGACGCGCGGCGGGGATGAGCCGGAGCTGGGTGGGATCGTGCGCGGGCGCGCTCTCGACCAGCGTGCCGTCCGCGTCCATGAACACCGTGCGATTCAAGGGCAGGCCTCCAGCGGTGCGGTCGAGCGTCGTGTCTTCTCGTGTGCGTCGCGGTCACCGTAGGCGTGTGTCGGTCTAGCGCACGTCCTGCCTCGGATGAGGCACGTCGCAGAAGCGTGGCACTTCCTGGCGTTGCCGAGGGGGCATCGAGCGATGCCGGGAAGACGACCGCCGCGCTGGGGGAGCCCCAGGGCCGCAGGTCCCCGGAGTCCCCCCAGCGCGGCAGTGATGTGCCCTGCTGTGAGCGCGCGCTAGTCGGCGCGGACGCGCGACGGGTCGGGGCTCAGCGACTCGGCCGCCATGCCGCCGAAGTAGCGCACGTCGTGGCCGCGGTGGCGGCGCATGATGTCCGCCACGCGCTCGCGCCGGTCCGCGCTCGGGACGCGCACGCCGATCACGATGCTGCCGAGGCGTACCGCCTCGTCGTACTGCTCGAGGTCCGAGACATCCGAGGCGACGTGGTCGATCGTCCGCTCGATGCGCTGCGCGACGCCGTGCTCGGTGCCCTGCGAGTCGAGGCGCTGCGCGCCGTCCGTGCCGGCGAAGCGTGCGACGTCGGGGTAGCCCGCGGCGCGCAGGTCGGCGGTCGCCTCGGTCGCATCGCGCTCGAGGTCGAAGATGCCGAGCGCGCGGTCCATCGGGTAGCCCGCGAACGGGGCGTTGGTGCTGACCGCCGGGGTCTCCTCGCGGACCGCGCCGCGGGAGGAGCGCCAGGCCAGGGTGAACAGCACGGCGCCGATCACGATCGCGGTCAGGCCCCAGCCGAACGCGACGGTGCCCCAGACGCCGCCGGTCACGGCGATCGCCGCCACCCCGCCGAGGACGACGAGCGCGGCCATGACATACGTTCCCTTGAATTCCATCGGAGCCCTCCTCTACGCCAGCCGAACGTAGGTCGGCGGACGTTCCCGGCGGGTCGACAGGGGCGCGGTTTCATCCCGAACCGCTCTCAGATAGGCGCGGACCGGGATGGATGAACATTCCATTTGTAATTCATGACGGCCCCGGCTACAGTGAGGCCGTTCGGCGCTGGCCGTTCGGAAACGCACCGGGGACGGCCGCAGCACCGGCCCCGAGGCGAGCCCGTCGGCCGATGATGGAGATGCGCCGACTCGAGGATCCGCCGTACCGACATCGCTCGCTGCCGCGGGCGGTGGCACCGGTGGCGGAACCAGTAGCCCCGCGCTCCTCCCCGGAGCCCGGGGCTACGTTTTGCCTCGATGCGCCGTTCGGCCGCTAGCGGCGGGCTGCCTCGACCGCATCCGTCGCCTCGATGATGTGCCACGCGACTAGGTCGGGGGCCTCCATCGGGATGAAATGGCTCAGGTGCGGCAGGGGGACGTCGAGGGCGTCCGGCAGCCGTTCGGCGAGGTCGGGCATCGTCGGCGAGACGGTGAACGGCGCCGCCTGCTCGCCCGGCTCGGGCGCCCGCGCCCGCAGGACGCGCGCGGGCAGGCGCAGCGCGTCCAGGTGCTGGCTCAGGTCGCCGTCGGGCGACTCGCGGCCGGCGTACACGGCCGCCTCGACCTTCGGGGGGCAGGCGAGGATGAGGCCCTCGCCGGAGGGCGCGGGTAGCAGCCCGTAGCGTGCGTAGTCGTCGAGGATGCCCGGGGCCCACACGTTGTACGGGAAGCGCGGGGCGAACCGCTCCACCATCTCCTCGACCGAGCCCCACTCGTTGCGCCGCTTCGACACGAAGTCCAGCGGCCCCGATCCGCTCCCGTTCGCCGGGCCGGTGCTCGGCCGCGAGCGCATGATCGTGGGGTCGATGAGCACCAACGCCGCGAACCGGTCGAGGGCGCGCCGCGCGGCGTCCGCGATCGTGTAGCCGCCCATCGAGTGCCCCACGCCAACGACCTCGCGCAGGTCGAGCGCCTCGATCAGGCCGGCCGTGTCGTCCGAGAACTTCGACCACCAGTAGGGCTCGTCCGGCTTGCTGCTGCGGCCGTGCCCGCGGAGGTCGAGGGCGATCACGCGCCGCCCCGGCAGCCGGCGGGCGATCGAGTCCCAGACGCGCGCGTGGAAGCCGGTGCCGTGCGTCATCACGATCGGCGGCCCGTCGCCGGCCCACTCGAACCCGGCGAGCGTGATGCCACCGATCTCGCGGCGGAACTCGGCGGGCTGCTCGTCGTCGGGGCGGCGGGGCAGGGGACGCTCGCTGAACGGCTGGGGCTCGGGCATCCTCGTTCCAATCCTCGCGCGGCCGTGTGAGAGCGGGTGGGCCAGGGCGCATCGTACCCGCCTCGACCCATCGCGAAAATTTTCCTGGAAATTTCGTGGGAGGCTGCCGATCTGGCCCGTCGTCGTTCGACGTGGTTGTAGCGGCGGACTGATGGACCGCCCGGTTGAGCAAGAAGTGAGGCACCCATGCAGTACATGTGCATCGTGAAGGCAACCCCGCAGTCCGAGGCCGGCGAGATGCCCAGCCTCGAGCTGATCGAGGCGATGGGACAGTGGATCGGCGGGCTCAAGCCGGGCGTGTTCGTCTCCGGCGGCGGCCTCCAGCCGAGCGCGGAGGGGTTCCGGGTGAACCTCTCGGGCGGGAAGGTCACCGTCACCGACGGCCCCTTCACCGAGACGCAC
>CANJBO010000026.1 GCA_947472995.1 Chloroflexota bacterium
GGGTGTTCGCTTTTCCGACGCCGGCGCGCGTGCACCGTCGAGGGCGCCCTGAGGGATCGTGGTGACGCCCGCGTAACATGCCCTCGGTACGGTGTGCCGGTGCTCCGAAGCACGCCGTGACGAGGAGCAGCGTGCAGCTCACCATGACGTCGAGGTGCTGCGGCCGCTGCCCCGGCAGCTGTTCCTGTACTCGACGCCGGTGCTCGGCTCGGGCGACGCGCAGCTGGCCCGGGTGTACGCCTTCCGCGACGTCACGAAGGAGCGCGAGGCGGACCGGCTGAAGTCGGAGTTCATCTCGATGGTCTCGCACGAGCTCCGCACGCCGCTGACGTCGGTGAAGGGTTACCTCGACCTGTTCCTCGACTCCGACTCGGAGTCGCTGTCCGAGCCGCAGCACACGTTGCTCGCGGGCGTGAACCGCAACGTGGACCGGCTGCTCACGCTCATCGGCGACCTCCTCGACGCCGCGAGCATCGAGGCCGGCCGCATCGAGCTGCACGCGGACGTCCTCGACGTCGCGCGGCTCGTCGAACGGTCGCTCATCGGGATGCAGGTCACGCTGCAGGAAAAGCAGCAGACCGTGCGGGTGGACGTGGGGCAGGACCTGCCGGACATCGTCGGGGATCCGGATCGCCTCGATCAGATCCTTGTGAACCTCATCTCGAATGCCTCGAAGTACTCGGGGCCGGGGACGACGATCCGGATCATGGCCACGGTGGTGGACGACATGGTCGCGATCGCCGTGCAGGACCAGGGCATCGGCATCCACCAGGACGAGATGCCACGCATCTTCGAACGCTTCTTCCGCGCGCGGAACCCCGCGACGTCGGGCGTCGGGGGGACGGGCCTCGGCCTGTCGATCACGCGGAGCCTCGTCGAGCTGCACGGCGGGGCGCTGTCCGTCGAGAGCGAGCCCGGGGTCGGCTCGACGTTCACGTTCACGATCCCGATCGTCGCGATGGTCGCCGGCGGTACCGGCACCGCGCCGGAGCAGGGCGCCTAGCCGCCGCTGGCTGCCTCGGCGGTCGCGCGCGCGCGCCACTCGGCACGGAGCGCCTCGGGCGGGCGCTCGAAGATCAGGGCACACAGGCCGACCACGACGACACCCGCCGAGATGAGCCAGCCCACCGTGTAGTCGCCGCCGGCGCGGTCGACCGCGAGGCCGACGACGAGCGGTCCGAGGGCTGAGCCGAGCGTCCGCACGAACGTCACGACGCCGTTGATCGTCCCGAAGTGCGTCGTCCCGTAGCTGTCCGCGATCATCGCGGCGCGCACGGGGACTGTCCCGCCGATGCCGGGCCCGAGCAGCAGCAGCACGCCGACCGCGTGCCACGGCACCTGCACCAGCGGCAGCAGCGCGAGGCCGATCGCCGTCATCGTCATGCACGTCAGCAGGATCGCCCGTCCGCTGTACCTGTCCGCCAGCATGCCGAACGCCAGCCGCCCGGCGACCGAGGTCACCGCGTACACCGTGACCGTCGAGGCGGCGACCGCCGCGGGGATGCCGATCGAGACGAAGTACGGGATCTGCAGCACGATCACGCTTGCGGTGCCGAACGAGATCGCCGCGAGGCCGAGCGTGAGCATTCCGAAGGAGGGCGTGCGGATCGCGATCTTCGCCGGGATGCCCCAGCGGGCGTGCGTCTTCACCGGCTTCCCATCGGCGGTCGTCTGCTGACTGCCGTCCATCGGCTGGGGGTGGTCGTTCGGGCGGAACCGCGTCGTCGAAGCGGGCACGATCCCGGCGATCAGCAGCACGAGCGCCTCGATGCGCACGGCCTCGCGCCAGCCGAGGCTCACGACGAGCGCCGCGATCGGCACCACCATCACTCCGGCGAGGCCTCCGCCGATCGTCATCACCGCCAGCGCGGTCGCGCGTCGCCGCTCGAACCACGTGGTGACGGCGGCCATCCCGACGGGGCCGCCGACGCTGCTCGCGCCGATCGAGATCGCCAGCATCGCGAGGTAGAACTGCCAGATGCTCTGGATGAACGAGAGCCCGAACACCGCGCCCGATACGAACAGCACGCCGAGAGCGACGGTGCGCTGTGGCCCGAAGCGATCGTTGACCATCCCGATGAACGGGGCGGCGATGCCGCTGGCCTCCTGCCGCACGGAGAACGCGAACGCCGTCGCGGCGACGCCCCAGCCGAACTCCTCGCGCAGCGGCAGGAAGATCGTGCCGAAGCCGTAGTTGATCGCACCCGAGGTCAGCGTGATGTAGAACGCCGAGGCGGCGACGACCAGCCATCCCTCGTAGACGTTCGGAAAGAATCGGCGCACACGGCCTCCCTCGCTGCGCGCGCCGGTGGCACGGTGCCCGCAGAATGCACGTGGGGCGCCGTAAGCCGCAAGCGGTCGTCGAGGCGCCCGGCTACTCCGGCGCGTGCATCCGCGCGCGCAGCCCCTCCATCCACTCGCCGTCCAGCAGCGCGAGCGCCTCGGCGCGGCGCGCGGGCGGCGCATCGCCGAGGATCGCGGTCGCGAAGCCGAGGACCTCGCTGAAGTACCGCTCGAAGACGTAGAACCTCGTCGCGAGTTCGCGCGACGGGCCACCGGGCATCGCGCCGTTCGCCCGTGTCGCGTGGTACGCCGCGGCGAACGCGGGACGGTCGTCGAAGCTCCACGTGTCGCGCTCCGCGGGCGCGAGGAGCAACTCGTCCCAGTCGACCAGCGACAGCGTGCCGTCGGCGCCTGCCATGACGTTCCACTGCACGTCGCCGTGCGTGACGACGAGGTCGAACGCGGCAGCCTGGCAGCGCGCACGGACCTCGTCGAACGTCGCCCAGTCCCGTTCGTGCTCGTCGCGTCGCTCGATGACGAAGGTGCGCAGGCCGTGCGTGATCTCGTCGCGCTCGGCGGCCGCGCTCACGTCGGCCAGCACGCGCTGGAGGTCGGCGGCGTACGGCGAAGCGAACGTCTCGCGCACGATCGGTGTCGTCAGCGCGGTCGTCAGGTCGTGGACCTCCGCGACGAGGCGACCGACCTCGGCCGCGTCGAACGAGGTCGTGGGCGTGCCGTCGATGTAGTCGAACAGGACGACCACGCGGTCGCGCCATGCGGCTCGCAGCGTCCCGGCGGTCGTCGCGATCGGGCGGGTGGCGCGGCGGAAGCCTCGACGGTGCATCTCGTGGAGGACGGAAAGTGCGGCGATCGCATCGGGCGGCAGGCGGTCGGGGCGGTACGCCTTCACGAAGCAGCGCCACCCGCTGCTGTCGGTCGCGACGAACGTCTCGCCCGTCCAGCCGCGCGGCGCGGCCTCCAGGCGGCGCAGCGTCAGGCCGTACTGGATCGCGAGCAGGTCCGTGAGCTGCGAGACCAGCGCGCCGTCGAGCGCGCCTCGATCGTCGGTCGTCATGACCCGATTGTACGAGGCGTGCCGTGACGCCCGTCCGACATGCAGAAGGCCCGCCGGGAGGCGGGCCTTCGCGAACTGCGTGCCGTCGAGGCGGCTAGTACTCGAAGGTCTCCCCGGGCAGCGGCGGCGTGGTCGCCGGCACGCGGCGGTTGTTCGTCACCGCCTCGAAGCCGCTGGCGAGCTTGATCAGCGTCGGCTCGCTCCACGGGCGGCCGAGGATCTCCAGGCCGACCGGCAGCCCCTCCGGCGTGAAGCCCATCGGCACGATGAATGCCGGCAGGCCAGCCGTCGGGCTCATCTGGTTCGGCTTGTACGCGCGCTCCGGGTCGTCCTTCGGGCCGATCGGCAGCGGGCCGTGCAGCTTGTGCGGGTAGATCAGCGCGTCGAGGCCGTAGCGGTCCATCAGCGCGATCACCGACTCGCGCAGCCGCGTGCGCCCCTCGAGGATCGCGTGGTACTCGGGGTTCCGGTCCAGGCCGGCCGGGTCCGTGATCTCCACGCGCGGCTGCACGCGCTCGGGCATGCCGGCGTGGTCGAGCAGCAGCTCCGCCGCGTTCTTGAACGGGTACTCCGCACCGTGGCGCGAGAGGTACTGGTTGATCGCGTGGATGCGCTCGAACTTGCTCGGCATGCCGTTGCCCAGCAGGTAGTTCGGCAGGTCGATGTTCAGCGACACCGGCTCGAAGACGGACGCGCCGTTCTCCGCGAACACCGCGATCGCCTTCTTCGCCAGCTCGAGGACCTCGGGGTCGACCATCGGGAAGTCGAAGGCCTCCTTCAGCACGCCGACGCGGGCTCCGCGGATGCCGTCCGGGTTGATGAAGCTGACGTACGGCTCCATCGGCATCTTGCCGAGGCTGTTCGCGGTCCACAGGTCGTCGCTGTCGAAGCCCGCGATGATGTCGAGGGTCACCGCCAGGTCGTAGACGCTGTGCGCCATCGGGCCGCCGCGCTCGCCGGTGATGTAGCTCCACATCTGGCCCGCGCGGCTGATCAGGCCGGACGTCGTCGACAGGCCGAACAGGTTGCTGTCGCTGGTGGGTGTGCGAATGGAGAAGCCCGTCTCGCTGCCCAGGCCCACCGTGCCGAAGTGCGCGGCGAGGCCGGCGCCGGTGCCGGCGCTGGACCAGCCCGGCGTGCGGTCGAGGGCGAACGGGTTGAGCGTGGAGCCGCCCAGCGTGCTGCTCGCCATGATGTCCGGCGCGGCGTACCAGTCGCTCTGGTTCACCTTCGCGAGCATGATCGCGCCGGCCTCGCGCAGGCGCTGGACGATCGTCGCGTCGCGCGTCGGCTTCACGTCCTTCAGCGGCAGGTAGCCGCCGGTCGTCGGCATGTCGGCCGTGTCGAACACGTCCTTCAGGATCACCGGGATGCCGTGCAGCGGCGAGCGCGGCCCGGACGCTTCGCGCTCGATGTCGAGGGCACGCGCCGTCGCCAGCGCCTCGCCGTTCAGCGCGAGCACCGCGTTGATCTTCGGCCCGGCGTGGTCGTACGCCTCGATGCGGTCGAGGTACATCTGCGTCAGCTGCTCGGACGTCAGGGCGCCGGCATCGAACGCGGCGTTGATGTCGGCGACGCTGGCGGTCGTCAGGTCGAACTGCGTCGTCGTGGACGTCGACGCGGGGCGTGCTTCTGTGGTTGTCATGGCGCCTCCTCGGGGGGTTCGAGGTGCACCGTAGCGCGGCCACGTTTCGTCCTGATTGAACGCAGATAGACCGCGCATACACGGGATGTGCCGCGAGCCGTGATACGCGACGCGCCGGGCATGGAGCAGCCCGCCCTCCCCGGCGGGCTGCTCAGCTGGGCTGCTGACTAGGAGCGGTCGGTCTCCTCGACGGGGGGCGAGTCCTTGCGGGCCGCGCCGTCGTTGTGGATCGGGCGAGCGCCGGGCTGGCTCTCGTCCTGCTCGGCCTTCCGCTCGATGGGCCTCGCGATGTCCGCGGTCCGGTCAAATCCGGGCTTCGCCGGTTCGTTCGTCATGTCGATCTCCGTTCTGCGCTCGGATCGCCGAGGCGTTCGGTGCCTCGAGATCACTGTCGCCGCTCGTGCATGCGAGGAGCGCAGAGCAGGGCGGGCGCGGCGTTGCAAAAGCAGCACGTCTCGCGTCGATGCGGTCGGGTGCGTCGAACTTAGCGGGGCGCCTCGGCGGCGGCGATGGCGGGGGTGGGCGCGGGGCGGTTCAGCAGCCACACGCCGAGGATGATCAGCGCCAGTCCCGGCAGCACCGTCCACGTGAGCCGCTCGCCCAGCACGAGCCAGCCCCACGCGATCGCTGAGATCGGAATCAGGTACGTCGAGGTCGTCGCCTGTGCGGCGGTCACCTCGCGCAACAGCCAGTAGTAGATCACGATCGCGATCCCCGAGCACAGGAACGCGAGTGCCAGCGCCGCGAGGATCGTCTCCGTGGCGAGCCTCGACGGGTCGGGCGTCGCGCCGGCGGCGATCATCACCGGTGTGATCAGCACGAAGCCGATCGCGCTCTGGCTGCCCGCGATGAACGTGGAGTCGCGTCCGACCAGGTATCGCCGGAAGTAGACCGCACCGATGCCGTAGCAGGCGGCGGCGCCGAGGATCGCGAGCTGCCCGCGCAGCGCCGCGCCGTCCAGCATCAGCCCGTCGCGACTGATCACCGCCGCCACGCCGATGAAGCCGAGGGCCAGCCCGGCGACGCGCGTCCTCGACAGCCGCTCGTTCGGCAGCAGCGCGTAGGCGAACGTGCCGGTCCAGATCGGGACGGACGCGTTCAAGATCGCGGCGAGGTTCGACGGGACGTCGCGCTGGCCGAGCGGGATCAGCACGAACGGGAGCGTGCTCGCGAACACGGCCAGCACGGTGACGTGGCCCCAGAACGCGCGCGACCGCGGGATCGAGGCGCCTCGCACGGTCGCGAGGGCGAGGATCACCGCCGCACCGCCGCCGAGGCGGCTCCATGCGATCGCGAGCGGCGACAGCTCGCGCACCAGCACCGCGACCAGCATGAACGATGCGCCCCAGATCAGGGCGAGCGCGAGCGTGCCGGCGAGGTGGATCGGGCGCACGAGGCTCCTTCGCGACGGCGCACCTCGTACGGTGGCCGATGACGAATGTAGCAGCGGCCTGTCCTGCGATCCTCGCGACGCGATGCACGCGGAAAGCCCCCGAACGAGTCGGGGGCTTCCTTTCAGGCTGCATCGCTGCCGCCTGACTGATCTGAATGTACGGCGCCGATCCTCGCGGACGAATGCGTCGAGGCGCTCGATCTCTTGCAGAACGATCGCAGCGTGCGTGGCGTGGGCGGTGGTTCTCTCGACACCGCTCCATACGCGGAAAGCCCCCGAACGAGTCGGGGGCTTCCTTTCAGGCTGCATCGCTGCCGCCTGACTGATCTGAATTTACGGTACCGATCCTCGCGGACGAATGCGTCGAGGCGCTCGATCTCTTGCAGAACGATCGCAGCCTACGCGGGCGGCGCGACCGCCAGACGGCCGACGAGGCCGCGCTGCTCGATGAGGCCGGCGACGAAGCCGACGGCCTTCGCCTCCTCGATGAACACGCGCAGGAAGGCGGCGCCGGCGGGGTTCTTCTTGCTCGTGCCGATCGCCTGCTGCACCGAGGCGAACTGGCCATCGAGGACGCGCGCCCCCGGCAGCGAGGTCGTGTCGTCGAGCAGCGCGGGCCGCAGGCTCGCCAGCGCGTCCAGGCGCTCGTCCAGGAACAGGCGCACGGCCGCCTCGGGGCTGTCGGCGCGGTGCAGCGTCGCGTGCTGGATGTTGCGCTCCAGCCACAGGCCGTACGCGCTCCGCCCGGAGACGGCGATGCGCACGCCAGGCTGGTCCACCTCGGCGAGCGCCTGGATCGGCGATCCGGGCGGGACGAGGTAGGTCGCCTCGATCTCGACGTACGGCGGGCTGAACTCGATGAACTCGGCGCGCTGCGGCTCCGCGCCGATCAGCGCGATGTCCCACGCGTCCGTGTCCACGGCGTCGCCCAGCACGGCGGGGCTCGCGAAGGGCACCAGCACCACCGGCACGCCGAGGCGCACGGCGATCGCGCGCGCCATGTCCGGCGACACGCCGTCCGGACCACCGTCGGCAGTGCGCCCGGTCACGAGTAGCGGATTGCCCATGTTCACGCCGGCGCGCAGGACGCCGGTCGGCGCCAGCTCGGCTTTCGCCTGCTCGGAGAGGGGGACGTGGTCGAAGAGGTTGGGCATGCGCCGAGTGTAGCCTCAGGCGCCGGCGAGTGCGTCGCGCAGCGCGGGCCACGCGAGGGCAAGCGCGTGGCGCTGGCGTGTCTCGGTCGGCGCGGGCGTGACGTAGCCCGCGCCCGTCGCCTGCGTCATCAACTCCACGAGCACCGGCCCGTCGACCTCGAGCAGCTCGTCGAGTGCGGCGTCGAACGACTCGACGTTGTCGAAGCGCACGGCGCGCGCGTACCCGGCGGCCTCCGCGAGCCCGGTGAACGACACCGTGCCCTCGACGAGGATCGGCTGCGCGCCGCTGGTGTCGTACACGCCGTTGTGCAGCACTACATGCAGGAAGCGTCGAGGCGCGGCGTTCGCGATCGTGACCAGCGAGCCGAGCTGCATCATCAGCGACCCGTCGCCGTCGATGATCCACACCGGCACGTCCGGTCGCGCGAGCGCGATGCCGAGGCCGAAGGTGGACGCGCCGCCCATGAAGCCGACGCACCCGATGTCACGGTCCGTGCCGGCCTTCGCGCGCCACGGCGCGAGTGCCGTCATCGTCGCGACGACGACCTGCTGCTCGCGTCGTCGGGCGAGCGTGGTGAGCGCGGAATCGAGCGAGATGCGCGGGCCGTCGTTCATCGAGCGCTCCTTCGTCCTAGATCGTCGCCGCGCCGACGAGGATTGCGACCGGCCCCGAGCGCTCCCACGCCTGCCGGCACGCCTCGCCGAGCCGCTCGACGTCGTCCGGCCCGTCGAGGAGCACGTGCGGGATCTCCAGCGTGTCGAGCAGCGGCTCCGCGTAGCGCACCATCGAGTCGTGGTTGTCGCGCGGTGTCCTCGTCACGTCGCGGCCGAGGAGGCCGATCAGCATCGGGATCGGGAACTCGGCGTCGATGCCGAGCCCGCGCAGGTTGTTCACGCAGGCGTACAGCCCCGCGTGCTGGATCTGGAGCAGCGGGCGGCGCCCCCCGATGATCATGCCGGCGGCGATCGCGATGGCCTCGTCCTCGGTCGCCGCCTGGATGAACGGGGGCGTGCCACGCTCGACGATCAGCTCGATGAGCGAGCGCTGGTGCGTGTCGGGCACCGCAACGATGTCGGTGATGCCGGCGTCGAGGATCGCGTCGTACAGCATCGCGGCGGGGATCGACTGGGCCAGCGGCATCGCGCCTCCTCGGACGCCGGTCGGTGGCGTCGAGGACAGGATAGGGCGCGCGCACAAGCAGCGGGAGCCCGCCTTGCGGCGGGCTCCCGTGGTCCTCGAGGCAGCCCGTGCTAGACGGCGACGGCCGCCGCGATCGGCGGGACGTTGAGGTGGTGCGCGGTCATGCGCTGGTAGGCGTCCGCGACGTTCAGCACCATCTCCTCCGCGAACGGCTTGCCGATGATCTGCATCGACATCGGCATCGGCAGCGCGGCGCTGCTCATGCCGGTCGGAATCGCCATCGCCGGCAGGCCGGTGAGGTTCCAGACGCCGGTGAAGCTGCGCGCCGTGAGCTGGCGGTTCGGGTCGGCCATCATCTCCTCGCGCAGCGTCGCGGTCGTCGTCGAGGTCGGCGTGATCAGCACGTCGATCGGCGCCATCGCCGCGGCGACGGCCTTCTTGAAGTAGGAGCGGAAGCGCTGCGCCTGCACGTAGTCCGATGCGCTGTACAGGTTGCCTCGCGTCACCGACTGCACCGTGAAGCGGCCGTAGTCATCGAACTTCGTGCCGACGTCGGGGCGGTGGTACGCGCCGGACTCGCCGGCCATGATGATCGTGTTCGCGTCCTTCGCCTCGGCGAGGTACGGGATCGGCACGTCGACGACGGTCGCGCCCGCGGCCTTCAGCGTCTCGATCGCGGCCATCACCGACGCCTTCACCTCGGCGTCGAGCTCCGGGGCGTCGAAGAAGTACGTCGTCGGAATGCCGATGCGCACGCCCGCGACGCTGCCCGTGAGCGCGGCGATGTAGTCCGGCACCGGGACGTCGATGGTCGTGGGGTCGCGCGGGTCGTACCCGGCGATCACCTGGAGGATCAGCGCGCAGTCGTACGCACTGCGCGCCATCGGGTTGATGTGGTCGAGGCTGTAGCCCAGCGGCACGCACCCGTACTTCGACACGCGGCCGAACGTCTGCTTGATGCCGCTGATGCCGTTGAACGACGACGGCCCGCGCGTCGAACCGCCGGTGTCCGTCCCGAGGCCGCCGAGGACCATGCCCGCCGACACCGCGATCCCCGTGCCCGACGAGGAACCGGAGGCGCTGCGCGGCAGGTCCCACGGGTTCTGGGGCATCGGGAAGGGCTTGGCGGGGTCCGGCTGGCCGGTGGCGAACTCGTTGAGCACCAGCTTGCCCGTGATCGCCGCGCCGGCGGCGCGGAGCTTCTCGACGACTGCGGCGTCGATGCCGTCGCCCCACTCGGGGGCCAGCACGAGGCTGTTCGCGGTCGTCGGCGCGTCGGCCGTGGCGATGATGTCCTTCACCGCGAGCGGGATGCCCTGGAGCGGGCTCTTGTCCACACCGCTCGCGAAGTTCGCGTCCGCGTCGGCGGCGGCCTTCAGCGCACCCTCCTCGGTGAACGCGATGAACGCGCCGAGGGTGGGGTTCAGCTCCTTCGACTTCGCCAGCATCGCGGTCGTCAGCTCGGTGCTCGTGTACGAGTGGTCGCGCAGGCCTGCGGCGGCGTCACGGATCGTCAGGGGCAAGTCCATCGGGCGCTCCTATCGGTGCGACATCGCGACGAGGGCGACGCGCATGCGGGAGCCGCAATCACCCGTCGAGGGCGGTGACGGGGATGTTGTCCGACTCTCTGCGCGCAGCGTCGCGCCGTCGGGTTTCGCTCGCGTGCCACCTCGATGAATTCCGTGGGAACGAGCGATTGCGCTGCGCTTGCGCGCTGACTGCGGACGCAGGACCGCGGACACGAAGACGCCCGCCGAGGCGGGCGTCGCGTCGAGGTGCGTCGAGGCGCCCTACCGGGCGATGCCGTTCGCGTCGAGGAATTCGAAGAGCAGCGTGCGGAAGCCATCGCGGTCCTGGCGGGAGACGCCGTGGCCCGCCTCGGGGAATATCTCGAGCCGCACGTTCGGGACGTTGCGGGAGATCACGATCAGCCCGCCCACGCCGGCCGTCGCGTCCTTGCCGCCGCCGACGGCAAGCGTCGGGACGGCGATCTTGTGCAGGTACGGCGTCAGCGGGTGCTCGCGCAGCCCGGCGGCGGCGCGGTACTGCGCGACGTAGGAGTCGAGGTGCTCGGGCTTGAGGCGCGCCTTCGTGGCGTCGGCCTGCTCGGCGGTGATCACCGCGTGGCCGGCGAATGCGGGCTTCAGCTCGGCCTGCGGCAGGGCGGCGGAGCCGAAGCGGGCCACCTCGGCGCGGAGGTACCAGTTCTCGCTCGCGGCGAGGTTCGTCTCCGGCGACGAGGAGTCGACGACCAGCGCGATCGTCTTCTCCGGGTAGTCCAGCGCAAACCGCTGCGCGACGATGCCGCCCCACGAGACGCCCATGACGATCGCCTTGTCGATGCCGAGCTTTTCGAGGAGGTGCGCGGCGTCGGCGGCGTACAGCGGGAGCGAGTACTTCTTCGACTGCCCGGAGCGCCCGAGGCCGCGGTTGTCGAAGGAGATCGTGCGGAAGTGCTGGGCGTACCAGTCCATGTCGTTGGTTTCGAAGTTCTCGCCGCTGCTGCCCATGTCGTGGAAGTGCAGGAGGGCGAGCGGGCCGCTGCCACGGTCCTCGTAGTGGATGGTCGCGTCGTCGAGCTCCATGATCGGCATGGGGGTCCTCCTGCTGCACAGCCTGCACCCGCGCGCGGGCGCGCATCGCGGTCGCTGAGATATACGCGGCCCCGGCGGGTGCCGCAAGGCGACACGAGGGCGCATGCCGTCATGATGCCCCGGTGGGTACGCTGTGCGGGATCGGGCGCGGCGGGGCGGGGGTGGGCGCGATGGATGTGTTCGAGAGCTACCTCGCGGCCGTGCTCGCCAACCGTGAGCAGGTCGAGCGTCTGCGGACCCTGAACCCGCCGGCCGGCGGCGACTTCTGGGCCGGCGGCGCGCCCACGTTCAGTCCCGGCGTGCTGGAGGCCGAGGAGATGCCCGCCCTCGAGGCGCTCGCCCGGCCCGACGACACCTGGCTCGATGTCGGCGCCGGCGGCGGGCGCTTCGCCGTGCCGCTGAGCCGCCTCGTCGCGCGCCTCGTCGCGGTCGAGCCATCACCGGCGATGCGCGCCGTCCTCGACGCCGCGTTCGCCGCCGACGGCCGCACGAACTACGAGGTCCACGACCTGCACTGGCCGCCCGCGCCGGGCATCGACGCCCCGAGCGGCGACGTCTCGCTCGTCGCGAACGTCCTGTACGACGCCGCCGAGGCGCGCACGTTCCTCGATGCGCTCGAGCGGCACACGCGGCGGCTGTGCGTCGTGATCACCTCGGACCGCGCGCCCAGCACGCCCGACCCGCGCGTGTGGGAGGCGCTCTACGGCGAGCCGCTGTGCGCGCTGCCGGGCCTCCCGGCGTTCCTCGCGCTGCTGGGCGCGCTCGGGCGGCGGTTCGACATCCGCACGTTCCCGGTGCGGCCGCCCGAGCCGGTCACGGCGGACCGCGCGGTCGAGGACCTGCGCTGGCGCTACTGGGTGCAGCCCGGCACGCCGCTGGAGGCACGCCTGCGCGACCTGCTGATCGAGCACTACGGCGAGCCCTCCGGGCTGCTGCGTCTGCCGCCTCGACGGAACTACACGGCGGTCATCTCGTGGGCGCCCGACGGTACATAGGCGCGCATCGCGCATGTGATGCGCGCGCCCGGGTGCGCACGGCGACGAGCGGTACGCTGGATCGCGAACAACGAGACAGATCGCGAGGAGCGACGAATGAACGCCAGCTACAACCAGCAGGTCATCGAGGAGTTCCGCGCGAACGAGGGCAAGCTCGGCGGCCCGTTCGAGGGCGGCTCGATGCTGCTCCTCACGACCACCGGCGCGCGCTCCGGTCAGCCGCACACCACGCCGCTCATGTACCGCGACGAGGGCGACGCCCGCTACGTCTTCGCCTCGATGGGGGGCGCGCCGACCAACCCCGCCTGGTACCGCAACCTCGTGGCGCAGTCGAGCGTCACCGTCGAGGTCGGCTCCGAGAAGTACGAGGCGACCGCGAGCTCCCTCGATGGTGCCGAGCGCGACCGCGTGTACGCGGCCCAGGCGGAGGCGGTTCCCATGTTTGGCGAATACCAGCGCGGCACGGAGCGGGTGATCCCGGTCGTGCGCCTCGCTCGCGCCTAGCCCGAGATCGACGATGCCGGCAGCACCTGCCGGCATCGTCTCTGCACTTCGCGGGGGAACGCAGCGCAGCCTAGCGGATGAGGGTGACCGCCCTCGGCCCGGCGAACCCACCGGGGAAGCGGGCGACGAACGAGTCACGCAGGAACGTCGCGCCCTTCAGGATCAGCAGCTGGTACCCGCCCTCAGCGTCCTGCACCCAGATGCCGGTCGCACCGGCGCGCGTCGCCGCTGACTCCAGCTGCGTCACAGGCCCGCCGGGGAACACCGCCAGCGCCTGCGCGTTCGTCCCGAACACCGGGTTCGCCACGAACCCCGTCGAGGCGGCGCCGATCACGGCCGCAGGCGTCTGTGCCGGGACCGGCGTCGGCGTGGCCGCCGGCTGCGAGTTGGCGACCGTGATCGTGACCGTGTCGGAGATGAGGTCGGTGCCGTCGGCGACCGTCAGGCGGACGTCGACGCGGCCCGTCCTCGAAGGGGCGGTGAAGGTCGCGGTCGGGCCGTTCTGCTGGAGCGCGACGGTCGTCCCGCTGGTCTGCGTCCAGGTGTAGAACAGCCCGGCGCCCGTCGGGTTCGTCACCGTGGCGTTGAGCGTCACCGCGGCGCCCGGCGCGACCGTGCGGTCCACGCCGGCGTCGGCGCCGGGCAGCGCCCGGTTCGTCGAGGTGAACGTCGTCCCGGCGTACCCGTTCGACGTCGCGATCGCGGGCATCTCGACGCCGTCCAGGGCGTACGCGCCGGTGAAGGGCAACGGACCGCCGCCCGCGGGCGACAGCGCCAGGTGGATGTGCGCGGTGCCGTTGTTGCCCGCCTGTCCGTCCGGCGCGACGGTGCCGATCTGCTGGCCGCGCGTCACGGTCGCGTTGCGCAGGGACTGCGGCGCCAGGATGTGGCACATCATGACCGTCGTGTTGCTCGCATCACGGATCGAGACGCAGCGGTCCGAGACGTAGCGCACCGTGCCGCTGATCGGCGCGAGCACCGGCGAGTTTGCCGTCGGCGCATCGGTCCTCGTCAGGTCGATCGCGTACGGGTCGTTCGCATCTGCGACCGAGTGTGTCGCCGTGTTGTATCCGGCGAGCACGGTCCACGTGCTGCCGGCCGGGCCGGGGAACACGAGGTTCCCGGCCGCTCCCACGGGAGTCGCCGACGAAGTGATCATGAGCAGCGCCACGGCCAGCGCCGAGGCAATTCCAGCAATCTTGATACGCATCAGGTCTCCAACATCCGGCCACATCAGGACCGTGGTTACGAAAATGTAACGACGGTCAGTCGCGGCGCGTTCGTGCGACCGTCTCGCGTAAACGTCTCAATTGCTGGGCAAACAGGTGTGGAGAAGCGGCGTCGTGCGTGCGACGGAGCGACGAGATGACGAGCGGCCCGGGGGTGAGCCGCTCGTCGCCTCGTGAGTACTAGGAGCGGGTGCCTTCGCCGTGCGTGTGACCGCCGGGCACGTCGGGGTTGGCGATCTCGCCTCGCCACGCGCCGGTGGCGCGGCCGTTGCGGTCCTCGATGAACTCCTTGAAGTGCTCGAGGTCGCCCTTCACCTGGCTCGAAACCAGCCCGAGCGCGTCGCCCACGCTCTGCACGACGCCGTCCGGTTCGTACGACATCTCGAGGTGCACCTCGGTCTGGTCGGCGCCGATCGCGCGGAACGAGACGAGACCGGCGTTGTTCGCGCCCTCCGTCGCGTGCCAGACGATCTTGTCGTTCGGCACCTGCTCGCGGATCTCCGCCTGCCACTCCACGTCGCTGCCGGCGATGTTCGCCTTCCACCAGAGGTGGCTGTCGTCCAGCTGGCGCACCTCGGTCACCGCGTCCATGAAGCGCGGGAGCTCCTCGAACTGCGTCCACTGGTCGTACACCGCCGAGAGCGGGGCGTTCACGACGATCTCATGTGCGGCTCGTGCCATCTGTGCACCTCGCGATCTGCACGGTCGTTGGTTGTCGATGGGCGGCGCATGCCGTCCCACCGCGACGCTACCAACGGCCGGACTGCGGGCGCGGTGCGCGTCCCGGCGTGCTCATCGCAGCGTCCTCACGTCTTTGCGAGTGCCTCGAGGCCACGCGTGCCGCGGGCCGAGCGCGAGAGCGATACGCTACGCCCGAGGAGTCCCGGATGAGCGACAGCGGCGCGACGGTCGAGGGCATCTACACCGCGCCGTTCGCCGGCGCGCCGATGGAGCAGCAGGGCGCCGTCGTCCTCGTCGCCGGGCTGGGGATCGTCGGCGATCGGTATGCGCTGCACACGGGCACGTGGAGCGATCCCCGCTGGCGCGACCAGGAGCTGACGCTCTTCGCCGCCGAGGTCGCGGC
Organism: Chloroflexota bacterium; assembly: GCA_947472995.1. Classification (GTDB taxonomy): domain Bacteria; phylum Chloroflexota; class Dehalococcoidia; order UBA2979; family UBA2979; genus SHYQ01. The sequence continues at coordinate 15,098 of CANJBO010000026.1, forward strand.
GGCGATCGGCATCGAGCCGTACCTGGCGCGGCGGAACCTCGTCACGCGCGGGGTGGACCTCGCGGACCTCGTCGGGCTGCGCTTCCGCGTCGGCGGTGCGCTGCTCGCCGGAATGCGGATCTGCGCGCCGTGCCGGTACATCCAGACGATCAACCACCGCGCGGGCCTGACGAAGGCGCTGGGCGGCACGAACGGCGGCCTGCGCGCGCGCATCATCGAGGGCGGCATGGTGCGCCTCAGCGACGCGGTCGAGATCGTCGGCCTCGACGAGCCGGTCGAGGAGGACGCGCCCACGCAGGCGCGCGCGTAGAATCGCGGCATGTCTCCACTGCGCCTCGGCATCGTCGACCAGTCACCGATCCGCACGGGCGGCACCGCCCGCGAGGCGCTCGAGGCGACGCTCGCGCTCGCGAAGGCGGCGGACCGCCTCGGCTACACGCGCTACTGGGTCGCCGAGCACCACAACACCGCGACGCAGGCCAGCGCCTCGCCCGAGATCCTGATCCCGCTGATCGCGGACGGCACGTCGAGGATCCGCGTCGGCTCCGGCGGCGTCATGCTCACGCACTACAGCGCGCTCAAGGTCGGCGAGCAGTTCCGGATGCTGGAGACGCTGTTCCCCGGCCGCATCGATATGGGCCTCGGTCGGGCGCCGGGGAGCGACGGGCTGACCTCGGCGGCACTCGCCGCGGGGCCGGGCGCGCTGCCGCTGGACGCGTACCCGGAGCAGGTCGCGGACGTCATCCGCTACATGACCGACACCATCCCGGAGGGGCACCGCTTCCGCGGCGTGCGCGCCACGCCGGCGGGCGAGCGGATGCCCGAGACGTGGCTGCTGGGCTCCGCGTACGACAGCGCGCACTTCGCGGCGGAGCAGGGCCTCGGCTTCTCGTTCGCGCACTTCATCAGCCCGGAGGGCGGCCAGCGCGTGGTGCAGGCGTACCGCGACCGCTTCAAGCCCTCGACATTGCTCGCCGCGCCGATGGCGAACATCGGCGTGGCGGCGGTGTGCGCCGAGACCGACGAGGAGGCGCACCGCCTCGGCATGAGCCGTCACCTGATGCGGCTGCGGCGGGCGCAGGGCGCGCGCACCGGCGGCGTGCCGAGCCCGGAAGAGGCGCTGGCGCAGGACTACACCGAGCCCGAGCTGGACTACATCCGCTACCAGCAGAGCCTCGCGTTCGAGGGCAACCCGCAGCGCGTCCGCGCGGCCCTCGAGGAGCTCGCAGCCTCGTACGGCGTCGACGAGCTGCTCGTCGTCACGGTCACGCACGACTACGCCGCGCGGCTGCGCTCGTACGAGCTGCTCGCGCAGGCCTGCGAGCTGACGCGCGACTGACCGCACGCTCCGCGTCCGTGATGCGCTGCGTACGCGCGGCGACGGAGCGCGTGACCCACGCGCGGCCCGGGCATACGCTGGATGCGGCTCACGACTCGGCAGGGTCACGCTGCGCCGCCTCACCAGAACTGGGACACCGCATGGCCATCGCCACACCCGTCCGGGTCCCGATCGGCGCGCGCCTGACGACGCGCGAGAAGCTCGTCGTGATGGTCGCGCTGATGACGGGGATGTTCCTCTTCGCGCTCGACCAGTCGATCGTGGCGACCGCGGTCCCGCGCATCGTCGCGGACCTCAACGGGTTCAGCGAGGTCGGGTGGATCTTCACGATCTACCTCGTCAGCTCCACGGTCACGATCCCGTTCGTCGGCAAGCTCTCCGACATGTTCGGGCGCCGCAACTACCTGATCGGCGGCATCACCGTCTTCGTCGCCGCCTCGCTCGCGTGCGGGCTCGCGCCGTCGATGCCGTTCCTGATCGCGATGCGCTGCGCGCAGGGCATCGGCGGCGGCGCGATCGTCGCGTGCGTCTTCGCCACCCTCGGCGACCTGTGGACGCCGATCGAACGCGCGAAGTTCCTGCCGCTGATGACCGGCATGTTCACGTTCTCGCTCATGGCCGGCCCCGCGATCGGCGGATTCCTCACCGACGGCCCGGGTTGGCGCTGGTGCTTCTACATCAACCTCCCGCTGGGCGCGCTCGCCGTGACGCTGATCATGCTGCGCCTCCCCGCCGGCGGCGGCACCGGCGGTCGAGCGTCCGAGGTGGACTTCATCGGCTCCGCGCTGCTCACGATCGCGACGCTGGCCGCCATGTTCGCGGTGATCTGGGCGAGCGAGGCGTTCGGGTGGACGGCGGCGCCGACGCTGGGGCTGTTCCTCCTCGCCGGCGTCGCGGCCGTCGCCTTCGTCTGGCAGGAGCGGCGTCACCCGAACGCGGTGATCCCGCTGTCACTGTTCCGGAACCTGCCGTTCGTGCAGTCGATCGGGATCACGCTGCTCGCCGCCTCGTGCATTTTCGGCGCGCTGCCGTACCTGCCGACGTTCGTGCAGGCCTCGCTCGGCGGATCGGCGACCGCGTCGGGCGTCGTCATCGTCCCGCGCGCGCTGGCGCTGCTCATGACGAGTGCGCTCGCGGGCCAGTTCGTGTCGAGGACCGGCCAGTACAAGCGGGTGATGATCGCCGGCGCGTGCTGCATGCTCGTCGCGACGTTCCTGCTGCGCGGGCTGCACAGCGGCGAGCCGATCTGGCACCTCGCGGTGTTCATGGGCCTGCTCGGGTTCGGCGAGGGCATGGTGTTCCCGATCTCGCAGGTCGTCGTGCAGGCGGCGGTGTCCAGCGACGAGCAGGGCGTCGCGGCCAGCTCGCGACAGTTCTTCGTGCAGGTCGCGCAGGCGTTCGGCACCGGCATCTTCGGTCTCGTCTTCGCGACGGCATACCTCTCCGGCTTCGTGCACGACACGCGTGACCTCGCCGCGGCGGTCCCGCCCGCGGTGTACGAGGAGTTCAAGGACCCGACGAAGGCGCTCGACGTCACGAAGTTCCGGGCGACCGCCGACGTGGTGCGCGCACAGCCCGGCGGCGAGGTGCTGCTCCAGCACGCGCGCGAGGCGCAGCAGCGCTCGGTGGCCTCGGCGATCAAGCTGATGTTCGGCGTCTCGACGGCGGCGGCGGTCGGCGTGCTGATCGTCGCGCTGACGCTGCGGCAGATCCCGCTGCGCCGCAGCTTCGCCGAGCCCGCACTGCCGCCCGAGGTGCTGTAAGGCTCGCTCGACCCGGGCTACGGCCCGCTGACCGGCTCCGGCCCGGCGCGCAGCTCGTCCACGAACTCGCGCGCGACGTCCAGGTGGCGGCGCGGGTTCTGCAGATCCGACCGCATCGTGTTCAGGCTGACGTGCGTTGCCCCGGCGGCGCGGAACGCGCGGGCGCGAGCGGCTGCGGCGCGCGCGCCATCTGCGGCGCTCACCGAGACCTCGAAGCCGATCGACGCAGGGTCGCGGCCGGCAGCCTCGGCGGCGGCGCGCACGCGGGCGACGCCGACGGCGAGCTCAGCGGGCTCGCCGCGGTACTGCGGGAACCAGCCGTCGGCCTTGCGTCCTACGCGGTCCTGCACGGCCTCGGCCATGCCGCCGAACCAGATCGGGATCGCGCGCGCCGGACGCGGGTTGATGCCGGCCATCGTCACCTTGTCGAAGCGGCCCTCGAACGAGATCACGTCGTCGGCCCAGAGGGCGCGCAGCAGATCGACCTGCTCCTCGAGGCGCCGCCCGCGGCGGCGGAAGTCCTGTCCGAGGCCCTCGTACTCGACCGCGTTCCAGCCGCTGCCGACGCCGAGGCGCAGGCGCCCGCCCGACAGGAGGTCGACCTCGGCGGCCTGCTTCGCGACGAGCGCGGTCTGGCGCTGCGGCAGGATGAGGATGCCCGTCACCAGCTCAATGCGGCGCGTGAGGCCGGCGAGGTAGCCAAACAGCACCAGCGGCTCGTGGAACATCGACTCGTGCGTGTAGGCGCCGGTCCAGCCGCCCGGCCGGTGCGGCGTCGCCCCGAGCACGTGGTCGAACGCGGCGAGGTGGTCGTAGCCCATGCCCTCGA
>CANJBO010000027.1 GCA_947472995.1 Chloroflexota bacterium
CGCATGCTCATCCCGATCATCGAGCACAACGAGCGCGACGTGGTCGCGCTGGCCGCGCTCGCCAGCCGCCTCACCGCGCTCGCCGAGGGCCACGTCCCCGCCGAGGGCGTGCACGCGCTCGCGGCGGGACGGCTGCTCGCGGCGCGGGGCGAGCGCGCGGCGGCGCACGTCCACCTCGAGCGCGCCGCCGGCACGCTCGTGCACCCCGAACGCCGTGCCGACGCGCTGAGCCGGCTGGCCGCGCTGCACAAGGCGGACGGCCGCCGCGACCTCGCCGCGCCGCTCTGGGAGCGGGTCGTCGCCAGCCCCGGCGTCCCCGCGCGCCGTGCCTACCAGGAGCTGACGATCTACTACGAGCGTCACGCGCGCGACCTCCCCGCCGCGCTCGAGGTCATCGATCGCGCGCTGGAGTACGCGCGGCAGTGGGCGCGCCTCGACCGCGATCGCGCGGGGCGATGGCGCGAGACTCTGCTGCAACGGAGGAGTCGGGTACACTCCCGTCTTACCCGCTCCACCGCGCGCTGACGGGCGCCCGCCCCGTCCGAAGGAACCGCATGCCCCTCCCCCGGCGTCGAGGCGTTGCGCTCGCATTGCTCTCCTTCGTCGTCGCCCTCGCGTGGGGCGCCGCCACCACCATGCCCCCCGGCCCCGCGAGCGAGCGTGTCGAGCTCGTCCGCACCGCCGATGCCGCGGCCGGTGACGCGCTGCTCGCCGCGATCGGCGCGCAGGTCGAGGTCGCCAGCGACGATCGCGTGCAGGCGCTCGTGCCGCCCGCCGCCGTCCCCGCGCTGCGTCGCGCCGCGCGCCCGGTGCGCCTCGACGATCCCGCGGTGTTCGTGCCGTTGCAGGCACTGTCCGCGAGCACGCTGGTCGGCGCGGACACGTGGTTGCAGGGTGGGCTGACCGGTCGCGGTCAGAAGGTCGCGATCCTCGACACCGGGTTCCTCGACTACCCCGCCGCGCTCGGCAGCACGCTGCCCGCTGCGGTGACGGTGCGCTCGTTCCGCGCGAACGGCGCGGTGCAGGGCTCGTCCGACCACGGGCGCCGCGCCGCCGAGATCGTGCACAGCATCGCGCCGGGCGCCGAGCTGTACCTGCTGAGCTTTTCCACCGTCACGGAGCTGTCCGCCGCCGTCGACTACGTGATCGCGCAGGACATCGACATCGTCTCGTTCTCGATCGGGTACATCCACGACGGGCCGGGCGATGGCACCGGCGACGTCGATCGCATCGTCACTCGCGCCACCTCGAACGGCGTCGCGTGGGCGGTCGCGGCAGGCAACTGGGCGCAGCAGCACTGGGCCGGCACGTTCCGCGATGACAACCGCGACGCGATCAACGAGTTCCGCCCCGGTGTGCAGCAGCTCGCGCACTACTTCGCGACCGGCGACCTGATCACGCTCTCGCTGCGCTGGGAGGACGACTGGAACGCCGCCTGCGCCGACTACGACATCGAGCTGTTCTCGCCGGGCGGCGCGCTGATCCGATCGTCGCGACGGCTGCAGGAGTGCACCGGCACCCCCGTGGAGGCGCTCCAGGTGCTGGCGACCGAGACCGGCAACTACTACGCGCGCGTGATCCGCGGCAACACCGTGCCGGCTCGTCGCCTCGACGTCGTGTTCGTTGGATCGCCGGACCGTGGTGCCGGCGTCGATCTGCCGGTGCCGGGCGGATCGATCGGCGCGCCGGCCGATCATCCCGGCGTCGTCACCGTCGGCGCACTGACGATGGCGATCGTCCGATCCGAGGCGTCGTACTCCTCGCGCGGCCCGACCATCGACGGCCGCACGAAGCCCGAGATTCTCGCGCCCACCGGCATCGGCGTCAGCGGCGGCGAGACGTTCGCGGGCACCTCGGCCGCCGCGCCCCACGTGGCCGCGGCGATGGCCCTGCTGCGCGAGGCGCTCCCCGGCATCACCCGCGCAGGCCTCACCGCCGAGCTGCAGTCGCGCGGCGTGCTGCTGCCCGGCGTGCAGGACGGGACGCCCGGCGCGCGCCGCCTCGACCTCTCGTCGACGGCGGGCATCGGGCCGCTGCTGCCGATCGGCGCCGGCGGCGCGTCGCTGGAGGGCACCGTCCGCCCGGGCGCCTCGACCGCCGAGGTGCGCTACCACGGGCCGGCGGGCTACCCGCTGCGGTTCCTCGACCGGCTCACCGGGGGACGCATCGTCGCCGGGGCGTGGGTGATCGATCGCAACACCGCGACGTGGCGCGGCTACGTCGCCGGTGCGCCCGCGGGCGCGAACGCCGTCGACCGCCTGTCCGAGGGCGACGCCCTCGTCCTCATCCTCCAGTAGCGGCTCGTCGAGGACGCCGGACGCAGCGACGCGCCGTCTGAGCGGCGCGTCGTCGTGTCTGCTCGGGTCGAACGATGCCTAGCGGATGATGTCCGAGGGCTCGGTCGGCAACGACGGAGGCGTCGGGGACGGCGTCGCCGTCCCGCCGGGCGTCCCCGCGGGGGTCGAGGTCGCCGACGGCGTGGGGCTGCCGGTCGGCGTCGCGCTCGGCGTGGGCGTGCCGGTCGGGGTGGCCGTGGGCGTCGTGCTCGGGGTCGCCGTCGCGCTCGGCGTGGCGGTGGCCGTCGGCGTCGCGGTGGGCGTGCTGCTCGGCGTGGCGGTCGCGGTCGGCGTCGCGGTGCCGGCGTTGCTCAGGAAGCGGCTCGCGACGACAACGCCGTCACGCGAAGCACGCTGCGCCGCAGCCAGCGCGCCCTGCGCGTCGTGCTCCACGGTCACGGTCTTGAGGACGGTCTGGCCGGTCTGCGCCGCCTGGATGTAGCTCGCGACCGTTTCCTTTGTCACGCGCTCCGGGCTCTGCTCGATCATGTTCGCGACGCGGGCGGTGCCCTCCGACACGGCGCGGAGCAGCGGCGCCGGGACGGACTGGCCCGTTTGCGCGCGCTCCTGGATCTCGGCGATCGCGATCGCGAGCTTGTCGAGCTCCTCGGTCGTCGTGCGCGCGGTCAGGTTCGTCGCCACGGCCGGCGAGGTGCCGTTGCCGGTGGGGTTCTGGAGGAGGCCCGGCCCGAACGCGGAGATCGCGATCGCCGCAGCGGCCGCGGCCATCGCGGCGACGGGCGCGTAGAGCGCGGAGCGGCGGTAGAACGGGACGACCTGCGCGGGGCGCTCCAGCGAGTGCAGGATCGCGGCGCGGGAGCGGTTGCGGAACGACTGGAAGGCGCGCTCGTCCTCCACGGTGCCCAGCTCGGAGCGGACGCGCATCGCGGTGAGCAACAGCCCGGACAGTGCGGGATCCTCGGTCGGGTCGAGGTCCGGCGCGCGGCCGGCCTCCACGCGCTCGAGCACGTCCGCCAGGCGCAGCGCGTCGGCGGTGTCGGTGTCTTCCGGGAGGATGCTACCGGTCAAGTGGCCGGAATCGCCGTCCGTCATCGTTTCGCTTCTCCTCCGTGGGAGCGTCGGCCGCTTCCAGGAGTTCCTTCAGTCGCTTGATGCCCTTGTGTTGGAGCACCTTCACGTTCGTCTGCTGCTTCCCCAGCGCCTCCGCCGTCTCCGCGATGGAGAGGCCGGCGCCGAACCGCAGCTGGATCACCTCTCGCTGCGCCGTCGGCAGTGCCTGCACGGCGACGAAGACCTCTTCGATGGTGAGCGCCTGCTCGGCGAGCTCCGCCGGGCCACGCGCCGCATCCGGGAACCACTCCGGAACCTCGCCCTCGCTGTGCCGGGTGCTCTGACGCCGGTAGTGCGAGATGACGTGATTCCGCGCGATCCGGAAGAGCCACGCCCGAAACGGGCTCCGCTCTTCCTCGACCGGCCCTTCCGGGCTAGTCGCCGAGTCACCACCCGTCAGGCCGGTAGAGGCGCGGTCGCCGCGTCCGAGGGGCCGCCATTCGAATCCGTCGATGGAGCGCATGACCTTGAGGAAGATCTCCTCGGTCAGGTCCTCCGCATCCGTCTCGTTGCCGACACGGGCGACGCAGAAGCGGAACAGCGGCTCGACGTACGCGTCATACAACTGGCCCACGGCCTGCTGATCGCCACGGGCGGCGCGTTGAACCGCGTCCCGCTCGACGTCAATCGATAGGCCGTGCATCGGGGAGCGATGGGACGCGTCGGGCATGGCTGGCCGTCTTTCGCGCGCTGCCTCAGTGTACCGAAATTACTCGGCGTACCGACTGCTCGGCGTACCGGTGGTCGGTCTGTGGCAGCGTCGAGGTTTCCGGCTGGCTCCGCTGACGGTCGGCACTGTTCCCCGCTTGCGATGTGGATAACGCGCCAGCCGCCCTCGGGGTTAATACGGCAGGGCAAAGCCGCATCGAGGTGCCCGAGTCGCACCCACGTGATCGTGAAACGTGGGCCTCGCCGCCTCGTTCGGCGCGGGAACGGATCGGCAAGCGCCGCCTGCCCGATGCCTGTGCGGTAGCGTCGAGGAACAGCCCCCCAACGTCCGCATCCCAGGCGGTTGCTAGACGATCGTGATGGAGGTGGGGGCGGCGCCCATGGCGCTGGGGAGGCGCGTCTGCACATGATCGGTGGGTTCCCTCGTTCGTCCACGAGGTGGCGCATCTGCGTATGCAGATATCGAGTAACGAAGTGCCTTGGCATTGCGTTCTTGAGACGAACGATGGCGTCCAGGGGTGCCGCGATCCTCGATTCACTCCTAGCGGGAGGAATTGCGGGGCTGCGGGTTAACCCGGCGGCATCGTGGGACGTTCTGGTCTTCGTGCATAGGAGGGTGTCGCCTTGGGCGGCGCCCGCCTACCATGCACGGACGTGCAATGAGGAAGTTCAGGAGAAGCGGCGGCCCATTGTGGTGGCGTCTCGCTCGAGCGGCGGCATCAATACGCCGGCGTCTATCCCGAACTCTCCGCCAGTTACGAAGGAGGCTGGAGAGCGAAACACTCACCGTCGGCAGAAAGTCTGAACAGTCCAGGAGGACTTGGTTTGTCTATTTTTAAGAAGTTTGCTGCGCCGCTGCTCGCGGTCGCGCTGGTAGCTGTGATGGGCGTCTCGCTCCTCAGCAACACGCGTCACGCCGAAGCGGCCGTCACCGCCGGCGCTGTGACGTCGACCTCATTGGTGGCCGGCGCTACCGCGACGTACACCTTCAACTTCACCGGCTCCGCCACGACGAACCTCACGTCGTTGCAGGTGACGTTCCCGACGCTCTTCACAGTCCCCGCTTCCCCGGTGGTGACGGTGACCGGTGCCGGAACGGCCTGCACGGTGATCAGCGCGGTTTCTGCTGGTGGGGTGGTCGGTGTTGGCATCACCGGCGTGTGCAACCCCACCGCCGCTGTGGTCACGGTAGCCGGGGTTGTTAACCCCGCGGCCGGGACCTATACGGCCAACGCCGTGCAGAGCACCACCGCGGGATTCGCGGCCGCGACGAGTCTCGCCGCAGACGTTGCCCTCGTGGCGGAGGCCAACGGCTTCGTCATCACGGCGGCTCTGCAGCCCACGGCTGTCGCCTTCTCCGGTGCCTCGCAGGCGGCCGGCGCGACGACGACGTGGACCATCACGGGCGTCGGCTCGACGGCTGGAAACATCACGTCGACGACGATCGCGTTCCCGGCTGGCTTCGTCATGGGGCTGAACCCGACGGCGACGGTGTCCAACGGCACGACCGCGTGCCTGAGCCCCTCGGCCGTCAACACGGCGAACGTGGTTGTGGTCACGGTGACGAGTTGCGCCAACGCGGGCAACACGACCATCACGACCACGATCGCCGGCGTTACTAACCCTGGCGCGGCCACGGTCGCGGCGGCCGGCTTCACGATGAAGACGAGCACCGACACCACGGCAGGCGTTGACACTGCTGCCGAGGTGATCTCGGGCACGGCTGGCAACAACATCCGGCTGGTGCTGACGACGACCGCTGCGAAGTGCACCAGCACTCCGGACCTGAGCGGCATCGCGTACTCCGCTGGCGACGCCAGTGCACCGGACGTCCTTGCGGACGGCTCGGTCGCAAACTTCCTGTGTGCGATCGTGACGGACTCGACCAACGCGGTGCTCGGGAACATCCCGGTCACCTTCACGGTGTCGTCGGGTGTTGTGAGCACCGGCACGGCTAAGACGGTTGTTGCGGTTACGACGAACACCGGCGTCGCGACGACCAACTACCGTGGTGGTGGCGGCATTGCCGGCACTGACACGGCGATTGCCTCGAACTCGACGCTCAATGCGGTCGGCACGATGGCGATCGACCTCACTGCGCCGAGCGGTACCACGGCTTCGAAGGTGGCGATCACGGCGCCGACCCAGCTGGCTGTTTCCCCGTCGCAGACGAACGTCTCGCCGGGCTACACTAGCCCGCAGACCCAGACCAACTTTGCGGTCCAGGTCACGGATTCGGCCGGTTTGGGTGTGAACGGCCAGGTTGTTCTGGTCTCGGTCGACAAGGGCGCGGTGGTCGCGGGCCACGGCGCCGTCTGCACCACGGCGAAGGCCGCTACGGTGACCACTGCAACGGGCGTGCTTACTGTTGGTGGTACGTCGCAGGCTGGCTCGATCCAGCTGACCTACTGTGGCAACCAGTTGGACGCCCCGGGTCAGGCGACGATCACGGTCTCGAACATTTCGACGGCGATGGCCAACGCCACGACGACGATTGCGACGGCGGGTCGCCCGGGCAAGGTTGCCGCGACTTTCACCAACGGTGTGATCGCGGTGGTCGTGACTGACGCGAACGGCAACAACGTTGCCGACAACACGCCGGTTCTCTTCACCATCTCGTCGACCGCTGGTGCGGTGTCTAACACCTGCAACCTGACGGCCAACGGCAAGGCCTCCTCGGCCGTCTCGTTGAACGCGGGTTCGGGCAGCGTCATCGTCTCTGCTGGCTACAACGAGTCCGGTGCTACTGCGACCTGCACCGCTGGTAACACTGGCGCGCAGGTTGTTTCGAGCGTGGTGAACATCGGTACGGTGGCGACCCCGCCGAACACGGTGCCGGCCGCTGGTGCGGGCACGTTCGCGTCCGCCCCGGTCTACTCCGCCTCCAAGCTGGCCCAGGTCGTCTTCAACGGCGGCACGCTTGTCCAGCTTGACGCGGCCCTCGTGGCTGCTAAGGCCTCGGGCGCTTGGGCGCAGGACTCCAAGGGAGTCTTCCACCTCTACGTCGTCGGCGGTGGTTTCGTGAACGACGGCTTCAAGGCTGCGTTCCCGACCGGCTTTGCCGGTGTCACCGCTATGACGGTGGTTGGCTAGTAACTGAGGGGCCGGCCCATCTGGGCTGGTCAGGGACCGGGTCGAGGCATCAAGCCTCGGCCCGGCCCCACGTTTCCTGACCTCGGTGCTACTGAAGGAGTAACTCGGTATGGCTCTCATTCGTAAGATTTCGCTCGTTGGCGCGGCTGCGGTCGCGGCGCTCATGCTCATGAGCACCGTCGCTCTCAGCACCGCTTCGGCGCAGGCTGCGCTCCCGTACAAGGCGTACGGCTCCGGCCTGACGACCGTCACCACTGTCGAGGCCTGGAAGGGCACGACCTCTGTTGGCAAGGCCACCGTGGCCGCCGGCAACTGGTCGATCGACATCCAGCCCGGTGGCACGGCCAACGTCGCCAACGGCGACAAGATCACCTTCACGATTGACGGCAAGGCCGCCAACGAGTCGGTGACCTTCCAGAGCGGCCAGTTCCCGGCTCCTCCGGGCCTGGCGCTGACGGTTGCTGCGGGTGGTACCACCCCGGCGACCCCCGGCCCGGCCAAGACCGGTAACGCTGGCCTCTTCGGCACCACGGGCACCTCGATGGCGCTCGTGCTCGTGTTCGGTGTGTTCGCTGCGACCATGGTCGCCGGCGCCCGCACCGCCACCCGCCGCGACTAAGGCATAGGGAGCAGAGTCAGATGGCGCGAGTGATGAGCAGTCTCCGTTGGAACGGTCGTCAGGCTGGCCTGGCGGGACTGCTCGCGCTCGCGCTGCTGCTCGGCTCACTGGCGGCAGGCCCGTCGGCTCACGCCGACGGGCCCGCTGCTGTCTTCCAGGGCTTCGTCGTCGCCGAGACCGGCGGCGTCCTGCCCTCCCGCATCCGGGCCTTCTCCGAGCACGGCATCGTCTGTGGCTCGGGTGACGTGGTGAAGCTCGGCGCGTCCTCGGCGGGCATCTACTCGGTGACGGTCGTTTCCGGCACCACGAAGGCCGGCTGCCCGATGCCGGGCGAGGGCGTCCGCATCGCGATGGTCTACGGCCTGGTGGACGACGACGTGTTCGTCGGCCCCGTGCAGGTGTTCACTCCCGGCACGACCACCAACGCGCACCTGGTCCGCTCCGCCTCCGACGTCGGCGGCGCGATCCTCCTCCCCTAGACTCGCTTCCCACCCGCACGCTTCGCCGCTGTCGCGTCTCGTCGCCTCGAGGTTCGCGTGCCGGAGATTCGCGTCTGCGCCGGGGGCGTTGCTATCCTGCATGTGCCGGACATCCGTGCCGGACGGCCCTCGCGGCCTCCCGCTCCCCCGCAACGTGACGCCTGAAAGGCGACCATGCCCGGCACTGACGATCGGTCACGAGGCTCCCGCCCCTCATCGAGCGCCCGCGCGGGCCGCCGCCTATCCCGTCGGCGGGTGCTGACCTCGTTCGGCGTCGTCTCCGCCGGCCTCGCGGCCTCCGTGCTGGTCGGGTGCGACGAGCGTCCGCCTTCGGTCTCCGTGCCGCAGCCGCGCGCTTCCGCGACGCCGGACGCCTCCGTCACCGCGGCCGCGAGCCCAACGCCCTCGATCCGTCGAGGCGGGACGTGGCGCATGGCGCTCCCCGCCGACCCCGGCAGCCTCGATCCCTACGCCGTGACGAACGCCTCCGCGTCCGCGGCCGTCGCCGCGTCGTACAGCAGGCTGCTGGCGTACGAGGCGGGCCCGGGCAAGGCGCGCGTGAGCTTCAACACCGTCCCGGACGCCGCGGAGTTCACGCAGGCGCCCGACGCGCGCACGTTCATCGTGCGGCTGAACTCGCTCGCGAAGTTCACTGCGCCGGTCAGCCGCGCGATCACCTCGACGGATGTGAAGCACTCCTACGAGCGCGCGATCACGAGGCCGGACGGCGTCGCCGCCTCCGAGCCGCGCCTGCGCGACCTCGTCGAGGCGATCGAGACGCCGGACGAGCGCACGGTCACGTTCCGGCTGAAGCGCCCGCACGGCGCGTTCCCGCAGGTCCTCGCCGACGCGCGTGGGCTGCTCCTTGTGCCGCGCGAGACGGGACAGGCGTTCGATCCCGCGCGGCGGATGGCAGGCTCCGGCCCGTTCGTGCTGCAGAACTACGAGGCGACCGGCCTTACGTACACGCGGAACGCCGCGTGGCACCTAGGCCCGGACCGCCCGTTCATCGACAGCGTGTCGATGAGCTTCGTGCGTGACGCGTCGGACGCTGTGCGCCAGTTCCTCGCCGGCAGCCTCGACACCGCCGCGCTGACGTCGGCCGACGTGAAGCGCGTGCGCGAGGGGGTGAAAGGCGTGGTGATCGACCAGACGCCGCCACTCCGCATCCAGAACATCACGTTCTCCGGCCTCGACAACGAGGCGCCGTGGCGCGACGTGCGCGTGCGCCGCGCGGTGTCGATGGCGATCAACCGCGACGCGATGCTGGACGAGTCGTTCGGGCTGAAGGAGATGAAGGCGGGCGGCCTCGATCCCGTGTACACGTGGGACGGGTTCCTGCCGTGGGGGATCACCGGCTACTCCGTCGACGCGAAGCAGATGACGCCGGAGCGGCTCGCCTCGTTCAAGTTCAACCTGTCCGAGGCATCGCGGCTGCTGAGCGCGGCGGGCTGGAGCAGCGGCTTCGGCGTCGAGTGGCACTACACCGGCGGCTTCCGCGGCGGCTACCCGCTCAACGCCCGGCTGGTCGCCCAGCACCTGCGCGAGGTGAACATCAACCTCCGCACCACCGTCGAGGACTACGGCGAGGTCTACCTGCGCGGCACCGTTCCCGGCAACTTCCGCGGGATGGCTTCGATCTCTCAGGCGCTCGGCGAGCCGGGCAACTATCTGGAGGCGATGTACCTCCCGGGCTCACGGCAGAACTCCGGCCGCCTCAACGACCCGCGCCTCACGGAGCTGGTGCAGAAGATCAGCGGGAACACGAACCACGAGGAACGCCGCCAGCAAATCCTCGACGTGCAGGGCTACCTCGCGGACCAGATGCTCAACGTGCCGCTGCCGAACGGGCCGATGCTCACGGCGTACCAGCCGAGCGCGCGCAACGTGATGGAGTACCAGTCGCAGGGCGTGTCGGCCGCGGTCGACCAGCTCCCGTACTACTGGAAGGCCTAGCCCGCCTCGCGGCCGTCGAGGTCTGCGGCCGACGCTAGCCGCGGCCGACGAACGGCATGCTCGCCGCCATCACCGTCATCGACAGCACGTTCGTGTCCGGCGGCAGGCTCGCCATGTAGACGAGGGCGCGCCCGACGTCCGCGACGTCCATGCGCGGCTCAGGTCGCATCGAGCCGTCCGGCTGCAGGGTGCCGGTGCTCGTCTGCTCCGTCATCGGCGTCGCCGCGTTGCCGATGTCGATCTGCCCGCACGTCACGCCGATGCGCCGCCCATCGAGCGCGAGCGACTTCGTGAGCCCGCTGATCGCGTGCTTCGTCGCGGTGTATGGCGCGGAGTGCGGTCGAGGCGCGTACGCCGCGAGCGACCCGTTGTTGATGATGCGCCCGCCCTGCGGCTGCTGGTCGCGCATCAGGCGCATCGCGCCGCGCGCGCAGAGGAACGCGCCGTGCAGGTTCACGTCCACCACGCGCCGCCAGTCCTCGAACGTCAGGTCCTCGAACGGGACGGGCGGGGCGCCGCTGCCGGCGTTGTTGAACAGCAGGTCGAGGCGCCCGAACGCGCCGCGCACCGCATCGAACAGCAGTTCGACGGCATCCGGGTCGGTGACGTCGGTCGGCACGACGAGGTGCTGCGCGCCGGTGAGCATCGATGCCGTCTCGTCCAGCTGCGCCTGCCGCCGCCCCGCCAGCACGAGCGCGTAGCCCGCCTCGGACAGCGCGATGGCACACGCGCGGCCGATGCCGCTGCCGGCGCCGGTGACCAGCGCGATTCGTTGATCAGCCATGTGGTCTCCCCGCTCGTGCTCGATGCCTTCGGGGCATCTTCCTACATGTGTCCTGGCGCTGCATGCCTGCGTTGCGGCATCGCCTCCGCTGCGGCACCGTGTGCGAGCGGTCGGCACGGGGCGCAGCGCGAGATGGGGACGAGGATGATCGGATCGTTGCACCACGTGGGCATCTCGACGCCGGACATCGAGCGCGCCATCACGTTCTACACCAGCCTCTTCGGCTTCGAGGTCATCGACCGCGTTGGCTGGGAGGCGGGCGACGAGGCGCGTGATCGGCAGGTCCACGCGACCGGCTCGAGCGCCCGGCACGCGATGATGCAGCGCGCGGACGGCATGCGTCTGGAGCTGCGCCAGTACGAGCATCCCGCGGGGCGTCCGAGGGCGGTCGACGCGCCGGTGGTCGATCACGGGATCAACCACTTCTGCTTCGCCGTGGACGACGTGTACGCGGAGTACGAGCGGTTGCGCGTGTCGGGCGTGCGGTTCGACTGCGAGCCGCTCGAGGTGCGCCCCGGCGTGGTGCTCACCTACGCGCGCGACCCCGATGGCAACGTCATCGAGCTGCTCTCGGGGATGTAGCGCGAGGGTGTGGTTGGTGGGCCCGCAGGGACTCGAACCCTGAACCGATGGGTTAAAAGCCCACTGCTCTGCCAATTGAGCTACGGGCCCACATCGCGCCTCACTCTACGGCGCGTGATGCGGCGAAGTCCACGGATCACTTCGCGGCGAGCGCGGCCTCCAGCGCCTGCTTCACCTCGTCGAGGTCGATGATCCCCTCGAACTTCGCGGTGACGCGCCCCTGCCGGTCGAGCACGGCGATGAACGGCTCGGAGCGCAGGTTCCACTCGCCCGTCGCGGGCACCGCCGTCAGCGTGCCTCGCCGTGCGAGCGCGACGTCGTACGGCTCAATGTGGATCACGTGCGCGCGGTCGCGGTACTGCTGGTGCAGGGGCGTGACGATCGTCTGCATCACCGGGCCGCAGTAGCGCGTCTGGCAGAACGCCGGCGTCACGAACGCGATGACGCTCGGCTTGCCCGACGCGATCGCGTCCGCGACGGTGATGCTGTGCAGCTCGGGGTTCGGCGTCTTCGACGAGTCGATCTCGGCGAGGTTCGCCACGTCCTTCGCGAGCTTCTGCACGGTGCGTGGCGCGGGCTCACCGACCGCGGGCTCGGCGGTCCGCTCGGAGACAGCGAAGGTCACGAGGAGGCTCCGGTACTCCTTGCCGCCGGTCTTCACGTCGATCTGCGCGCCCCACATGCCCGCCTCGTTCAGGTCGACCATCGACGTGAAGATCGTCGCGAGCGCGCCATCGTGCGCCGGTGCGGCCGGCTCGACCGTCGAGGGTGCGCGCAGCGCGACGTCGGCGAACGCGCGTCCACCGGCGTCGCGGTCGAAGCGCATCGCGCCGTGGTCGGCGGTGTCCACCGTGCGCGCCGTGAAGCGGTACGTGCCGCGCTCGGTCGCGGTGTCGGGGTGCTGCTCCGGCTGGTTGTCGAGGCGGAAGAGCCGCGCACTGACCTCGGCCTGGAGCACCAGCGTCGAGTCCTTCTGGAACAGCGCGACCGCGAGCCGCGTCGGGCCGCGGCCGAGGTTCGAGTTCGCGATCACCGGGGTGAACGGGGCGCTGCTGATCGACTTGCCGACGCTCGCGGCGTCCCACTTCGGCGGCGCAGAGCGGTCGTTGCAGGCGAGGACCAGCGTCGCGATCGCCGCGAGGGCGACGAGGCTGACCCAGCGACCGGCCCGTGAGTGTTCCGAGGACATGCAGGCTCCTGCTCCGCGAAGTGCGCGGTGGCGAGGTGGGACAGCGATCATCGCCCCGGTGGGCGGGCTCGGCAACTCTCGCGTGGAGGTGAGGCCAGCGAAAGGTCGCTAGACCTCGGCGCGCTGGTACGCGGTGGAGAGGGAGTCGGCGTACTCGTTCCAGCGGCTGCCGTCGTGGGCACGGATCCACTGGATGTGCGCCAGCGGACGCTCGCGCGCGAGGTCGTACGCCTCGCGCACGAGTTCGAGGTTCTTCACCTCGCCGTCGCGGCGGCGCCACCCGTTGCGCTCCCAGCCCTTCGCCCACTGGGTGAGCGTGTTCACCACCAGCGCGCTGTCGGAGTAGACGTCGACCTCCTCGGCGGGGCCGAGGAAGCGCAGGCCGGCGATCATCGCCGTGAACTCCATGCGGTTGTTCGTGGTCGCGGGGTCCTCGCCCCACTCCTGCGCGAGGACGACGCCGTCGCGCACGTAGACCGCGCCCCAGCCGCCCGGGCCGGGGTTGCCGGAGCACGACCCGTCCGTGAACACGCCCGTCGTCGGGCCGCTGTCGAACCGCGCGAGGATCTGCGCGGTCGTGAGGTTCATCGAGCGCGTGACCGAGGCGCCGCCGCCTCCGGACCGCCGAGGCCCCCCGGCGCGCGGTCCTCGCGTCGTTCCGTACTGCATGTCCGCTCCCGGTGCGCGCTACTTGATCGGAATGCCGTTGTAGAGCATCACCGGGTCGCCGGCGAACACGTCGCTCTCGAGGTTCGAGACGACGAGCACCGGCCGGTCGGAGACCACGACCGCGCTGCCGACGAAGCCGTCGGGCAGGCGGGAATCCTCCCATTGGCGGAACGTCAGGCCCTCGGGCCCCACGCGCGTCGAGCCCTGCGGGAACAGGCCCGCGGGGAACTGCTTGCCGTAGTAGACCACGTACACCTGCGCGGCCGAGCCGTCGAACGCCAGCACGCGGAACCAGGAGTTCCACCCGCGCTTCCCGCCGAACGGCCCGAAGTTCTTGTCCACGACCGGCAGCACCACCTGCGTCGAGGCCTCGGCGCCCGTGAAGCCGCGGTAGTCAGCGAGCGAGCCGTTGTCGGACAGCCGCTGCACGATCACCGCGACGGGGTTCACCGCCTGCATGCGCACGGAGCCGAAGAACGTCGGCGGCAGCGTCTTGCCGGAGGGCAGGCACTGCTGCGCGCGCTGATCGCAGGTCAGCACGCCGTTCACGGTGACGGTGGTCTCCAGCTCGATCTCCACGCCGTTCCCGTCGCGGCCGCTGTAGCGCAGGATCACCTCGTTCGGCAGGCCGGGGTTGCTGTTCATGATCCGGAAGCGGGTCGTGTAGCGGCTCTGCCCCTCGGACGCGCCGCGGTCGACCATCGGCAGCAGCACGGTCTGGCTCGTCTCGTCGGCGCCGATGCCGCGATACGTGGCGAGCGCCGCGCCCTGACGCGCGCGCGTGTCGACCATCACGGCGAGCTGCTGCGCGGCCGCCGGGGTGCCGCCGCCCGTGGTGAACGTGTGCACGCGCGCCGATCCGTCGAAGCCGAACGGCGCGCCGATGCTCAGCTCGTCGCGCAGCAGCGTCCCCTTCGGAGGCACGCGCGCGCCGCCCCCGGGGCAGCCCGAGGTGGCCCCCGGCGGGTCCGCCTGCCCCCCGCCCAGCACGCCCTCGCCGAGGTAGACGATCTGGACGCAGGCGTCGGCCGTGCTGCTGGTGTTCTCCACCACGATGCGGGAGACGTACTCGGCGTTGTTCACGACGACCGGCAGGAAGTACTCGGACACGCCGGTGCCCAGGCGCAGGCTGTCGCCGGCGATCTGGTAGCTGCCGTCGGGGCGGAGGACGTCACGTGCCATCAGGCCGGTGAAGGGCTGGTTCGACACCACGAAGCCGGAGCCGCGGTACCCCAGCGGCAGCCCGTCGAACGTCTGCTGGAAGAACGATCGCCCGGAGCCCGAGGTGATCGGGTCGCAGACGTTGACGCGCGGGCAGCCGTCCTTCGCGACCAGCCGGCCGGCATCGTCGTAGAAGTTCAGGTCGATGTTCGCCGGCTGGGAGCCGACGTTCTGGATGCGGAGCCAGGAGTTCTCGTCGCCCAGGCGGGCCGACTGCGCCTCCGTGCGGGTGCCGGCGGCGAAGGTGAAGGCGAGGAGCGCAGTGGTGAGACCGAGCGCCACGAGGGCGCCCACGCGCCGTCCGCGCCGGAGCAGCAGTCGAAGCACTCGTCCAGACCCTTCCGCCCCGCGCGCACCGATCATAGGCGACGGAGCCTCGCACGTGCTGCCCGGAGTCGCGGGATTTCTCGCGCGTCCACCTCGATCTGGGCGGGCTCGCCCGCCACCGGAGGGGGTGCTACGATTCGTGCCCCGCGCGCGTCTCCTGGGAGTTCGCGCGGACTGATGCGTCGGGGTGTAGCTCAGCTTGGCAGAGCGCTTCGTTCGGGACGAAGAGGTCCGCGGTTCAAATCCGCGCACCCCGACCACACTCGCATCATCTCCGGCATAGTCTTCGCATCGTCACTCCGCCGCGTCGTTCGACGTGCGCGGGAGGCTGGTCGATCGAGGAGACGCGCATGGCCGGTCCACCACCATCCGAGGCGTCTGGCGCGTCGTTCCTGTACTTCGGCTACGGGTCGAACCTCGACGGCGCGCGGCTGCGGGAGCACTGCGCGAGCGCGCGGCTGGTGAGCATCGCGCGGCTCGAGGGCTACCGGCTCGCGTTCTCGGTGGAGTCGAGGAATACGTGGCTCGGTGGCGTGGGCGATATGCAGCGTGCGCCCGGCGACGAGATCTGGGGCGCGCTCTGGGTGATCGCGGCCGAGGACGCGCGCGTCCTCGACGAGCACATGGGCCTGTTCCGCGATCCACCCGTCTACCAGCACACCACCGTCGAGGTCACGACGCCGGCCGGTGACGTCGTGCGGTGCCGCTCGTACACGGCGGTCACGCCGGACGCGGCTGGCTTCCTGCCGTCGCCGGGCTACCTCGACGTCGTGGTGCAGGGCGCGCGTGCGCTCGGTCTGCCCGAGGCGTACATCGCGCGGCTCGCGGCGATGCCGCACAACGGCCGCGCCGGCGGGGGCGCGCACTAGCGACTCTGTGCGCGCTCATGCCGGGAATACCCGGCCACGCTCCGGGAGGTCGCGAGACGTTTCGGCCACACGACCCGGCACCGGGCTCACGCCGCGCGCGTGACTTCGAGGATGCTCGTCCCGCGGTGGCGCGTGCGCGAGGCGGTCATCGACGCGGGGAGCGGACGCGCGAGCAGCCGGGTGATCGCCGTCGATCCGCCCGCGATCACGGCCCGCCCGCCGGGCGCGAGCGCGCCGAGCAGCGCCGCGTACTCCGCCTCGACCGCCGCGGCCCCGGCATCCTCGTGCAGCGTCGCGACGACGAGGTCGGCGACCGCGTCGTGCAGGGACGCGGCGTCGCATGCGCCGAGGTGGCGCGTCTCGATGCGCTCCTCGTCGCCGCCGAGCGCCAGCAGCGCGCGTCGCGTCGCGTGCAGCGCCAGCAGGTCGCGATCGACGAGGAGGAAGTGCGCGTCGCGCTGCGCCCGCAGCACCGACGCGGCGACCACGCCCTGTCCCGCGCCGCTGATCGCGACGCGCGTGCCGGCGCGGACCCTCGGCAGCCGTCGCATCAGCGCGAGGTCCGTGTGGTCGAGGCGGTCGTAACCGGGCAGCCCTCGCACGGTGTCGATCGTCACGGACTCCCCGCCGGCATCGTCGAACGTGAGCGTGCCGGCGTCGTACAGCCCGGACGCGAAGCCCTCGACGGCGCGCGGGGTCGAGGCGTCGGCGGACCGGTAGTGGAAGACGCTGTAGTCCGCCGTGTCCCGCCGCAGTGTCACCTCGACGTCCGGTCGTGCCAGCGTTGCGGCGACGAGGTCGCGGATCGGCTCGATCACGACGACGGCGGCGAGGCCGCCCGCGTCGAGCACCCCCAGCATGTCGAGGAGCATCGACGCGATCACCGCGTCGCCCGCCTTCCCCGGCACGTTCGCGACGACGAGGTCGTACCGGGCGGCCTCGGGCACGCCGTCCAGCCCGAGGCTCGCGCCGAAGGTCGTGCGCGCCTCGACGCCGTTGCGGTGCGCGTTCGCCCGCGCGAAGTCCAGCGCCAGCGCGTCGCGGTCCACGAGGTGCGCCGAGGCCACGGCCGGGAGCGTCGCCAGCGCCACCCCGAGCGTCCCGTACCCGCCCCCCACGTCCAGCAGCCGGAGCCCTTCGCGCGCCTCGAGGAGCGGCTCGAGCGTGCGGAGGAGGAGGTGGCTGCCCACGTCCACGCGGTGGGAGGAGAACAGCCCGAGCGAGGTGGCGAAGGTCAGCCGCCGCCCCCCGAAGTCGAGCGTGGCCTCGCGGTGGACGTACGGCGTGATGGGGGCGGGAACCTCGGTCATCACGCCAGTCTAGGGGCGCTGCGGGCGGTGGCGAGGCTCGTTCGAGGGGGGCGGCTGAGGTACGATGGGAGGCAGAACACACCCCCGGCGCGACTCTCCCCGGTCGACCCGCTGCCACGAGGCGCGAAGGACACGGCATGGTTCAGGACACCCCCGAGCAAGGCGTGCAGGCGGTCCGCGTCGAAGACGAGATGCGGAACTCGTACCTCGACTACGCGATGTCGGTCATCGTCTCGCGCGCGCTGCCGGACGCCCGTGACGGGCTGAAGCCGGTGCAGCGCCGCATCCTCTTCGGGATGCAGGAGCTGGGCGTCGGCCCCAACTCCGGGTACAAGAAGGCCGCCCGCATGGTGGGCGACGTGATGGGCAAGTTCCACCCGCACGGCGACGCCTCCATCTACGACGCGCTGGTCCGCATGGCCCAGGACTTCAACATGCGCTACCCGCTGGTCGCGGGGCAGGGCAACTTCGGCTC
>CANJBO010000028.1 GCA_947472995.1 Chloroflexota bacterium
CTAGGGCCGAAGCCCCCGTGCGACTTGCATGCGTTAGGCACGCCGCCAACGTTTATCCTGAGCCAGGATCAAACTCTCCATTAAGAGTGAAGAGTCACCCACCGAAGTGGGAAATTACCTGCTTCAAATGTCTCACCGCGTCCGGACACAGCACGAGCCGCTCCCGACCCGAGGGCCGCGAACGACGTTGCACTCTGCCAGGACCCCGGATTGACGGGGATCACTGTTCAGATTCTGCCTGCTATCCAGATGTTAATGTGCGCTGCAGCCCCACGGGCCACAAATAGAGATGCTACGAAACGCGAGCCCACTAGTCAACCATCCGAACGCGATTCTAAGAAAACATTTCGCAATGTTTCTTTGACGACGCGCCGGTGTCAGGTGTTTGTGGGAACCCGCTCCGAGGCAACTTACGGAGATTACCGACCAGGACGCGGTAGCGCTACCCCTCCGCGGGAAGTTTTTCGGAAACTTTTGCTTCACGTTCCGGCTCGGGCCGGAGTACCAGCGCATTCCCCTCTCGAAGCGCCTCCAAGCCCTGCCCGAGGGCGGCACGCCGACCGCCCGCGCGCGCGGCGTGGAGTGCGGCATGCGCCGTCGCGCGGTCGACCGTGGCGCCCAGCGTGCCGGCGGCGATCCGCACGACGCGCGAGGCGACGGCGTCCGGCAGCTCCAGCAGCGCGCGTCGGTCGAGGCAAACGCTGTCGGGGGTGCACTCGGCGATCTTGGCGAAGGCGCGGGCGGCCCACGCGGAGAGCGCGTCGTCGTCGCCGCGGGCGCGGTCGGCGAAGGCGGCGATCTGGTGGGCGGCGCGCGGGTTGACCGAACGTAGCGCCGGGACGACCTCGAGACGGACGCGGTTGCGGGCGTAGTCCGGCGTGGCGTTCGAGGGGTCGCGCGCCGGGGTGAGTCCCAGCGCGGCGAGGTACGCCTCGACCTCCGCGCGGGTGATCGCGAGGAGCGGGCGCAGGAGGTGCGGCGCGCGGACGCCGCGAGCGGGGGTGACCGGCCAGCTGCCGCTCGGCGCCATCCCGGCCGCGCCGCCGAGGCCGGTGCCGCGCGTGAGCCGCAGGAGCACCGTCTCCGCCTGGTCGTCGAGCGTATGGCCGGTGACGCAGGCCGGGGCCCCGGCGCGCCCACAGGCGGCGGCCAGCCAGCGATAGCGCGACTCGCGGGCCGCGGCCTCACCTCGATCGGTCGGGGGGCGCGAGGCGCGACCGGCGGCGAACGCGGCGCCCACGGCGACGCAGGTCGTCTCGACGATCGCGCGCTCGGCGGCGACCTCGGCGGCGGGGCGCAGGCGGTGGTCGAAGTGCGCCGCGGTGACGAGACCCGGCAACCGCGTGCGCGCGACGGCGACGAGCGTGGCGAGCGAGTCCGGCCCGCCGGAGCAGGCGACGACCAGCGGGGCGTCCGAGGAGACATGCGAGGCGAGCGCGGCGGCGATACGGCGTTCGAACGCGGCGGTTGCACGAGCAGACGGCAGCGCGGGTACGACAGGTGCCGGACCGGGCGGGAGCGTGGGGCCTCGACGGGCGGTCATCGGCGGTGCCTCTCGCGGTCGCCGAGGTGGAGGGTCAGGGGGTCGCGGCCCGGTCGCCGACGCCGAAGAGCGATTCCCACCAGCGCTCCCCGGGCCGGCGCTGGACCGGGGGCGCGGGCGGCGCGTCGATCTGCACGAGGATCTCGCCGGGCTTCACCAGCCCGAACTGCTGGCGTGCAAACGCCTCGGTGTACTCGTCGGATTTGAGGTAGGCGAACAGCCCCTGGAGCTCGGCGCGCTCCTGGCGGAGATCCTGCACCTGCGCGAAGACCTCGCGCTCGTGCTGCCGGAGGCGGTAGGACTGGGCGGCCGTCTGGACCGCTGCGTAGAGGAAGAGGCCGAGCAGCAGCAATGCCACGGCGAAGACCATGTGCGCGGGACCGAACGTGGGGAGGCGCAACTGCACTGACCGGGCATCCTGCCGGACTCCCCGAAGGAGCCATCCCGCCTGCGTCCACGGTACATCGGGAATCTGCTTGCGACAAATAACGTGTCACTCGTGACGGTTACAGGCCGCCGGACACCAACTCCGCGACGTGGCACTGGTCGTTGAGGCGGATCACCAGCCAGCCCCCGTCGTCGAGGCGCTCGACCTCCGAGTAGGCGGCGAGGTCCATGCGGAAGTGGTGGAACGCGGCCATCGGGATGCCCATCGCGAGGCACAGGAACGCGCGCGCGGCGAGGTTGTGCGTGACGACCACGACGTCGCCCTCCGTCCAGCGCGCCATGATCTCGTCGATGGCGGCGGCCATGCGGCCCTGGGCGTCACGCATCGACTCCCCGCCCGGCATGACGAGGTCGGTCGGGTCCTCGTCGCGCCAGCGGGCGAGCACGTCGGCATAGTCGCGACGCATCTCCTCGCTCGTCATGCCGTCGAGGATGCCGTGGTCGAGCTCGGCGAGGCGGTCGTCCACCTGCACCGCGAGCCCGTGCGGCGCGGCGATTGCCTCGGCGGTGGCGAGGCTGCGGGAGAGCGGGCTGGCGTACACGGCGACCACCCGCCGCGTGCCGAGGCGCTCGCCCACGGCGGCGGCCTGCCGGCGTCCGTAGTCGTTCAGCGGCACGTCGCGGCGCCCCTGCGAGCGCCCCTCGGCGTTGCCGTCGGTCTGGGCGTGCCGCACGACGAGCAGGCGGAGCGTCACGAGCGCTCTCCCTCGACGGCCCACGCGCGGCGGATCGCGAGGACGAGCGCCTCGGCGGCGCTGCGCGGGTCGCGGCCGCGCAGCGCGACCTCGGCCACCAGCGGCGCGAGTGCGTCGTTCGCCGCGGCGGCGGCCAGCGCCTCGCGGTGCAGCGCGGCCCGCGCGAGCGCGATGACCTGCCGCTCCGCCAGCAGGCGGCGCTCCTCGACGGCATGCGCGGACTCGCGCAGGTGCTGCTGGTGGCGGTCGATTGCATCAACCAGCTCCGGGACGCCCTCGCCGGTGCGGGCGATCGCCTTGAGGATGGGCGGCTCCCACGCAGCGTGCTCGGCGATCGCGAGGAGCGCGCGCAGTTGCGCCACGGCCGTGTCGGCGCCGGCGAGGTCGGCCTTGTTCACGACCATCACCTGCGCGACCTCCATCAGCCCGGCCTTCATCGACTGGATCTCGTCGCCCGCGCCCGGGTTGGTGACGAGGACAGTCGTGCCCGCGGCGTTGGCGACCTCGACCTCGTCCTGCCCGGCGCCGACCGTCTCCACCATCACGACGTCGAAGCCGGCGGCATCGAGGACGTCGACGGCCCCGCCGGCGCTCTCCGACAACCCGCCGAGGTTGCCGCGGCTCGCCATCGACCGCATGAACACGCCGCCGTCGCTGGTCAGGTCCTGCATGCGGATGCGGTCGCCGAGGATCGCGCCGTGCGAGAACGGCGACGAGGGATCGACGGCGATGATGCCGACGCTGCGGCCTCGACGGCGCTGCTCGCGCGCGATCGCTCCGACGAGCGTGGACTTGCCGGCACCCGCGGAGCCGGTGACGCCGACCGTCTGCGCGCGCCCGGTGCGCGGGTAGAGCGCAGCCAGCACCGCGCGCCCGGTGGCGCTATCCGCCTCGACGAGGGTCAGGGCACGGGCGAGGGAGCGGCGGTCGCCGCGCGTGATGCCCTCGACCAGCGCGTCCGCGGTGTCGATCGTCGTCGGGGGCATCGGCGGCGCGGGCTACGCGCGCCGGGGGGCGTGCTGCTGCACGAAGCCGATGATGTCGGCGGTGTTGGTGCCTGGGCCGAAGACGCCCGCGAAGCCCATCTCGCGCACGGCGGGGATGTCGACCTCCGGGATGATGCCGCCCGCGAACAGCAGCACGTCATCGACGCCGCGCGCACGCAGCTCCTCGAGGACGCGCGGGAACAGCTCGAGGTGCGCGCCGGAGAGGATGGAGAGGCCGACGACCTGCACGTCCTCCTGCAGCGCCGCCTCGGCGATCATCTGCGGCGTCTGGCGGATGCCGGTGTAGACGACCTCCATGCCGGCGTCGCGAAGCGCGCGGGCGACGACCTTCGCGCCGCGGTCGTGGCCGTCGAGGCCCGGCTTGGCGATGAGCACGCGGATCGGCCGCTCGGTGGCGGTCATCGCGCGCCTCCCTCGACGCCTCGGCGCGCCACGGCTAGCTCGCCCGCCCGAACTGGATCAGCTGGATGCCGAGGCCAAACGCCTGGTCGGCGCTGATCGTGCTCGTGACGCTGACCGGCAACGGGCCGGTGGCGGCGTCCGGCAGCGTGTAGCCGGCGGCGCGGTAGCGCGCGATCTCCGCGTCGATGTCCTGCACCTCGAAGGCCACGGAGGTGCCCATACCCTCGCCGTTCTGCGCGATGCGCTCGGCGATGGGGGACTCGGGGGCCTTCGGGTAGATCAGCTCGACGATCATCTGGCCGACTGGCACCTGCGCGATGCCCATCTGCCGCGCCGGGATGTCGATGTCGTTCGTCACGTCGAGGCCGAGCGTGCGCTTCCACGTCGCGCTCGCGGTGGGGAGATCGGCGACCATCGCCGCCATGTGGTCGAAGCCCTTCGCGTCCGACGCGTGCGCGTCCGCCGGCGGCTGCGCGAGCTCCACGAGGACGCCGTGCATCGCCTTCGGGTGGATGAACGCGATGCGGCCGGCGAGGCCAGTGCGCGGCGTCTCATCGACGAGCTGCACGTCGAGCGACTTCAGGCGCGCCAGCTCGGCGTCGATGTCGTCCGTGCGGAAGCAGATGTGGTGCAGCGTCTCGCCCTTGCTGGCGAGATAGCGCGCGACGCCGGTGTCGTCCCGCGTCGGCTGGATCAGCTCGATCTCGTTCTCACCGCACGCCAGCAGCACGCCTCGGACGCCCTGGTCCTCGAGGACGGCGTCCGCCGTGACCTGCAGGCCCATGACGTCGCGGTAGAACTTGAGCGCGGCGTCCGCGTCTTTCACGACCACGGCGACGTGGTGGAGTCGATCGATCATGCGGGCTCCTCGTTCGAGTCGGCTGGCAGCAGCTGGATGAACACGCCGTGGATGCCCTCGTCGTTGGGAAAGAGCACGCGCGGGTGGTTCGGATCGGTGGGCTCGGGCACGTCGTACCCCGCGCGGCGGAAGCGGGCAACGGTCGCGGCGAAGTCGGGGACGAAGAAGGCGATCGTCGAGACCGGCCCTTCGCGATCACGTTCGAGGCGGCGGTAGAAGCGCGACTCGGGGCTCGTGGCGCCGAT
Source organism: Chloroflexota bacterium (assembly GCA_947472995.1). Lineage (GTDB taxonomy): Bacteria > Chloroflexota > Dehalococcoidia > UBA2979 > UBA2979 > SHYQ01. The sequence continues at coordinate 5,199 of CANJBO010000028.1, forward strand.
GATCTCCATGAACGGCACGCCGCCGTGCACGAAGCCACGGACCATCTCCCGCTCCGGCTGCGGCATCTCGCGCCGCAACTCGAGGCCGAGCGTCTTCGTCCACAGCTCGATCGCCTTCGGGTAGTCGCCGCTCAGCGTCGCGAAGTGGTGCAGGCCGAGGCCCGGGCGTTCCGGCTCCACCGCCGGCGGCTGTACCAGCTCGATCAACACGCCCTGCATGGACTTCGGGTGGATGAACGCCGACAGCCCGGCGCGCGTCTCGCGCGGCTCCCGGTCGATCAGCCGGATGCCGAGCGCCTCGAGTCGCGCGAGGTCGCCGACGATGTCGTCGGTGCGCAGCCCGACGTGATGCACGCGCTCGCCGCGGTCCTCGAGGTAGCGCGCGACGCCCGTGTCCGGGCGGATCGGCTGCACGAGCTCGAGCTCCTCGTTGCCCGCACCCAGGACGACGGCGCGCACGCCCTGGTCCTCGATCACCTCGTCGGCGATCACCTCGAGGCCGAGCAGGTCGCGGAAGGCGCCGAGCGCGGCGGTGGCGTCGCGGACGACGACGGCCGCGTGATGGAACGTACCGATCATCGCGACCTCAAATCGTCATCACCTCGTGGTACTCGCCCCACTCCTCGCGCAGGACGCCGCAGATCTCGCCGACGGTGGCGTACGCCTCCACGGCGTCGAGGAGCAACGGCATCATGTTCTCGTCGGTGCTGGCGGCGTCGCGGATGCGGTCGAGCGCCGCGCGCACGGCGGCGTTGTCGCGGCGCGCACGCAGCGCGGCGAGACTCGCGGCGCGCTTGCGGCCGACCTCGGGATCGATGCGCAGGATGTCGGGGGGCCGGTCGGCCTCGGTCGTGAACTGGTTCACACCGACGACCACGCGGTCCTTCGTCTCCAGCTGGCGCTGGAGGCGGTACGCGCTCTCCTGGATCTCGCGCTGCTGGAAGCCCTGCTCGATGCCCTCGAGCGCGCCGCCGAAGTCGTCGATGCGCGCGAGGTACGCCCACACCTCCGCCTCGATGCGGTCGGTCTCGGCCTCGATGAAGTAGGAGCCGGCGAGCGGGTCGATCGTGTCGGCGACGCCGGTCTCGTAGGCGATCACCTGCTGCGTGCGCAGCGCCAGCTCCACGGCACCCTCGGACGGGAGCGACAGCGCCTCGTCGAACGAGTTGGTGTGCAGCGACTGCGTGCCGCCGAGGACAGCGGACATCGCCTGGAGCGTGGTGCGCACGAGGTTATTCAGCGGCTGCTGCGCGGTGAGCGTCGCGCCGCCGGTCTGCGTGTGGAAGCGCAGCATCTGCGCGCGCGGGTCCTTCGAGGCGTACCGCTCCTTCGCGATCTTCGCCCAGATGCGGCGCGCCGCGCGGAACTTCGACACCTCTTCGAGGAAGTTGGAGTGGCACGCCCAGAAGAACGCGAGCCGCCCGCCGAACTCATCGAACGCGAGGCCCGCGCGCACGGCGGCATCGACGTACTCGATCGCGTTGGCGAAGGTGAAGGCGATCTCCTGCGCGGCGGTGCAGCCCGCCTCGCGCATGTGGTAGCCGGAGATGGAGATCGTGTTCCACTCGGGCACGACGTCCTTGCACCACGCGAAGATGTCCGTGACGAGGCGCAGCGAGGGGCGCGGCGGGAAGATGTACGTCCCGCGCGCGATGTACTCCTTCAGGATGTCGTTCTGGATCGTCCCGCCGAGCTTGCCGAGGTCGGCGCCCTGCCGTTTCGCCGCCGCGACGTAGAACGCGAGCAGCACGGCGGCCGAGGCGTTGATCGTCATCGACGTCGTGATCTGGTCGAGCGGGATGCCCGCCGTCAGCGTCTCCATGTCCTCGAGCGACGAGATGGCAACGCCAACCTTGCCGACCTCGCCCTCCGCCTCGGGCGCATCGGAGTCGTAGCCGATCTGCGTCGGCAGGTCGAAGGCGACCGAGAGGCCGGTCTGGCCCTGCTGCAGCAGGAACTTGTAGCGGCGGTTCGACTCCTCCGCGTCACCGAAGCCGGCGTACTGGCGCATCGTCCACAGGCGGCCGCGGTACATGGTGGGCTGCACGCCGCGCGTGAAGGGGTACTCGCCGGGGTAGCCGAGCTTCTCGTGGTAGTTCCACTCGGCGAGGTCCTCCGGCGCGTAGAGCGCCTCGACCTCCGCGCCGGACGAGGACTCGAAGCGCTCGCGGCGCTCCTTCGCGCGCGCGGTCGCCTTCGCGTGCGTCGTCTCGCCCCACTCGTGCTTGCTCTTGCTCACGGGCCTGCCTTCGCGCGCCTCGGACGGGGCGGCTGACGCTCGCGGGGTCGGGGGGAGTGTAGGCGCGACGCTCCAGACGCGGCAATGTCGGCAGCACGCGAGGAGCCCGCAGGTCTGGAGCGGGCCGAGCCGGGTATACCCGGCGTGAGGTCCGAGTCGAAGCCCGCAGGTCTGGAGCGGGCCGGGCCGGGTATACCCGGCGTGAGGCCCAAGACGAAGCGAAGCATGGTGGGCGATGAGGGTCTCGAACCCCCGACCTTCCGGGTGTAAACCGGGCGCTCTACCGCTGAGCTAATCGCCCCCGCCGGGCAGACAAGGCTAGGCGTGCCTCGATCGGCGGGTCAACCCTCGTCGCGCTCGTCGTCCTCGGGCTTCGGGCGGCGCCACGGGAGCGGGGCGCGCATCCCGACGACGAGGATCAGCCAGGCGCCGATCAGCGCGATCTCCAGCACCGACCGCGCGACGTGCGCGAAGCGTGCGCCGCCGAGCCAGCCCTCGACGAGGTCGCCGCCGATCCAGAGGTTCACGACCAGCGCGATGAGTATGGCCGCCTGCGCAGCCCAGCCGAGATCGCTCATGGCGCTAGGATAACGGTGCTGAGAGGGGTGCCGCCGTGACCGACGCGGGCGTCTTCGACACGCTGTCGCTGGAGGAGCTCGAGGAGGCCTCGGGCGAGCTGCACCGGCGCATCGGCATCGCGCTGCGCTACATCGGCGAGCCGCGCGCGGACGAGTGGGACATCGAGGGGCTGGCGCCTCGACGGCGCGTGAGCGGCTACGTGACGCTCCTCGAGCTGGCGTCGCAGACGATCGGCGCGATCAGCGCCGGCACGACGCCGCCGACGGAGCGCATCGACGAGCACCCCGCGCTGGTCGCCGCGATCATGTACGCGACGCCGACGATCCCCGCGCTGCTGGCGCGCCTCGAGCAGGACCGGCGGCAGCTGGCGTCGCTCGCGCGCGGACGCGAGACGATGCTCGAGCACGAGTCGCTCACCCCGTGGGGCTACGTCACGACGCGCCGGATCATCGTGGAGGCAAGCATCGCCGAGGCCGCGCGGACGGCGATGGCGCTGGAGAGCTTCCTCGCGAAGCTCGATGCCGACGAGCAAACCGTCTAGAGCGAGCCAGCGCATCGATCCCCGTCGAGCTGCACCGTGGGGCGGCCCGCCCCTGCCCCACCCGGCGCGGACTCAGTCGACGTTACGATGTCGTCGGTGGTCGAATGGCCCGGTAAGAACCAGTGAGTCTCGGGGGCCATCGGGGCGAGAGACGATCCGCGCGGCGCTCAGGCGTCGCACTCACTGGACACCACCACTCACGGATCGAGTGCGCTATGCCGAGGGCGGTGCAGCCTCGTCGGGCTTCGGGCCGGACTTCTTGAGCGCTTCGCCGCGCTTCTCCTCGAGCTTGCCGAGGGCGCGTCCCTTGCTGGGGTCGGGGTCCGTGATCACGCCGTAGATCTCGCGACCCTCGTGGCCCTCGGGGAGGTACTCGGTGATCGGGAGTCCGTCCTCGTTCACGAAGAGCAGGCAGTGGCAGTACTTGTAGCGCTGCATCTCGTCGCAGGCGCAGATCCACTCGCTGGACTTCGCCTCGGCTTCCTTGTCGACGTAGAAGTTGCAAGGGCACAGCGGGCGCCCGAGCTCGTCGATGTGCTTCGCGAGGCCGATCACGAGGAACTCGGTGATCTCCTGGTGCGGGTGCAGGAACGAGCCGCTCTTCTCGGCGAAGCCGCGAACGTACTTCCACATCTTGGTCATGTTGGCCTCGGAGGCCAGTGCGCGGTCGGCGTCGGACGGCTGGTCGAGCGTCATCGGTAGGCCCTATCCAGGAGCGGGGAGGCGCTCCGTATGCTCAGGCCACGAGCCTATCAGACAACCAGCCCATCCTCAGCGGATTTCGCGAGGTTGTGCGAGCGAGTCGCGCGATCGACTACCGCCGAGGGCTGTCGATCACCTGGTCGGTGACGACCGCCAGCTGCTTCCCGTCCCACTGCAGCACCACCTCGTGCAGCTTCGAGGGGCAGCACCGCGCGTCCGAGGGGTCGTACACGCCCTCCGTCACCACGATCACGCCCGCGACGGGGCCTGCGAGGCGCACCTCGACCTTGCCGGCGCGGTCGACGTAGCCGAGGAGGACGGGGCGCCCCTCGACGGCACTGAACACCGCCGCGCCGAGGTCGCCGCCGGTGCCGCCGGACTCGACGACCACGACGGCGTCGTCCACCCGGTCGCCGGTGAGGTCGGCGTAAGTGATGCGCTCCTTCGGGATCTGGCCGCCCTTGAAGTGCTCGATGATCGGGCCGCTGACGGCGGCGCTCGTAAAGTCGATGCTGCGAGCGCTCTGGGCGGCCGCCGTCGCGGTCGGCGTGGGGCTCGGCGTCGGCGAGGACCGCCCGACGCTGACGCCGCTCTCGCGCTGGCAGCCGGCGAGCAGCGCGACGACCAGCAGCGTCGCGCGCCCGGTGCGGGTCATTCGATGCGGGTGCGGCATGCCGAAACGTCCCTTCGCCCGTCCTCCTCATCGTCGGAGTCGTCGCGGGCCGCGTCAACGCGGACCAGCCGTGCGAGGACGCCCGCGGGCGGGTGCGGTAGCATGAGGCTCCCCGGCCACATCTCGCCTCGACGATGCAAGGTGCTCCGCGTGCCGGATCGCTGTCCCTCCTGTGCCGCGCCGTGGCCGCCCGCCGCCGCTCGCTGTGCCGAGTGCGGGGCCTTCCCCGACGACGCGCCCCCGCCGCCCGCGCCCGACGAGGAGCCGAGCAGCCTCGCCGCGCCCGTCCTCGCGCGCCCGGTCGCAGCGCACCCCGTCGCAGCGCACCCCGTCGAGCGGGCCGCCCCCGCCGCCCCTCGACAGATGCCCCCACCCCCCTCCCTCTCCCACGCCGTGGGAGAGGGGGCCGGAGCCGTCACTGCCCCCACGGTGGCTGCGCCGGACGTGGCGTTCCCGGGCGACCTCGAGGAATATCGCGGGCGGCTGCGCGAGATCTTCGGCTACCCCGAGTTCCGCGACGGGCAGGCGCGCGTCCTCGGCGGGCTCGCGGCGCAGGACGTGCTGGCGGTGATGCCGACGGGCAGCGGGAAGAGCCTGTGCTATGTGCTGCCGGCGCTTGCCGTCGGGCGCACGCTGGTCATCTCGCCGCTGATCGCGCTGATGCAGGACCAGGTGGAGTCGCTGCAGGCGGCGGGCGTGGCGGCGACGTTCATCAACTCCAACCTCGACCGTGCGGAGCAGAACCAGCGGTACCGCGACTTCATCGAGGGGCGCATCGCGCTGCTGTACGTCGCGCCGGAGCGCTTCGCGAACGCGGCGTTCACGAACGGGCTCGCACGCGCCGGGGTGCACCTGCTCGCGGTCGACGAGGCGCACTGCATCTCCGAGTGGGGTCACAACTTCCGGCCCGACTACCTGCAGCTCGGCCCGGTGCGCGCGCGCCTCGGCAACCCGCGCACGCTGGCGCTCACCGCCACCGCGAACCCGCAGGTGCGGCGTGACATCGCGAACCGCCTCGGCATCGCGGGCCGCTGCGCCGAGGTGGTGACGACCGTCGACCGCCCGAACCTGACGTACGGCGTGGAGCGCATCGACAGCCTCGACGGGCGACGGCGCTGGGTGATCGACTACGCCCGGCAGCGCAACGGCCTCGCCGGCATCGTCTATGCGCGCACGCGGCGCGGGGTCGAGGAGATGGCGGAGGCGCTGCAGGCCGTCGGCATCCCCGCCGAGCCGTACCACGCCGGCCTGCCCGCGCCTCGACGGTCGCGCGTGCAGCGCGCGTTCACCGTCGGCGACGTGCCGCTGATCGTCGCGACCAACGCGTTCGGCATGGGCATCGACAAGCCCGACGTGCGCTACGTGATCCACCTGAACATGCCAGGGCGCCTGGAGGCGTACTACCAGGAGGCCGGCCGCGCGGGGCGCGACGGCGATCCCTCGGAGTGCACGCTGCTCTACGCGCGCGCGGACCGGCGCTTCCAGCAGCAGTTCATCGACGAGGCGCATCCCGACGACGCGACGGTGCGCGAGGCGTGGAAGTACTGGACGCGCGTCGCCGAGCCGGGCACCGGCCGCTTGCCCTACGACATCGGCAACGAGGCGCCCGAGCGCTTCGGCATGCTGGTCTCCGCGCTGCGCGACTCGCGGCTCCTCGACCCCGTCGCGCTGCGCGTGCTGTCGCTCGACCCCGCCGCGCCGCTCGACACGACGAGCATCCACACGCACCGCACGTACGCCGAGGCGCGCCTGCGCGAGATGGCGGAGTACGCCGAGACGGCGACGTGCCGACGCGCGGTGATCCTGCACTACTTCGGCGAGGACGCGCCGGAGCAGTGCGGCTCGTGCGACAACTGCCTCGGCCGCCACGCGAACGACGAGGCGCCCGCGTTCCCCGAAGACCTGTACGACCGCCTGATCGCGATCCGCGACGAGGTCGCCCGCCGCAGCGCGCGTGACCCGTTCCTCGTCTTCGAGAACCGCACGGCGCGCGAGCTGGCGAGCCTGCGCCCACGCGACGAGGAGGCACTGCGCGGCGTCTGGGGCATCGGCGAGCGTCGGGCGGCGTGGTTCGGCGCGGAGCTGCTGGCGGCGATCGACCAGTGGGAGCACGAGCACCCCTACGCGGCGCCCCCGGTGTTCCTCCCGGCGACGCGCCCGTTGGCGCCTCGTGGCACCGTGCGCGACGCCGGGCCGGAGGTGTCGCCCGACGACCCGCTGTTCGTCGCGCTGCGGGCGTGGCGCTCCGACCGCGCGCGCACCGACGGCGTGCCCGCGTACACGCTGTTCTCCGACCGCACGCTGCGGGAGCTGGTGGCGCAGCGCCCGGGCAACATCCAGTCGCTGGCGCGCGTCTGGGGCCTCGGCGAGTCGCGCGTGCGCCGCTTCGGCGACGAGATCGTCGAGGTCGTGCGGAGCATCGAGCGCCTCGGCTGACCGTCCGGCGAGGCGGCCTCGATGAGACGGGCTGTCGATGTGGCAGCGTGGAGCGGCCCACCCCTGCCCCTCCCGGCGCGGGAGGGGTTCGAGAATCAGAAGATGTTGTGAGGGGCTGCGCCCCTCGCACTCCCGGCGGACTCTCTGCAGTCAGCGAGCGGTCAGACCAGTCACCTGGGCACGGAACGTCGGGCTCCGGTTGCGAACCGGACACCTGTTCGGGCATGATGGAGCCTGAACCGACCATACCCGGCTCCGGTATCGGGGCCGCGCGAACGTCCGCCTGACGCACTGGCAGCAGCAAGGGGTACCGCCCGTGAACATCACCGTCACCGAGACCGCGCAGACCCACCTTACCGACCTGATCGGGGCGCGTGCGACCTCGACCGAGCAGGCGATCCGCATCTTCACCGCGGCCGGCGGCTGCGGCTGCTCCGGCCCTCGCTTCGGCATGGGCCTCGACGAGGCCGGCGAGGGCGACGCGGTGATGAAGGTGGGCGCGCTCACCTTCGTCGTGGACGCCGAGTCCGCCCCCCAGCTCGAGGACGCCTCGATTGATTATGTCGAGGACGTGATGCAGCAGGGCTTCTCCATCACCGCCCCGAACGCGGCCTCCGGTGGCGGCGGTTGTGGCTGCGGCGGCGGCGGCCACTAGGACTTCTCTTGCGGGCGAAGGCGGAGATACCCCGCCCGCCCTCCGGGAGGTCGCGAGACGCGTCGGCCGCGGATCAGAACGAAGCGCCGGCCGCAGGGCCGGCGCTTCTGTGTCCGGCGATCACCGGCCGTAGACTGGAAACGAACCGCCGAGGTGCCTCAATGCCCCGCGTGATGCTGCTCATCCCGTCTGCCTCGTACCGCGCGCCGGACTTCATGGCGGCCGCGAGCCGGCTCGGCGTCGAGGTCGTCGTCGGCACGGACCAGGCGAACCCGCTGCAGGACGCCGAGGGCGGCCGCCTCGTCGCGCTCGACTTCGCGCAGCCGGAGCGCGGCGCCGACCAGATCGAGGCGTACGCGACGATGCACCCGCTGGACATGATCGTTGCGGTGGACGACGGCGGCACGCTGCTCGCCGCCCGCGCCGCGCGCCGCCTCGAGCTGCCGTACAACACGGTCGCGGCCGTCGAGGCGACGCGCGACAAGTCGAGGATGCGCGCGCGCCTCGAGGCCGCCGGCGTGCCGAGGCCGGCATGGCACGTGCTGCCCACCTCCATCGATCCGGCCGAGGCGGCGACGACGCTCGAGTACCCGGTGGTGGTGAAGCCGCTCGCGCTGTCGGCGAGCCGCGGCGTGATCCGCGCGGACACGCCCGCCGAGTTCGTCGAGGCGTTCCGGCGCGTGACCGCGATCCTCGACGCACCTGAGGCGATCGACGAGTGTGGCGTGGAGTTCGCCGACCGCGTGCTCGTCGAGGGCTACCTGCCGGGTGTCGAGGTGTCGATCGAGGCGCTGCTCGACGACGGCAGGCTGCGGGTGCTCGCGATCTTCGACAAGCCGGACCCGCTTGAGGGCCCGTTCTTCGAGGAGACGATCTACGTCACGCCCTCGCGCCTGTCGGACGCCGACCAGCGCGTGCTGACCCGCGCGACCGATGCGACCTGTCGCGCCCTCGGCCTGACGCACGGCGCCGTGCATGCCGAGCTACGACTTCACGAGGGCGTCGCGTACCCGATCGACGTCGCTGCGCGCTCGATCGGCGGGCTGTGCTCGCGCACGCTCGACTTCGGCACGGGCATGTCGCTGGAGGAGCTGATCCTGCGCCACGCGATCGGCGCCGAGGTGCAGACCTATGAGCGCGACGCGCGGGCAGCGGGCGTGATGATGATCCCGATCCCCCGCGCCGGCACGCTGCGCGCCGTCCGCGGCGTCGAGGCCGCCGAGCGAGTGCCGCTCATCGAAAGCGTGACGATCTCACTCCGCCCCGGCAGCACCGTCATCCCGCTGCCCGAGGGCACGGAGTACCTCGGCTTCATCTTCGCGCGCGGCGACCGGCCCGAGGACGTCGAGCAGGCGCTGCGTGACGCACACGCCGCGATCACGTTCAAGATCGAGTAGAAGGCGCGGGGCAGCCCACCCCTGCCCCTCCCGGCGCGGGAGGGGTCCAGAGAAGAGAACCAACTGTGAGGAGCTGCGCCCCTCACACTCTCGGCGGAGTCTCCAGTTTGAGTCCCGAGGAAACGGAGCGGCGCTCGTCGGAGTCGAGAACTACTTCTTGGCGGGCTGGTAGTAGGGGTTCTCGCCCTGGTCGTGGTCGGTGATGTCCACGATCTCTTCGATGTCGGGGATCTGTTCCTTCACGGCCACCTCGACGCCCTGCTTGAGGGTAACGCTCAACATGCCGCAGCCGACGCAGC
>CANJBO010000029.1 GCA_947472995.1 Chloroflexota bacterium
CTGCGCGTGGCTCACGGTCTTGCCGGCGATCAGCTGCGGCGTGAGCCGCTGGATCGTGTTGGACGGGATCGCGAAGCCGAGGCCGACGAAGAAGCGGCCGTTGGGGTTCTTGATCGAGGTGTTGATGCCGATCACCTCGCCGTTCATGTTGAACAGCGGGCCGCCGGAGTTGCCGGGGTTCACGGCCGCGTCGGTCTGCAGCATGTCGCGGATCGACCGCCCGGTGAACGACGACTGCGTGCTGCGCTGCGTCGCGCTGATGATGCCGGACGTCACTGAGAACGGCTCGTCGAACGGGTCGCCGATCGCGAAAACCGGGTCACCGGGCCGCATCACGCTCGAGTCGCCCAGCGTGGCCGGCGAGAGCTTGTCGGCGGCGAAGTCCGCCTTCAGCACGGCGACGTCCGAGCTCGAGTCCGAGCCGACCACCGTCGCCTTCGCGGCGGAGCCGTCCTTCAGGATGACCTTCAGGGTCGTCTGCCCCTCGACGACGTGGTAGTTGGTGACGATGTGGCCCTGGCGGTCGAGGATGACGCCGGACCCGGCGGCCGAGCCACCCTCGATCACCACGGTCGATTGCATCGCGCGGTCCACGACGTCCGCGATGCCACCCTGCTGGAGGGCGATGTTGCTGGCGATCGACCGCGAGGCGCTCTCGCTTGCGACGGGCGCAGGCGCGCGGCCGCTCCCGACGCCGCGCGCGACGAAGGCGCCGAGGCTCATCGAGACCACGACGACGAACGCCAGCACGGCGGACAGGACCCACGGCTTGGCAGTCATGTGTTGCTCCTTCGCGGCCCGGCATTGATCAGATGGCCGCATCACCATGCTGCACGCGCACGATGATGCCAGCGTTGAGAAGTCGTGAAACGAGTGCTAACGCCCGTGCGCGCCATGCCGTCGGCGCGGTCGGTGCACGGTCGATGGTACCCGTTCGGAACTGCGAGATGTGCCGTGGTCCTCAGCGGAGGTAGCGACTTTAGGAGCACGGCGGTACGGTCAACCTGATGTCTACACACCCGCGCTCATGGTGGCTCGCCGTCGTCCTGCTGCTCGCGATCCCGATCACGGGGTGCGACCGCGTCGCACGCGTGATCCCCGGCAGCGGCATCGCCGGCCGCTCCGACGCCACGCCCGCGCTGACCGCACCGGGATCCTCGGGCGGGGCGACGGCGATCCCCGACGCGCAGCTGGCGCAGTCGATCGTCCAGGTGCAGCCGACGCTGCCGGACAACACCGGCAAGCAGCTGGTCCAGCGCAGCGGCTCCGGCATCGTTGTCGATGCCGAGCAGCGGCTGATCCTCACCTCCTACGCCGTGGTGCAGCCATTCCGCGCGGACGGCGTGCCCGCCTACGCGACGATCCTCATCTCCACGCACCGCCAGCTGAGCGAGGCGCCCGCACCCGAGTACGAGGCCGACCTGGTCGCCGCGGACCCGGCGAACGGCATCGCCGTGCTGCGCGTCGTGCGCGAGGTGGGCGGCGCACCGCTGGGCAGCGGGCGCTTCAACCTGCCCGCCGTGCGCCTCGGCGATGCGCGATCCGCCGCCGCGGGACTGGCGCTGCGCGTGTTCGGCGATCCCGGCCCGGAGAGCGGCAAGCCGCAGACGCTGGTCGTGAACCGCGCGAGCATCACCGGCGTGCGCGGCACGCCCGGCCTGACCAACCGCACGTGGCTGAAGCTCGACGCGCGGCTCCCCTACGGCGCCGCCGGCGGTGGCGCGTTCAACCAATCGGGCGCGCTCGTCGGCATCCTCGCGCAGGACCGCTACATGCAGACCGCCGAGGTCGGGCAGATGCTCCCGCTGGAGCTCGCCGCGCCGGTGATCGAGCGCGCGAAGACGGCTACCACCGTGTTCCTCGCGCCGATCCAGATGCGCTCGAACATCCCGGGGACCACGCGCCCCCAGCCGAACGAGACCACGTGGATCAGCGCCCCGGTCTTCGGCGCGAACGCGATCCAGCACGCCTCCAGCCGCGACCTGTTCGACTACGGGACGAAGTTCCCCGCCGGGCGCCCCGCGCTCTACTACGAGTACGTGCTGCAGGGCGTCCCCAACAACACGATGATCGACGAGCGCTGGTTCCTCGACGACATCCCGCAGGACTCGCTGTCCTCGTCGTACCGCTGGGACGGCCGCGGCTTCGCGATCCAGGGTGACCGGATCACTGCGCCCAGCGCCTCCGGCATCCCACGCGGCCGCTGGCGCCTCGAGATCTGGGCGGGCGGCGTGCTGCGCGCGCAGTCGACGGCGCTCATCGGGGTCGAGCCGAAGGAGGCGAAGGCCATCGCCGCCGGCACCGGCGCGTCGGCGACGGCGGACGCCCGGCCGCAGGGCGCCGTGACGCGCGACTCGACGCAAGCGCTCGCGTTCTTCGACTTCACGGGCATGGACGGCGTGCAGACGCTGGACTGGATCGTCTTCTTCAACAACCAGCGCGTGTACACCTCGCCGCAGCTGCGCTGGGACTATGGCGACGCCGGCCGCGCGTGGGTGGGTTACACCCCCGGCAAGGCGCTCGGCGCCGGCAAGTGGAAGATCGAGCTCCACGTCGACGGCCGCGTGCTCGCCGTCTTCCCCATCGTCGTCCCGTAGCCCTCGAGGTTCGCGCGCGCCCCTCGAGGGTGCGGCGATCGAGGCGCGCGTAGGGCGGCCCATCCCCCTGCCCCCTTCCCGGCGCGGGAAGGGGGATGAGTTTCGAAGGGGCGTAGCCCCTTCGAGCATCCTCGGATGCGGATTCGCGCCTACGTCGGAACCGGTGGCAGCAGACCGACGCCGCCGCCGGGAGTGTGAGGGGCGCAGCTCCTCACAACATCCCTCTGATTTTTCAGAACCCCTCCCGCGCCCCCGCGCGAAGCGCAGTTCTGCGATAAGGCCTATGGGGCAGGGGTGGGCCGCCCTATGCGCGCCTCGATCGCCGCGCACCCATCGAGGCGCGCGCTAGTTGATCTGCTTGGCCGCGTAGAGGCGATCGACGATGCTCATGTCGACGGCCTGCTTCGCGTTCATCGTGCGCGGCAGCACCTGGTGACGTGTCAGCAGGTCCGCGAGGGCCTGCCAGTCCGCCTCGCTGCTGCGCCCGAAGCCGTCGGCGCGCGCCGCGTTCTTGAGGTCGACGCCGAGCAGGAACCGCTGGTGCGCGACGTCCGCGCCCTTCGCGTACTTCAGCGTGATCTCCACCGCGGCGTCGGGGTTCGCCTCGATCCACTTCGTCGCGCGCAGCGTGGCGCGCAGGAAGCGCTCGGCGACGTCGCCGCGCTGGGCGAGCGCCTCCTTGTTCGCGAGGTACGTCAGCCCCAGCGTCGGCACGCCGAAGTCCGTGGGGTCGAGGACGGTGATCGGCACGCCCGCCTTGCGGATCGTGTCCGGCTCGTTGTTCAGGAAGACCGGGTAGACGTCCACCTTCTTCTCGATGAACTCGCGCGGATCGAAGCCGACGCTGACGAGCTTCACGTCGTTCCTCGTGAGGCCCGCCGTCTTCAACATCGCCTCGAGCTCGGCGGGGACGACGCCGGCCTTGAAGCCGATCGTGCGGCCCTTGAAGTCGGCGGGCGTCTTGATGCCGGAGTCGGCGCGCACCACGTAGCCCTGGTCGCCGCGCTGTCCGAAGAGCGCGATCGCGACGACCGGGAGACCGTCGTCGCTGCGGCGCAACGCCTGCGCGGCGGTGCCCGTCACGAAGTCGACGTCCTTGTTCAGCAGGAGCTTCAGGTGCTCGTCCTGCCCAGACGAGTGGCGGATGTCTACCTGGAGGCGCTCCTCCGCGAAGTAGCCGCGCTCCTGCGCCACGTACGCGGCGACGAACGGGAGGTTGGCCTGCGGCGTGAACCCCGCCATGAACCCGACGCGCTCAATCGGCTTCGGCGTCGCCGTCGAGGTGGCCGAGGCGCCGGCGGGCGCGCTCGGCGTGACGTGGGCGCTGGTGGCGGCATTGCCGCACGCCGCGACCAGCGCGCTCGCGAGCAAGAGCGCGGACACAGCGAACATTCGGCGGGAGGCCCGCCTCGAAGAGACAAGAAGAGACATGGAGACGCACCCCGGAGGTCCGGTGCGTGCATCCGCACATGGTGCGGGCGCTACACGCGACAGTGCTGGGCGGGGGTGCATCCGCGCGGTGCGCGCGGGCGCTACACGCCCCGGTACGACTCGTGCCAGTCGAGCACGCGGCGCTCAAGATACGAGATCGCGGCCGTCAATGAAACCCCGAGCGTCGCGAGCACGATCACGGCCCCGAACAGCGCGGGGGTATCGAAGTCCCCGTTCGCGACGAGGATCAGCTGCCCCATCCCCGAGGCGCCCGACAGGAACTCGGCCACCACCGCGCCGATCAGCGACAGTGGCACGCTGATCCGCAGCGCCGCGAACAGGTACGGCAGCGACGAGGGCAGCCGCAGCAGCCAGAAGACCTGCGACCTCGAGGCATGGAGCGCGCGCAGGAAGTCGTGCGCCTGCGGGTCGATGCTGCGCAGGCCGATGACGGTGTTCACGAGCACCGGGAAGAACGTGATCAGCGCCGCGATCAGCACGCGAGGCCAGACGCCGAAGCCGAACCAGATCAGGAACAGCGGGTACACCGCGACGATCGGCATGACCTTCAGCAGCAGCGCCGGCGGATACAGCGCCCGCTCGAGGGCACGCGAGTGCGCCATCAGCACGCCGAGCGCGAACGCCCCCACCGTCGCCAGCAGCAGCCCGCCCAGCGCGGCGCCCAGCGACACGGCTGCCGCCTCGACATAGCGCATCGGCTCCTCCGCCAGCGCGCGCGCGATCGCGCTCGGCGGCGGCAGCAGGTACGCCTTCACCTGCGCGATGCGCACCCACGCCTCCCACGCGACGAGGATCGCCGCGACGACGAGGACCGGCAGCGCCGCGAGCAGCAGCGACTCGCCGCGTGGCTCCGGCGCCCGATCGGTCAACGTAGCGCGGTCGGCGACCTCGACGATGCGCGCCATCAGGCGACGCCCCCGCGCACCGGGGTCGTGCCACGCAGCGCCGCGCGCACCTCCGCGGCGAGCGCGATGAAGCGCGGCGTCGCGACGAGGGCGTCGGTGCGCGGCCGCGGGAGGTCGACGGCGACCTCGGCGACGATGCGGCCCGGCGATCCGCTCATCACGACGACGCGGTCGGAGAGCAGCACCGCCTCGTGGATCGCGTGGGTGACGAAGATCACGGCGATCCGCTCGCTCTCCCACAGCGCGAGCAGCTCCAGCCGCAGGTCCTCCCTGGACAGCTCGTCGAGGGCGCCGAACGGCTCGTCCATCAGCAGCAGCCGCGGGCCGTGCACCAGCGCCCGCGCGAGCGCGACGCGCTGCCGCATCCCGCCCGACAGCTGCGCCGGCCGGTACCCCGCGAACCGCGCGATCCCCACCCGTTCGAGGAGCGCCGGGACGTCCTCCCCACCTGTGCCCTCGCCGGTGACTGCGAGCGGGAGGCGCACGTTCGCCTCGACGCTGCGCCAGGGGAGCAGCCCCGGCTCCTGCGAGATCAGCCCGATCGCGTGCGCGCGCTGGGCTGCCTCCGGCGTGCTGCCGAGGACGCGGACGGTGCCGCCCGTCGGCTCGAGCAGCCCGGCCGCCGCGCGGAGCAGCGTGGTCTTGCCGCAGCCCGACGGCCCGACGATCGAGACGAACTCGCCGGCGCCGACCGAGAGGCTGGCAGCCTCCAGCGCCACGACCTCGCCCGCGGCGGACACGTAGCGGTGGGAGAGGTCGCGCACCTCGACCGCCGGGGTCACCCCGCCTCGGGACTGCAGAGAAGCGCCGAGGTCGTCGGGTGGCACGAGGGGCGGTCCAGTGGCTATGCCCGGTGGCTATGCAATGTCGATGCAGACTGAGACCATAGCGGCCCTCGGCTCCCTGCGGGCGTCGAGGCGGGCCGACGCCTGCTCGAACACTCGCATTCTAGGCCCCGCCTGCCTCGGCAACCCGAGCGGCGCGCGGCGCACACGGGAGACGCACATGCCCCACACGATCGCGCTCATCGGCGGCACCGGCCCGGAGGGCCGCGGCCTCGCGACTCGCTTCGCGCTCGCCGGACACCGCGTGATCATCGGCAGCCGTGACGCCGAGCGCGGCGTGGCCGCCGGCACCGAGCTCGCCGCGACCCTCGGCCGCACGAACGTCGAGGGCGCCGGCAACGACACCGCCGCCGCCGAGGCGGACATCATCGTCGTCGTCGTGCCGTACTCCGCGCACCGCGCGACCCTGGAGGGCCTGCGCGCGCAGATCGCCGGCAAGATCCTCGTCGACGCGGTCGTGCCGATGGTCTTCGACCGCGGCCCCCGCCCCGTCGATGTCCCCGCCGGCTCCGCGACGGAGGAGGCCGCCGAGATCCTGAAGGACGACAACGTCCGCGTGATCGGCGCGTTCCACAACCTCTCCGCCGAGGTGCTGCTCGAGCCGGACGTACCGCTGAACGCGGACGTGCTGGTCACCGGCGCAGACGCCGAGGCGAAGCAGGTCGTGATGGCGCTCGCGGGCGAGATCGCCGGCGTGCGTGGCGTGGACGCCGGCCCGCTGCGCTTCTCGCGCTTCGTGGAGGACATTACGATCCTGCTCGTCGGCATCAACGGCCGCTACAAGGCCCACGCCGGCGTGCACATCGCCGGCCTGGATCACTAGCCTTTTCGGGCTCATGCCACGCAGGTGGCTCGCCAGCACAACGACGGGAACCCCCACCCCAACCCTCCCCCGCGAGGGGGGAGGGAGCAAGATAAGGGACTCTGACATGCCCGCACCGGAGTTCCGCGTCGTCGGCGTGACCGGCATGCCGATGGTGCAGCGCGACGACGACCTCGCGCAGCAGATCGTGGACGCCGCGAACGTGCAGGGCACGCCCGTCGAGGCGGGCGACATCATCGTCGTCACGCAGCGCGTCGTGTCGAAGGCCGAGGGGCGCGTCTATCCCCTCGACGACTTCGTGCCGTCGCCCTTCGCGCAGGCATACGCCGAGCGCACGGAGAAGGACCCGCGCGTCGTCGAGGCCGTGCTGCGCGAGTCGAAGCGGATCATCCGCCAGGCCGGGCCGGTGCTGATCACGGAGACGCACCACGGCTTCAAGATGGCGAACTCCGGCGTCGATGCCTCGAACGTCGGCGGCATGGACCTCGTGTGCCTGCTGCCGGTGGACCCCGACGCCTCCTGCCGCCGCCTGCGCGACGACATCCGCCGCATCGCGGGCGTCGAGGTCGCCGTCGTCATGACGGACACCTTCGGGCGGCCGTGGCGGATGGGCCAGACGAACATCGCGATCGGCGTCGCCGGCATGAAGCCGATGCGCGACTACGTCGGCATGACCGACCTCGACGGCCACGTCCTGCGCGTCACGCTGATCTGCGTCGCCGACGAGATCGCCGGTGCCGCAGAGATGGTGATGGGCAAGCTCGACGCGATCCCGGTCGCGATCGTCCGCGGCTACGAGTACGAGGCGGGCGAGGGCGCCGCCGCCGAGATCGTCCGCGAGCCGGCGCTCGACCTGTTCCCCTAGCAGCCACGCGGCGCACACCCGCGCGCCGGCTGCCTCGACGGCCCGCGCGCGCCGCCCGTACGATGGGCGCGCGAGGCGAGGGCGATGAGCAACGAGCGCAGCACGGTCGAGAACGCCGACGAGGCCGAGGAATGGGAGCCACCGGAGCACGTCCGGCGGCTGGACCCGGACCGCTCCGTCACTGCGACCGCCCTGCTGAAAGACGCGCTCGTCGACGACGACGACCCTCGCTTCCCGCGATGGCTCCCCCTCCCCGGGATCGCCCTCGCGCTCGGATGGGCCGGGTTCACGGCCGCCACCGCCGGCGCGGAATTCCTGCCTGCGGTCGTCTGGCCGGGCGCGGGCATCTTCGCGCTGACGACAGTCGCGACCTGGCTCGGCTGGCAGCTCGAGCTCGAGTAGGAGTCTCGCGGGCGTCGAGTCATCGCGAGACGAACGGGGAGCACCAGTGCTGCACGTGATCTTCGGGGACGACGAGTTCCGTGCCGCCGAGGCCCTGCACGCCCTGAAGGCCACGCTCGACGCCGACGGATCGCTCGCCACGAACACCACGGTGCTCGTGGCGCGCGGGCTCACGCCGCAGACGCTGCTCCAGCACGCCGCCGCGATCCCGTTCCTCTCGCCCGCGCGCCTCGTGATCGTCGAGGGCCTGCTGACAGCGCTCGGCGGGCGGCGCGGCGTGGTCGAGGCGTGGCAGCAGATCGTGGACTTCGTGCCGCAAATGCCGGAGACGAACCACCTCGTGCTCCTCGAACCCCCGCGCAAGCGCGACGACCGCGGGCGCGGCGCGGGTGGATCGCCGCTGCTCGCCGCACTGCGCGAGGCGGCCCCGAACGCTGTCACCGTCACCGAGCTGAACGAGCTGAAGACGTGGGCGCGCGGCGGCCCGAGCGAGGTCGCCCGCTGGCTCCAGGACCGCGCGATCCAGCGCGGCGTCTCGATCGATCCGCGCGCGATCGAGGCGCTCACCGACCTCGTCGGCGCGAACCTGCGCACGCTCGCGAGCGAGCTCGACAAGCTCGCGATGTACGCCGGCGCGCGCGCGATCACCGCGGACGACGTGCGCCTGCTCACCCCGCAGGCGCGCGAGGAGCGCATCTTCGACCTCGTCGACGCGGTGGTGGAGGGACGCGCCGCCGACGCGTTGCGCCTGCTGCGCCGCATGCGCGAGGACGGCTCGGAGAGCGCGTCACACCTGTTCTCGCTGATCGCGCGGCAGCTCCGCCAGATGGTGCGCGCCGCCGAGCTGATCGAGGCGCGCGCCGCGCCGGAGGCGATCTCCGCGGCGACCGGGGCGCGCGGCTACCCGCTGGAGAAGCTCACACGGCAGGCCCGCGCCGCGGGTCGCCTCGCCGCCGAGACGTCGCTACGCGCGGTGGAGCACAGCGACTTCTCCGTGAAGACGGGCCGGCTGGACGACGACCTCGCACTGGAGCTGCTGGTCGTGCGCCTCGCCGATCTCGCCCCGCGCGGCACGCGCGCACGCCGCTAGCGGAGCCCTGCGGCAGGTTGCATGAACCACGCAGGCGGCCTTCATCGCGCATCGTGGCGTGGATAGACGTCGTGGGGCGGCCCACCCCTGCCCCTCCCGGCGCGGGTGGGATTCTGAAGAAGACATGGGGGCTGCGCCCCCATACCCCGGCGGAGTTGAACGAGGCGTCATGCGATCCGGAGCGGGCAAAGCCCTGATGGGGTGCAACCCCATCAGATCACATCCCCTTCCCGCGCAGGGAAGGGGTAGGGGATGGGCCGCCCCACGAGAGTCCTCGACGCACGTCGATGCCGCCTCGACGCGCGCTAACCGGATTCGTCGAGGCTCGATCGGTCGATGCTGATCGGGTTGAAGCAGGCCGCCTCGTGCCCCTCGCCGCCAGTGTCCGTGGGCGCGAGGGGCGGTGCGGGCTCGATGCGGCAGACCGAGATCGCCTTCGTGCAGCGCGGCAGGAACGGACACTCCTCGCCCAGCGTCGCGAGATCGGGCGGCTGCCCGCGCATCGGCACCAGCCGCCCTCGACGCGCGATCGATGGCAGGCTCTGGAGCAGGCCGAACGTGTAGGGATGCCGCGGCTGGCGGAAGATCGTGCGCACGTCGCCCGTCTCCACGATCGCCCCGGCGTACATCACCGCCACGCGGTCCGCGAGGCGCGCGACGACGCCGAAGTCGTGCGTGATCAGCAGCACGCCCGCGCCGGCATCGCGCAGCGACTCGAGCCGCTCCAGCGTCTCGACGCGCACCGCGGGGTCGAGCGACGACGTCGGCTCGTCCGCGATGATCACGGACGGGTGCAGCGCGGTCGCCATCGCGAACAGCACGCGCTGCGCCATGCCGCCGGACAGCTGGTACGGGTAAGCATGCGCGACTTGCTCCGGATCGGGCAGCACCGTCGCCAGCACCTGCAGCGCCGAGGCGCGCGCCGATTCCTTGTCCATGCCGCGGTGCGCGCGGTACACCTCCGCCAGCTGCTCGCCGACCTCGATCGTCGGCGTGAGCGAGGCGAGCGCGTTCTGGAAGATCATCGCGATCTCCTCCCCGCGCACGTGTCGCAGCTCCTCGGGCGTCATCGCGTGCAGCGAGCGGCCGCGGTAGCGCACGTCGCCGGTGACGTCCGCGAGCGTCAACAGCCCGAGCATCGCCTGCGCAACGGTGGTCTTGCCCGCCGCCGACTCGCCGACCAGCGCCAGCACCTCGCCGCCGTGCAGCTCGAACGACACGTCCCGCACCGCCGGCAGCAGCCCCGTCGAGGTGCGATAGGTCGCGGAGAGGTGGTCCACCGCCATCAGCGGTACGGGAGCGGAGGTCGTGGTGGGCACGGTCTCGGCAATCACCGGCTCAGGCTACACCTCGACGCGGCGCGTCGAGCGCACGCCGACGTGCCGCGTCGACGCGAGACGCACGGGCGGCCCCGAGGTGCCTCGTGACGTGGGTGAGGAACGGACTGTCCGTGCGCGAGTGGCCGAGACGCCTGGCGCCCCTCGGAGCGCACGGCGGAGTATCCCGCCGTGTCGGAGCGCGAAACGCCGCGCGTGCATCGACCGATGCGTTGTGCGCAAGTGGCCGAAACGCCCCGCGACCTCCCGGAGCGCGGGGCGGGTATCCCGCCCTTCGCGCGCACGAAACGCAGAGGCCGGGCCGGGTATACCCGGCCTGCGGCCGCAAGCTAATACGCGCGGATCGTGGCGACGACGCGGCCCTGCACGCGGACGTTCGTCGCGTCCTCGTAGATCGGGGCCATCGTGGAGTTCATCGGCTGCAGGCGCACCTTCGCGCCCTCCGGGTAGTAGCGCTTGAGCGTGGTCTCCCCGCGGTCCTCGATCCACGCGGCGACCATCTCGCCGGGGTCGGCGACCTCGCGCGGCTCGAGGACGACGATGTCGCCGTCGTTGATCAGCGCGTCGATCATCGAGGTGCCCTGCACGCGCAGCGCGTACAGGTTCGCGCGCCCGCCCGCCTGCTCCTCGGTCAGCTCGACGAGCTCCTCCGGGGCGGCCTGGTCGGGGTGCGTCGGGATCGGGATGCCGGCGGCGATGCGGCCCAGCAGCGGCACGGCGATCGTGCGGCGGCGGCGCTCGCCCTGCCCGTTCAGCAGCTCGATCGCGCGCGAGACCTCGCGGTCGCGGCGGATCAGGCCCTTCTCCTCCAGGCGCTTGAGGTTGTAGTCCACGACGGAGGTGGACGAGATGTTGCACCCGTTCTGGATGTCGCGGATGGAGGGCGGGTAGTCGTGCTCGGCGATGAACGTCTCGAGGAAGTCCACGATCAGTTGCTGCTTGTCCGACAGTCCCTCGGGCATCGCGCGTCCCTTCGTTGCGTCGGGCGATCGGCACCGCTGACCGGCAACCGTGCCGATCCGGCAGTGCCGCCTGATCCCTCGACGCTCCCCGGCGTGCGAGGCGACCGGGCGAGAGTCCGCCCAGACGCCCCTATCCGGGTACATATGTTCTGTTCGGAACATACGGGGTTATCCACACATCGTCAAGCATCCGCGTCACTCCCGCGCGCGCTTACCATTGGTGGACGACGACCGCCGAGAATCAGCCGGAAAGCCCGAGGACACGCCGTGGGTTCAGGACTCGAGGACCTCTTCGGACAGGAGCACCCCGGCGAGCCCGACGAGGCGGCCGGGGAGTTCCGCCGCGCGCTGGTCGTTGCCGCGCACCCCGACGATGCCGACTTCGGCGCGGCCGGGACGGCCGCGCTGCTCGCCCGCGCCGGCTGGCACGTCCGCTACCTGGTCGCGACCGACGGGTCGAAGGGCTCGGACGACCCGTCGTTCACCCCCGAGCGGCTGGTCGCCACCCGCGAGCAGGAGCAGCGCGACGCCGCCGCGCTCCTCGGCGTGACCGACGTGCGCTTCCTGCACTTCACCGACGGCGAGCTCGTCTCGGGCGACCGCGCGTTCCTCGGCGCCGTGGTGCGCGAGGTGCGCGAGTTCCAGCCGTACGCGGTCTACACCCACGACCCGGAGCCGGTGATCATCCGCAACGCCTTCGTGAACCACAGCGACCACCGCGCGACCGGCCTCGGCACCGTCGACGCGGTGTACCCCGCCGCGCGCGACCGGCTCAACTTCCCGGAGCACATCGCCGTCGGGCTGCCGACGCACAAGGTGCGCGAGCTGTACCTCTGGGGCGCGAACGAGACGAACTTCGACGTGGACATCACCGACGTGCTCGAGCTGAAGATCGAGGCGCTGCTCGCGCACCCCAGCCAGTTCCCCACCGACGACGCGTTCATCCAGCAGATGCGCACGTTCTGGCGCGAGCCGGACGGCCGCTCGCTGGAGCGCTTCCGTCGCGTGGTGCTGTACTTCTAGCGCCCTCGATGCCCACCCCGCGCCCGCCCCGCTTCTGCCCCCGCTGCGGTCGCGCGATGCCGACCGAGGCTGGCGGCGCGCACGGCCCGTCCGGCATCACCTGCACCGACGAGCAGTGCCGCTACATGTGGTATCCCGACCCGAAGGTCGCCGTGGGCGTCGTCGTCGAAGATGACCAGGGCCGCATCCTGCTCATGCGGCGCAACCATCCCCCGCGACGGGGCGAGTGGGCCTTCCCGTCCGGATACGTCGACGCGGGCGAGGTCCTCGAGGTCGCGGCGATCCGGGAGACGGCAGAGGAGACAGGCGTCGAGGTGCGCCTGGACGGGCTCCTCGGCGCGTACAGCGAAGAGGGCGAGCAGGTGATCTTCATCGCGTACGCCGGGAGCATCGTGGGCGGCACGCCGGGCGCCGGCAACGAGGCGATCGAGGTCGCGTTCTTCGCGCCGGACGATCTGCCC
>CANJBO010000030.1 GCA_947472995.1 Chloroflexota bacterium
ACGAAGAAGATCACCTACGCGGAGATCCGCTGGGTCGACTTCCCCGTCGCCGGCTTCAGCAACGAGGGGCCCGGCGCGCAGTTCGTCGCGGACGTCGCGAAGATGGATGCGATCGTCCACGTCGTGCGCGCGTTCCTCGATGACTCCGTGCCGCACCCCGACGAGACCGTGGACGCGCACCGCGACGTCGAGGCGCTGAACCTCGAGCTCACGTTCGTCGACCTCGGGCTGATCGAGCGGCGGGTGTCGCGCCTCGACTCCGAGATGCGGTCGATGCCGGCCGCGCAGCGCACGGAGCTCGAGCGCCACAAGGAGCTGCTGCAGCGCATGCAGGCGCACCTCGAGGGTGGGCAGGGGCTGCGCTCGATGACGTTCACCGATGTGGAGTCGAAGGAGCTGCGCAACTACCAGTTCATCACGCGCCTGCCGGTGCTGCTGATCGTGAACATCGGCGAGGACGACCTGGGCCGCGCCGCGGAGATCGAGGCGGAGTACAAGCAGCGCTACACGGAGGCCGGCGTCGACGTGTCCGTGCTCTGCGCGAAGATCGAGGCAGAGCTGTCGCAGATGGAGCCGGACGAGGCGGTCGCGTTCCGCGCGGACCTCGGCCTGCCGCCGGAGTCGCCGCTGGACCGCGCGATCGTGGCGGCGTACGAGCTGCTCGGGCTGCAGTCGTTCCTCACGGCGGGCGACGACGAGTGCCGCGCGTGGACGGTGCGTCGAGGCGCGAGCGCCCCGGAGGCCGCGGGCCGCATCCACAGCGACCTCGAGAAGGGCTTCATCCGCGCCGAGGTCTCGACGTGGCAGGACGTGGTCGCGGCGAAGGGCTCGAGCGCCGAGCTGAAGAAGGCCGGCAAGCTCCGCACCGAGGGCAAGACCTACGTCGTCCAGGACGGCGACGTGATCAACATCCTCTTCAACCTCTAGGCGTCGCGCGCTCGGGATCGGGCGCTCAGCTGATGCATCTCGATACGTCGAGGTGGCAGTGGGTGGCGGCCCATCCCCTGCCCCTTCCCTGCGCGGGAAGGGGATGACATTCAAAGGGCTTCGCCCTTTGAGGAACCCGAATTCGATCGGATTCGACGTCGTGCGGAGACTGAGGATTCCGCCGGGAGTGTGAGGGGCGCAGCTCCTCACAACATCTTCTGATTCAGAACCCCTCCCGCGCCGGGAGGGGCAGGGGTGGGCCGCCCCACGCGGCCACTTCGACATATCGACACGCGACAACGACGCGCCGGGGTGAGGGGCGCACGAGGGCACCTCGCTCACCCCACGCGCCTCGACGCTGGCTCACGCGCGGTTCGCGGCGACCCAGGCGCACAGGACGCCGACCGCCGCGGGGAACAGCGAGCCGACGCCCGCGCCCGCGATGAGCGTGCTGACGGTCGCGCCGACCATGATGATCGCCAGCCCGATCGCCGCCGGCCGCACGAGCTGCCCGATGCGCGGCCCGACGATCGAGGCGAAGAGTCCCAGCGCACCCAGCACCTCGAGTCCGCCGATCGCCTGGAGGAACCAGGCGGGGAACGGCGAGCCGGCCGTCAGCACCTCGACCGGCATCGCGAACTTCATCGCGCCGGCGAAGAGGAACAGCGCCGCCAGCAGCCCCTGCGCGGTCCAGAGCGCCACGTTCTTCTTCGACAGCCCGCTCGTCGGCGTGGCCGTCCGCGTGATCCGGCTTGCCCCGGTCATCTCCAGCAGTGTCATCTCGCACCTCCCGTACGTCGTCTCCACGGGGCGATGAGTCCCGCCCTCATGAAGACGTCGAACGGCGAGATCGCGGATCGACAGGAGGTCCGAGGAAATTCGTCGCGCAGCGAGGGAGAGTGGGAGGGGAGGCCCTCACCCCGGCCCTCTCCCCGAACGGGGAGAGGGGGCCGGAGGCGCACTCGTCGCGACGCCTCGATCACTCGCGGCGCTACGCCGAGGCGGGCTCCACCGGGATCCACAGCTCGGCGTCGGCGGTCGCACCGTCCGCGGAGATCTCGGAGCGCGAGATCTGCGGGCCGGGGCGCGACTGGTAGGGGTTCGAGGGGAACCACTGCGTGTACACGTCGCGCCAGAGGTACTGGAGCGCCTGCGGGAACTCGCCACTGCTCTCGAAGACCGCCCACGTCCCCGCGGGCACCTCGAGCGCGTCGAGGTCGGCGGGCGGGGCGCTCTGCGTCGCGGCGGCGTACCAGTAGTCGAGCTCGGTGCCCTCCGCGCGCTCGTCGCCGAGGCCATGCGAGATGTTCAGGGCGCCGCGCGGCTCCATGTCGGAGAGCGCCGGGATGCGCTCGCGCACCTCGGACGGCAGTCCCTTCATGAACTCCACGATCGCCGGGTTCATGCCCTCGTGCACCAGCGGCACCCGTGCGCGCTTCCCGACGAGGTTGAACGCTTCCTTCTCCACGATCCGATAGCGCATGTTGCTGCTCCCTTCGACGACCAGGCGGAATGACAGGCGGGACTGCGAGCTGAGCGCGGCGCCGGACTGGCGTGCCTCGCTCGGGCCGACGCCGTGGAACGCGCGGAACGCCCGAGCGAAGGCCTCGCCCGAGCCGTAGCCCGCCGCGAGCGCGATGTCGAGGAGCGTGCGCTCGCCGCGCAGCACCTCGGCGCCCGCGACGGTGAGCCGCCGCCGTCGCACGTACTCCGACAGCGGCATCCCGGCGAGTGCCGAGAACAGCCGCCGGTAGTGGTACTCCGACGTCAGCGCGATCCGCGCGAGGTCGGCGACCTCGACGGTGTCGTCGAGGTGGCGCTCGATGTCGTCCATCGACTCGTTGAGGCGGTCCAGCACGCTCGGTCCTTCCTGCGTCTGCAACGCTACCGCGCCGGCCCGTGCGGCGACCCGACAGTTCCTGCCCGATGCGGTCGTCGCCTCGTCGCCCGTAACGCGCGAGGGCGAACGCGAGCGCCGTCGTATGATCGGCGGCGCGGACGGTGATCGCGAGACTGCGCGAGGACGGGACGACGATGGACGCGGCGACGCGCATGCAGATCATGGGCGAGATCGAGTCAGCGTTGGCTGGCGGAGCAGTGGTGGTCACGGCGACCGTGACCAGCGGCGGCGAGGCCTCGATCGCCGCGCCCGGCGAGAAGATGCTCGTGCGCCGCGATGGATCGACGCTCGGCACGCTCGGCGACGTCGCGCTCGACGACGCGGTGCACACGATCGCGGCGGCGGTGTTCACCGACTTCCCGCGCATGATGCTGCAGACGCTCTACTTCGGGCGGGACGGGCACGCCGTCACGCGCCGCTCGCAGGCGCAAGCCGGCGACGCCGAGGTCATGGTCCAGCTGTTCGAGGCACCCTCGAAGCTGGTGATCTTCGGCGGCGGGCACGTCGGGCTCGCCGTCGCGACCCTCGGTCATTTCGTGGGCTTCGACATCACCGTGGTGGACGACCGCGAGGAGTTCGCGAACCGTGAGCGCTTCCCGATGGCGGAGGCGATCTACAGCGGCGAGACCGAAGAGGCGTTCGCGGCGATCCCGATGGATCAGCAGACGTACATCGTGCTGGTCTCGCGCGGCCACAAGCAGGACGAGGACGCACTGCGCGCCGTCGTCGGCCGCGGGGCGGTCTACGTCGGGATGATCGGCAGCCGCCGCCGCACCGCCACGGTGCTCCAGCACCTTGCCGAGGAGGGCCTGGACCCTGCGGCGCTGGACGCCGTCAGCACGCCGATCGGCCTGAACATCGAGGCGGAGACGCCCGAGGAGATCGCGGTGTCGATCCTCGCGGAGATCGTGATGCTGCGGCGGGGCGGGGACGGGACGCGGATGCGCGACCAGCGCGCGCCGATCCAGTGGCCGGCGCGGTAGCGACGAGAGTCGCCGCGAGGAGTCCGGATCACGAGGGTCCAGATCGCGTGTCCAGAGCGAGCGGCGGTCGACGGCGCGGACGCTGTCGGTTCCCTCTGGGGCGCGGCCGACGAATCGGCCCCGGTGTGCTTTACGGCCCTACTCTCCCCCGCGCCGGCGCCGATCCCCCCGTGGGGCGATCGAGGCTGGCACAACGGCGGCACCGGCCGTCGACCATCGCTCCTCGGCAATACGCACGCGCGGCGGCGACGGATCTCTCCGTATCTCGGCGAGATCGAGGCGGCACGGGGGCGGTCCCCGGGGTGTGCGGCGGCGTATGATGAAGCGGCAGACGCGGGAGCGCGACATGTCGCTGGAGCTGTACCAGGAGATCCGAGCGGCCCAGGAGGCCGGGGAGCCGCGCGTCCTGGCGACGGTGGCGTCCGCGCTCGGGTCCACGCCCCGCAAGCCGGGCGCCTCGATGCTGCTGCGGCCGGATGGGTCGTTCATCGGCACCATCGGCGGTGGCTGCGGCGAGGCGGAGGTCTGGCAGGAGGCGATGGAGACGATGGCGGACGGGCTGCCCCGCACCGTGGTCGTCGACCTGACCGAGCCGACCGACGGCGAGGACAAGATCTGCGGCGGGGTGATGCGCATCTTCGTGGAGCGCGTCGCCGGGTAGCCGCGCCCGACCCCGGCTTCGGGTCATCGCAAATCAGCCGGCGGGTGTACGATCGCCCGACGGCTCCGGCCCACCGGGCGCCGGGAGGGAAGACATTCATGCCCAATCTAGGTCCCACTGAACTCCTGATCGTCCTGGCGATCGTGGTCGTGCTCTTCGGCGCGTCGCGACTCGCGGGCCTCGGCGGCGCGCTCGGTCGCGGCATCCGCGAGTTCCGCGAAGAGTCCGGCAACGACAAGAAGAAGGACGCGGCGGCGGCGTCGGCCGCTCCTGACGAGGCCCGCAAGGACGCCTAGTCGCCCCGATCCGCGGCCCGCTCGCAACCCACAGGCGCCGCACGCGGCGCCTGTTTGGTGTCCGCGCCGCCCGTCGCAGGCCGCACTGACGCCCCCGAGCATCGCTGAGCGAGAATGGACGCCGTGACCGCCACCGCCACCCCGCCGTCCGCTCCGCTGCCGCCGGCATCGAGGATCGCCTCGACATCCGCCGCGCCCAGGGGCGCGCCCACGCCGCGGGAGCGCGTCGCGCTGCTGCTCGGCCGCGGCGCGCGCGAGGTGGCCCGTCGGCTCGGCCGCGGCGGCGGCACCGCGATCCCCGGCCTCGTCGCCGGCGCCCTCGCGCCGAGGCTCGTCGAGCGGCTGGCCTCGCAGCCGGGACGCGGCGTCGTCACGGTCACCGGCACCAACGGCAAGACGACGACCACGCACCTGCTCGCCGCGATCATGCGCGCCGGCGGCATCGACCCGCTCACGAACCCGTCCGGGTCGAACCTCGAACGAGGCGTGATCGCCGCGTACAGCGGGAGCGTCGACGGCCGCGGGCTGCTGCCGCAGGCCGCCGATCGCGCCGGCCTGTTCGAGGTCGACGAGGCGGTGCTCGCGCGTCTGCTGCCCCGGCTGCGCCCGCGTCTGGCGGTGTTCCTCAACCTGTTCCGCGACCAGCTCGACCGCTACGGCGAGGTGGACTCCGTCGCGGAGGGCTGGGCACGCGCCCTCGACGCCGTGGACACGCCGCCGACGCTGGTGCTGAACGCGGACGACCCGACGATCGCGCAGCTCGCCGAGCATGCGCGCGGCGGGGCGACGGTCACGTTCGGCGTCGATGACGACGCGGTCGCGCTGACGCATGCCGACCACGCCTCGGACGCGCGGTTCTGCACGTGCGGCTCGCGCTTCACCTACGCCGCGATCTACATGGGCCACGTCGGCCGCTGGCACTGCCCCTCGTGCGGGCGCACGCGCGCGACGCCCGACGTCTCCGCGCGCCGCATCGTGCTGCGCGAGGACGGCAGCAGCGTCGAGGCCACGATCGCCGGCGAGGCTGTCACGTTCGAGCTGCCGCTGGCCGGGCTCTACTCCGTGTACAACGCGCTGGCCGCGATCGCCGCAGCGCACGCGATCGGCATCGACGCGCCGACGATCGCCTCGGCGCTCGCGGAGGCGGGGCCGGCGTTCGGCCGGCAGGAGCGCTTCGAGGTCGCCGGCCGCCGCGTGCGCCTGCTGCTGGCGAAGAACCCCTCCGGCCTGAACGAGGTGCTGCGCGTGCTCACCGTTGCCGCGCCGCCACTCACCGTCCTCGCGATGCTGAACGACGGCGTGCAGGACGGGCAGGACGTCTCCTGGATCTACGACGCCGACCTGGAGATGCTCGCCGGGACGGATGCCACGGTGGTCTGCTCCGGTGACCGCGCGGACGACCTCGCGCTGCGCTGCTCGCTCGCGGGCGTCACGCCCGTCGCCGTCATCGCGCACACCGAGCGCGCGCTGGACGCCGCGCTGGCGCGCACCGCGCCCGGCGCGCGGCTGGACGTGGTGGCGACGTACACCGCGATGATGGACGTGCGCGCCGCGCTCGCCCGCCGTGCCGGCGTGGGCGCGTACTGGGAGGCCCAGCCGTGACGCTCGAGGACCGGCCTCGCTCGATCCGCGTCGTCACGCTCTACGACGACGTGATGAACGTGTACGCCGACCGCGGCAACGTGATCGCGCTGCGCGCGCGCGCAGCGGAGCACGGCGTCGAGGCCGACGTCACGCCGGTGAGCCTGGACGACGCGCTGCCGGCGGACGCCGACCTCGTGCTGATCGGCGGCGGGCAGGACCGCGAGCAGCGCCGCATCGCGGGCCACCTCGCCTCGCACGGCCCGCAGCTGCGCGACTGGGCCGACGAGGGGGTCGCGATGCTCGCGATCTGCGGCGGCTACCAGCTGTTCGGGCAGTCCTACCGCGACGCCTCCGGCGCGGAGCTGCCCGGCGCGGGCGTCTTCGACGTCACGACGGTCGCGCCCGGTCTCGGCTGGCCGCGCTGCATCGGCGATGTGCTCGCCGCCTCGGCGGTGCCCGGCGTCGGCGAGGTCACGGGGTTCGAGAACCACGGCGGGCGCACGTACCTCGGCCCCACCGCGCGGCCGTTCGCGATGGTGGAGTACGGCTACGGCAACAACGGCGACGACGGCACCGAGGGCGCAACGCGCGACGAGGCGATCGGCACGTACCTCCACGGATCGCTGCTGCCGAAGAACCCCGCGCTCCTCGACCACCTGATCGCGGCCGCGCTGCGCCACCGCGAGGGCGCGGACAGCGCCCCGCTCGCGCGGCTGCCCGCGCCCTACGCTGACCGCGCGCACGCCACGGCCGCGCAGGTCGCGCGCCGCCGATCGCGACGGGTCATCCGCTCCTCGTAGCGCGCGTGTATCGTGGGCTGCGGCCCCGACGTGGGCGCCGCGTCCGGGAGGTCGAGTGCTGCCGTTCCTCGTCATCACGATCCCGTGGAGCCCCGACATTGCGCGGCTCGGCGGGCTGATCCTCACGTGGCACGGGCTGTTCACCGCGGCGGGCATCCTCGCCGGGGTGCAGCTGTCACTCTGGGCCGGCCGCCGCATCCAGTACGACGAGGACCACGCCTACTCGCTGGCGCTGGTCGGCGTGCCGAGCGGCATCGCCGGCGCGCGCGGGCTCTTCGTGTGGGAGCACTGGACGTACTACCGCGAGAACATCCCCAGCATCTTCTTGCTCACGGAGGGCGGCATTTCCGTGTGGGGCGCGGTGCTCGGCGGCGTCCTCGGATCGCTGATCTTCGCGTGGCTGCGCGGGTACGAGATCCGCAAGGGCCTCGACATCGCGAGCTTCGGGCTGATCCTCGGCATGGCGATCGGGCGCCTCGGCGACCTCGTGAACGGCGAGCACCTGGCGCGCGCGACGAGCCTGCCGTGGGGCGTGATCTACACGCACCCGGACTCGCCGGCGTTCGCGCACTCGCTGATCGTCGGCCCGCACCACCCCGCGACGACGTACGAGATGCTGGCGGACTTCGTGATCCTCGGCGCGCTGTTCTTCTGCCTGTTCGGCCCGCTGCGCCGCCGATCGGGGATGACGTTCTTCGTCTTCCTGATCTCGTACTCGGTGATGCGCTTCCTCGTGACGTACCTGCGCGTCGACTCCGCGGACACGCTGGTGACGGGCATGACCGTGCCACAGCTCGTCTCGGCCGTCGTCGTCGTCGCCTCGATCCCCGCGATCCTGTACCTGCTGC
The DNA here is from genome assembly GCA_947472995.1 of Chloroflexota bacterium. Taxonomy (GTDB): domain Bacteria; phylum Chloroflexota; class Dehalococcoidia; order UBA2979; family UBA2979; genus SHYQ01. The sequence goes on from CANJBO010000030.1 coordinate 8,000, forward strand.
GGCTGCCGCCGACGAGCGATGCGCCGCCCCCGCCGCCGGTCGCCGGCCGCATCCCGGTCAGCCGAGGATGACCCGCCGATGATGCGCGGTGGCCCCAACGTCCCCGAGGGCTCGCCTCACGTGACGATCTACGAACGCAAGGGCTGTCACCTCTGCGACGTCGCGCTGCTCCAGCTGCGCGCGCTCCAGCAGACGCTCCCGTTCCACATCGACCGCGTGAACATCGAGGGCGACGACGACCTCGAACGTCGCTACATGCTGGAGATCCCGGTGATCGACGTCGCCGGCGCGGTGGTGACGCAGGGCCAGATCAACCTGAACGCCGTGCGCGACGCCGTGATCAACGCGCGCCTCGGCCGGACGCTCGGGCAGGAGCTCTCGGAATGACCACGGAACGCGTGTTGCTCTGGGTGATCGGCGTGGTGCTGCTGGCGATGTGGGTGGTCGTCGGCATGGGCGTCGCGGGGTATCCGGCGTCGCCGTTCGTCATGCCGATCCTGTTCGTGATCGAGCTGGCGGCGATCGTCGCGCGGCTCGTCGTGCGCCGCCGCACACCGGACTAGCGAGGAGGATGCCGTGCCGCAGAACTACTTCGTGCTGGGCGTCCTGATCGCGGTCTTCGCGTTCATGCTGTTCCGTAGCCGCCGCGGGTTCATGGAGATGTGGGGCGAGGCGCCGCCGGTGGAGCGTGCGCTGCTCGTCTCGGGGAACCTCTGCCTGCTGGCCGGGATGCTGCTGCTCAGCCGCCCGCCGCTGGGGCTGGTGCTGATCGGCGTCGCCATCGCCGCGATCGTCGGTCGCGTCGTGCTGTGGTCGCGCCGGACGCGCGACACGCGCCCGTAGCCTCGAGGTGACGGAGCCGCCGAGCCGCCCCGCACTCGTCCCCGAGCTGATCGTCTCGGACTTCGAGCGGAGCCTCGCGTTCTACGGCGCGCTCGGCTTCACGACCCGCTACGCGCGGCCGGAGGAGCGGTTCGCGTACCTCGACCGGGAGGGCGCGCACCTGATGATCGAGCAGTCGACTGGCCGCCGCTTCCTCGTGGGCGACCTCGAAGCGCCGTACGGCCGCGGCGTGAACCTCCAGATCGAGGTCGCCGACGCGACGGCGCTCTACGCAATGGCGGGCGGGGCTGCCGCCATCGCCCTGGGCGCCTCGACGTACCTGCCGCTCGAGGACAAGTGGTACCGCCGCGGCGAGGAGTGGACCGGCAGCCGCCAGTTCATCGTGCAGGACCCGGACGGCTATCTCCTGCGCTTCGCCGAGCGCCTCGGCACCCGGCCGGAGCCGCCCGAGGGGACGAGTAAACACGTCCCTGATTGACAGAATCCCGCCCGGGAATCTAGCCTCGTGGGGTACGCATCAGGCGCGCGCCGCTTCGCCGGCCGGGCCTCGATGGTTCATCCAGAGCGGGGGAGGGCCCGGCCCGACGAACCCGCGGCAACCGGTCGCCCCAGCCTTGGGCGAACACGGTGCTACCTCCGGCTCGTCGTCACCGTGACGTCGAGGAAGATGAACGGAAGGCGCCGCTCATGACCCTCGCTCTGCATCTCCGTACCAGCCGCCCTATGGGCCGCATGGTGATGCCGTAGCCCGAGCGGAGCCGCACGGCTCGCGCCTCGGGCGTTCTCGCACCGACCCACCCGCATCACCACGTGACGCGCTGCGCAGCGCGCATCTTCGAGGAACCCCACATGACGTTCGCCTACGCCCTCCGCTGTCGTGAATGCGGCCGCGAGTACCCGCTGGACCCCATCTTCTCGTGCGAGTTCTGCTTCGGCCCGCTGGAGGTCGCGTACAACTACGACGGCATCCGCGAGGCAACCACGCGCGACTCGATCGAGCGCGGTCCGACCACCCTCTGGCGCTACGAGAACCTGCTGCCCTGCGACTCCAAGTACAAGGTCGACCTGGGCACCGGCTACACGCCGCTGCTGAAGGCGGAGCGCCTCGGCAAGGCGATCGGCCTCGACAACCTGTGGATCAAGAACGACACCGTGAACCCGACCTGGTCGTTCAAGGACCGCGTCGTCTCCGTCGCGATCGCGAAGGCGCGCGAGTACAGGTTCGAGGCGATGGCGTGCGCGTCCACCGGCAACCTCGCGAACTCCGTCGCGGCGCACGCGGCCAGCGCGGGCATGGACTGCTTCGTGTTCATCCCGGACGACCTGGAGCGCGGCAAGGTCGTCGGCTCCGCGATCTACGACCCGACGCTGGTGATGGTGCGCGGCTCCTACGACGACGTGAACCGGCTCTGCACCGAGCTGTCGATGGCGCGCCCGTGGGCGTTCGTGAACATCAACGTGCGGCCGTACTACTCGGAGGGATCGCGCACGCTCGGCTTCGAGATCGCGGAGCAGCTCGGCTGGCGCGCGCCCGACCACATCGTCGCGCCGATGGCGTCCGGCTCGATGTACACGAAGATCTGGAAGGGCCTGCAGGAGTTCCACAAGGTGGGGCTCATCGACACCCCGCACACGCGCATGTCCGGCGCGCAGGCGGAGGGCTGCTCGCCCATCACCACCGCGTACAACAAGAACACGTTCAACTTCGTGCCGCAGAAGCCGAACACGATCGCGCGCTCGCTGGCGATCGGGAACCCGGCCGACGGCTACTACGCGCTGAAGCAGATGGAAGAGACCGGCGGCGGCGCGGAGATGGTGACGGACGACGAGGTCGTGGCCGGCATCAAGCTCCTCGCGGAGACCGAGGGCATCTTCGCGGAGACGGCCGGCGGCGTGACCATCGGCTGCCTGAAGAAGATGGTCGCGTCCGGCTTCATCCGCCGCGACGAGGAGACCGTGGCCGTGATCTCCGGCGGTGGCCTGAAGACGATCGAGGCCGTGCAGGACAAGGTGACCGAGCCGCTGCGCGTCACCGCGAACGCGGATGCGTTCGACCAGGCGCTGCTCGAGCGACAGGGCGCCCTCGCCGGCGCGCGGTCGTAGGGCGACATGGCGACGAAGCACGTGCGACTGACGTACAGCCAGCAGCTGATCAAGGAGCCGCTGGTCTACAACATGGGTCACGAGTTCAACGTGGTGACCGACGTCCGCATGGCGGACGTCGGCCCGACGACGGGCTGGGTGATCCTGGAGCTCATCGGCGAGGAAGACGAGATCGAGCGCGCCCTGACCTGGGCGCGCGACAAGGGCGTCCGCGTCGACGAGGCGACCCTCGGCGACGTCGTCGAGGGCTGAGTTCGATCCACAAACCACCGAGGCGAGACGGGCCCCCTCCCCCCCCGCCCTCTCCCCCGTGAAGGGGGCGAGGGAGTCAGGCGGGCAGGGGTCTCGGAGCCCGCAGGTCTGGAGCGGGGCGGGCCGGGTATCCCCGGCATGAGCCCCAAGAGAAGGAATGATTCGATGGCTGTGACCGTGAAGATCCCGACCCCGCTGCGCAACCTGACCGCGGACCAGGACACCTACGCCGCCGACCCCAGCGACCTGCGCGGCATCGTCGCGTCGCTGGAGACGGCGTTCCCCGGCATGCGCGAGCGGCTCCTCGACGACGGGGGCGAGCTGCGCCGCTTCGTGAACGTCTACGTGAACGGCGAGGACGTGCGCTTCCTCGACGGCCTCACGACCTCGCTCAAGGACGGCGACGAGGTGTCGATCGTCCCGGCGGTCGCCGGCGGCAACTAGCGTCCGGTACCTCAACGTGCGGAGCGAGCGTCCACCCCGGATCATGGGCCTGGCGGCCTCGGCGATCGCGTTCGCGGTCGCCGTGGGCTACGTCGTGCTGATCTTCCGCGGCGCCGTCGGGTTCCAGGGCGCCGAGGTCTGGGTGGCCTGCGTGACGGTGGTGCTGTTCCTGCAGTCGTACGTCGTCATGCAGGGCACGCTGCGGTTCTCGGTGCCGTTGATGGCGCTCGGCACGGCGATGCTGCTCGTCACCGCGGTCCTCGGGCTGTTCTCGATCGGGGCGCCGCTGGCGATCGCGGGGATCCTCGCCGCGCTGGCGACCGGGTACGTGCGGCTGCGCCAGCAGGCGGCGGCCGACCGGGCGCGCCGAGCCCGTCCGCGGAGCAATACCCCAGGGGGGTAGCGCAGCCTGCGCATTCTGGCTACAATGTTGACCAGTTAGGTCCAGAATATCCGGCAGGGTCTTCTCGAACCTCGGGTCGAACGACCGGGCGGCGGCGGGACAGAATCGAATGCTCCTCAGCACCAAGGGTGACTACGGCGTGCGCGCCATGATCGACCTCGCGAAGCACGAGGGCGAAGGCCCCGTGCAGCGCGCGGAGATCGCGCGCCGCCGCCAGATCCCGGAGGCGTACCTCGACCACCTGCTTGCGCAGCTGCGGCGGGACGGGTTCATTCGCAGCACGCGGGGCCCGGCCGGGGGCCACCAGCTGGCGAAGCCGGCGGCCGAGATCTGCCTACTGCACCTGCTCGAGAGCCTCGAGGGCTCGCTGGCGCCGATGCAGTGCCTCGAGAACGAGGACGCGCAGGACGAGGCGATCTGCGGGCAGGACTGGGTCTGGCAGGAGATCTACGACAACATGCGCGCGAAGCTGGCGGCGGTCTCGCTG
>CANJBO010000031.1 GCA_947472995.1 Chloroflexota bacterium
GAAGGCGCTCGCGGGCATCCTCGCGGACGCCGGGCTGACGCTGATCTCCGGCGGCACGGACAACCACCTCGTGCTGGTCGACGTGCGCCCGCTCGGGCTGAACGGCGTGCAGGCGGCCGACGCGCTGGAGGCGGCGGGCATCGTCGTGAACTCGAACCCGATCCCGTTCGACACGCTGCCCCCGCGCGAGGGCGGCGGTATCCGCTTCGGCACCCCCGCGATCACCTCGCGCGGCCTCGACGCCGAGGACATGAAGATCGTCGGCTCGGCGATGGCGCGCGTACTGGCGGCGCCGACGGACACCGCGCTCCTCGCGAGCGTGAAGGCGGAGGTGCAGGCGCTCTGCGCCGCGCACCCCGCCCCCGGCATCCCGAAGCACTAGGCGCGGCGCTCCTCGTCAGCGGGCCGCCTCGACCCGTACCAAGGGGCGCCCCCGCCGAGGCCGACGGGCCGCGAAATCCGTGCGCGGTGACGGCGGGCACGCACTCTCCTTCGTGGGATGCTTGAAGGGCGAAGCCCTTCAACTCTCAACCCTCCCGCGCCGGGAGGGGCAGGGGTGGTCCGCCCCGCGTGAGCATCTCGAGCCGAACTCGTCGCCTGCTGGTGGCGCGCCGAGATCGTCGGCTCGACGTTTGCCCCTGCGACGACGAGGCCCCTACACTTCGTAGCCAACAACCGCTTGATCGGGGCGGTCCCGGCTCTTCGCCGGAACCTACCGCCTCCTTCAGACCAGGGTCAGCGGAGGCCTTGTGAACGAATACGAACTGATGGTGATTCTGCATCCGCGCCTGACGGCGGATGAGACGACGGCTGCGCTCGCCTCGATCGAGGCGCAGATCGTGGCGCAGGGCGGCTCGCTGCTCTCCACCGACGTGTGGGGACGGCGCCGGCTGGCGTACCCGATCGAGGGGTCGATGGACGGCACGTACGTGCTGTTCACGCTCAGCATGCCGCCCACGGGTGCCGCGCCCGTCGAGGCATGGCTGCTGATCACGGACCCCGTGATCCGGCACCTGCTCATCCGTGGCATCATCCCGTACCAGGGGCGTGGCCAGGACGACGACCGTGATCGCGACCGCGATCGCGACGACCGGGACGACGACGACCGCGATGACGACCGCCGCGACCGCGACCGGGACGACGACCGTGGCGACCGCCGCGATCGAGACGACCGCGAAGAGCGTGCGGAGCGTCCTGCACCGGCGGCCGTCATGGACGACGCGGAGCCCGAGGCGGCAGCGCCCGAGGCCACTGCGTCGGAGCCTGCGGTGTCGGACAGCCAGGTCGTGGCGCAGGCCGAGGCCGACGAGTAACGCGCACCCTCGGACGGGGGTTTCTGCATGCTGAACAAATGCATGGTCATCGGCAATCTGGGTGCGGACCCAGAGATGCGGTACACCGCGAACGGGAGCGCCGTCACGACGTTCCGCGTCGCGGCATCGCGTCGGTTCAACGGCCAGGACGGCCAGGCGCGCGAGGAGACCGAGTGGTTCTCCGTCGTGACGTGGAACCGCCTCGCGGAGATCTGCGCGCAGTACCTCGTCAAGGGCCGCACGGTCTACGTCGAGGGGCGCATCCAGACGCGATCGTGGGACGACCAGAAGACCGGCGAGAAGCGCTACCGCACGGAGCTGATCGCGGAGGAAGTGAAATTCCTCGGCGGGCGCGACGGCGGCGGTGCGGGTGGCGGGGGCGGCTTCGCTCCCGGCATGGCCGTCGGCGCCGACAGCGAAGGTGACATCGACCCGGACGAGCTGCCCTTCTAGGGCGCTCCGTCTGGCAGGAGGATTCGAACATGACGATGGACGACCGAGAAGACCGGCCGCGACGCGGCGGCGGCGGTGGTGGTGGTGGACGCAGCGGTGGCGGTGGTGGTGGCGGCGGGTTCCGCCGTCCGCGCGGCTGCGAGTTCTGCAAGGCCAAGACCGACATCGCGGACTACAAGGACGCGGGCCTGCTGCGTCGCTACATCACGGACCGCGGCAAGATGGAGCCGCGCCGCAAGGTGGGCACCTGCGCGAAGCACCAGCGCGTCGTCTCGCAGGCGATCAAGCGCGCGCGGATCATCGCGCTGCTCCCGTACACCGGTGAGCACGTCCGCCTCTCCGGCGCTGCCATGGGGCGCCGCTAGCCAGATCGCACCGCCGGCCGCGCCCGTCCCGAGCCGGGGAAGGATGAGTCAGCGTGGCCGGAGCCCGGGAATCGAAGGCAGCCCAGCGTCGTAGCCGCCAGGCGAGCGATGCCGTCGCGCAGGAGCGGATCACGCTCGTCGCCGCCGGCGTGCTCGTCGCGGTCGCGCTCCTCGTCGCCGCGGGCGTGGTGTGGGGCATCGTGCTTCCGCCGCGCGCGCACGTCCTCCAGGCCGGCAACACCGCCGTCGATGCGCGCACCGTCGCCGACCGCGCCGAGTTCCTCGTCGCCGGCGGCCAGACCTCGAGCGACCCGATCGACGCCGCCATCGAGCGGATCAAGCGCGACGAGACGCTGCTCCAGGCGGGCGGCGCCGAGGTGGGCGAGGTCACCGCGGAGGACCTGACGAAGGCGATCCGGAAGGGCCTCGGCGTCCAGGACGACGTCTCCGCGGAGGACTACGCGAAGACCTACGCCACCTTCCTCAAGGGCATCCCGTTCGACAAGGCGACCTACGAGCGCATCATCCGCGCGCAGACCCTCGAGGAGCGGTTCACCGCGAAGTTCACGGGCGAGGTCCCGGCCGCCGGCCGGCAGATCCACGTGATGGGCGTCAGCACCCGCGACCAGGCGAAGGCGAAGCAGTTCCGGGACGCCGTGGTCGGCGGCGCCGACTTCGTCACGACCGCGATCTCGATGGGCTTCGCGAAGCAGCCGTCCGAGGCCGACTTCGGCTGGCAGCTGCCCACGAACACCGGGTTCCTCCACGACGTGGTGAAGATCGACGATCTTCAGCCCGGCGCGACGACCGAGGTCATCCCGCGCGAGGGCGGCATCCAGTTCGACGTCTACCGTCTCGCGGAGCGCGAGGACCAGCGCACGTACTCGGACGATCAGAAGAAGTCGCTCGGCCAGCGCAAGGTCGACGAGTGGGTGACGCAGCAGGCCGAGAAGGTGCGCGTCGTCCCGGACCTCTCCGACGGCGAGCGCAGGTGGATCATGAAGCAGGTTTCCGAGGCGGCCGAGCGGATCGCGAAGCAACGCGCCAGCGCCGGCCCGATCACGACCGTCACGGTCCCGGGCAAGGGGTAGCGCGCAGATGGACTCGATCGGCGTGGCGCTGCTTGGTGCGGGGAACATCGGCGGCGGCGTGATCGCCGCGCTGGCGGGTGGCGCCGCGCGCTACACCGCGCGCGTCGGGCGCCCGCTCGAGTTGCGTCGCGTCCTCGTGCGGGACACGGGACGCAACCGCCCCGGCGTCCGCGCCGACCAGATCACCACGAGCATCGACGACGTGCTGGCGGATGACGCCACGAAGATCGTCATCGAGTTGCTCGGCGGCGAGGAGCCCGCGCGCACCTACATCGAGCAGAGCCTGCGTTCCGGTCGTCACGTCGTCACCGCGAACAAAGAGGTGATGGCGAAGTTCGGCGCGACGCTGCTGCAGATCGCCTCCGACCACGGTGTGCGCCTGCTCTACGAAGCCTCGGTCGGCGGGGGCATCCCCGTGATCGCGCCGCTGTCGCGCGACCTGCTGGCGAACGAACTGAGCGCGGTCACCGCGATCATCAACGGCACGACGAACTACATGCTCACCGCGATGGCCCAGCAGGGCGCGGACTACGAGGACGTGCTGGCGGAGGCGCAGGAGCTGGGCTACGCCGAGCCCGACCCCACCGCCGACGTCGAGGGCATCGACGCCTCCTTCAAGCTCGCCGTGCTGTGCGGTCTCGCGTTCAACGTCAACGTCGCGCCGTCCGAGGTCGCCCGCGAGGGCATCACCGGGATCACCGCGCAGGACATCGCCTACGCCGACGAGCTGGGCTACGTGATCAAGCTGCTCGCGCGCGCGCGCCTCGTCGAGGACGAGGTGGAGGCGACGGTGCGGCCGACGCTGGTCGCGCTGTCCGAGCCGCTGGCGAAGGTCGACGGCGTGCTGAACGCCGTGCAGGTCGAGGGCGACCTGGTCGGCCGCGTGCTGTTCGAGGGGCCGGGCGCGGGCGCCGGGCCGACCGCCTCGTCGGTGCTCGCGGACGTGCTGGATATCGCGCAGGACGTCGCGACGGGGCGCGCGCCGCTGGCGTTCATCCCGCGCCGCTCCGTGCGCGTGCGCCCGCCCGAGGAGCACGAGTCGAAGTACTACCTGCGGATGACGGTGCAGGACCGCCCGGGCGTGCTCGCGCGGATCGCGACCGTCCTCGGCGACGCGCGCATCAGCATCGCCTCGTTCATCCAGTACGAGGTCGAGGACGCGCCCGAAGGCTCGGCCGACCTCGTCTTCACGACGCACCGCGCGAACGAGGGTGCGCTGACCGAGGCGATCCGCGCGATCGAGCAGATGGACGTCGTGCTGGAGATCGGCAACGTGCTGCCGATGGCCGGGTAGCGCGTCCCGATGATGCCGGCCGACGCGCGTTCCTCGGGCCCGGCGGCTTCCGACATGCCGGGGGAGGTGCGCGGCACCTGGGTCGGCGATGAGCTGAGCGGCGCGTTGCGCACGATCGACGCGCTCACCCACGCACTCGACAACCTCCAGGCCGGGATGCGCCTCCAGCAGGAGGAGATCGCGCGCCTCACCGACCGCCTCCAGACCGTCGACGGCCGATCACAGCGCCATGAGGCGGGGCAGGACGTCGCGCTCGGGCTGCGCCAGCAGATCGCGGCCCTCGAGGCCACGCTCGACGCGGAGTCGGAGCTGCGCCGCGACCTCGTCGCCCGCGTCGAGCGCGGCGATGCGCGCGAGGCGGAGACGCAGCGCGAGTTGCAGCGCGTCCTCGAGCAGATCGCGACGCGCCTCAACGCCGCGGACGATCGGCAGGCCTCGAGCGCCGTGCGCGAGCAGCACCTGAGCACCGACCTCGCGGACCAGGCGCGCGAGGAGCAGACCTTCGAGGCGCGCCTCGGCACCCTCGAGGCGCGCACGTCCGCCGAGCAGGACGCGACGCGCCACGTGGGGCAGGAGGTCGCGCGGGTCGCGGGCGCGGTGCCCGATCTCCTCGCGCGGATGGAGGACCTGTCGGCGCGCGTGCGCGGCGTGCAGGACGAGCAACGCCGCGTCGCCGAGGAGATCGCCGCCGTCCGCGCCGTGCGCGACCGCGAGGCCGACCTCCTCGAGGTGCTGGAGCAGCAGCGTTCGACGCGCGCCCGGGTCGAGGACCGCCTGACCTCGATCGAGGAGTCGATCGAGACGGCCCGCCTCGCCGCCGCCACGGTGCAGGAGCAGATCGCGCGCCTCGCGAGGGATCAATCCGGGGACGCGGCGATCCACGCGCGCTTCGAGGAGCGGCTGGAGGCGCAGCGCGATACCGTGGCGGAGCACCTGCGCCGGGTGCTGCACGCCGACGAGGATCGCGCGCGCCGCCGCATCGAGGAGATCGAGCGGGACGTGCGCATCGCGCGCAGCCTGCTGGTCCGGCTGGAAGAGCAGGCCGACGAGACGGATCAGGAGCAGCCGCTGTGACGACGCGCGACCTTCCCTCGACGCCGCAGACACCGTCGAGTCATTTCATCCTCGAACGCTACCGCGACCTGCTGCCGGTGACCGACCGCACGCCGATGGTCACGATGGGCGAGGGCGGCACGCCGCTGCTGCGATCGCGATCGATCGAGCAGGAGCTCGGCCTCAAGGCGCTCTACTTCAAGCTCGAGTCGCTGAACCCCACGGGCTCGTTCAAGGACCGCGGCATGGTGCTCGCGATCGCGAAGGCCGTCGAGGACGGCGCGAAGGCCGTCATCTGCGCCTCCACCGGGAACACCTCGGCGTCGGCGGCGGCGTACGCGGTGCGGCACGGGCTGAAGGCGTACGTGATCGTCCCGGACGGCAAGATCGCGATGGGCAAGCTCGCGCAGGCCGTGGTGCACGGCGCGGACATCGTGCAGATGGCCGGGTCGTTCGATGACGCGCTGAACGTGGTGCGCGAGCTGGCGACGCGGCACCCGGTCGCCCTCGTGAACTCCGTGAACCCGCACCGCATCGAGGGCCAGAAGACCGGCGCGTTCGAGATCGTCGACGAGCTGGGCGACGCGCCCGACCTGCTGTGCATCCCCGTCGGCAACGCCGGCAACATCACCGCGTACTGGAAGGGCTTCGAGGAGTACTTCCACCTCGAACGGTCGTCGCAGCTGCCGCAGATGTGGGGCTTCCAGGCGGCGGGCGCCGCGCCGATCGTGAACGGCGCCCCCGTCGAGCACCCCGAGACGATCGCCACCGCGATCCGCATCGGCAACCCCGCGTCGTGGACGCAGGCCGTCGACGCGCGCGACCGCTCCGGCGGCCGCATCCGCGCCGTCACCGACGACGAGATCCTCGAGGCCTACCGTCGCCTGGCCGCGGAAGAGGCCGTGTTCTGCGAGCCCGCCTCGGCGGCGTCGCTGGCCGGGCTGATCCGCCAGCACCGCGACGGTGCGGACCTGAGCGGCAAGACGGCGGTGTGCATCATCACCGGCAACGGCCTGAAGGACCCCGACACCGCGCTCGGCGTCGAGGCGACGATCCACCGCTCCGAGTCCGACCTCGCATCGGTCGAGCGCGCCCTCGGCTGGTCGTAGCCCGAGGAGCGATGCGATGAGTGCGACCGATCCGATCGAGGCGATCCGCGCGGCGGACATGCTGTTCGAGCACGCGTTGGCCTCGTTCCCCCTCGACCTGCGCACGACGCCGCCGCGCGAGGGTGAGTGGAGCGCCGCCGAGGTCCTCGCACACATCACCACCGTCGAGCGCGAGCGCTACCTCCCGCAGCTGCGCGCCGCCGTGAACGGCGAGACGCTGAGCATGACGCCCGCGCCCGGCCTTGCAGCCCGTCGCGCCGCCGCCGTTCGACGACCTGCTCGCGGAGTACCGCACCCTCCGCGCCGAGGAGATCGCGATCCTCGAGGCGCTCCCGCGCGCGGCCTGGGCCAGCACCACGCTGGACCACTGGACGTTCGGCGTCATCGACGTGCACTGGCTCGCGCGGCGGATGCTCCAGCACACCCTCGACGGCACGCAGCAGAGCCTGATGGCGCTCAACCTGCTGACGATGGGCGCGCGCGGCCGCGATGCGACGCCCCCGGCGAGTCTCGACCGGTAGACAGTCCGCTCCCCCTCAGAACCCTCCCCCCTACGGGGGAGGGCAGGGTGGGGGCGCACCACGCCGCGGGTGTCGAACTGCCGCCGCTCGGCCCCCCACCCCAGCCCTCCCCTGTATAGGGGGAGGGGGTCAGACCACCCCGGGGTACCGTACGCGCGGTGCTACGATCGACCTCGACATCCGCAACATCGCACCACGCATCGAAGGTGGGCAGCATGGCCACTGAACTGACGCACGCGCCCGACCGCGAGGCCGTGATCGCCACGATCCACACGCTCATCGGACAGCTCGGCCTCGACCCGGATTCCGAGGGGCTCGCCGAGACGCCGCGGCGGATCGCCGACATGTACCTCGAGCTGTTCGAGGGATTGCGCCTCGACGCTGCGGCGCAGCTCGCCGTGCAGTTTGACGAGGCGCACGACGAGATGGTGATCCTGAAGGACATCCCGTTCTACTCGATGTGCGAGCACCACTTCCTGCCGTTCCACGGCACGGCGCACGTCGGCTACCTGCCGGACGGCCGCATCGTCGGGCTGTCGAAGATCGCGCGCGCCGTCGAGATCTTCGCGCGGCGCCCGCAGGTGCAAGAGCGGCTCACGAGCCAGATCGCCAACGCGATCGAGACCTCGCTGGGCGCGAAGGGCGTCGGCGTGGTGATCGAGGCGGAGCACCTGTGCATGACCGCCCGCGGCGTACGCAAGCCGGGCTCGCTCATGGTCACCTCCGCGATGCGCGGGCGCTTCCGCGAGGCGGACACGACGCGCTCCGAGTTCCTCCGCCTGATCAACCGCTAGTCGCGAACAGGTCGAGTCGATGACGACAGACCCCGCCTCGGACGCCTCGACCGCCGCGCGCGCGCCGCGTCGCATCGCGATGCTGTCGCTGCACACGTCGCCGCTCGCGCCGCTCGGCGGTCGCGAGACGGGCGGCATGAACGTCTACGTGCGCGAGGTCGCCGCACAGCTCGCCGCGCTCGGCATCGCCGTCGATGTCTTCACGCGCCGCTCCTCGACGACCGAGGACGAGGTGCGCCCGATCGCGCCCGCCTCGGGCGATGCTGCCGCGCGCCTCGTGCAGATCACGGCCGGGCCGAAGTCGCGCATCGAGCGGCACGAGATGATCCCGTTCGTCGCCGCGTTCGCCGACGGCGTCGAGGCGTTCCGCGCGCGCGAGGGCGTGACGTACGACGTCATCTACTCGCACTACTGGCTCGCCGCGGAGGCCGGTGCGCTGCTCGCGCAGCGGTGGGACGTGCCGCACGCGGCGATGTTCCACACGCTCGCGGAGGTGAAGCTGCGCGCGCGCGCCTCGGAGTCGGAGCCGGCCGAGCGCATCGAGGCGGAACGCCGTCTCCTCGCCGGCCCGCGCCCGATCGACCGCGTCGTCGCGGCGACCGAGCACGAGCGACGGTTGCTGGCGCAGATCTACCGCGTGCCGTCGGAGCGGGTGACCGTGGTCCCGCTGGGCGCCGACCTCGACCAGTTCCGCCCGCGACCGCAGGCGGAGGCGCGCGCGGCCCTCGGCATCGCGCCGGAGGAGCGGATGGTGCTGGGGATCGGCCGCATCGAGCCGTTGAAGGGCTTCGACATCCTGATCCGCGCGATGGCGCAGCTCAGCGACCGCACCAACGTCGTGCTCTCGATCATCGGCGGCGACGAGCGCGCCAGCCGCGAGGTCGACGCCCTGCGCGCGGTCGCCGAGAAGGTTGGCGTCGCGGACGCCGTGCGCTTCCTCGGCCCGCGTCCGCACGAGGACCTGCCCGCCTACTACAACGCCGCCGACGTCGTCGCCGTGCCGTCGTTCTACGAGTCGTTCGGCCTCGTCGCCGTGGAGGCGATGGCGTCCGGCGTGCCGGTCGTCGCGTCGAGGGTCGGCGGGCTGGCCTCGACGGTGGCGGACGGGCGGACCGGCTACCTCATCCCGTGGCGTTGCCCGGAGCCGTTCGCGGAGAAGATCGAGCTGCTGCTCCGGAACGAGGAGCTGCGGCGCGCGCTCGGCCGGGCGGCGACGGAGCGCATGCAGCCGTACTCGTGGGGGGAGGTCGCGCGCGGGATCGCCGCGGCGCTCGCCGCGCTGATCGCGGAGCACGCCGCGCTTGCCCGGGGCGACACGCGGGGTAGACTCCCCGCATGACGACCCCTCCCGCCGGCCAGCCCCGCACCTCCCGCTATCCCGAGGCCCAGAACATCGACCCCGCAGGCGACCTCCTCGAGGAGCTCGAGGCGAAGGCGCCGAAGCGCGCGCTGGTCGTCTTCGCGCACCCGGACGACGCCGAGTTCACCAGCGGGGGGACCATCGCGCTGCTGTGCGCGCGCGGCTGGGACGTGAACATGGTCGTCACCACCAGCGGCAACAAGGGCACGAAGGACCCGGAGGTCACGCCCCAGTACCTGGCCGGCGTGCGCGAGGACGAGCAGCGGGCCGCGGCCGCGATCTGTGGCGCGCACGAGCCGATCTTCCTCGGCTTCCCGGACGGCTACGTGCAGGAGGACGACGAGCTGCGCGGGCTGCTGGTGCGCCAGATCCGCCTCCACCGCCCGGAGCTGGTCATCACGTGGGACGGCTTCCGCCCCGGCTTCAACCACCGCGACCACCGCAACACCGGCCGCGCCACCTACGACGCCATCTACCCGGCCGCCGACGACCACCTCTACTACACGCTCGACAAGGACGAGGACCTCGAGCCGTTCCGTCCGCAGGCGATGCTCCTCGCGGGGACGCGGGACGCCGACTACCACGTCGACATCACCCCGGTCATTCGCACGAAGGTGCGGGCGATCCTCGCGCACGTCTCCCAGATCCACGGCCGGACCGAAGAGCAGACGATGCAGATGTGGGAGGACCGCGCGAAGGCGGCCCGCGAGGCCGGCGACGAGAACGCCTCCCCCTACCGCGAGTCCTTCACGAAGGTCATCCTCCGTCGGTAGCCGCCTCGGACGATCCATGCACATCGAAGACCTCGAACTGGACGACTTCGACGCCGTCGGCGCGGCGGCGCAGCTGCTGGTCGACGGCTTCCGCGGCATCTCGCCCAGCTGGCCGAACCTCGACACGGCGCTCGCCACGGTCGTCGAGGCGCTCGAGGACGACTGCCTCGTGCGCATCGCGCGCGCCGACGACGGTGCGGTCGTGGGCTGGATTGGCGGTATCCCGGACTACGACGGCCGCGTGTGGGAGGTGCACCCGCTGGTGGTGGCCCCCGACCGGCAGCGCGAGGGCATCGGCCGCGCCCTGCTCGCGGACCTCGAAGCGCTGGTCGCGGGGCAGGGCGGCCTCACGCTCTGGCTCGGCGCTGACGACGAGGCCGGACGCACCAGCCTCGGCGGGGTCGATCCGTATCCGGACCTGCTGGGCGCGCTCGCCGCGATCCGGGACCTCGGCGGCCACCCGTTCGAGTTCTACCGGCGCTGCGGCTTCGCTCGCCGGCATCGTGCCGGACGCGAACGGGCCGGGGCGGCCGGACATCCTGATGGCAAAGCGGGTCGCGCAGCCTCGGATCTGACGCGGCAGCCCTCGGGTGTTCGTAACTTCACGTAGAGGGGTTTGACACAGGTCTCCCTCGGCCCCAGACTCAGAGGTCGCGCCTGTTACGGGTGCGCGCTTTCCGCGAACTGTCGGTCGTTTGGCCGGTTTCGCGATGAGGACCGGCGTTTGCTTCCCGGCGGCGGGATCGCGGACGCGCCAGGCTCATCCGACAGCCATTCGGCCGTTCTCGCTTGCCTGTTTCAGCCTGCGGTGCGTCCGATCGGGGCGTCCGCGACAAGAGTGGGGAGTCGGCGTGCCGACGATCAATCAGCTGGTTCGTACACCTCGTACGCCCGTCAACAAGAAGACGAAGGCGCCGGCGCTGCGCTTCCGGTTCAACACGCTGAAGAACCGGATGAAGCGATCGGCGAAGGGTTCGCCGCAGAAGCGCGGCGTGTGCACCCAGGTGCGCACCGTCACGCCGAAGAAGCCGAACTCCGCGCTGCGCAAGATCGCGCGCGTCCGCCTCTCGAACAACATCGAGGTGACGGCGTACATCCCCGGCGAGGGCCACACCCTGCAGGAGCACTCCGTGGTGCTCATCCGCGGCGGTCGTGTGAAGGACCTCCCCGGCGTGCGCTACCACATCGTCCGTGGCGCGCTGGACGCGCAGGGCGTGAAGAACCGCAAGCGCGGCCGTAGCAAGTACGGCACGCGGAAGGCGTAAGGGACTCCAGAATGCGCCGAAACCGCGCCGCTACCCGCCCCACGATCCCGGACCCGCGCCACCAGTCGCGCGTGGTCAGCAAGTTCATGTCGAACCTGATGCGGGACGGCAAGAAGAGCACCGCCGAGCGTGTCGTGTACGACGCGTTCGACCGCATCGAGGAAGTCACCGGCCGCCGTGCGATCGACGTGTTCGACGCCGCGGTCCGCAACGTGACGCCGGTCATCGAGGTGAAGCCCCGCCGCGTCGGTGGCGCCACCTACCAGGTGCCCGTGGACATCCGCAGCGAGCGCCGTCAGGCCCTCGCGCTGCGCTGGCTGCTGGACTCGTCGCGCCGCCGTGGTGGCCGCTCGATGTCGGAGAAGCTGGCCGCGGAGCTGCTGGACGCCGCCAACAACGCAGGCAACGCGATTCGTCGCAAGGAAGAGACGCACCGGATGGCAGAGGCCAACCGGGCGTTCGTGCACTACCGCTGGTAACCGGCTCCGCGTGACGGGCTGCCCTCGCCAGTGCGAGGTGCGCCCGGCGCCCGACCGCTCGCCGCGTCAGTAAGTAAGAAAGCTTCGAGGGACAGATGGCCCGGACCACGCCGCTCGACCACGTCCGCAACATCGGCATCATCGCGCACATCGACGCGGGCAAGACCACCGTGTCCGAGCGCATCCTGTTCTACACCGGCCGCACCTACAAGATCGGCGAGGTCCACGAGGGCACGGCGGTCA
>CANJBO010000032.1 GCA_947472995.1 Chloroflexota bacterium
CTGAGAGTGGGGCGACGCCGAGCCTCGATGGGCAGGCGGGGACGCGGCTGGCTTGGGAAACAACACTTCGACGCTACCAACGCGCCGCGGGAGGGTCAAGATCGACCGCCCGCCGCCGAGGCATCCTCGAGCCGCTGTGCGCGACCTCACCGAACACGCAGTTCCTCATGGGCGCGTTCGTCGCCGCCGGAACGGGACAGGATCTCCCGTTCGAGAAGCAGGTGCGCCTCGAGTTCAGTCTGCCCACGTCCACGCTGCCGGTCGGCTCGACGTCCCGTCACCTCTCGACGGTGTTCTGGGACGGCGCGCGCTGGGTCCCGGCGAGCGACGCCCTGCTCTCGAACGCCGACGGCACCATGAAGGCCAACACGTGGCTGACGAGCCAGGGCTTCTACGCGCTCGTCTGCGTCGTGCAGCCCTGATCCGTACGGACTGACTCCCAGGCACCGTTCCGCGTCAGCGGGCGGGCCGGGGTCGGCCGGGGTATTGCGCGGGTGTGTACCATCCGCACAGCATCCGCCGGGGCACGCACCGCGGCTCCAGGTCCAGGGTGCACGGCAGCAGGTCGTCCATGAGCATCGGCCGCTTCGTCGCCAGCCCTCGCGTCACCCTCCGCGGCGTCTACCGCGGCTGGTGGATCGTCGCCCTCGCCTTCTGGACGCAGATGGTGACCGTCTCCGCCGGCGGCTACGTCTTCGGCATCCTCATCCTCTCGATGGCCGCCGACCTCGGCGCGACGCAGGCGCAGATCGTCGGGCCGCTGCTCGTGAACCGCTGGGTGAGCGCCGGGCTGTCGGTGGCGCTCGGCCCGCTCGTGGACAAGTACGGCGCGCGCTGGACGATGGTGGTCAGCGCGATGATCGGCGGGCTCGGCCTGATCGCGGTCGCGAACGCGCAGTCGATCGTCATGTTCTACGCGGCGTGGGCGCTCTTCGGGATCGCCCAGCCCGGCGTCGGCCTCCTCGGCCCGCGCGTCGTGGTCGCGAACTGGTTCGTGCGCAAGCGCTCGCAGGCGTTCGTCATCGTCACGATGGGCACGAGCGGCGCCGGGCTGATCGCCGCGCCGCTTGCCGCGTTCGTGGACGATCGCTTCGGCTGGCGCCTCGTCTGGACCGGCGTCGGCGTGCTGTGCTTCACGATCGCCCCGCTCTCCGCGTGGCTCATCCGCCGCCGCCCGGAGGACGTCGGCCTGCTCCCCGACGGCGACACCCCCGCCGAGGTCGAGGAGCGCACCGGAGGCGTGACGCCCGCGGTCCCCGTGGTGGACACGTGGACCGTCCGCGAGGCGCTGCGGACGCGCTCGTTCTGGCTGCTGACGCTGGGGTTCCTGCTCTGCTCGATGCCGACGGCGACGATCTTCCTCAACATCTCGGGCTTCGTGCAGGGGCACGGGTACAGCGCCGCGATCGGCTCGACGGTGGTCAGCACGTACGCCTTCGGCTCGCTCGCGGCGAGGCCGGTGTGGGGCTACTTCCTCTCGCGCATCGGCCTGCACCGCACGATGGTCGCGTTCGGAATGATCTACGGCAGCATGATCGTGCTGTTCACGTTCCAGACGCAGATCGTCGGGCTGTACATCGGCGCGCTGCTGCTGGGCTTCGGCATCTCCGGCACGCACCTCCTCAACACGCAGGCGATCCCGGACTACTTCGGGCGGCGCATCGTGGGCGCGCTGACCGGCTTCTCGCAGGTCTCGAACGTCGCGATCGCCGGCTCCGCGCCGTTCATGACCGCGTTCGCCTACGACCGCACCGGCAGCTACGTGCCGGCGTTCCTGTTCTTCGCCGGCGCGTGCATGGTCGCGGCCGTCGCGTTCTTCTTCGCCCCGCCCCCGGTGCACCCGAGCGAGCGAGGCGGCCAGCGAGGCGACCAGCCCCGCCCGCTCTCCGTCCCCGCCGCGACTGGCTAGCCCCGACTCCGTCCCCACCGATCCCGAGATGCGATGCATCCTCGATGCGTCCGGGCGTGCGAGGCGCGCGTCCGCGTCGGCGCGTCCTCGATCCTCGTGGGGGGATCGAGGAGACGCGAGATGACACTGCTCGACGTGGGCGTGCGGGTGCTCAGCAGCGACGGGAAGCAGGTCGGCCACCTGCGGCACGTGGTGCTCGACCGCACGTCGTTCAAGGCGACGCACATCGTGGTGGACATCGGCCTGCTGCGCGCGGGCCGTGCCGTGCTGGAGCGCGGGCTGCTCGGCGAGTACGACCGCACGATCGCGTTCGAGCAGGTGCGGAGCGTCGCGGACGACGGGGTGACGCTCGCGCTCACCGAGGACGAGGTGATGCGCGCGCCGGAGTACACCGCGGAGCACTTCGAGGAGCCCTACGACCTCCAGCCGGAGCAGGTGGATCTGGGCGACGCGCTCCGCGGTGCGCAGACGTCGGTGACGTTCTTCCCGGGCGTCGACCCCGCGATCTGGATCGTGCCGAGCTTCAACAAGGGCCGCAACGTGCGCGACATCCGGCAGGACACGCCCGTCTGGCGGCAGGAGCCGCACGAGAAGATCGGCGAGGTCGACCAGCTCATCCTCGACGACCGCGACCGCGTGACGGCGTTCGTGATCCGCCGAGGCATGATGCACACGCACGACGTGGTGCTGCCGACGCGGTTCGTGAGCGAGCTGCTGGACGACATCATCCGCGTCGAGATCACCGACGCGGAGCTCGAGGCGCTCGCCCCGCACGAGGGCTAGCTCTCGGAGCGGTCCTCGATCTCCCACGCGTGGTCCAGCACGTGCCACGCGATGCGACGCGCGGCGTACCGGACCGGCCACCTCGTCTCCGGTGCGTCCTTCTTCGAACCGGCGCGGATCGCGTCCACGATGGCCGCGCGGGACGCCTCGATCGCCTCCCACGCACCGACCGAGGGCTCCGCGAGCCGCAGGCCGATCGCGCGGGCGTAAGACGCGCTCTCCGGGGCCAGCACGTGCTGCATCACCTGGTCACGGTCGCGCCCGCCACCTCGAGGGCCCTTGCGGAGCGAGGCGGGCGCGCCGGCGACGATCGCGTCCAGCACCGCCCACGCGCCTTCGAGCAGCGCGACGAGTCGCTTCGCCTCGGCCGGGGTCGGTGCCTCGCGCTCGACGTCGGCGACCCGGTCGGGCACCCCGAAGTCGGTGGTGCCACCGCCCTTGATCCGCTCGATGACCTCGAACACGGGCTGCGCCGGGAAGCGGAGGTGCGCCGCCTGCGCCACCGGCCGGTAGCGCGCGGCGTACGTCGCGAGCGCGTCGAGCGCCGCCGCCTCGTCACGACCCGACCTCGACCACCCGGGCCAGTCGAGCGCGCTCGCGAAGACGCGCTTCGATCCGGCTTCGATGATCACGGGCACGGTGGTCGTTCGCGTGGCGCTCGGCATGCATCGAGCGTGGCACAGCGCGAATTGCGCGACAACCCGCGAGATTTCAGGTGTTCCGTGCCAACCGCACCGCGCCCGGTAGGTATACTGGAGGGGCGGTGAAGTTCCCCCCACCCGACTACGACGGGTCGAAGCGCATGCCTGACTCCAACCGACTCGAACGCGAGATCGAAGAGATCCTCGGCAAGATCGAGCAGTTCCCCGACGCGCAGGCCCGTCGCAAACGCACCCGCGGCCGCTTCGCGCAGCAGATCACCACTGCCATCTCGGAGCGCCAGCGCGCGATGGCGCGACAGCTCTCGCGTACGTCGATGTCGCAGATCATGCTGGCATCGTTCCTCCTGATCCTCGGATCGCTGTTCTTCCGCGCCGCTGCGCCCGTCGTCATGGCGTGGCTGCTGTACGCGGGCATGGCGCTGTTCGTGACCAGCTTCGCGTTCATGGTGTTCAGCGGCCGTGGCTCCTCGGCCGCGCGCCAGCAGCAGCAGCTGTGGCGAGGCCGCCCGATCAACGCCAACCCGCGCGGCTCGCTCGCGCAGCGCGTGCGCGGCTGGTGGACGACCAGGAGCCGCCGCTGACCTACCCGCTCCGTCCAGCGACCAGCCCACGATCCATCGACTAGTCACAGGGAGTCGAGCAGGCGCCGTCCCACCCGGCGAATGCCGGGAAGACGAATGACGGCACGTACGCCTCTCCTGCGTCCGGGACTGCTGGCGCTCGCCGGCCTCGCCGCGCTCGGCATCGCCTGCTCCGGCAGCGCACCCTCGACCGCCGAGGCAACCCCGGTCGCGACCGAGTCGCCGGCATCGACCTCGACCGCCGTTGCCGGTGCGACCGCCCATGCCGCCGCGACCCCGGCCACCGTCGATGTGAACCGCGTGCTGACGCACCTGCGCGCGCTCTCGGTGGACATCGGCACCCGCACGGCCGGCTCCGAGCCCGAGCGCCGCGCCGCGCAGTACATCGCGGGCGTCCTCACCGCGGACGGCTACACGACGGCGATCGAGACGTTCACGTTCCCCGACCTCTACGACGAGTCGAGCGTGGGCCTCGGCGCGGACGGCGGCTCAGCGCCGCAGGTCGCCGCGCGGCTCCTGGAGGGCTCGGCGATCGCGACGGTGTCCGGCGTGCTGGTGGACGGCGGTTCCGGCCTCCCGGGCGAGATCGAGACGGCCAACGTCGCGGGCCGCGTGGTCCTCGTGCGGCGCGGGTCGATCCCGTTCGCGCAGAAGGTCGCCAACGCGCTCCAGGGCGGCGCGATCGCCGTGCTGGTGGTGAACAACGACACCGGGCCGATCCGAGGCGGCACGCTCGGCCAGGTGACCACGATCCCCGCGCTCGGCCTCCCCGGCAGCCAGTCCGCGGCGCTCCGGAACGTCCTCGGCCAGACCGTGCGCGTCGTCGCGGCCGGGGGACGCGCACCGTGACCTCGCAGAACGTCGTGGGCCGTCGAGGCGCCACCTGCCGCGCCTACCTCGGCGCGCACTACGACTCCGTGCCGGAAGGCCCCGGCGCGAACGACAACGCGAGCGGGACCGCCTCGATGCTGGAGATCGCCCGCGTGCGCGCCCGCGACGGCCTCTGCGTGGTGGCGTTCGGGTCGGAGGAGGTGGGCCTGTACGGCTCGCAGGCGTTCGTGAAGGCGCATCCCACCGACGGCATCGCGTTCACCGTGAACTTCGACATGATGGGCCGCATCGACGACGCGATGATCGTGGGCGACGCCAAGCTCACCAAGAGCATCCTCGACGCCGTGCAGGGGCGGCCGAACCAGCCGCTGCGCGCGGGCATGTTCCCGCCGCGCGCCTCGTCGGACCACGTGTCGTTCACGGCGGCGGGCGTGCCGGCGGTGACCGTCACCTCCGGCGACGACCCGAACATCCACACCGCCGGCGACACCTTCGAGGCCATCCGGCCGGCCGACCTGAAGACGATGCTGGAGCTCGGCGACACCGCCATCGCGAGCCTCGCCCGGACGCTCACCACCCGCTAGGCGCGCCGTGCCCCTGCCCGGCGCCGAGGTTGTACCCGGCCCGACGGATGGCCTACGATGGCCCTACTCCCCCCACTAAGGCAGGCACGATTGCGGGCACGATTGCGGGCACGAGCGTTCCTCGCCACCGTCGCGATCCTCGTGGCCACAGCCTGTGGCGGCACGGATCTCGGCACCTCCACCGGCACGACGGTGCCCACCGCCGCCCCGTACCCCTCGGTCCCCTCCGCCACCGTGGTCACCGGCTCGCCGACCGCGAGCGCGACCGGCACGGCCGCCCCGGGCGGCGCTGCCGGCGAGCAGACCTACACCGTGGTCGCCGGCGACGTGCTGACCTCGATCGCCGTGAAGTTCGACGTGCCGTCCGCGCAGATCCGGACGCTCAACAACCTGACGAGCGACGCACTGTCGATCGGCCAGAAGCTCCGCATCCCCGCGAAGAGCGCCACTCCGGCTCCGACCCCCACACCCGCCGGGAGCGCCTCGACTTATGTCGTAAAGCAGGGTGACACCGCCCTGGGCATCGCGCTCCAGTACGACACGACGGTCGAGGCCCTCGAACGCGCCAACGGCGTCGCCGCGGGCGGGCTCACGAATCTCCAGCTCGGGCAGGTGGTGAAGCTCCCCCCGCCCGGCCAACGCTGACCCAACGCATGTGAGGCTGTGGTCATCCGGGGTGCTTCTCCCGGATACTGGCACGGCCCCGACGAGCCTCGGCGGGTTCGGGCCGCGACGAAAGTAGTACGCATGTCGATCGACTCCAGCCTCGACGAACTCCGCGTCCTGAAAGAGCACGCCCAGCTCGGCGGCGGCGCTGACCGCATCGACGCGCAGCACGAGCGCGGCAAGATGACCGCCCGCGAGCGCATCGACCTGTTCGTCGACCCCGGCACATTCGAGGAGATTGACGCCCTCGCCGCTGACTTCGACAACGACGAGGGTGAGCGCTTCTTCGGCGACGCTGTCGTGACCGGATGGGGTAAGGTCAACGGCCGCACGATCTGCCTCTACGCGCAGGACTTCACCGTCTACGGCGGATCGCTGGGCGAGGTCGTCGGGACGAAGATCGCGAAGGTGATGGACGTCGCGATGAAGACCGGCGTGCCGGTGGTCGGGCTCAACGACTCCGGCGGCGCGCGTATCCAGGAGGGCGTCGGCGCCCTCGCGGGCTACGGCGACATCTTCTACAAGAACGTGCAGGCCTCGGGCGTGATCCCCCAGATCAGCGTGATCATGGGGCCGTGCGCGGGCGGCGCGGTGTACTCGCCGGCCCTGACGGACTTCGTGTTCATGGTCGAGAAGACCAGCCAGATGTTCCTCACCGGCCCTGACGTGATCCTGAGCGTCACCGGCGAGCAGACGACCGTCGAAGAACTCGGCGGCGCGATGTCGCACGTATCGAAGTCGGGCGTCGCGCACTTCGCCGCCAGCGACGAGCGCGAGTGCCTCGAGGAAGTGCGGCGGCTGCTCGCGTATCTCCCGAGCAACAACATGGACGACGCGCCGGTCGAGGAGACGAGCGACCCGATCGCGCGCCGGCTGGACGACATCCTGAGCGTGGTGCCCGGTGAGTCCGACATGCAGTACGACGTCCGCGACGTCGTCGAGCGCATCGTGGACCACGGCGAGTTCATGGAAGTGCACGAGTTCTTCGCGCCGAACATCGTGGTCGGCTTCGGACGTATTGGTGGGCGCTCGATCGGCGTCGTCGCCAACCAGCCGCTCTACCTCGCCGGCGTCCTCGACATCGACGCCTCGCGCAAGGCGGCGCGCTTCGTGCGCTTCTGCGACGCGTTCAACATCCCGATCGTCACCCTCGTGGACGTGCCGGGCTTCCTGCCGGGTGTGTCGCAGGAGTACGGCGGGATCATCGCCCACGGCGCGAAGCTCGTGTACGCCTACGCCGCCGCCACCGTGCCGAAGATCACCGTCATCCTCCGCAAGTCGTTCGGCGGGGCGTACATCGCGATGGGCTCGAAGCACCTCGACACGGACGTGAACTACGCGTGGCCGGCAGCGGCAATCGCGGTCATGTCCGGCTCGCAGGCGGTGAACATCATCAACCGCCGCGACATCCAGAACGCCACCGACCCCGACGCGGAGCGCCAGCGCCTCATCGAGGACTATCGGAAGCGCCTCGAGCACCCCTACATCGCCGCCGCGAAGGGCTACCTCGACGACGTCATCGATCCCGCCGAGACGCGCACGAAGATCGCGCACGCCCTCGAGCTGCTCCGGACCAAGTCGACGCCCGTGCTCCCGAAGAAGCACGGGAACATGCCCCTGTAGCCAGGCCGCCGCTTCCCCACCCACACCCGGGCGGCCCGAGTCCCCTCGACGCCCCGGATCGCCCGAACGCGCGATTCCGGGCGCCCTCCCAGGCGCCGGCCGGAGGTCTGCGCGTACTGGCGGAATGCGGCTATACTTCGGCCGCCGCAGAGACGGCCTCACGCCCGGGCCCAACGGGCCTCGTTCATCCCCCGGGAGTGCGAGGCAGTCGCGGGACGGGGGCCGCGGCAGCACACTCCACCCTCCGGTACCTTCGGGTCACCTCGGTCCGGGCGATGTGCGCGATCAAAGGGCCAGGATCGCACCTGCGTAGCGGGCGACGGCGGCGTCGTCCCACACCCGACGAGGAGCCATCATGGCCAAGATTCCCGTAGCCAACCCGGTCGTCGAGCTCGACGGCGACGAGATGACGCGCATCATCTGGGGGTTCATCAAGGACCGCCTGATCCTGCCGTACCTCGACATCAAGCTCGAGTACTACGACCTCGGCATGGAGTACCGCGACCAGACCAACGACCAGGTCACCATCGACGCCGCCAACGCCATCCTGAAGCACGGCGTCGGCGTGAAGTGCGCGACCATCACCCCCGACGAGGCCCGCGTCGAGGAGTTCAAGCTCAAGTCAATGTGGCGCTCGCCGAACGGCACGATCCGCAACATCATCGGCGGCACGGTCTTCCGCGAGCCGATCATCTGCAACAACATCCCGCGCCTGGTCCCCGGCTGGACCGAGCCGATCGTCATCGGCCGTCACGCCTACGGCGACCAGTACCGCGCGACCGACGTGATCATCCCCGGCAAGGGCACCTTCACGATGACCTTCACCCCCGACGGCGGCGGCGAAGCGAAGACGTGGGAGGTCATGAAGTTCGAGGATGCCGGCATCGCGATGGGCATGTACAACACGGACGAGTCGATCTTCGGCTTCGCCCGCTCGTGCTTCAACTACGCGCTCGCGCGGAACTACCCGCTGTACATGTCCACGAAGAACACGATCCTGAAGGTCTACGACGGCCGCTTCAAGGACATCTTCGAGAAGGTGTACCAGGAGGAGTTCAAGGCGCAGATGGACGCCAAGAAGCTCACCTACGAGCACCGGCTGATCGACGACATGGTCGCCTCCGCCCTCAAGTGGAACGGCGGCTTCGTCTGGGCCTGCAAGAACTACGACGGTGACGTGCAGTCCGACATCGTCGCGCAGGGCTACGGCTCGCTGGGCATGATGTCGTCCGTCCTCGTCACGCCGGACGGCTCCGTCGTGGAGTCCGAGGCGGCCCACGGCACGGTCACCCGCCACTACCGCGAGCACCAGGCCGGCCGCGCCACCTCCACCAACCCGATCGCCTCGATCTACGCGTGGACGCGGGGCCTCCAGCACCGCGCCAAGCTCGACAACAACGGCGACCTCGCCGCCTTCGCGACGGCCCTCGAGGAAGTCTGCGTCGAGAGCGTCGAGGGTGGCCAGATGACCAAGGACCTCGCGATCCTCGTCGGCCCGGACCAGCCGTGGCTGACGACGCAGGAGTTCCTCGCGGCGCTGGACACGAACCTCCAGAAGAAGATGGCGTAGCACTCGACGAGCGGGGCGCGCTCCTCTCCGGAGGGCGCGCCTCGCACCGTCCGAGGCTCACTCGACTCACCAGCACCACCAGACCGCGCCCGGCAGGATGAACCTCGTTGCGGGCGCGGGGAACGGGAGACTCCCCTGCGACAGAAGGTCACGATCGTCGGCGCCGGCAACACCGGCGCCACCATGGCAACCATCCTCGCCGCGCGCGGCTACGCGGACATCGTCCTCATCGACATCGTCGAGGGCCTGCCGCAGGGCAAGGCGCTCGACATCGCCGAGGCCGCGCCGTGGACGCGCACGTCCTCGAAGATCGTCGGCACCAACGACTGGGCTGACACCGCGAACTCCGATGTGGTCGTCATCACCTCGGGCGTCGCGCGCAAGCCCGGCATGACGCGCGAGGACCTGCTCGGCACCAACGCCGGCATCGTCCGCAGCGTGGTCGGCAGCGCCGCGAAGGCCTCGCCGAACGCCGTCCTCGTCATCTTCGCCAACCCCATGGACGCGATGTGCCACGTGGCGCTCGAGGCGTCCGGCTTCCCGGCCAACCGCGTCGTCGGCCAGGGCGGCATGCTGGACTCGACGCGCTACCGCACGTTCATCAGCATGGCGACCGGCGCGTCCGTGAAGGACGTGGCGGCGTGGGTCCTCGGCGGGCACACCGAGGCGACGATGGTGCCGATCGTGTCGAACGCGACCGTCGGCGGCGTGCCGCTGACGCAGCTGCTCCCGGCGGACCAGCTGGCCGCGGTGGTCGCGCGCACGCAGCGCGGCGGCGCGGAGATCGTGGACCTGCTGAAGACCGGCAGCGCGTTCGTCGCCCCCGCGGTCGCGACGATCGAGATGGTGGACGCGATCCTGCTCGACGAGCAGCGCATCGTCCCGTGCTGCGCCTACCTGCAGGGCGAGTTCGGCGTGACCGACGGCTACGTCGGCGTGCCGGTCATCCTCGGCAAGGGCGGCATCCAGAAGATCTTCGAGATCCCGGTGTCGGCCGACGAGGCCGCGGCGATCAAGGTCGCCGGTGACGCCGTGAAGGAGCTGGTCGCCGCGACGCCGAAGGGCTAACCCCCTTCGGCGGTCCGCCGCCCCCACTCCACCATCCGAGGCAACGAGAGCGAGCGCGCGCTGTGGTCGACATGCAGAGCCAGACCCGCACCGAGAGCGACACGTTCGGCCCGATCGAGGTCGACGCGTCGCGGTACTGGGGAGCACAGACCCAGCGCTCGCTCCAGAACTTCAAGATCGGCATCGAGCGCATGCCGCGGCCGCTGATCCGCGGCCTCGGCATCGTGAAGTACGCCTCCGCCGAGGTGAACCGCGACCTCGGCAAGCTGCCCGCCGACAAGGCGAGCACGATCCTCGACGCCGCGCGCGAGGTGATCGACGGGACGCTGGACGAGCACTTCCCGCTGGTCGTCTGGCAGACCGGCTCCGGCACGCAGACGAACATGAACGCGAACGAGGTGATCTCGAACCGCGGCATCGAGATGCTCGGCGGCGAGATGGGCTCGAAGAAGCCCATCCACCCGAACGACGACGTCAACATGTCGCAGTCCTCGAACGACACGTTCCCCGGCGCCATGAGCATCTCGACGGCCGAGCAGGTCGTGCACCACCTCGTCCCCGCGCTCCAGTACCTGCACGACGCGCTCGAGGCGAAGGCGCGGGCGTTCGACTCGATCGTGAAGATCGGGCGTACCCACCTGATGGACGCCGTCCCGCTGACGCTCGGCCAGGAGTTCTCCGGCTACGTGCAGCAGGTCGCCTACGGCATCGCGCGCGTCGAGTCCACGCTGCCTCGGCTGTACGAGCTCGCGCTCGGCGGCACGGCCGTGGGCACCGGCCTGAACAGCCACGCCGAGTACGCCCCGCGCGTCGCGGAGAAGATCGCGGCGTTCACGGGACTGCCGTTCGTCACCGCCCCCAACAAGTTCGAGGCGCTCGCCGCGCACGACGCGCAGGTGGAGCTGGCCGGCCAGCTGAACACGATCGCCGCGTCGCTGATGAAGATCGCGAACGACATCCGCTTCCTCGGCAGCGGCCC
>CANJBO010000033.1 GCA_947472995.1 Chloroflexota bacterium
AGGGGCGCTGCGTGAGCAGCGCCCCTCTCGTGCTAGTCGCGGGAGACCCGCTACTTGTTGAGCCAGAGGAACGCGGAGCGGTAGGAGTTCTGGTACAGGAACTCCCGCTGCCCCTCGTAGTTCTGGACGCTCGGGTCCCAGAAGATCGGGGACGTCGGCTGCGGCCGGTAGGTCGCGTACGCCTGGTCGACCGACCGCTGCTGGATGTTGTTGGCGACGAGCTTCGCGTCGTCCGGCCCCTTCGACGCGGCGAAGTCGACCAGCAGCTTCTCCATCGTCGAGTCGTTGATGAACGCGTGGTTGCGGTTCGACGTCTTGCTGAACCGGTCGGCCAGCTGCTGGGGCAGGCGGTCCAGGTTGTCCGGGCCGTACAGCATGCCGCTGTAGGCCTTCGGGTCCAGCGAGTAGTAGACGTTCGCGATCCAGTTGTTGTAGTCGTACACCTTCAGCGACGACTGGATCCCGATGCCCTTGAGGGCATTGATCAGGAGGGTCGCCTCCGGCGTGTACGACTCGTTGTACGGGTACATGTGGATCTGGAAGTTCGTGCTGCTCGACACACCCGCGGCCTGGACGAGCTTGGTCGCCTCAGCCACGTTGTACTTCGCCCACTGGTTCACTTCCGCGGGCATCTTGTCGAGGCCCATCTTCCAGTCCTCGAAGCCCCACGTGATCGGGCCGCTCTCCAGCTTGTACGGGAGCTGGAGGGTCTTGCCCCACCCGTCGCGGTCAACCGACATCGAGATGGCGCGTCGCACGCGGACATCGTCGAACGGCTTCTGCGTCTGGTTCAGGAACAGCGCGTTCGTGTTGCTCGCCGCGTAGACGTCCAGGTTGGACTTGGCGTCCGGCCGGGCCGTCTTGATCGTGTTGATGTTTCCGCCCGTGGCGCCCACCTGGTAGATCTGCTTGCCGACGAACGCCTGAAGGTTCAGGGCGCTGCTGCCGACGAGGATCTTCAGGATCATCTTGTCCGCGTACGGGACGCCGAAGACCTTGCGGTAGGCCGGGTTCGGCTTGTAGCTCACGAACGAGCCGGGCTGGTAGTCGTCCAGGATCCAGGGGCCGCCGCCGCGGGACTTGTCCGAGCTCCACGCGCCGGGACCGGTCCACTCGTACATCCCCTGCGGGAGGATCTGGGTGCTGTAGGTGTTCATGCTGCTCAGGAACAAGAAGTTGGGGCTCTTGATCTTGAACTGCACGGTCTTGTCGTCGATCGCCTTGACGCTGTCGATCGGGTCGAAGACGTAGGACTGGACCACGGCGTCCGGGCCCTTGGCGTGCTTGAACGTGTACTCCACGTCCTTCGCCGTGATCGGCTTGCCCTTCATCGGCTCCTGGTCGGGCCAGTTGATGCCCTGGCGGAGCGTGAAGTTGTAGGTCAGGGGGTCCGGCGACTCCCACTTCTCAGCGAGCTCGCCCATGATGAGCGTCTCGGCGCCGTTCTTGAACGGCGGCGTCTTGCGGTAGTCGTGGCGGATCAGCTTGATGCCGTTCGCCTCGAGCATCGGGCCCTGGCCCGCGCCGGGGGAGGAGTGCGGGTCGAAGCCGGTGGGCTCGTACCCGAACGACTCGGTGATCGTCCCGCCGTCCTTGCCTTCCGGGACGCGGAAGAGCGCGGTCGCCGGGGACGACGCCCCGCTGCCGCCCGCGGTCGGGGTGGTCTCGCTGGCGGACTTGCAGCCGGCGAGGAACGCCGCCGCACCCACGCCGGTCACCGCTGCCGAGCGCAGGAACCCTCGGCGGTTCATCCCGCGCGAGGTCCAATATGTAGATTCCATGGAATTCCCTCCTCTACGCCGCGGCTACAGCATGCCGGGGGCGATAACGGGGACTGTACCTCAAATGTGATGTACCGCAAGTGTGGGGGCACAGTAGGAAATACAGTGTGATCTCGGACTCGCGATCCAGCCCGGACGAACGTGCAGGCGATGGATCCGTTATCATAGTGTCACGGGGGACTCGGCGGGGGCGGATCGAATGGCACTGAACGGCGAGCGCGCGAAGATCCGGCACCTGCTGCGCCGCACCGGCTTCGGTGCGACGCCGGCCGAGGTCGAGGAGTACGTCGCCCTCGGGCTGGCCGGGGCGGTCGACCGGCTGCTCGCCCCGGAGCAGGTCGACGACAGCGCGGTCGAGGCGATCCTCGCCCCGATCCGCGTCGAGGCGCTCCAGGACCGGCAGGCGCTGCTGGCGCTCTGGCACACCCGGCTGGCGCTCACGCGCCGCCCGCTCCTCGAGAAGATGACCTACCTCTGGCACGACCACTTCGCGACCGGGGTGCGCAAGGTCGGGAACCCCTCGTTCATGCTCGTGCAGAACGAGACGCTGCGCGCCGGGGCGCTCGGACGGTTCCGCGACCTGCTGCTCGCCGTGACGCGCGACCCCGCTATGATGGTCTGGCTCGACAACCGCCAGAACGTCGCCAGCGCCCCGAACGAGAACTACGCGCGCGAGATGCTGGAGCTGTTCACCCTCGGCGAGGGCGTCGCGTACACCGAGCGCGACGTGAAGGAGGCCGCGCGGGCGCTCACCGGTTGGAAGATCGTCGCGGAGAAGCGCGATCCCCAGGACGACAACCCGTATCCGACCGGCGTGGTGATCACCCCGAAGCAGCACGACGACCGCGCGAAGACGGTCCTCGGACGGACCGGCCGCTGGGGCGACGAGGACGTCATGCGGATCATCAGCGAGCGACCCGAGTGCGCGGCGTACATCGGCCGCAAGCTCTGGCAGTGGTTCGCGGTCCCCGACCCCACCCCCGCGATGATCGCGCGCACCAGCGCCGCGTACTTCGCCGACGACACCTCGATCCGCTCGATGCTGCGCGTCGTGCTGCTCTCCAACGAGATGTACTCGCCGGCGGCGTACCGCTGGCGCATCCAGAGCCCCGTCGAGTACGTCGCCGGCACGCTGCGCATGCTCGGGCTCGCCGAGCGCGGGGGGAAGGCGTTCCGCGACACGCAGGCGATGGGACAGGTGCTCTTCGACCCGCCGAACGTGGGCGGGTGGCCGGGCGGCGAGGCGTGGGTGAACTCCAACACCGTCCTCGCGCGCGCCAACTTCGCGAACGACGTCACGCGCATCGGGCGGCCCGGGCAGTCCGTGGACGTCGCAGGGATGCTGCGCGCGGTCGGCGCCACCGCCAGTGCCGCACAGGTCGTGGATCACCTCCTCGACCTCGTCGTCGGCGGTGACGTCGATTCCGGGACGCGCGGCGTGCTCATCGAGCACCTCGGCGGCGCGAACCACTTCAACTTCGCGCAGGCGGAGAAGGCCGGCACGCTGCAGGGCGTGCTGTACCTCATCCTCACCATGCCGCTCGCGCACCTGTCGTAGCGAGGAGACCCAGCGATGCCCTACGACGACGACAGCTTCGCCTCCCGCCCGCTCGACCGGCGCACGTTCATCCGTCGCGGCATCGCGTTCGTCGGTGCCGGTGCGATGACCCCGCCGGCGTTCCTGCGCGCCGTGTTCGATGAGCAGTCGCTCCCGGTCAGCACCACGAGCGCGCTGACGGACGCGGCGAAGCGCGTGCTGGTGGTCCTGCAGCTCGGCGGTGGCAACGACGGCCTGAACACCGTCATCCCGGTCGGCGACCCCGCCTACGCGCGCGCGCGTCCCTCGCTTGCCATCGACGCCGCGAGCGCGCTCCCGCTGGGCGAGGGGCTCGCGCTGAACCCCGCGATGACCGGGATGAAGACGCTGTACGACCGCGGCCAGCTCGGCGTCGTCCTCGGCGTCGGCTACCCGGACCCGAGCCGATCGCATTTCCGCTCGATGGACATCTGGCACGCCGCGTCCTTCGAGGAGCACGCCGAGACCGGCTGGATCGGCCGCCTCCTCGACGCGACGAAGCACGAGCAGGACTCGCTCTGGCGCGCAGCGAACATGGGCGCGGACGAGCCGCTGTCGCTGGCGAGCCGCGCCTCGTTCGTGCCCTCGGTGGGCTCGGTGCCCGCGTACGTGCTCCAGACGGACGGCCGTCTCCCGCGCGAGGCCGCGCGACGCACGCAGGGCTACGTCGAGATCCAGACGCGACAGGCCGAGGCGCTCGCGCGGCAGGCCGAGTACGGCGGCCAGCTCGCGTTCCTCTCGAAGACCGGTCTCGACGCGTACCAGTCGACCGTGGACCTCCAGATCGCGGCGAAGGGCTACAAGGCCGCGGCTACGTACCCGAACACGCCGGTCGCCTCCGCGCTCAGCACCGCCGCTCAGCTCATCTCGTCCGACCTCGGCACCGGCGTGTGCTACGTCACGACGGGCGGGTTCGACACGCACGGCAACCAGTCCGGCACGCAGAACAACCTGCTCGGGACCGTCTCGAACGCGCTGCTCGCGTTCTACGACGACCTGGCGGTGCGCGGCCGCGCGAACGACGTGACGACGCTGGTGTGGACCGAGTTCGGGCGGCGCGTGAAGGAGAACGGATCGCGCGGCACCGACCACGGCACGGCCGGCCCGGTGTTCATCGTCGGGGGCGGCGTGAAGGGCGGCCTGCACGGCGCGCAGCCCTCGGTCGGATCGCTCGATGACAACGGGGACCTGAAGTTCAGCACGGACTTCCGGTCGGTCTACGCCTCGATCATCGCGCAGCGGTTCGGCGTCGACCCGAAGGACGTCCTCGGCCAGTCGTTCGCGCCGCTGCCGCTCTTCGCCTGAGGCGTCGAGGTTAGGCGGCGTGGGCCGGCGCGGTCTCCGTCGTCGGCTCGACGCTCGGCGGTACGGGGTGCCGGCCGGGCAAGTGCCGCTCGAAGCGGATCCACGCCACGACCGCCAGCCACACCGATGCCAGTGCGGCGAGCTGGATCGCCGCGTTCCACGTCGCGCTGCGCTCGACGGTCCATGTCGGCAGCACGTAGCCCCACGCGACCAGCGCGAACAGGTGCAGGGAGTAGGCCGGGAGCGCGTGCTGGCCCAGCGGCATGAGCAGCCACCCGGCGACGCGGTGCACGGGCCGCCAGGCGAGCATCAGCACCCCGTACCCGAGCACGAAGAACACGGCGAGCGAGAAGAGCCGGCCGATCGGCACGTCGCGCTTGTCCATGAACAGCCAGAACAGCGTCCCGCCCTCGTCGAACAGCCCGCGCCGCGTGCCGACCATGTAGAGCGCGATGAGCGCGGCGGCGACTACCGCCGACACGCCGAGGATCGGCATGGGCCAGAAGCGCCGCACGACCGCCTCGATCCGGTCGCCGTGGAAGCCGACGGCGAGGCCGGTGACGAAGATCACCTGCCACGAGGAGAAGTGGAACATCACGTTGTTCGCGATCGGCCACGGGATGGCGAGGTACTGCGGCGCGAACTGCCACGCGAGCCACAGCCCCCACGATGCGGCCAGCAGCCAGCGCGTGTGCCGGAACGCCAGCGCCGCCAGCGCCGGCACCGCGGCGATCATCAGCAGCACGTACATCAGCAGGATGTCCGCAAGGTAGTACGTACGCTGAAGCGTCGCGACGGACAGCATCCACGCGGGCACCTCGGCGGGCGCGATGTCGGGACGCCACGGCGCGCCGCCGAGGATGCTGGCGCCGGCGAAGCCGAACGTCAGCAGCACGGTCAGCACGTAGAGCACGCCGGCGCGGCGCAGTGCCTTGCGTGCGGCGGCCCAGATGCCGCCGGATGCGATCAGCCGAACGTAGACGATGCCCATCGTGAGGCCGGCGATCAGTACGAACGCCTCGGCGCCCGAGACGAAGAACTTGTTGCCGCCGGTCACGCGGTAGAGCCACGACTCCGATCCGCCGACGTGGTCGACGATCATCGCGATCGCGGCGATGCCGCGCAGGGCGTCGAGGCGGAGGTCGCGCTTGTCGCCGGCGTAGCGCCACGCCCGGACGCGCGCGAACCAGGACGCGAGGTTGGGGAGGGCTGCCGTGCGGGGGCGGTGGCTCATCGTGATCACAGGATGCACCTCGACCGGGAGGGCTGACACGATCGCCATGCGTTCTGGTGTGCGCTCGGCATGCGTCGAGCATGCGCCTGACGAGGTGCGCTCGCCATCGCCGCCGTGTCGCGAGGCGCGACGATTCGATACATCCCGCCCGCGCGGCGGCCGGCGTCGAGGTCCGTCGAGGTGCCCGGGTCTCGAGAGAACGTGCCCATGCCCGTGAAACGAGCGGTTGTGCGAT
Source organism: Chloroflexota bacterium (assembly GCA_947472995.1). Lineage (GTDB taxonomy): Bacteria > Chloroflexota > Dehalococcoidia > UBA2979 > UBA2979 > SHYQ01. Next base: position 6,132 of record CANJBO010000033.1, read on the forward strand.
TTCGTTCCGTGGCGCGCGAGGCGGCGCTAGCCGCGGGGTGCGAGGTCCTCGGCGAGCGCGTTGCCGTAGAAGCGCAGGTACTCCTCGACGTGCGAGGCCCAGTAGGCGTGGTCGTGCTTGCCGGGGCGGGCGCGCCACTGGTGCGGGACGCCGTCGGCGGTGAGCTGCGTGTGGAACTTCGCGTTGGGCGCGGCCCACGGGTCGTCGTCGCCGATGTCGATCCACATCGCCATCGGGCGGGCGGCGCCCGGGGCGGCGGAGCGCGCCTTCATCAGGCTCGGCGGGTCGTGCGCGGTCCAGTTCTCCGGGGTGCCGAAGAACTCCAGCGCGTTCTCCATGCGCCGCAGCGCGAGGCTGTGCCCGCCGGCGACGCCGAATTCCTCCGGGTTCGTCAGCGCGAGGTCGAGCGCGCCGTGCGCCCCCATCGACAGGCCGCCGATCGCACGCGCGCCTCGTTCGGCCCGGGTGCGGTACTGCGCATCGATGTGCGACACGAGGTCGCGGCTGACGTACGTGCCGTACTGCGGGCCGTCGTCGACGTGGTCGACCCAGTAGCCTCGGTCGCCCTGCGGCAGCACGATGATCATCGGCGGGATCGCACCGCGTGAGATCAGGTCGCTGGCGGTGTCGAGCAGGCCGAGGCGTTCCCACTGGCGGTAGTCGTCGCCCAGCCCGTGCAGCATGTAGAGCACCGGGTAGCGCGTCGTGCTGGTCTCGTACCCGCGCGGCAGGTAGACGAGGTACCGCATGTCGCGGTTGAGCGCGCGGGAGGAAAACGCACGGTCGCGCACCTGCGCCGGCGAGAGCACCGGCTCCTCCGCGGCGACGGCGACCCTCGAGGTTCCAGTAGCGCCCGGTGTGACGGGGCGTGCGGAGATCGCGACCAGCGACGTGGCGCCGAGCACACCCAGCATCGCGACGAGACCTGCTCGTCGTGCCCATCGTCCGGTAGCGTTCAAGGAAATGTTCACGGGTTCAGTCTAGAGCAGTTACGAAATTGCAATGGAGGTCCGAGTTCGCACAACGGGGCAGATGTCTCTCAAATGTCCGATCTACTCCGTAACGTAACTCGATGATGATGTGGCGGTTCCGCGTCGCGATCTTGATGGGTCACGCGATTGCGGTGCCTATCATCGTCGAATGAAATCAATCGTGCGGTTCTGGCCCGTACGCGGCGCGCGCGGCGTCCTGCTCGTGCTCGGGCTGCTGGCAATCGTGGCGGTCCTCGGTGGGCTCGCGCGTCGAGGCGACCGCATCGGGCTCCTCGACGAGGTGCGCGCGGCCTCGTCCGCTCGCACCCCGCTGCCGACGGTCCCGGCGCTCGTCGAGACGCCGCTCGCCATGCTGCCCCCGCTGCCCGTGGCGCAGCCCGGCGACTCGCCCGCGCGCATCGTGGAGGTCTCGGTGCGATCCCGCGCGCTCGGGCGCGACATGCCGGCGAACCTCTACCTCCCCCGCGGCTACGACAACACCCAGGAGCGCTACCCGGTGCTCTACATGCTGCACGGCTACGGCGGCGGTCGTGGCGAGTGGCCCTACTACGGCCTGTTCGAGGCCGCCACGCGGCTCATCGATGCCGGCGCGATCCCGCCGATGATCATCGTCGTGCCGGAGGGCGAGCTGGGGTACTGGATGGACCACGCGGACAACGGCCCGCGCTACGGCACGTACCTGGCGGACGACGTCGTGTCGTTCATCGACGCGCAGTACCGCACGCGGCCCGCCCGGGGCGCCCGCGCGATCGGCGGGCTGTCGATGGGTGCTGACGGCGCGATGGATCTCGCGTTCCACCACCCGGACGAGTTCGCGATCGTGGGGGTCCATAGCCCGATGCTGCGGAAGAAGAGTGAGGCGCACCCGTTCTTCGGCGACCAGCGGTACTACGACGCGCATGCCCCGCTGAGCCTCGTCGCCGCGTCCGGCGACGCGATCCGCGGCGCCGGATTCGCCCTCTGGCTCGATACCGGTGTCGACGACCCGTGGCTGCCGCGGACCGTCGAGCTGAAGGCGGCCCTGGACCGCGCCGCGATCCCGCACCAGTGGCACCAGTACGACGGCGACCACGGCGGCGCGTACTGGCAGGCCCACATGCAGGAGTACCTGCGCTTCTACGGCGACGCGTTCCGCGCCGCCTCGTAGGCCAACGACCCGGCCGGAGGTGCGACGAACCCGCGAGCCTCGAGGGGGACGCGCGCCGCGCTCAGCCGCTTTGCCAGCGAGCAGCCACGTCCGGACAAGATCGATGGTATGGTGGGGGAGTACTCAGTTCTTCCTCTCGCGTGACGTCCCTTACCTGCACGTTCCTCCCGCGGTACCTGAGCGTATGAAGCATGCCGACCCAATCGGGGCCGGCGTGAAGACGCCGGTATCTGTTCCTCCGGCTGGAAGTGTTGGACGTTGACTCAGCGAATTTACGTTGGAAACCTCTCTTTTGATTCGACCGAGCGCGATGTGTCGGAGCTGTTCTCGCAGTTCGGCACCGTTGTCTCGTGTGCTCTCCCGACCGACCGCGAGACGGGCCGCGTTCGCGGCTTCGGCTTCGTGGAGATGGCTGACGAGGACGCCAAGAAGGCGATCCAGGGCCTCGACGGCAAGGACCTCGGCGGTCGTGCGCTCCGCGTGAACGAGGCTCAGCCTCGTGAGCAGCGCAGCGGCGGCGGCGGTGGTGGTGGCTACGGTGGCGGCGGCGGCGGTGGTGGCTACGGTGGTGGCGGTGGCGACCGCGGTGGCTACGGCGGCGGCGGTGGCGGCGGCCGCTACTAGCGTCCCGGTCCACCTCGACGGTGCGCTCCCGGCAGGTAGCCGGCGGGTCGCGCACCGTCGACAGGCGGCCCTCGCATCGCCTCCCGGCGAGGCGCGGGGTGACGAGGAGACGAGATTTGCCGACAGAAACGACCACCGAGCGCCTCGAGTGTGGCTGCCAGTGGGAGATCGACTCCCCGGAGCTGCGGACGCGCTGCACGGCGACCTGCGCCGCGCACCCCAAGGATCGCGGGCGCCTCGGCCTGTTGCCGAAGCCGCTGCCCGCCGGGTTCACCTTCACCGGCTGGATCGCGCAGAACGTGCGGCGCTGACGGATCCGTCCGCGTCGCGCACCACCTAGCCTCGAGGCAGCTCTGCGCCTCCGGCGGACGGGACTCCCGATGACCAGCGAGCGGCGCGAGCGGCGCGTGGCGTACGAAGTCGCGAAGACGATGCATCGCGCGTTCTACGACCTCTACTTCCCGGTCCTCGTCTCCGGCTCGAAGCGAGCCCTCCCGATGACCGAGGAGGCGACGGTCGAGCTGGCCCGCCTCGCGGCCGAGATGGAAGCCGCTCGCCTCGCCTGGCAGGCGTCCGGGCGCCCCGAGCCGATCGTCGCGGCGTCACCGGAGCACGCCGGCCCGTCGATCACGCTCCGGGTGGGCTACGACTTCCGGTACCAGTGCGACCAGCCGACGCCGATGCTGTTCGTGCTCAACATCCATTCCGAGCGTGCGCCCGACCTCATTCAGCCCGACCACATCGTGACCGAGCCGCCGGTCCGCGTGACCACCTACCGCGACCTGTTCGGCAACTGGTGCTCGCGGCTGCTCGCGCCCGCCGGCGAGATCCGGCTGACCTCGACCGCGACGCTGCGCGACAGCGGACTGCCGGACGAGGCGCACCCGGAGGCGCGGCAGCACGCCGTCGAGGAGCTCCCCGACGACACGCTCCAGTTCCTGCTTCCGAGTCGCTACTGCGAGACCGAGCTGCTGTCCGACATCGCTTGGAACCGCTTCGGCGGCACGCCCGAGGGCTGGCCGCGCGTGCAGGCGATCTGCGACTTCGTGCACGAGCACGTGACCTTCGGCTACGAGCACGCGCGCGTGACGAAGACCGCGTGGGACGTCTACAACGAGCGCACCGGCGTCTGTCGCGACTTCACGCACCTGGGCATCGCGCTCTGCCGCGCGATGAACATCCCCGCGCGCTACTGCACCGGCTACATCACGGACATCGGCACCGCGGCGCCGTACACCGACGGCGACTTCGCCGGGTGGTTCGAGGCGTACCTCGGCGGGCGGTGGCACACGTTCGACCCGCGCAATAACGTGCCGCGCATCGGGCGCGTGCTCGTCGCGCGCGGGCGGGACGCCGCGGACGTGCCGCTGAGCCACTCCTTCGGCGCGGCGAACCTCGTGGGGTTCAAGGTGTTCGCGGACGAGATCGACGCCGAGGGCAACATCATCCCGCTGGGAACGAAGTAACCCGGTGCGCGTCGCCTTCGAGCGTCCGTCGATCGATCCCGCCGCCGTCGCGTGGGACCGCGTCGACGTGGGCACCTATGTGGTGCACCAGCAGTTCCGCTACGAGTACCCCGCGCGCATCCTGGACCTCCAGCACCAGCTGGTCGTGATCCCCGCGCAGACCTTCGGCGACCAGTCGCGCACGGTGTACAGCCTGCAGGTCTCCGAGCCGGGCGAGGTGATCACCCGCACCGACTCGTTTGCGAACACCGTGCTGGACGTGCGCATCCCCGTCGTCGAGCGGGTCATCGAGTTCGACGCGTGGGTGACGCTCGAGCGGAACGGCCCGTCGCGTCCGCGCTCGCTCTCCGCGGCGTGGCTCCGCGACTCGAGGTTCCTCGACGCGACACCGCGCACACTGCCCGACGAGGCGATCGAGCACGGCGCGCAGGAGCTGCTCGCGACCGGCGCGCGCGGCCTCGAGCTGGCGGAGCTCGCGAACCGCTGGGTGTACGAGACGATGACCTACACGCCGGGGGCGACGGGCATCCACACGACCGCCTCGGCGGCGCTCGCCGACCGGCAGGGCGTCTGCCAGGACTACTCGCACCTGATGATCGCGATCTGTCGCTGCATGGGCCTCCCCGCGCTGTACGTGTCCGGCCACCTCCTCGGCGAGGGCGGGACGCACTCGTGGGTCGAGATCCTGGTGCCC
>CANJBO010000034.1 GCA_947472995.1 Chloroflexota bacterium
CGTCATGGTGAGCTGCACGCTGCTCCTCGTCACGGCGTGCTTCGGAGCACCGGCACACCGTACCGAGGGCATGTTACGCGGGCGTCACCACGATCCCTCAGGGCGCCCTCGACGGTGCACGCGCGCCGGCGTCGGAAAAGCGAACACCCCGGCGGGGGTCGCCGGGGTGAGAGGAGGACAACGACGCGAGGGGCGACGGCTAGCCGAAGCGGCCCGTGATGTAGGCCTCGGTCCGCTCGTCCTTCGGGTTGGTGAAGATCTCCTCGGTTGGGGCGTACTCGACCAGGCGGCCGATGCCGTCGTCGCCCGCCAGCATGAACGCGGTGCGGTCGCTGACGCGGGCCGCCTGCTGCATGTTGTGGGTGACGATGACGAGGGTGAAATCCTTCGCCAGCGTGCGCATCAGGTCCTCGACCTTCAGCGTCGCGACCGGGTCGAGCGCGGAGCACGGCTCGTCCATCAGGACGACCTCGGGCTCGACGGCGATCGTGCGGGCGATGCAGAGACGCTGCTGCTGGCCGCCGGAGAGCGCCATGCCGGGCTTCTTCAGGTCGTCCTTGACCTCGTCCCAGAGCGCGGCGGCCTTCAGCGCGTGCTCCACGCGGCCTTCGATCTCCGACTTCGAGCGGATGTTCATGAACCGCAGGCCGGCGGCCACGTTCTCCTCGATCGACATCGTCGGGAACGGGTTCGGCTTCTGGAACACCATGCCGATGCGCTGCCGGACGAGCGTCGGGTCCACCCCGGGGCCGTAGATGTCCTCGCCCTCGAGGTAGACATGGCCCTCGGCGCGCGCCTTCGTGGCGACCTCGTGCATGCGGTTGAAGGTGCGGATGAGCGTCGACTTGCCGCAGCCCGAGGGGCCGATGAGCGCCGTCACCGAGTTCGCCTCGATGTCGAGCGAGACGTCGGAGACGGCGTGCTTCGTGCCGTACCACGCGGACATGTGGTCCACGCGCAGCGCCAGCCGGCGGTCGTCGCCCGTGCGCGCCTCGGACGCCGCGCCCATCGTCGGCCGGAGGTCGAGGCCGGTCTGCCCCCCATTGGAGCGCGTTGAGACTGCATCGGGCATGGATGTCCCCTTCGAGGAGTCGACCTGGGTGTTCATTGTCGGACCGTCACCTTCGAGCCAGCGATCGCACGGACCACGATGCTGACCAACAGAATGAAGAGCACGAGCATCAGACTCATCGCCCATGCCTGCTCGTGCCAGTAATCGAACGGGCCTGCGGCGTACGTATAGATGCGGCTCGGTACCGCGTCGATCGCACGGAACAGGTCGGTGCTCGTGAACTGGTTGCCCAGCGAGGTGAAGAGCAGCGGGGCCGCCTCGCCGGCGATGCGCGACAGCGCGAGCATCAGGCCGGTGACGATGCCGGGCAGCGCCGTCGGCAGCACGATCGTCATCACGGTGCGCCAGCGCGGCGCGCCGAGCGCGTAGGCGGCCTCGCGGAGCGATCGAGGCACCAGCAGCACCATCTCCTCCGTGATGCGCGCAACGATCGGCAGCAGGATGACGGCCAGCGCGAGCGCGCCGGCGATCGCCATGAACTGCGAGTTCGGCAGCACGATCAGCGCGTACATGAACAGGCCGATGGTGATCGAGGGCATGCCCGCCAGCACGTCCACCAGGAACCGCAGGATCGTGCCCAGCCGGTTCTGGCCGTACTCCGCGAGGAAGATGCCGCAGCCGATCGCGATCGGCGCGCCGATGAGCACCGCCAGGCCGACCATGATCGCGCTGCCGGTAATGGCGTTGCGGATGCCGCCACCCGGGCGGCCCGGGGAGTTCGGATCCTCGATGAGCAGGTTGATGCTCAGCGAGCCGAAGCCGTTCACGAGCACGTGGAACACGATGAGCACGAGCGGCACGACCGCGAGCACGGCGGCGAACCCCATGATCCCGGTCATGACGTTGTTCGTCATCTGGCGCCGCCGGAACAGCGGCGAGCGAGCCTCGACGAAGTTCATTCGACCACCACCGCTCGCTGTCCGTTGGTGACGCGCCAGACGAGGATGCGCGCGACCACGTTGATGAGGAAGGTCATGACGAGCAGGACGAGCGCGACCTCCAGCAGGGCGGCGCGGTGCGTGGGACCGTCGGCCTCCTGGAACTGGTTCGCGATCACGCTCGCCATCGTGTAGGTCGGCGAGAAGATCGTGTCGGCGATCGCGGAGCGATTGCCGATGACCAGCGTCACGGCGAGCGTCTCGCCCACCGCGCGCGCCAGGCCGAGGATCGCGCCGCCGATCACGCCGGAGCGCGCGTACGGCAGGACCGCGATGCGGATCATCTCCCAGCGGGTGGCGCCCAGCGCCAGGATGCCCTCGCGCTGGCTGCCGGGGACAGCACCGATCACGTCGCGCGAGATCGCCATGATCGTGGGCACGATCATGATGGTCAGCACGACGATGGCGGGCAGCAGTCCGGTTACGCGCGGGACGCCGTTGAAGAACGGGATGACCTGTCCGAGGGTGTTCGTGAGGATCGGGCCGACGATGGTGACGAGGAACGGGCCGAGGACGTAGATGCCCCACAGGCCGTAGACCACGCTGGGGATCGCGGCGAGCAGCTCGACCATGTAGCCGATCGGTCGCGCGAGCCACGAGGGCGCGATCTCGACCAGGTACAGCGCGACCAGCACCGCGACGATCGTCGCGAGGATCAGCGCCGCGACCGAGGTCACCGCCGTCCCGACGATGAACACGCCGGCGCCGTAGACGTTCTGCGAGGGGTTCCAGTTCGTCCCGAAGATGAAGCCGAGGCCGTTCGCCTGGATGCTGGACCAGGAGCGCGTGATGAGCTGGTAGAACAGCCCGAGGATGATCAGCAGCACGACCATCGCAGCACTGCCGGTGATGCCGCCGAACAGACGGTCGGCGAAGTTCCGGCCACCGGTGATGATCGAGCGTCGTGCGGGCGCGGGACCTGCGTCCGTCGCAGCCATTCAGGTTCCTTGTCTGTCCGGGCCGCCCCGGATGCTCATCGACCGCCCCGGGCCGGCCCGGGTACGGTCGATTGGTGCGGCGAGACTCGTCGAGGGGCGGCACATGCCGCCCCTCGACAGATGAGTCACTACGAAGCCGGGAGAATCACCTTGCCCTCGCACTTGAGGGACTTCAGGGTCTTCTCGATCGGCGCCAGCGCCTTCTCGGGCAGGGGCGCGTAGTTGAGGTCGGTCGCGGTCTTCTGCGCGGACGGGTCGTGGAAGACCCACCAGAGCATGTTGACCAGCGGCTTCTGCTTCGCGCACGAGGCCGCGTCCTGGCGGAGCAGCAGCCACGTGAAGGAGGCGATCGGGTACGCCGCGTCGCCGTCCGCGTTCACGATCGACACGCGGTAGTGGTCCGGCAGCGTCACGCCCGCCGCAGCCGCCGAGGTCGAGGGGATCGTGGCCGTGACGAACTTGCCGGCCTTGTTCTTCACATCGCCGTACGGAAGCTTGTTCGAGATGGCGTAGTTGAGCTCGACGTAGCCGATCGAGTCCTTGGTCTGCTTGACGCCGTTGGTGACGCCGGCGTTGCCGGAACCACCCTGGCCGACCGGCCACTTGACGGCCTTCTGGACACCGATCGCCGACTTCCAGTCAGCCGAGACGGTCGACAGGTAGTCGGTGAACACGCCGGTCGTGCCGGACGAGTCCGAGCGGCTCACGACGGCGATGTCCGTCGTCGGCAGCTTCACGCCCGGGTTGAGGGCCGCGATGGCCGCGTCGTTCCACTTGGTGATCTTGCCCAGCCAGATCTTGGCGATCGTGTCGCCGTCGAACTTCAGCGGAGCGGTCACGCCGTCCAGGTTGTAGGTGATGACGACGGAGCCCAGCACCATCGGGATGTGCTGCGTGTCGGTCGCCTTCGCCTGCTCGGCGTCGGTCATCGGGAGGTCGGTCGCACCGAAGTCGACCGTCTTCTCGGTGTACTGCTGGATGCCACCACCGGAGCCGACGCCCTGGTAGTTGGTCTTCACGCCCGGGGCCACCTTCAGGTAGTCCTGGAACCACGCCTGGTAGATCGGCGCCGGGAAAGTCGCGCCGGCGCCGGTCAGGTCGGCCTTGTCGTCCTTGCCGATGTTCGCCGCGATCGCACCCGGTGCGGCTGCCTTCGGCGCAGCGGCGGTCGAGGTCGCCGTCGCCGTGCTTGCCGGCGTGCCGCCGGTGCCACACGCAGCCAGGAGCGCCGCGCCGACGATGGTCACCGCGACCATGCCGCCGCGCCACTTGTTGGTAATGATCATGAACCGTCCTTTGGGATGACTCTCTGGGTGAGTCGATCCTCACCCCGCGTCCTTAATGGACGGTTAAGTCGTGCCCCCATGCTAGTGGTGCCCCCTGACGCCCGGTTTATCCTGCTGTTAACACAACGCCGGTACCCCGCGCGCGGTCCCACGGCGCACATCTGCCGCTACGGCTCGCCGCCCGTACACTGAATTGACCACACCGCCCGGACACGCCCGGCGGGGCAGCCTGATCCGGCCCGCGACGCCTCGACCATCCTGAACCCCGCCGGCGCCGCCCCCAGCAGCGACCCGATGCTGCCTCGAAGGAGCCGTGATGGCGCCGACGTTCGCCGACCTCCTTCTCAGCCCTGAAGTCCTGCAGGCGATCGACACGCTCGGCTTCGAGGAGCCGACGCCGATCCAGGCCCAGACCATCCCGCTGCTCCTCGAGGGCCGCGACGTGCTGGCGCAGGCGCAGACCGGCACCGGCAAGACCGCCGCCTTCGCGCTCCCGCTGGTCGAGCGCATCGATGTGAAGCGACGCCAGGTGCAGGCGCTGGTGCTCGCCCCCACCCGCGAGCTGGCCGTGCAGGTCGCCGAGGCGATGCACAACCTGGGCCGGACGCGGGGGATCGCGGTGCTGCCGGTCTACGGCGGGCAGGCGTACGACCGCCAGCTGCAGGGCCTCCGCGCGGGCGTCCACGTGGTGGTCGGCACCCCCGGCCGCGTGATGGATCACATGCGCCGCGGCACGCTGGACCTCTCCGCGGTGCGCACGATCGTCCTCGACGAGGCCGACGAGATGCTCGACATGGGCTTCGTGGAGGACATCGAGTTCATCCTCAACGAGATGCCCGAGGAGCGACAGATCGCGCTGTTCTCGGCGACCGTGCCCCGCCGCATCGAGACGCTCGCCCGCAAGTACCTGCGCGACCCGCAGCGCGTGTCCGTCGAGCACGACGCGCGCACCGAGTCGCAGACGCGCCAGATGTACGTCGAGGTGCAGTACCGCGACAAGATCGAGGCGCTCACGCGCATCCTCGATCTCGAGTCGCCGAGCTCCGCGATCGTGTTCTGCCGCACGAAGCGCGAGGTTGACGAGCTGTCGGCCACGCTCCAGTCGCGCGGCTACACGGCGGCGGCGATCCACGGCGACATCAACCAGGCCCAGCGCGAGCGCCTGCTCCAGGCGTTCCGCGACGGCCGCGCCGAGCTGCTGATCGCCACGGAGGTCGCTGCGCGCGGCCTCGACATCCCGGACGTGACGCACGTCTTCAACTACGACATCCCGGACGACGCCGACGCGTACATCCACCGCATCGGCCGCACGGGGCGCATGGGGAAGAAGGGCGACGCGGTCACCTTCGTCACGCCGCGCGAGATGGGCCAGCTGCGGTTCATCGAGAAGCAGATCCGCAAGAACCTGCGCCAGGTGCGCGTGCCGACGACCGGCGACATCGCCGCGCGCCGGCAGGAGGCGCTCCGCACCGCGCTGGTGACCGCGATCGAGTCCGGCGCCGCGAGCACGTACTACGCCGCGCTCGTCGGCACGCTGGCCGAGGCGCACGACCCGCTCGCCGTCGCCGCCGCCGCGATCTACCTCGCCAACGGCGGCCCCGGCGGCCGCCACGACGAGCCGACGACCGGCGACATGGACGAGGGCGAGCCGACCGCCGAGGGCGGCATGGTCCGCCTGTACCTCGACACCGGTCGGACGCACGGGGTGCGGCCGCAGGACGTGGTCGGGGCGTTCACCGGCGAGGCCGGCATCGCCGGGTCCACGATCGGGACGATCGACATGTTCGGCGACTTCACGCTGGTCGAGGTCGAGCGCCGCGCCGCCACGGCGATCCTCGAGCGGGCCACGGTGCTCTCGATGCACGGCCGCGAGGTGCACGTCAGCCCGGCCCGCGAGAAGCGAGAGCGCAGCGGCGAGACGACCGAGAAGAAGGCGCCGACCGCCCGCAAGAAGCCCCGGACCCGCAAGCCGAGCTAGCGCTCCGGCACGAGGCCACGCTCGGCCGTGCGGGTACACGCGTTACATATCCATTACGATGGATGCCACGAGCCCGCTCCGGCGGGCCGCTCCATATCCGTCCGGGTCGCATGCAGGAGCCGATGCTCGACCGTCTCCCCCTTCTCCCCCGGTCCGGCGCCCTGGACATCCGCCACGCCGCCTCGCGCGGGCTCGCGTGGTACCGCGCCGCGTGCGCGCGCGGGGTGCCGTCCGGCCGCCACCCGTGGCTCGGCACACTCGGCGCGGCGGTGGCAGCGGTGCTGCTGCTCGCGTTCGCCGGGTTCCTCGCGCTGATCCTGTCGCACCGGATCTACCTCGGCAACGACAGCGCGCAGTCGTACGGGCACGTGTGGTTCCTCGCGCGGTCGCTGTTCTCGGGCGAGGGCATCCCGCTGACCGTGCCGTACCTCGACGGCGGGCGCGCGCCCACCTTCCCCTACGCCGCGATCCCGTGGCTCCCGACGGCGCTGCTGTGGCCCCTCCTGGGCGACTGGGCCGTCACGGCGAGCATGGTGCTCGGCGCGGGTCTGCTGATCCTCGGCCTGACGAGGTGGCTGCCGCGCACGGCCTCGCCGCTGGTGATGGCGGCGGTGCTGGTGAACTGGCAACTCTGGAACAGCATCCTCCAGTTCCAGCTGCCGACGGTGTGGGCGTTCGCGTTCGTGTGCTTCTCCGCCGCGTACTTCGATCGCGACCGCCCCCGCCTCGGCGCCGCGTGCGCCGCCGTGGCGCTGATCGCGCACCCGCTGATGGGGGCGCTCGGACTGGTGCTCGTCGCGATCGCGCGCACCGAGCAGGCGCGACGGCTGCCGCTTCGCCGTGTCCCGTGGCTGATCGGCGCGATCCTCGTCGCCTCGCCGGCGATCTGGATGTTCGCTGCCACCCCCGCCGCGGGGACGGCGGCGGCGTGGAACTGGAAGATGAGCGCGCACATCCTCGTGCAGCGGTCCAGCCTGCTCTGGTGGCCGTGGCTCTGCCAGCGGCTGTTCCCGATCACCGCGCGCGCACACACACCGCTGCTGTTGATCGGCGCGACGCTGATGGTGTTCATGGTGCGCGACTCCAACCCGCAGAACCTGCGCTGGCAGTCGTTGCCGCGCTTCCCGGACTACGTCCTCGCGCGCACCGCGGAGCCCGACGCGCGCTACCGCGTGCTGACCATGTCGAACCAGGAGGACGGCATGGTGCAGCTGATGCAGTCCGGCGCGATCCTCACGCAGTCGTTCTTCGACGAGAGCATCCGCCGTCACTCGTTCCCCAGCGCCGAGGCCTACCACTGCTTCCTCGCGTCGAAGGGCGCGAACCACGTGCTCGTGAACTCCGAGTGGGTGAAGCGAGGCAAGACCAACGAGCTGCTGCTCCTCGACACGCTGGTCGCGCAGGGAGACGCGGTGCTGGCGTTCCAGGGATCGGCCGGGACGCGCGACTACGCGATCCAGCCCGTCTCGCACACGTGTCCCGGGCTGCCGCCGGTGCGCAGCGTCGCGCTCGCGCCGCGTGAGCAGGACTAGCGATGCTGCGTCACCGGGGGATCCTCACCCGCAGCGCGATCACCTTCGCCACGATCGCGGCGGTGACGCTGGCGGTCCTGATGGCCGGCGCGGCTGACGGGTACACGACGCACGCCGCGGACCGACCGGGGCTCGTCGCGCTCACGTTCGACGACGGCCTGAACGGGGCGACTACCGACGAGATCGCGCGCGTCCTCGAGGAGCACGGCGCGCACGGGACGTTCTTCGTGGTGGGGCAGACGCTGGAGCCGCAGGCGGACCTCGCGCGGTCGCTGGTGGGGCGCGGGCACCTGCTGGCGAACCACTCGTTCACGCACCGGCGGGCCTCGCCGACGGACCTCAGCTACGACGAGGCGAGCCGCGCACAGGTCGCCTTCGAACAGACGATCGGCCGTTGCCCGCGCTTCTTCCGACCGCCGTGGGGCGTGCAGACGCCATTCGTGAACGCCGCCGTCCGGCGCTCCGGCATGCGCACCGTTATGTGGGACGTCGAGGAGGCCGACTGGTACGCGAGCGACCCGGCGCGCCTCGCCGAGCGCGTGCTGGCGGACGTGCGCCCGGGCTCGATCATCCTGCTGCACGACGGCAAGGACGGTGCGCCCGGCGCCGACCGCTCCGTGCAGCTCGCAGCGCTGCCGATCATTCTCCAGGGGCTGCAGGAGCGCGGGCTGCTCGGCGTGACGCTCGACACGCTGCTCGGGACGAGCGGCTACCTCAAGCGCTGCCGCTAGCGGCCGTCGAGGCTAGGCGCGGCTCGCGATTGCGGCTGCCTCGACGCGCTCGGCCTCGACGAAGCGCTCCGGGCGGCGAGGCGCGCGGAGGAACGGGAACACCGCCCCGGCGCACAGCATGATCACGCCGGCGACCACGAACACGGTCTTGCTCGTCACCCCCACGTCGAGGAGATAGCCGACGAGCGGCGGGCTCATCGCGCCCGCGCCGATCATCACCGGCGCCGTGACGCCTCGGATCGCCCCCTGCGCCAGCCGGCCGAAGTACTGCGGGATGAGGATGTTCTGCCCGGTCACCATCCCGGCGGAGCCGACACCCCACGTGATGTTGTGCGCGAACACCCAGGCCGCCGTCGGCTGGGTGAAGAACAACATCACCATCGACAGCCCACGGAACACGCCGCCGGAGCCGGTGATGAAGCGCACCGGGTACTTGTCCGCGAGCACGCCGAACAGCAGGCCGCAGAGCATGACGACGAACGGGTCGGTCGCCACTCCGATGCCGATGATCCCCGCGGACAGACCGATCTCGTTCCAGTACGGGACGCGCAGGAAGAGGATGGCGTTCGTCGCGAACGTGTAGAAGGTGAACGCGACCAGCGAGACCCACAGCGCCGCGGTGCCCATCGCCTCGCGCAGCGTGAAGTTGACCTCGACGGCGCGGGCGGGGCTCGCGTCCAGCGCGACACCCTCGCGAGGCGGCGCGGCGGCGCCGTCGGGGAACAGGCCGACGTCCTCGGGGCGGCGTCGCATCAGCAGCCCGTACAGCGGGACGAGCACGACGACGATCATGATGCCGTAGATGAACCACGCCTGCCGCCAGCCGATCGTGCTGATCAGCAGGGCCGAGACGGCGACCCACGTCGCGGTGCCGAGGCCGCCCCCGGCCATCGCATACGAGACCGCCTTGCCGCGCTTCGCGATGAACCAGTTGGCGGGGGGGACGCCGGTGACGATCTGCCCGCCGCCGAAGACGCCGAACCCCGAGAACCCGGAGATGAAGAACAGCACGTACATCACCCACACGTTCGAGGCGTACGAGAGCGCCACGAGGCATGTCCCCGCCCACGTCGCGCAGAACACCCCGAGCCACCTCGAGCCATGCCGGTCCACGAGGCGGCCGAGGACCGGCGCGGTGATGCCGGCGCTGATCATGCGCACGGTGATGCACCACGCGAGCGTGCTGAGGCTGATCCCGAGGTCCTTCTGGATCGGGACGATGAAGATCGAGAAGACGACCGGGTTCAGCGGCGCGGTGATCCAGTTCCCCATGAAGGAGACGAAGACCACCACCCAGCCGTAGAAGAGCCCGCGAGGCAGCTGGATCGGCGGCTTCGGTGTCGGCACGTGGCGCCCCTCTCGATCCGACCGGGCCTCGCAAGCCTGCGGCGGAATCCGGCCATTGAACCTCGGCCACGTTTCAGGCACGTAGCCGGGACGCTGCACGCGGTGGGAGGTCGGTTCGGGGCGAATCCGAATCTGGCACGCCGCCCGAGGCAGGCGCGGATGGTAGGTGCGGGCCCGGCCACGGGCAACCGGCCCGACGAGCAGCACGCTGGACGTGCACATCCACTGGCTCCGCCAGCGGATCGAGGATGACCCGACCCGCCCGCTGTTCGTGCACACGATCCGCCAGCACGGCTACCGCTTCCAGCCCAACCCGCCGAGCAGCCCCGAGCGGGCGATCTTCCTCGCCGAC
>CANJBO010000035.1 GCA_947472995.1 Chloroflexota bacterium
ACGCGCGCCATCGCCGAGCCGACGATCTTCATGTCCTCGGCGTCGAGGCCGCGCGAGGTGATCGCGGGGGTGCCGAAGCGGATGCCGCCGCCCTCGCGCGGGGGCAGCGTGTCGAAGGGGATCGGGTTCGAGTTCACGACGATGCCCGCCGCCTCCAGCGCGTCGGCCGCCTGCACGCCGTTCAGGCCGAGCGGGCGCACGTCGACCAGCACGAGGTGGTTGTCCGTGCCGCCGGAGATCAGCGTCAGCCCGGCGTCCGCGAGGATGCCCGCGAGCGCCTTCGCGTTCGCGACCACCTGCTGGGCGTGCTGGCGGAACTCCTCGGTCGCGGCTTCCTTCAGCATGACGGCCTTGCCGGCGACCACGTGCATCATCGGCCCGCCCTGCGATCCCGGGAACACGCCGCGGTCGATCTGGCGGCGGTACGCGCTGTCGCACAGCACCATGCCGCCACGAGGCCCGCGCAGCGTCTTGTGCGTGGAGGTCGTCATGATCTGCGCGAGGCCCGCGGGCGACGGGTGCGCGCCCCCTGCGACGAGGCCGGCAATGTGCGCCATGTCCGCCATCAGGATCGCGCCCACCTCGTCCGCGATCTCTCGCGCGCGCTGGAAGTCCCACAGCCGCGGGTACGCGGTGGCGCCGACGACGATGATCTTCGGGCGGTGCTCCTTCGCGAGCGTCGCCATCTCGTCGTAGTCCACGAGGTGCGACTCGCGGTCGACGCCGTACGAGACGAAGTTGTAGAGCATGCCGCTCGCGCTCACCGGGGAGCCGTGCGTGAGGTGCCCGCCGGCGTCGAGCTTGAGGCCCATGACGGTGTCGCCCGGCTTGATCAGGCCCAGGTACACGGCCATGTTCGCCTGCGTGCCGGAGTGCGGCTGGACGTTGGCGTGGTCCATGTTGAAGAGCGCGGTCGCGCGGTTGCGCGCGGTGCTCTCGACGTCATCGACGAACTCGTTGCCGTGGTAGTAGCGCGCGCCGGGGTAGCCCTCCGCGTACTTGTTGGTGAGGACGGAGCCGACCGCCTGGATCACCGCGGCGCTCGCGTAGTTCTCCGAGGGGATCATCTCCAGCACGGTCTGCTGGCGGTCCTCCTCGTGACGGATCATCGCGGCGACTTCGGGATCGACCTGTTCGATGGCGCTCATCGCACCCTCACCTTCGTGCATGCCGTGTCGTGTGACGCGCCGCGAAGCCCCGCCCGGAGCCGTGCCGACTGCGAGTTCTAATCGTACCGCGACTCCCTGCTGTCGGCAGTACGCGCCGTAGCGCGCGAGGGTGGGCGGCTTACGGCGGGGGCGCGCCGAGGAGGCCGTCGTGCGCGTCCCACGCCCACTGGTTGAGCAACGGGATGGCGCTCCCCACCAGCGAGTGCCCGCCGAGCACCACCGGCACGGGCGCGCCGTTCGCGGCCTCGACGATCGCGCGCAGGGCGGCGTCCTCGATCAGGTCGGCGCGCCCGAGGTCGGCGGCGAAGCGGTCACCTCGCGACGGCCGGATGCCGAGGTGGACGAGCGCGGGGCGGATGTCGATGAACGCCGCGTCGCACAGCTCCGGCAGCAGCGTGCCGAAGGCGCGCTCCGCGCCGGCCTCCGCGATCCACTGCCCCAGCAGCGAGCGCGCGGTGCCGTCCGCGTCCGTCCCGGCCGCCTGCATCCCGCGCTCCTCGGCGAGCAGCCGGATGCGCGCCGCGGCCTCGCCCTCCAGGTACTGCCACGTGCGGGAGGAGACGCGCCCGGCGACGAGCACCTCCGCGGTGCGGTCGATGAACACGCGCGCCGCGCGCTGGGCGCGGTCGCCCGCAGAGGCGAGGTCGGCGCGCGCCTCCTCGATCACGCGGGCGAGCCGCGGCTGCGCGCGCTGCGACAACCCGAGCGCGATCAGATCCGCGGGCGAGTCGAGGTTGTACTGCGTCTCCAGCGTGCGCGGCGGCTCCAGCACCTCGACACCATGCTGGTCGCGCAGGCGGCGTGGCACGGCGTTGTCGCTCGCGGGCAGCGGGTCGAGGCGCGCGAGCAGCGCGGCCGGCGCGAGCGCGAACAGGTCGGCGGAGAAGCGGTTGTTCGTGACGCACACGCCGCGCTCGGCGGCGCCCGCCGGCGGCGCGCTCAGCAGCTCGTAGAGCGCCTCGATCGCGACGCTGTCCAGCAGCGGCGCGCTGCCGGCGCCGCAGTAGAGCAACGCATCGATGCCGTGTCGCTCGACGGCGTCCAGCAGGCGCCGGCCGAACTGGAACGGCGCGGCGGCGACCTGCGCGTCCGTCTCGACGACGACGCCCGCGGGCACGTCGAGCGTCGGCGCGCGGTCCGCGAGCAGGAGCGCCCGGTCGAAGCGCCCGGTCGCCAGCGCGGCGTCGAGGGTGTCGAGCGCGCTCGCCTCCAGCGCGCGGCGCAGCAGCCGCTCCAGCGGCCCGCCGTCCATCCCGCCGAGCATGACCACCACGGCGGAGTGCATCAGGCGTGCCTCGACTGCGCGCGGCCCTGCTGTTTCGGGCGCCGCGCCAAACTTCAGGAGTGAGGGCTCATTGTAGGGACGGCGCCGGCTAATCCTCGCGCGCGACGGCGAGCGCCCGCACGGACTGCGCGCCGCCGGCCCGCAGCACCGCCGCGATCGCGGAGAGCGTCGCGCCCGTCGTCGTCACGTCGTCCACCACCAGCACCCGCGCCGGCGGCGTGCCGTCGAGCGCGAACGCCGCGCGGAGGTTGGTGTGGCGCGCCTCGGCGTCGAGCGTCGCCTGCGCCCGTGTCTCGCGCACGCGCTGCACGAGGCCGTCGGCCAGCGGGACGCCCAGCGCCTCCGCGACCGCCCCGGCCACCTCGTGCGCCTGGTTGAAGCCGCGCCGTCGCTCGCGCCGCCGCCCGAGGGGCACCGCGACGATGACCTCCGGCCGCCAGTCGGGCGGGACCACCGCCGCCGCCGCGCGCCCGAGCGGCGCGAGGTGCGCGCTGACGCCGCGGAACTTCGCCTCCAGCAGCGCGCGCCGCGCGAGGCCCTCGAAGCGGAACGGGGCGCGGAGCGCATCGAACGCCGGCGCGTCCGGGCCGCCCTCGGCGCAGCGCGCGCAGGTCCCGGCGACGCCGGGCTGCCAGCAGCGGTCGCAGCGCGCCCCGTCCGCGGTCGGCAGCCGGTCGAGGCACGCCTCGTGCAGCGCGGCGCCGAACGCACCGCACGCGAGGCAACGCTGCGGCAGCAGCGCCTGCCACACCTCGTCACGCAGCGCGGCGAGGAAGCTGCGACGAGGCGGCGCGAGCGCGGATGTTCCGGCTCCGGCCCCCTCCCCCCTCGCGGGGGAGGGCTGGGGTGGGGGCTCCGCATCCGTCGTGGCCGTCGGGGTACTCATCGCGCGCAGCATGCCACGCGCGCCACGCTCTGGGGGACGGACGCGGCCGAAGCGGCCCACGCTCCTATACTGGGATGACAGCCGGTCCACGCGAGGTGCGAGCATGCACGTCACCGTCCGCCTCTTCGCGGGACTGCGCGACCTCGCCGGGAGCGAGCTGGTCGAGGAGTTCCCGGGCGCCTCCGTGACCGTCTCCGCGCTGCGCGACCGCCTGCGCGACGCCTACCCACCGCTCCGCCCCTACCTCGGCCGCGTCGCGATCGCGGTGAACGAGGAGTACGCGCCGGACCTCACCACCCCCCTGCACGACGGCGACACCGTCGCGCTGATCCCCCCGATCTCTGGCGGCGCCGAGGGGCATGGCAACGAGACCCCCCGCTATCTCGTCACCCACGCCGTCCTCGACGTGCGCGCGATCCGCGATGCCGTGACGACGGACGCCTCCGGCGCGGTCGTGGTGTTCGAGGGCGTCGTCCGCAACCACCACGAGGGCCGCGACGTGCTGCGACTGGAGTACGAGGCCTACGAGAGCATGGCCGAGCGCGAGCTGCGGCGCGTCGGCGAGGAAACCCTCGCCACCTACGCCCCCAGGGAGGTGCACGCCGTCGCCATCCACCACCGCCTCGGCGCCCTCGGCGTCGGCGACACCTCGCTCATCGTCGCCGTCAGCGCCGCCCACCGCGCCGATGCCTTCGAGGCGGCGCTGCACGCGGTCGACCGCGTGAAGGAGACGGTGCCGGTGTGGAAGAAGGAGTGGGGGCCGGACGGCTCCCACTGGCAGGAAGGCGTGATGCCGTCTCCGTAACGTTTCACGGCGATGGCGCTACAGAGTGATAACGCTCTGGCCCCGTTTGTCGCACCCTGCCCACCATCCTCAGCTGCAGGGCACCTTTTCTCACGGAGACACTCATGTCCGTTTCGTTCCGGCTTCGTCTCGCCTCGGCGACGGCGCTGTTCGCGCTGATCGCCGTCGCGCTGCTTCCCGCCTCAGCCGTCCACGCCGAGGACCTCCCGTTCAAGGCGTGGGGCTCCGGCCGCACCGCCGGCCAGGTGATCGTCGCCCTCAAGGGCAGCACCCCGGTCGGGCAGGTGACGGTCAACGCCGCCGGCGCGTGGGACCTGAACATCGCCGCCGGTGGCGCGGGCAGCGTCCAGAACGGCGACAAGATCACCTTCACGCTGGACGGCAAGGCCGTGAACGAGTCGGTGACCTGGGTCAGCGGCCAGTTCGTGATGCCGCCCGGCCTCGTCCTCACGCTCAGCACCACCACGACCACCCCGGCGCTCCCGCCGGTCTACGTCGCCGCCAACACGAACTTCGCTGCCAACCCGGTCTTCGACACCACCGGCAAGTCGCTCGTCGTCTTCAAGGGCGGGTCGGTCGAGGAGCTGAGTGCCTCGGCGAAGGCCGTCGGCGCGACCGGCGTCTGGGTGCAGGACGCCAAGGGCGTCTTCCAGCTGAACCTCATCGGCGGCCCGGCGTTCCTCGCCGACCAGTTCAAGGCCGCGTTCGGCACCGGCTTCACCGTCACCTCGGTGCTGCTGGTCAAGTAGCCCGCGCGGCTCGCCCCTGCGACGTCGAGGTCAGCCGTCGATGGCGCAGGGGTTGAGGCCGCTCGGCAGGCCGAGGAGCTGGTACTCCACGCTGCCGACGTCATGCTCCAGCGTCACCGGCGGGCGTGTCGTCATGCGGCCCTGCAGCGCGATCGCCTCGCACTCGCGGCCGCGGAAGAACAGCGTGACCGGGCCCTGCGGGCGGCCGCCGTTGAGGCGGTCCGGACCGCCGGCGATGAACAGCCCGCGCCACGGCGCGCCGTTCGCCATCGCCTCCAGGCCGGGGGGCATCTCGTAGAACCGCGGGATCGCGTGGCGCACGCTGAACAGCCACGCCTGGAACGCCTCGCGGTCTTCCTCGCCCGACCACACGACGACGAGGCCCTTGATCGCCGGGCCGGTCTCCCACCACAGCTCCGCGTAGGTCTCCTCGCGCAACATGCGCGGATGGTACGCCTACGCTCGGCGCCCGCGTGACCTCGAGGGTGGCGGGGGCGGCTCCTCCACGGGCGGCCGCGAGACGAACTCGCGACGGCCGACGGTGCGGTAGTCGGGCGCGGCGATCTCCTGCAACCGCGACACGTCCGAGTCGGCCAGCCGCGACGCGATGCGCGGCTCCATTTCGCGGAGACCCAGATTCGTGGTGACGACGGTGTGCAGCCGCGCGAGGTGGCGGTGGTTCAGCAGCTGGTACAGCTTCTCTTCGGCCCACGGCGTCGACTTCTGCGCGCCGAGGTCGTCAAGAATTAATACAGGCACCTCGCGGATCGTCTGGAGCAGCGTGACTGCGTCTCCCTCGCGGCCCGGCCGCAGCGCATCAAGGAGATCGGGCACGTTGACGAACGCGACGCGGTCGCCCGCTGCGAGCCGTGCGTTCGCGATCGCGGCGGCGAGGTGTGTCTTCCCGCACCCCGTCGCGCCCATAAGCACGAACCACCCTTCGGGGGATTCTCCCCAATCCCGTGCCTTCAGGAACGCATCGCGCAGGCCCGCCCGCTGGGCGGGGTCGAGGCCGATCCCATCCGGCTGGAACGCTTCGAAGGTGAATGCCGCGACCCGGTCGCGCGTCATCGCGCCGATCGCGAGGTAGCGCGGGGCGCTCTCGCCGCCGACCTCGACCACCTGCGCGAGCGCGGGGTCGGTGAGCCGCGCCGCGATGCGCGCGTCGGCGTCGCCCGGCGACTTCGCGGTTGTGAAGACCGTCGGCAGCGCAGCGTTGAAGCGGTGCGACACGACCTGGAAGAACTTCTCGCGCGCCCACGGGGTCTCCGCGTACGCATCAAGATCGTCGAGCACCAGCACCGGCGCGCTCCGCACTTGCTCCAGCAGTTCGTCGTACTCGACCTCCGCGTCGTCGCCGTAGGAGGAGCGCAGATGATCCAGGAGGTCGGCGACCGTCAGGAAGAGCGCCGCGTTGCCGTGCTCGATCACGCGGTTCGCGATCGCGGCAGCGAGGTGCGTCTTGCCCGCGCCGTGCGGGCCGGTCAGCACGAGCCAGCCCTCCGGCTGCGCGGCGAAGCGCTCCGCGATCGCGACTGCCTCGGCGTAGCGCGCCTGCAGCGCGAGGTCGTTCGTGCGCCCGCGCTTCACCAGCGTGTTGAACGAGAGGCGGGTGAGCGCACCCAGCCGGGAGTACCGCACGAGGCGCGCGCGCTGCTCCTTCGGGTCCTCGCGTGTGGCGCACTCGCAGGGCACGGCACGGCCGAAGCGCGGATCGTCGGGATCACTGGTGACGCGCACGAAGCGCGCGCCTTCGCACAGCGGGCAGACACGTGGATCGCGCTCGACGATGGGGGGCGTCTCGGCCGCGCTGCTAGTGCTAGTCGGTGCCGCGGTGGATGAGATGCTCATAGGGTCCGTGATCGAGTTTCCGAGGATCTCGCCCAGTGCCTTCATCGTCCCGTCCTTCGGTCTGCCATCGTTCGAGGATGGCCTCCGCGTAGCGCCACGACCGCGCATTCCGTGCCGACGCCTCGCGCAGTGCGTCCACGATCCATTGCTCGGGGTACTTCTGCTCCGCGTCCGCGATCGCGACGGCGATCGTCGGCGTGAGCATGCCGATCTCCTGCTCGTACGCCGCCGCCGGGCGGCTCGCGCGCGGCGCGGGCTCGGCCGTCAGCGCGCGCACCGCGCGCCCGTTCATCGGCGGCACCTCGAGGGCGCCTGCGACGACGCGATCGCGCAGCCGCCGTCCGCCGTCGTTGTGCACGAAGTACAGCGTGTCGCCGTCGTCGAGCGGCGCCGCGAGCAGCGCTCCACGCGTCGCCGCCGCTTCGAGGGCGCGCGTCACTGCGGCCGCCCCGCCGCGCTCCGCGAACAGCCGCACCAGCGGCTCCTCGCGCGCGATCTCGCTCGCGCGCATCGCGAGCAGCGGGCGAGCCTGCCCGCCGATGGCGGGCCGCGTGATCGCGTACAGCGCGTACACCGTCACGCGCAGCTCGTCCGCGTCGTCGATCGCCGGCAGCACCTCGGTGAAGAACTGCGCGGGGAGCGTCGAGGCGCGCCCGCCCGTACGGAAGCCCTCGAACGGCGCGCTCATCGCGCGGCCTCGACGCGCGAGGGGAGCCGAGCGACGCCCGTCACGACGAGCGCCGCACGCACGCCGACCTCGCTCGCGAGCGCGTGCACGATCCGCGCGCGCAGCGATCGCGCGATGCGCGTGCGCTGTGTGCGCGCGGCGGTGCCCACTAGTACGCCCCGCCGAAGCTGGGCTCGGGGCGCAGCAGCAGGTCCTGGAACGACGCGGTCTCGGGCACCCAGCGGATCTGCACGTTGCCCGTCGGGCCGTTGCGGTGCTTCGCCACGATGATCTGCGCGAGGCCGGTCGGGTGCGCGCCGCCGGGCTCGCCCGGGTGCTGATTCTGCCACTGCTCCGGCGTCGCGTAGATGTCCTCGCGGTAGATGAACATCACGATGTCCGCGTCCTGCTCGATCGAACCGGACTCGCGCAGGTCGGACAGCATGGGGATGTGCGGCGAGCGGTTCTCGACGGCGCGCGAGAGCTGCGCCGCCGCGATCACGGGCACGTTCAGCTCGCGCGCCAGCTCCTTCAGCGACCGGGAGATCTGGCTGATCTCGTTGGCGCGCGTGTCGGCGCGGCCACCGTGCAGCAGCTGGAGGTAGTCGACGATCAGCAGGTCGAGCCCGTGCTCCGCCTGCAGCCGCCGGCACTTCGCGCGGATCTCCGGCACCGTCAGCACGGCCGACTCGTCGATGTACACCGCCGCGCCGCCGAGGAGGCCGTGCGCGCGCATCACGCGCGACTCCTCGACCGGCGTGTGGCGACCGAGACGCAGGCGCGCCATCGGCACGCCCGCCTCCGCGGAGAGCATGCGCATCGCCAGCTGCTCGCCGCCCATCTCCAGCGAGAACAGCGCGACGGTGCCGTGCTGCCCGATCGCCGCGTTGCGCGCGAAGTTCAGCATCAGCGACGTCTTCCCGACGCCGGTGCGCGCCGCGAGGATGACGAGGTCGCCGCGCTTGTAACCGCCGCTCAGCAGTTCATCGAGGTCCATGAAGCCGGAGCGCACCGACTCGTGCAGCTCGCCCTCGTCCTCGTCGGTGGGGGCCTCGAGGAACTCGTCCAGCAACTCGCGCAGGCGCTTGAAGTCGCCGGCCGCCTCCGCGCTGCGGATGCCCAGCAGCAGCCCCTCCGCCTCGCTCAGCACGCGGCCGACGTCGGAGCCGCCCTGGTACGCGAGCTGCGCGATGCGGCCCGCCACCTCGATCAGGCGGCGGTAGAGCGCGTCACGCGCGACGATGCGCGCGTGCGCCTCGACGCCGACGGCGGTGAAGTACTTGCCCGCGATCTCCGCGAGGTACGGCTCACCGCCTGCGGCGTCCAGCCGTCCCGCACGCTCGAGCTCGTGCGCGACGGTGGGGATGGTGACGGCCTCGCCGCGGTCGGACAGCGCGAGGCACGCCTCGTAGATCCAGCCGTTCTGATCGCGGAAGAAGTCCGCGGGCTGGACGATCGGCAGGACGCGCGGGTAGGCGTCCTCGTCGAGGAGCAGTGCCGCGAGCACGGCCTCCTCGGCGGCGATGTCATGCGGGGGCAGCCCGGTCGCCGTGCGCGGACGCGCGTCCTGTCGCAGCTGCGCGGGTCGATCGCCAAGTACCACGCTAGATCCCATCGGGGCGACAGCGGGGAGGTGCTGCGCGGTCGTTCGATGCTAGGCAGTCGGCGTCCTACGTGACCGCCGTTACCAACACCGATCTATCAACCGCCTCGCCGGGGGATGTGGACTGTCATCGATCCGGCGAAACCATGCGGGCAGAAAGCAAGAGACGCGATTGCTCGCGTCTCTTGTAAAGCGACCAGCGGAGACGATGCTGCCTATTCGGCGGCGTCGTCCTCAGTGGATTTGCCCGGCTCCGACTCGCCTTCGGCGGGCCGTTCCTCCGTCGTCTCATCCGAGGATGCGACGGCGGACGAGCCACCTTCTGAGCGCGCCCTGATAGCGGTGCGAGCTGCTTCCTCGTCCCGAAGGACCTGGAGCAACGCTTCGGCGGCCGCCTCTGCACCTTCCGGTGCGTCAGCGTCGACAACCACTACCTGGACCTGCGGCTGAACGCTACGCGACAGTCGCAGGACCACAGAGAACACCCCGGTGTGTCGGATCGCCTCGGGCAGCAGTACACGACGCCTGTCCAGTTCTTCGCCCAGAATCTCCCCAGCCTTCTGGGCGATGTCAACATTCGTGACAGAACCGTACAGACGTCCCTGCTCTCC
>CANJBO010000036.1 GCA_947472995.1 Chloroflexota bacterium
CGAGAGCTGCTCGGTACCCATGGCGTCGTGCAGTCGCTCAGCCGTCCCCGTCAGTGCTGGGACAACGCGGTCGCGGAGAGCTTCTTCGCTACGCTCAAGACCGAGCTCGTCTACCGTTCCGCATGGCCGACGCGAGGCGCTGTGAGGCGCGCGATCTTCGAGTTCATCGAGGTGTTCTACAATCGCCAACGCCTGCACTCCACGCTCGGCTACTGCTCGCCGGCGGAGTACGAGGCGACGATGTTTCCACGCGCAAGGATCGCCTCGGCGGCCTAAGCAAACTGTCCGTCAAATCGGGGCAAGGCCACTTCGTCTTCGGCATGCTCGGCATCCTGCTGCCCTCGATGCAGGCGGAGCTGGGATTCGACGGCGTGCAGGCCGGCTGGCTCGGATCGGCGCGCTCGGCGGGCAACCTGCTGGTGTTCGCCGCGAGCATCACGCTGGTGCGGTTCAGCCCGGTGAAGACGTTCAACGGGTTCACACTGCTGCTCGCGCTCTCGCTGCTGATCGGCGTGTTCGCCCCGGACTTCTGGGTGCTGCTGGCGGCGCTCGCGATCTACTCGGTGGGCGTGTCGTGGGGCCAGATCCCGATGAACATGATCCGCCAGCAGTGGATCCCCCCGCGCGAGACGGCGACGGTGATGGGCCTCATCCTCACCTTCGGCGCGGTGGTGCTGATGGCGGGGCTGATCCTCGTGCCGATCGCGATCCAATACGTGACGTGGCGCGCGGTGTTCGCCGTGAACGCGGTCATCCTCCTCGGCCTGTCGGTGTGCTGGCACCTGACGGCGTACGAGCGCATCGCACCGACGTACGCAGCGGCGCGCCTCACCGATCGAGGGCTGGGCGCGGCGCGGAACATCCTGCACCGGCGCGAGTTCTACCTGCTCGGCCTCGCCACCCTCGGCGGCGCGACCACGTTCATGACGTTCATGCTGTTCCTGCCGACGTACTACGTGAACGAGCGCGGCATCGGCCTGCAGACGGCCGGGATCATCACCGCGATGATCCAGGTCGGCGGGCTGAGCGTGAACCTGCTCGTGGGCGTCGTCTCGGATCGCATCGGCCGGCGAAAGCTGCTGATCTGGCCGTCGGGGATCGTGCTGCCGTTCCTCTGGTTCCTGATGCTCGCGCCGCTGCCGCCCCTCGCGCTCGGCTTCGTCGGCTTCCTCGTCGGGGTGGCGGCGTGGATGCCGTTCCCGATCCTGCAGACGATCCCGCTCGAGCTGCCCGGGCTCACGCCCTCGGACCGCGCGGTGGGGCAGGCGCTCCAGTTCACCGTGCAGACGACGGGGCAGCTGATCGCGCCGGTGTTCGTCGGGGTGATCGCCGCCGCGACCGGCTCGTACCACGCGGCACTGCTGCCGCTGGTCGTGCTGCCCGTGCTGTTCGCGGTGACGATGATCTTCCTGCCCGAGACCGGCCCGAAGGGCCGGCGCCCGGCGACGATCGTCGAGGCGCCCGCCGGCTAGCCGCGCTGGCCACTCCCGGAGCCACGCGCCTCGATCGCGGCGTGGACGCCGTCGCGGAACGCGTCGGCACCGACGCGCAGCAGCGCGAGCGCCGAGATCGTGACGAACGAGGCACCCTGCGCGATGAGATCGGCGACGCCCTCGGCGTCGGTGGGCGCGTTGCCGCCGATGCCCGCGTACTTGCCGCCGGCGCGCACGCGCCGCACCACGTCCCCCATCGCCGCGCGCACCTCGGCGTGCGGTGGGCTGTCCATGCTCAGGCCGAGGTCGCCCGACGCGACGTGCACCACGTCCACCCCCGGCACCGCCAGGATCGACTCGAGGTTCGCGACCGCCTCGACCTCCTCGCACATCGGGATGACGAGCAGCTCGTCGTTGATGAAGCGCCGCGTCTCGGCGCCGCTGGCGTGGACGCCGTAGTCGTGCGGACGGCCGCCCGCGGCGCCTCGATGGCCGTCGGGGGTGTAGCGCGCGGCAGCGGTGACAGCGCGCGCCTGCTCGGCGGTGTTCACGTGCGGCACGATGATCCCCTGCACCCCGCGGTCGAGAACGCGCAGGATCGTCGCGTCGGCATGGTCCGGGATGCGCACGATCGGCGTGATGTCGAACGCCTCGGCGGCGCGCACCATGTGCTCCACCTGGTCGAACGTCATCGATCCGTGCTCGCAGTCGAGGAACACGAAGTCGTAGCCGATCGCGCCGAGCAGCTCGACGATCTCGGGCGAGAAGCCGCTGACGATGCCGCCGAAGACGACCTTGCCTTCCTTCAACTTCGCCTTCGTGGTGTTCACGCGCATCGATGCCGCCTCCTCTGCGCCTCGACTCCTCGAGGCAGCGCGAGTGTAGCGTCACCGAGGCCGGCTCGACGCAACGCGAGGGCGCGATAGACTGCGGCGACCGAGGGCGAGAGGATCGTACGCGCGTGGCAAGCAGCCGATCCGGGTTCGCGCAGGCAATCGAGGCCATCGGCTACGCCGACTACCGGCGCTTCGCCAGCTCGCTCTTGCTCACCTCGCTCGGCGCGCAGCTGATCCAGACGGTCGTCTTCTGGCAGGCGTACGAGCTGACTGGCAGCGCGTTCATCATCGGCCTGACCGGCGTCGCACGCGCCATTCCGCACATCATCCTGTCGATGGCCGGCGGCGTGATCGCGGACCGCACCAACCGCGTGCGCCTGATCCAGACCGGCCAGATCGCCAACGCGATCCTCGTCGTCGTGATCGGGCTGCTGACGGTCACGGGGCATGTGCAGCTGTGGCACGTCTTCGCGGTGACGGTGCTGAACAGCGGGTTTACCGCGGTCACGCAGCCCGCGCGCACCGCGCTCATCCCGCACCTGGTGCCCGCGGGGAATCTCGTCAACGCGGTCGCGCTGAACGCCACGATTTCGCAGGTGTCGCAGATCGTCGGGCCGGCGCTCGCGGGCATCGCGATCGCGAGCCTCGACACCGGGGCGGCGTACCTGATCAACGGCGCGCTGTACTTCGCGGCGATGCTCTCGATCTTCGGCATCCGCGCGCAGGCGCGCCCGGAGCCGAGCGACGACTCGCCGTGGGAGAGCTTCCTCGAGGGCATGCGCTTCGTCTTCCAGAAGCGCGTGATCCTGTCGCTGCTGGCGCTGGACTTCGCGCAGACGGTGTTCGGCAGCTACCGCGCGCTGCTGCCGATCATCGCGACGTCGCTGGGCGTGGGGGCCGCGGGGTACGGGCTGCTGAGCGGGGCGCCGGGCATCGGCGCGGTCCTCGGCGCGGCGGTGATCCTCGGGCTGGGCGACATGCGCTACAAGGGGCTGTACACGATCTTCGGCGTGCTCGCGTACTGCGGCTCGGTGATCCTGCTCGCGGTGTCGCCGTGGTTCGCGCTCGCGCTGGTCGGGGCCGCGCTCACCGGCGCGATGAACTCCGTGCAGGTGATCCCGCGCAACTCGGCGATCCTGACGCTGTCGCCGGATGCGCTGCGCGGACGCGTCGAGGCGTTCCGCAGCATGCTCGCCGGCGGCGGCCCGCCGATCGGCTACACCGCGAGCGGCGCGCTCGCTGCGGCGATCGGGGTGCCGCTGGCGCTGGTCGTCGGCTCGATCACCTGCGTCGTGGTGGTGGCCGGTATCGGCCTGACGCGCCGTGATCTGCGCGACCCCGATCTCGGCGCGCGCGTCGAGGAGCCGGCCGCCAGCCGAGGCTAGCGACCGGCCCGCACGCGTCGTCTAGACCTGCACCGCCACGTTGTAGGCGTTGTGCACGGCGTCGAAGATGCGCCCCGATGTCGTGACCTCGTGCAGCTCGGGCACCGCACCGTCGAGGGCGTTCCGGAGGTCGCTGTTCTCCATCTGGCCGATGGCGACGACGACGGTGTTGCCCTCGATGAACTCGCGGTCGCCGTCCTTGTGCTGGATCCACACGCCGGACTCGGTCACCTCGTCGCACGGGGCGTTCGTGATCAGGCGGACGCCGAGGCCCTCGCCGGGCACGCAGTCGCCGCCGCGCAGGCGATCCTGCATCCACTTGCGGAGGAACGGGTGCAGCTCCGGCGCGAGGCGTGGCAGCATCTCGACAACCACGACCTCCATGCCGAGATCCGCGAGGTAGTCCGCCGTCTCCAGCCCGACCGCGCCGCCACCGACGACGACGGCCTTCTGACCGCGCGCCTCGACAGTGCCCTCGAGCAGATCGATCGCGTGGATCACGTGGTTGCTATCGAGGCCGGGGACGTTCAGCGGGCGCCGCTTCGCGCCGGTCGCCACGACCACCGCGTCGGCCTGCGCCTCCACGACGTTCTCCGCGTTGGCGCGGCGTCCGAGCTCGACGCGCACGCCGGCCTTGTCGAGCTGGCCCATCATGAACTCGTGGTAGTCGCCGATGCGCTCCTTGTGCGGGGGGATCGCGGCGGAGATGAGCTCGCCACCGAGCGCGGGCGCGGCCTCCCACAGCTGCACGTCGTGACCTCGACGCGCCGCGAGGATCGCGGCCTCCATGCCGCCGGGCCCACCGCCGACGACGATCACGCGCTTCTTCGCGGGCGCCATGTCGAGGAGGTACTTGCGGCTCGACTCCTGCCCGAAGATCGGGTTCGTCGAGCAGCGGCGCCCCGAGTCGCCCTCGGACGAGCGCTCGAAGCAGGTGAGGCAGCCGATGCAGGTCGTGATGTCCTCGGCGCGGCCCTCCATCGCCTTCTGCGGCCAGTACGGGTCGGCGATCAGCGCGCGGCCCATGCCGATCAGCTCCGCGCGGCCCGACGCGAGGATCTGCTCCGCCGCACCGGGCGTGTAGATGCCGCCCACGGCGAGCAGCTGCATGTGGCGCACCTGCGAGTGGATGCGGTCCACGTAGTCGAGGAGCGCCCCCTCCGGGAAGTGGGGCGGCGGCAGCGCCATCGGCACCGGCGAGGTGTGCGTGCCGTACGACAGGTCCACGGCGTCGGCGTCGCCCGAGCGGTCGACGAGCAGCGCGATCTCCGAGCCCTCCTCGACGGTGATGCCCGCCTCGAGGCCCTCGTCCGCGGCGAGGCGCACGAACACCGGGAAGTCACGCCCGCAGGCGTCCTTGATGCCGGCGAGGATCTCGAGCAGGAAGCGCGTGCGGTTCTCGACGGAGCCGCCGTACTCGTCCTCGCGGACGTTGGTGCGCGAGGAGAGGAACTGCATCGGCAGGACGCCCTGCCCGGCGTACACCTGCACGCCATCCCAGCCGAACTGCTGCGCGCGGTAGGAGGCCTGCACGTAGGCCTCGACCATGTCGCGCACCTCCTGCGTGGTCAGTGCGCGCGCGACGGCGGGGTCCGGACGGAACACCGGGTGCTTCGGCACGGACACGGCAGAGGGGCCGATCGGCTGGACAGCCGGCTTCGCGCGCATGCCGGTCTCGATGCCGTCGTGGTCGATCTGGAGGACGGCCCGGGAGCCGCCGTCGGTGATGATCCCGGCGAGCCGCTTCCACTTCTCGGCGTTCTGGTCGTCCCAGATCGAGGACTGCGTCGCGCTCTCCAGCTGCTCTCCCCCGAAGCCGAGGGGCGAGACCTTCGCGCGGTTCATCATCAGGATGCCGGTGCCGCCCCGCGCGCGCTCGCGGTAGAAGGCATACAGCTCGTCGCTGAAGGCAGGGAACGTGCCCATCGGCAGCAGGACGATCCGGTTCTTGATCGTCATGCCCGCGATCTTCCCGGGCTCGAACAGCTTCGGGTACCGCGTGTTCTGCGAGCTGGTCGTCTGCGACGTCATGGGCATCCTCCGGGGATTCGAGTACTGCCCGCGGCCGAGGCCGTCGAGCGTCCGGTGACATACTAGCGTGCCTGCGAAGCGCGGCGGGAACCCTCGCGCGGTTGTGCAACTTCCCCGCGCACGAGGGGGAGCGAGCCCGATGTGGACGACAGGGACGCGAGTCGGCTGGACGGTGATGCTGCTGTTCGTCGTGCTGCTGGTGCTGGTGTCCGCGCGGTACCTGACGATGGACCCGCAGGTGTACTTCCCCCGCCAGCGCGAGGTCTACGAGGCACACACCGCCTGGCTGATGGTGCACATCGGCGGGATGATCCTCGCGGCGGCGATCGGGCCGTTCCAGTTCCTCCGCTCCTTCCGGAACCGCTACCGGCGCGCGCACCGGATCGCCGGGCGGGTCTACCTCCTCGGCGCGCTCGTGGGTGGCGTCGGCGGGCTCTACATGGCGCAGCTCTCGGCGTCTGGGACGATCTCGGACGTCGGGTTCAGCCTGCTCGCGATCGCCGTCCTCGTGACCAGCGGCATGGCGTTCGTCCGCATCCGCGCCGGCGAGGTGCAGGCGCACCGCGAGTGGATGACGCGCAGCTACGCGTTGATGCTCGCGGCAGTCACGCTCCGCATCTACGCGCCGTTCCTGGAGGCATGGCTCGGCGAGCAGGACGGCTACGCGCTGGTCGCGTGGGTGAGCTGGGTGCCGAACCTCGTCGTCGCGGAGTACCTCGTGCGCCGCAACGCGAGGCGGCGCGAGCCGCCGCGGGACGTGACCGCCCTCGCGTGACCCGCGCGGCGCGCTGCGCTACTGCGCCGGCGAGACGAGGCGGCGGATCGGCTGCCCGATCGCGAGGACGTACAACTCCCCGGCCGGGTCGATGCCGAACGAGGTGAGGCTCTTGGGGCCGCTCGCGATCCGCACCGGCGTGCCGGGACTGTCGGCGCGCACGGCCCAGATCTCGCCCGAGCAGAGGTCGCCGTAGATGTAGGCGCCGGCGATCTCGGGCACCTTCGTGCCGCGGTACACGTAGCCGCCGGTGATCGAGCAGCGCCCGCCCGCGTGGTCGTAGGTGAGCACCGGCGAGGTGAGCCCGGTCCGGTCGCACCCGCTGGCCGGCTTGTAGCAGCTCCCGCCCTCGACGACGCTCCAGCCGTAGTTGGCGCCGCGCTGGACGATGTCGACCTCCTCGACGGCGCCCTGGCCGACGTCGCCGGCCCACAGCGCGCCACCGACGGGGTCGAAGGCCATGCGCCACGGGTTGCGGAGACCGTAGGCCCAGATCTCGCCGCGCGCGCCGCTCTGGCCGACGAACGGGTTGTCCGCGGGCACGGTGTAGCGCTGCGCCGTGGTGGCGCCTCGGACGTCGATGCGGATGATCTTGCCCAGCAGCGTGCCGACGCTCTGGCCGTTGCCCTGCGGGTCGCCCGACGATCCGCCGTCGCCCAGCCCGAGGTACAGCATCCCGTCGCCGCCGAAGCGGATCGCCCCGCCCTTGTGGTTGCCGAACGGCTGGGGCACCTCCAGCACGACCAGTTCGGAGTTCCTGTCGATCGTCAGGTCGCTGGCGTTGCGCGTGAACCGCGCGAGCACGGTGCGTCGAGGGTTCGCGGCCGCGTAGTAGATCCAGACGTGGCGGTTGCGCCCGAAGTCCGGGTCGACGGCCATCGACAGCAGCCCCTCCTCCTCGGAGGCGCGGCTGATGCGGTCGCTGATGTCGAGGATGCGGGAGGGCACGCCGCCCTCGACGGCCCACACCGCGCCGTCCTGCTCGAGGACGAAGTAGGTGCTGTTGCCGGCCACGATCGGGTACGGGCCCATCTCGACGGGGCGCTGCCAGGTCCGCTCGGAGGTCGCCTCCAGCGCCACCGGGCGCGGCGCGGCGCCGGCGGGCGGCGGGGGAGTCGTGGTGGGCGGGATGGCGCTGTTCGCGCGGATCAGCGTGACCGCCGTGCTCGTAGCGAGCCCGCTCGGGAACCGCGCGCGGAATGCCTCCTCAAGGAACGCGGGGGCGTCGATCACCAGCAACTCGAACGCGCCGATGCGGTCCTGCGCCCAGACGCCACCGGCGTTCGCGCCTCGCGCGGCCGTCTTCAGCTGGTCGACCGAGCCGCCGCCGAAGACGACGGCCGCCTGCCCACTGCTGCTGTACGTGGGGATCGAGGCGAACGTGCCGCTCGGCACCTGCGCGCGGGCGTCGCCGCCGAGCAGCCCCACGGCGAGTCCGAGCACGAGCGCGGCGACGATCCTCGGTGGGCGCATGGTCGATCCTTTCGCGCGCGGCGACGGCGGAGCCACCCCACCGTACCGGTCGAGGCGTGACATTCGCGTCACACGCTCGTCCGTTCCAACGACAGACGATGTGACGGCGTTCGCGAGGTGCTACGTTCCGCCGATGCCGGACGCCGATCTCCCCGTCTCCCTCGCCGATGTCCTGGCCGCGCGCGAGCGGATCGCCGGACTCGTGCGGCTGACCCCGCTGATCGAGGCGGTCTCCCTGTCGGGTCGCTTCGGCGTCCCGCTCTCCTTCAAGTGCGAGAACCTCCAGCGCGCCGGCTCGTTCAAGCCGCGGGGGGCGGCGAACATGCTGGCCGCGGTGCCTCGACCCGCCGGGGTGGTCGCCGCGAGCGCCGGAAACCACGCGCAGGGCGTCGCGCTGGCGGGACGGGCGCACGGGCTGCCGGTGACCGTGGTGATGCCCGCCGAGGCCCCGCTCGCCAAGCGGCGGGCGACCGAGGGCTACGGCGCGCAGGTCGTGCTCGCGGACGGCCCCCTCGCCACCGCGATCGAGCAGGCACGCGCGATGGCGCAGGAGCGCTCGCTGCTCTTCGTGCCGCCCTACGAC
Organism: Chloroflexota bacterium; assembly: GCA_947472995.1. Lineage (GTDB taxonomy): Bacteria > Chloroflexota > Dehalococcoidia > UBA2979 > UBA2979 > SHYQ01. Next base: position 8,517 of record CANJBO010000036.1, read on the forward strand.
AACCCGCACATCGTCGCCGGGCAGGGCACCGTCGGCCTCGAGATCCTCGAGCAGCAGCCGGACGTGGAGACAGTGCTGGTGCCGGCGGGCGGCGGCGGGCTGCTGGCCGGCGTGGCCGTCGCGATCAAGACGCAGCGCCCCGACGTGCGCGTGATCGGCGTGCAGGCGCTCGCGATGCAGGGCATCGTCGAGTCGCGCCGCACCGGCGACGTGGTCGCCGTGCCCGCGCTGCGGACGATCGCGGACGGCGCCGGCGTCGCGGGGCCCTCGGCGCTGACGCTGGCGCTGATCGACCGCTACGTCGATGACGTCGTGGCGGTGTCGGAGGAGGCGATCGCACAGGCGGTCCTCGCGCTCGTCGAGTGGTCGAGGATGGTCGTCGAGGGCGCGGGCGCGCTCGGGCTGGCCGCGCTGCTCGCCGGGGCGGTCCCGGCCGGCGGACGCACGGTCGCGATCCTCTCGGGCGGCAACATCGACGTGAACCTGCTCGGCCGCATCGTGGAGCGCGGCCTGATCGCGGAGGGACGCCACCGCACGCTGACGTTCGCGACGGCGAACGTGCCGGGCGAGATGGCGCGGATCAGCCGCATCCTCGCCGACACCGGCGCGAACATCCTCACCGCGAACCACGAGGAGGTCGTTGCCGGTCTCCCCATCGGACTCCAGCGCCTCACGCTCGTCCTCGAGCTCGGAGGCGACGAGGCATTCGCCCGGATGGTCGCCGCGCTCGAGGCCGGCGGCATGCGGCGCGGGACGCTCACCGACTTCGCGACAGCCGCCGCGATGGCGATGCCCTCGTAGGCTGGCCCCCGCCCACCGACTGGACGAGTCCTGTCGAGGTGGTAAGCGGGGGCGGCCCACCCCTGCCCTCCCGGCGCGGGAGGGTGCAGAAGGAGGGTGTGGGGGGGGGGGCCCCCCCCCCCCCCCC
>CANJBO010000037.1 GCA_947472995.1 Chloroflexota bacterium
CACATCTACGACCCGCTGGACGGCTTCGACGACGTGGTCCGGCACGAGACCGGGCACATCCTGACGAAGGTCGCCGGCGACGGCTCCGTCGCCACGCTGCCGTCCTGGATCGACGAGGGCACGGCGGTCTACGTGCAGACGTCGCCGGGCGCCGGCTACGAGCAGGCCGTGAAGTTCGCGATCGCGGCGGATTCCGTGATCCGCCTGCGCAACATGAGCAGCAACGCCAACCAGGCGAACCAGGTCAACCTGTTCTACGGCCAGTCGTGGAGCGTGGTGAAGTTCATGGTCGACACGTACGGCCAGGCGAAGTTCGCCGCCATCTTCAAGTCGATCAAGGACGGCTCGCCGATCGACGATGCGCTGCAGGCGAACATCAACGTCGACCAGGACGGCCTCTACAACGCGTGGCGCGCGAAGAACGGGCTGAAGACGATCGACTTCCCGCCGGTCGCGCGCGCGACCAGCGTCGCCGGTGTGCAGGCGACCCGTGCGCCGCTGGGCATCCCGACGTCCGTGAACTCGGCGGAGAGCACCAGCGGCAGCGGTGGCGCCGAGGCGACCAGCCCCGCCGCCGCGGCAGGCGGCAACGTGCTGGTCGTGGGCATCGGTGCGGTTGTCGTGGCCGCCATCCTCGGGTTCTTCGCCTGGCGCCTGTCGAGGAAGCCCTCGGCCTAGCCTCGGGGGAATGTCGAGCGGCTTCGAGCAGCGTCGCGGTGGCAGCGTAGGGCGCCCATCCCCCTGCCCCCTCCCCTACTGCGCGGGAAGGGGAATGTGATCTGATGGGGTTGCACCCCATCAGGGCTTCGCCCCGCTCCAGATCAGAGACGCCTGTTCAAGACTCCGCCGGGTGTGGGGACGCAGCCCCCGCGTCTTATCAGAACCCCTCCCGCGCCGAGAGGGGCAGGGGTGGGCCGCCTCCGCCTACCTCGACAGGCTGGCAAACCAGGTGGGCGCGGCGGGCGGGGCGCTCGGCTGCCCTCGCGGCGCTAGTCGCGGCCGGGAATGTAGAGGCTGCTCGCCGTCTGGGATGGCTCGGGGGGTTGCGAGGCGCGCAGCTCCGCCTCGGTCACGAAGGGCGCAGTCATCGGCTGGCCGCGCTGGACCACCTCGTCGTTGCCGGTCGCGATGCGCCGGACCTGCTCCACCAGCGACGGCTCGTCCCAGATCCCGGCGAAGCGGCGTCCGCCGATCGTCAGCACCGGCACCTCCGTCACGCTCCGCAGCGCAGCGAACATCGGGTACTCCGTCGCATCGATGATCTTCACGCGCACCATGCGCGACTCCACCGCCAGCGCGCCGACGAGCCGCATCTGGTAGCCCGACAGCTGGTCGTATGGCGCGACGAGCAGCTCGAGGTCGATCGGGGCGGCGAGCGCGGTGAGCACCTCGCGCGACTCGTCGCTCAGCGGCGAGCGTCCCGCCGAGAGGAACGTCATCACGTCGAGGAATGCGCGCAGCAGCGTGCCGTCCGCGAGGCCGACGAACTGCACCGACCGCCCGGCGCAGCGCACGATCGTCGCGGGGGCGAGGTCCACGCCCACCTCGGCGGCGCGCGCGGCGTGCCGGTCGAGGTCGTACGTGGTGACGGTGAGCAGCGGACTGACGCGCACGAACTGGCGGATCAGCGCCATCTGGTCGTCGCAGTGATCGCAGGCGTCGCGGTCGGGGCGCACCAGCTCGCTGTGGCGTCGCGTCCAGACGTCGATGCCGACCGGGCGGGTGAGGTTCTCCGTGAGCGCCTGCACCAGCGCGGCCTCGGCCTCGTCGGTGAACGGGCCGCTCGATGTGCCGCGTTCGGGAGCGCCGGAGGTCACCGCGGGGGCTCGGCCTTCGCGACGCTGGTCGCGGGCTTCGGCGGGCGCGGCGCGGCGTCCTCCGCGAGCAGCATGTTGCTGGCGATCCACAGCCGCTGGAGCGCCGTGAAGATCGACATCACGGCGAGGAGCCACAGGCCGGCGCGCAGGTAGCCGGTGATCAGCATCGCGCCCACCAGCACCACGCGCTCCGAGCGCGTGAAGATGCCGTCGCGCAGCTGGAGGTTCAGGCCCTCGGCGCGCGCGCGCACGTAGGACACCATCAGCGACCCGACGACCGCCGCGAACGCGAGCAAGGCCTGCTCGCGGCTGCCGTGATCGATCGCGTACCACGCGATGCCGAACAGCACGACGGCCTCCGACAGCCGGTCGAGCACGGAGTCGAACATCGCGCCGAACCGCGACGCGCTGCCCGTGGCGCGCGCCAGCGCGCCGTCGAGCATGTCGAGCGCGCTCGCGAGGAGCACCACGATGCCGGCGGCGAGCGGAGCGCCCTCGATCACGAGCGCAGCACCGCCGATGTTGCCGATCAGGCCGGCCGCGGTGAGCATCGTCGGGGTGACGCCGGCGGCGGCCAGCACGCGCACGATCGGGGCGATCAGCGCGGCAGGCGGGCGGGCGGGGAGCAGTCGTACGTTCATGGTGCTGGTGCCAGCGTATGCCGTCTGGCCTGTCGCCGCGAGGCCTCCACGGTGTCCTGCTGGTCCCGGAGGCGCTCGTAGTAGGAGAGCACCTGCTGCGCGACGCGCGGCCACGAGTACGCCTCCACTTTCAGGCGCCCGGCGGCGGCGAGCGCGGCGCGCCTCGCCGGATCGTTCACGAGGCTCGTCAGCGCGTCCGCGAGCACCATCGAGTCGCCCGGCCGCACGAGCAGCCCGTCCGCGTCGTGCGTGATCACCGAGGCGTAGCCGTCGATGTTCGAGGCGACGACCGGTACGCCGGCGGACATGGCCTCCAGCAGCACGTAGCCCTGCGACTCGTTGCCGAGCGCGGGCGCGCAGAAGATGTGGCTCGCCTTGTGGAACCGCACCAGCTCCGAGTAGGGCTGCTCCGGCACGAAGATGATGCCTCGACGGCCGCTCTTGGCGACGGACGCCTCGTAGCGGCGGCGGGCGTGCGAGTCCGGGCCGACGATGATCAGGCGCGTCTCGGGATTGCGCGCGTTCACCATGCCGAACGCGCGGATCAGGACGGCGAGGCCCTTCCGCTTCTCCGCGCGTCCCGTGAAGAGGATGTTCGTCGTGCCCTCGAACCCGGGGGCGGGGATCACGTCCGGGCGCGCCCAGCGTTCCACGTCCAGGCCGTTCGGGATGATGTTGTAGTAGCCGTGGAAGTAGCGGCTCACGTACTGCCCGGCGGGCGGCGAGACGGTGATCTTCCCGTCCAGCTCGCGGAACCAGCGCTTCAACAGGCGTCGTCCGTACGCGTACAGGCGGTTGCCGCCGTCCTTCGTCGCGTGGAACGTGCCGACGTTCACGACGGCGGGGTTCGCCGTCTTCGAGTGGCGCAGCACGTGGATCGCGAGCACCGGCATTAACGGCTCGTGCACGTGCACGATGTCGAACTGCTCGCGCTCCAGCACCTGCCGCACGCGGCGTCCCACGCGCGGGTCGAGGGCGATGCGCACCACCGACCCGGAGGCGGCGACGGGCCACGGCCGTCCGAGGACGATCACGTTCGGATCCTCGACGGGCTGGGCGGACGGCGCGAGGATCTTCACCTCGTGGCCGCGGTCGCGGAGCTGCTGCGCCAGCGCGTGGACGTGCGTGTTCACGCCGCCCGGCACCTGCCAGTCGTACGGCGAGACGATTGCGATCTTCATCGGGCGCTCGGTCATCACCAGCGGCTCGGCGGTCGTCATGCGAGGCCTCCGCCGCGCCGGACGCGGTCGCGCAGGCGGCCCGCGATCGGGCCGAGGACCTTGCGCGGCGTGACCGCGAGCCCGCGGAACTGCTGCACGATGAGCCGGCGTGCCCCGATCTCGCGCAGCGGCGTCCCCTGGTCGAGGATGCCGCTGGTGCGCCGCTCGAGGATCGCGGTGCGCAGCGACGCGGCGTCGTGGCCGGGGAACAGCGTGTACGCGTTGCCGACCGCCTCGGCGAAGTGCGCGTCGCTCCCGCCGGTCTCGGCAAGGTGGTAGCGCGTCGCGTTCAGGCGGCGGGCGCGGGCCCCGGTGTCCCACCCGAAGCTCGTCGGGTTCGCCAGCTCGATGCCGTCGGGGTGGGTCGTCGCGTCCTCGATCGCCAGCACGCGCTCCAGCGAGCGGCGGCCCACCGAGCGCGTCAGCGCCGAGAACGGGTGCGGCACGACCGCTAGCCCGCCCGCGCGGTGCACGGCGGCGACGGTGGCCTCCAGCGAGCGGAACGAGGGGATCGGGACGTCCACCCACAGCGCCAGCAGGTGCCCCTGCAACGTCGTGACCTCGATGCCGGTGACGAGGTCGAAGTGGTAGCGCGACCGCCCGTGCACCTCGCGCGCCTCGAGGGCGCCGCGGACGTCGTCGTGGTCGGTGATCGCGATGACGTCCAGCTCGCCGCGCAGCTCGATGCGCTCGAAGAGCTCGCGGGCGTCCTCCATGCCGTCGCCGTGGGAGGTGTGGACCTGGAGGTCGCCGCGGCCGAAGCGTCGCAGCGCAGCCCGATCGTCGCCGGGCGCGTCAGCCGTCATGGGGTTCGGTTCGCTCGCCATCGCCCTCATTGTAGGGGCGGGTGTTATCGAACCGTGTGCCGGCCTCGCGGCCGGCCGCGAGGCCTGACCAGATCGGCGCCAGCGGCGTCCACTGGCCCGGCGCTCGCCGGATGCCCGCCTCCAGCGCCACGATCAGCGCGCGCATCCCGGAATCCACGTCGGCAGCCCGCTCGCCGGTCGCCGCCGGGAGCGCGACGCGCTCCGCGACGAGGCGATAGCGCGAGGCACCCCGCTCGCGCAGCACCCAGACCGCGACGATCGGCACGCCCGTGCGTCGGGCCAGCTCGACGGCGCCGGCGGGCATCAGCGCGCGCTCGCCGAAGAACGCGTACGGGCGCCCGGTGCCCAGCACGTCGCGGTCGACGAGCAGCCCGAGCATCCCGCCCGCCGCCAGGTGCGCCCGCGCCTCGCGCAGCCCGCCGAGGTCCGCCGTCAGGTAGCGCACGCCGGGCACCGCGCGCACCGACTGGACGAAGTCGTGCACGCGCTGCGGCCGCAGCGGCTCCGCGATCGCCGCGAAGTCCAGCCCGAACGCCGGCGCCGCGTGGCTCAGCACCTCCGGCGCGCCGAGGTGCGCCGAGACGAGGATCGCGCCCCGTCCCGCCTCGCGCGCCTCGATCAGCGTGTCGAGGCCGTCGAACGCGGTGACGCTCGCGCGGACGAGGTCGGGGGTGAGGCGGGGCAGGTGCGCGAACGCCGCGTACCCGCGCGCCGCGGCGCGGGTGCACGCGCGCGCCGCGCGGTCCACGTCGCCGTCGCTCGCCGCCGGTCCCAGCACGTGCCGCATGTGGTCGCGCGTCACCTCGCGGATGCGGCGCGACGCCCACCAGCCGAGCGTGCCGGCGGCGCCCGCGATCGCATCGAGGATCGCGAGCGGGACGCGCCCGCCGATCTCGACGAGCAGCCGCAGCGCGAGGTAGTGCGCCATCAGGACGACTGCATGTGTTGCTGCGTCCCGCGCGAGGCGTCGGAGCGCCAGAGGTTGCGGAAGATGTACCACTGCGCGGGGTCGCGCCGGACGTGCTCCTCGAAGATCGCGAACGCGGCCTGCGTGATCGTGCGCGCGTCCGCGACCTCGTCGCCGGTGGGGGTGAAGGGGATCGTCGCGGCGGTGGCGTGTACGGCCTCGTCCCAGCGCTCGACGCGCGGCACCATCCCCGCGACCACCGCCGCGCCCGTGCGCAGGGCGAGGCGCGCCGCGCCGTCCGAGACCATGATCGTGTCGCCGAAGAACGTGACCGGCACGCCGCTCTCCGGCGCGGGGATGTCGACCAGCACCGCGACTACCTCGTGGCTGCGCAGCGCGCGGATCAGGCCGGGGCCCATGCGGTCGGCGGGGATGATGCGCATGCCGAGGTGCTCGCGCGATCCGAGGACGAAGTCGTTGACGCGCGCGTTGGCGAAGCGGTCCGCGATCGCCGCGACCGGCACGCCGCGCATGGCGATCAGCGCCGCGCCGAGGTCCCAGTTGCCGTAGTGCATCGTCATCACGACGATGCCGCGGCCGTCGTGCTCCGCGCGCACGGCGTCCCAGTCGTCGGAGCGCACGCGCGAGCGCAGGTCGTCGCTGCTGCTGCCGATCAGCCGGAAGAAGTCCACGAGGTAGACGAGATAGTTCGCGAAGGATGCGCGGGCGATCCGGCGTGCCTCGCGCGCATCGCCGCCGGTGACGTGCAGCATGTTCTGGATGCAGCGCCGCTGCCCGCCGCGCCACGCGTAGTACGTGCCGGCGCCGACGAGGCGCGCGATGCCGTAGCTCACACGCAACGGGACGACCCTTGCGAGGGTCGTCCCGAGTACGACTGCCCAGTAGAGGAGCACCGTCGGCCTGTCTCCTCGCACGGCGAGGCTTCAGCGTGAGCGTAGCCGACCCCTCGCCCGCGAGAAACGCCGTGGGGCGTATCGCGGGCGAGACCTCGACGAATCGAGTGGCGTTTGAGAAGGCAGCGTAGGGCGGCCCACCCCTGCCCCTCCCGGCGCGGGAGGGGTTCTGAATGAAAGACATGGGGGGCTGCGCCCCCCATACCCCGGCGGACAAATACACCCTCGCGATTCGGATCTAAGCGGGGGAAGCCCTGATGGGGTGCCACCCCATCAGAACCAAAACCCCCTTCCCGCGCAGGGAAGGGGGCAGGGGGATGGGCGCCTCGCACAGTCTCCTCGACGGCGCTCGCGCGCGAAGTGCACGCCAGCGCCGCGAGTGTGGGTGCTAGCCCGCGATGAACGCCTCAAGGCCGTCGCGCGCGTCCTCGTCCAGCATCTGGACGGGCGGCGACTTCATGAAGTACGCCGAGGTCTCGTACAGCGGCCCGCCGATGCCGCGGTCGAGGCCGATCTTCGCCGCGCGGATCGCGTCGATGACCACGCCGGCCGAGTTCGGCGAGTCCCACACCTCGAGCTTCGTCTCCAGCATCAGCGGCACGTCGCCGAACGTCGTGCCCTCGATGCGGATGTGGCACCACTTGCGGTCCTTCAGCCACGGCACGTAGTCCGACGGGCCGACGTGGACATCGGCGGCGGGGAGGTCATACGCGATCTGGCTCGTGACCGCGTTGGTCTTCGAGATCTTCTTGGACTCCAGGCGCTCGCGCTCCAGCATGTTCATGAAGTCGGTGTTGCCGCCGAAGTTCAGCTGGTACGTCTTGTCGATGCGCACGCCGCGGTCCTGGAACAGCCGCACGAGGACGCGGTGCAGGATCGTTGCGCCGACCTGCGACTTGATGTCGTCGCCGACGATCGGCAGGTTCTTCTCCTTGAAGCGGTTGGCCCAGTACTCCTCGCGCGCGATGAACACCGGGATGCAGTTCACCATCGCGCAGCCCGCCGCGAGGATCTGCTCCACGTACCACTTGGTCGCCATCTCGGAGCCGACCGGCAGGTAGTTGATCACCACGTCGGTCTTCGTGTCCTTCAGGATCTGCACGATGTCCGCGGTGGGGCCGTCCGCCTTCGTGATCACCTCGGACAGGTACTTGCCCAGGCCGTCGTGCGTCATGCCGCGCGAGACGGTGACGCCGGTCGCCGGCACGTCGCTGAACTTCACGGTGTTGTTCTGGCCGCTGAAGATCGCCTCGTTGAGGTCTTTGCCGACCTTCTCGATGTCGACGTCGAAGGCGGCGGTGAAGTTGATGTCGCGGATGTGGTAGCCGCCGAGCACCGGGTGCATCAACCCCGGGATGACATCGCCCGCCTCGGCGTTCTTGTAGTACTCGACGCCCTGCACCAGCGACGACGCGCAGTTCCCGACCCCGATGATCGCGACGTTGATCTTCCCCGGCATCCTCGAAGTCCTCTCGTGCGCGCCGCTCGATGGCGAGCTGGCGCGGCGAAGCTCGCATGGCGAGCCTCGGCGGCTGTCCTGCGTTCCATCGTGGCCGTCGCCAACTGATTCGTCCAATGGATGAATTGGATGGGAATCATTAGACTCGTGGATATGGTGGGATCGGACGTCAGTCCGTCGCTGGAGCCGCTGGGCGAGGTCGCCTTCCCGTTCCACGCCCACCAGCTCGCCTACCTCCGCGAGGTCGAGCGCGCGCCGACGTTCACCGTCGCGGCGGAGCGGCTCGGGGTGAGCCAGCCCGCGCTGTCGCAGGCGCTCGCCGCCCTCGAGCGGCAGGTGGGCGTCCCGCTCTTCGAGCGCGCCGGGCGCCGCCGCGTGCTGACCGAGGCAGGCCGGGAGGCCGCGCGGTTCGCGGCGGAGGTGCTCGGACGCGCCTCCGAGCTGCGTTCGTGGATCGAGGCGCGCGAGCACGGGGAGAGCGGCACGCTTGCGGTCGGGATGATCGACGCGGCGAGCCTGTACCTGCTGCCGGGGATCATCGGCGCGTACCGCGCGGCGTACCCGGCCGTCGATCTGCAGCTGGTGGTCGACACCAGCGAGGTGCTCATGGAGCGCCTGCGCCGCTTCGAGCTGGACCTCGCGTTCGTCATCGGCCCGGCGGCCGACGACCTGGAGGCGCACCCGGTGCTGGTGGAGCCGTTGCACGTGTACGCGCCCGCGGGGGCGCCGGCGGCGGCGGACGACGCCGCCTGGGCGCTGTACCCGGCGCGGTCGCACACGCGCTCGATCATCGACGACGGTCTGCGGAGCCTCGGCATCACGCCGCGCGTCATGCTCGAGTCGAGCAACCCGGAGGTGCTGCGGCAGGTGGTCGCGCTGG
>CANJBO010000038.1 GCA_947472995.1 Chloroflexota bacterium
GGCGAGGCGCGGCGCGCACGCCTCGATCAGGACGAACGCGACGCGGTGCCACGTCCGCAGCCGCCCCTTGCCGACGTCGTGCAGCAGCGCCGCGACCAGCTCCGGCCGTGAGGCGCCGGCCGCGCGCAGTGCCTCGAACAGGTCGACGGAGTGCCGGTGGTCGCGCCCCTCGGCGGCGAGGAACAGCGCGCACTCGGCGGGAGTGAGGTGGGAGCGCACGGCCTCGATCTCCACGGTCGTGAGGATCGGGCGCAGGCCGCGGGTGAACTGGCGGACGCGGTAGCGCGCGCGCGCCAGCCGGTTGGCGAGCCGCCGGCTAGCCGAAGGCAACCGCTTCGCCCGAGAACACCCGCACCAGCACGGCCACCACCGGGCCGATCACGCTGAACAGGCTGAACGCGCTGCTCGTGAGCAGCGGCAGCAGCACCAGCAGCATCAGCAGGCCCATCCCCCACGGCTCGAGACGCTGGTACTGCCGTGCCAGCGGGTCCGGCAGCAGCCCCATGAGCACCTTCGATCCGTCCAGCGGCGGGATCGGCAGCAGGTTGAACACGCCGAGGATCACGTTCAGGAACAGCACCGTGCCCAGGAACAGCCCGAGCAGCGCGATCGGGTCCGTCGGGTCGAGGCGTCCCCCGCCGAACAGCGAGTTGAACGGCACCAGCCCCAGCCGGATCGGCAGCCCCGCCAGCGCCGCGACGACGAGGTTCGACGCCGGGCCGGCGAGCGAGATCAGCAGCAGCGAGCGCTTCGGGTTCGACGTGTTGTACTGGTTCACGGGCACCGGCTTCGCCCAGCCGAACCCCGCGAGGAAGATCATCGTCGTGCCGATGGGGTCGTAGTGGGCACGGGGGTCGAGGGTGAGGCGCCCCGCCATCCTCGGCGTCCAGTCGCCCAGGCGGTCGGCGGCGACGGCGTGGCAGTACTCGTGGAAGATCAGCCCCATCAGCATCGAGAACACGAACGCCGCGACGACGATCGCGAACACGCGCGGCTCGGTGAACAGGAGCGGCAGATACTGGAGAATCACCAATCGAGCATATCAGGCGCGTATGACTGAACCGCTTGCGCGAATGCGTGCTTACGTTGACGGGCGGCGGGGCGATACCTATCGTTGAACCCGGCCCGGGCGTCGCAGGCGCCGCTCTCTACAGGTCCTCACCACTCACCGGTCAAGCCTTCTGATCGCCCCGACGCGGCGGTCTCCTGAACGAAAGGGCTGAGGGTCACGTCGTCGCGGCGCCGGATCTGGCGGGGTCCCGGCGACTGCAGGCCACCCGGCCACGGCGTGTCCATCTATGGCACGACTCTCCCGCCTCTCCATCTCGCGCCTGCTCGACCACCCCCGCACGGTCACCGCCGTCGCGATCGGCGCGGTCGTCGTGCTCGGCCTCGTCGCCGGGCTGCTGCGGCTGCTCCCGATCGGGTCGAGGCCCACGGACGGCGTGCCGCGCATCGTCTTCGCCGCGTTCGGGCGCACCTCGGACATCCTGTACGTCGCCCCCGCCACGAACCCGGACGAGCGCGAGGTGATCGGCAAGATCGAGCACGCGCAGGACTGGGGCATCAACCCGACGATGCGCGGCGACCTGATCGCCTACGTCGCCATGCCCCCCGGCTCCGCCGCCACCGCCACCACGCCCGCCGAGCTGTGGGTGCTGAACGCCTCGACGCAGGACCGCACGCGCCTCGCACGCGACGCCGACGTCTACATCCAGCCGCGCTTCGCGCCCGACGGCAAGTCGATCCTCTACCGGCGCTCCGCCGGGGACACGCAGGCGATCCTCAGCGTCGACCTCGCCAGCCAGGCGCGCACCGTGCTGCACGAGGGCCGCGGGATCACCCCGCTCGGCCACGACGCGGCGGGGAGCCTCGTCTACTCGCAGCTCTCCAGCGCCGGGACGGACGTCTACACGAAGCGCGGTGCCGACGCGCCCCGGCTCGCCTTCCACGCCTCCGACGAGCCGGTGCAGGGCCTCCAGATCTCGCCCGACGCCGAGTCGGTCGCGTTCCTCGCGATGGAGCTGCGCGCCGAACGCATCGTCTCGCGTGCGATCGTGATGCGGCTCGACAGCGGCCAGCGCGTGCCGCTGCCGGACACCAACCCCCTCGCCGAGCAGTACGGCCCGGCGTGGACGCGCGACGGCGCGAACATCAGCGTCGGCCAGCAGCCGCCGCCCGGCGCCGGCGCACCGGTGGTGCTGCTCCAGCCCGGCGAGGTCTCCCACGCGCTCCCACCGCCCGCGAAGGGCTTCGACGTCCCGTTCGCGTGGAGCGACGGCGGAACGTACCTGCTCGCTCGCACGTTGGATGGAGAGAGCGCGCACAACGCCGGGCGCGAGTCCGCGGTGGTGATCGCGACCAACGGCCAGCGGTACCCGGTGTCGACGCCGGGCGAGGTGATCCTGGTGGGGTGGCTGCCGAATGCGTAAGCGCGCGACCGTCCTGCTGGCGACGCTCCTCCTCGCGACCGCGGTCGCGCTCGTGCCCGTGCGCACCTCGACCGTCGAGGCCTGCGCCTTCGACCCGTGGACGCCGAACGCGTACGAGGGCGACGCGCAGCGCCGCCTGTACAACTCCGCGATCGAGGCCGCCTCGGTGAACCGGCTGCTGCCGGCGGACCCGTTCTTCGCGCTGCCGAACATCGAGCGCGGTGCCCGCACCAGCCGCACCGCCGGCACCCCCTACATCCCCGCAACGCTGCTCAAGAGCATCGCGTGGATCGAGTCGACCATGACGCAGGCGGCGCGCGCTGTCGCGTTCGAGTCGGCCGGACCGGCGCAGATCTCGTTCGACTGCGGGCACGGGATCATGCAGGTCACCACCGGCATGACGGCGCCCCTCGGCACGGACGGCCTCGCCTCGCCGCGGCAGGCGAGCATCGCGACGCATTTCGCGTACAACATCGCGCGTGGCGCGCAGATCCTCGCGGAGAAGTGGAACGCCGCGCCCGAGCAGATCCCGGTCGCCGGCATCGACACCGCCTCGGACCCGGCGATCGTGGAGAACTGGTACTTCGCGACGTGGGCCTACAACGGCTTCACCGGCCCCGGCGCGACGATCAGCAACCACCCGTCCGACCCGCGCTTCGGCGCGTGGCCGCGCCCGGGCTTCGCGTGCGACGGCACGCAATCGCGCAGCCGCTACCCGTACCAGGAACTGGTGTGGGGCTGCATGGCGCGCCCGGAGACGCGCGCCGGCGTGCAGCTCTGGACCCCGCTGGCCGCGACGCTCCCCGACCTGTCGAACCCGATCATCGCGCGCGCCCTGAGCGTCTCGAACTGGACGTACCCGTACAGCACGATGGACATCCCGACGCCGCAGCCCGCCCATCAGACCACGGCCCCCGCCACGATCCTCCCGGCGGCGCAGCTGCTGGGCGCGCCCGTCTTCCAGACCTCGGCGCAGCGGGTGACGATCAACGTGAATGCGACGGGGGCGGCCTCGAAGGCCACGATCCGCATCCACAACGGCGGCACCGGCGTGATGACATGGATCGCGACGAGCACCGATCGCTTCCTCGTGCTGTCGCCGCCCGCCGGCGTGGCCGTCGGTGGCGACCTGAAGTGCACCGGCTCCGAGTCCTGCCCGGACGGCTCGCTGGTGATCAGCGTCAACCCGACGCTGCTCCCCGCGTCGAGGGCGAGCGGCACCATCCGCCTGTCCTCGCCGAACGGCGGCGGCCAGGTCGTCGACATCATCGTCGACGTGTCGGCGGAGTTCAGCATCGGCGCGCCGGGCACGAGCCGCGCGACCCAGTAAATCGTGGCCAGCAGCCTCGAGGCGCCGCGCCGCGAGCACGAGAGGCGACCCGCATGTTCCAGGACTGGATCGACGCCGTCCGCCGCAACCACGGCGTGGAGCACGCGACCGTCGCGGTGCTCTTCTCCCGCACCGGCCCGCAGCGTATCGCCGGCCGCGCCGCCCGCGACGGCTTCTTCATCCTCGGTGCCGTGGACGACGACCAGCTGCTGTCGTGCGCGCGCGAGGCGCTCGGTCGCATGCAGCGCGGCGAGGGCGACCTGGCCGTGTCGCCGCACTGCGGTACGAACATCGCCGTGACCGCCGGCCTCGCCGCGCTCGCCTCGATGAGCGCGTTCACGAAGCAGCCCGTGCGCCCGGGTCGCGAGCGGTTCAGCGAGGCGTTCACCGGCTCGATCCTCGCGGTCGTCGCTGCGCAGCCGGTCGGGCGCCTCGTGCAGCGGTACCTGACGACGCGCGCCGACGTGCAGGGCATGGACATCGTGGAGGTGAAGACCTACCTCCCCGGCATCCGCAAGGTCGTCACGCGCGGCGCGTAGCGCCCTCCTGACGGCGGGCCTCGACGCTACAGCAGCGAGGCCTGCGTCTCCGGCTCCGCCTCGTCGAGGCATGCCGGGTCGTCGTGCTGCACGGAGTTCACGCGCGTCGACACCGCCGTCGCGACGAGGAAGTCCTCGGCGGCGGGGCGCAGCAGCGCGTGCAGTCGCTCTGGTGTCTGCTGCGCGTACAGCCACTCCTCGATCGCGTCGTCATCCTCGAGGATCACCGGCATCCGGTCGTGCACGCGCGCGACCGTCGCGTTCGCCTGCGTCGTGACGATCGTGAACGTCGTCACCGGCGCGGCGTCCGAGGGCAGTCGCGACTCGACGTACAGGCCGGCGAACGCGAACACCTCGCGGTCGGGGCGGTGGAACCAGAACGGGCGGCGCGCCTTCACCTCGCCGACCCACTCGATGAACCCGTCGGCCGGCACGATGCACCGCGTGGCGCGGAACGCGTCACGGAACGGGCGGCGCGAGTCGATCGTCTCGGCGCGCGCGTTGATGTGCTTCGCCCCCTCGCGCCGGCTGGGCTCCCACCAGTTCACGAGCCCCCACGTCGCCGGCACGATCACGCGCTCCTCCCGCTCGAGGTGCGCGACCAGGTGCTCCTGCATCGGCGCGATGTTGTAGCGCGGCTGGTAGCGATCGCCGTACAGCGCGCTCGGCGTGACGTTGAGCATCGCCGCGGCGTGCTCCATCTGCTCCGGGGTGAGGGTGAACCGTCCGCACATGCCTCGAGTGTACCGAGCGGACGGCGGCGGCGACTGCAGCCCTGACTGCGGCTGGGCACTGCCTCCGCTACGCTCCGCACATGGCACGCATGTCGACCGGCACGCTCGGCGCGCTCGCGGCCCCGGCGCTCGCGGGCGTCGCGGCGTTCGCGTGCTATCTGCTGACGATCAGCCCGAGCATCGGCGTGCTTCACGACACCATCGACAGCGCCGAGCTGGTGGTCGTCGCGTCCGGCCTCGGCATCGCGCACCCACCGGGCTCCGCGGTCTGGATGCCGCTCGGCTGGGCGACGCTGCACGGGCTGCCGTTCATCCCGGAGCCGGCGCTGCGCACGAACCTGCTGTCCGCGCTGCTGATGGCGGGCGCCGTCGCCGCCCTCGCCGTCGCCGCGCGGCGCTGGCGTCCCGGCAGCCCGGCGTGGGTCGCCGCGCTCGCGGGGCTCCTCGGCGGCCTCGCGCCGCTCGCCTGGGCCGAGGCGATCGTGACCGAGGTCCTCGCGCTCCAGGCGCTGCTCGGCGCGCTCGCGCTGGTGCTGGTGATCGACGCCAGCGCCGGGCGGCGCTGGACCGTCTTCGCGCTCGTGCTCGGCCTGCTGGCGTGGAACCACCCGACCGGCCTCGCGCTCGCCGTCCCGCTCGCCGCCGTCGCGCTGGCGCGCGGCACGCCCCGCCGAGGCGACTGGCCGCGCGTCGCGGCGGCGTTCCTCGCACCCGGCGCGTTCACCGTGGCGTACCTCCTGCTGCGCGCCGGCGCGCCCATCGCATGGGGCGACACCGCGACGCCGCTCGGCATCTGGCTGCACCTGTCCGGCGCGTCCTACCAGCAGGTCACTGACCTCTCCGCGGCGCACCTGGCCGGCGCGGTCCCCGCCGCCGTGCGCGAGGCGATCGCGCAGATGCCGCCGCCGCTGTGGCTGGCGATGCCGTTCGGCGCGGTGCGCCTCGCACAGGCGCGCCCGCTGCTCGCCGCTGCGCTCGCCGCGACCTGCGCACTGCTCGTCGTGTTCGTCGCCGCCTACCGCGCGACGGGGCACGAGGACTACCTGCTCACCGTCGTGTTCGTGGAGGCGATGCTCGCCGCGTGGGGCGTCGAGGTCGCATACGAGTGGCTGCGGCGCCACGCGCCGGGGCGCGCGCCGCACGTCGCGCTCGCGGTGCTCGGTGCGGGCGCGATGCTGGTGTGGGCGGCGCATGCCGGCACGCGCGTCACACTGCGCGGCGACACGCGGCTCCTCGACGAGGCGCGCGCGATGCTGGCCGCGGCCCCGCGCGGCGGCGAGCTGCGCACGAGCCGCGACGAGCAGACGTTCCCGCTGTGGTACGCGCAGGCGATGCTGGGCGACCGGCCCGACGTGACGATCCGCGACGTGCGCGGCCTCGCGCCGGTGCTGCGCGGCGGCGTGCAGGTGCGCGAGTAGCGCCTACTCGCCGTCGGGCGAAGCGTCGTCCGCCGAGGCCGGCGGGCGCAGGCGCGCCTCGAGGCGCTCCAGCCACGCCATCTGGCGCGTGGTCGGGGAGACGTCCGGCCGCGCGGCGAACACGAGGCGGCGCGCCTCGGCCAGCGTCAGGTCCTGGTGCATGAGCAGGGCGATCGCGACGGTCGGCGTGCGCCCGAACCCCGCATGGCAGTGGATGTAGACCGCCTGGTCGACGGACGAATCCGCCTCGTCGTCGAGCCAGTCGATGATCGACTCGAGCTGGGCGTCGTCGGGCGCGTCGCGGTCCGCGATCGGCACGCGCCGCCAGCGCATCCCGAGTGCCTCGATCGCGCTCGCGTCCTCATCCGCCTCCGCGCGCAGGTCCAGGACGTACGCCCCGCTCCGCGAGGCCGGACCAGCCCTCCGCGGGCAGCACGGGGCCGATGTAGAGCCACGGGGCGACGCGGTCGATGCTGGCGGCCCGGTCGGGCACGGGAGCGCCGGTCGAGGCGCCACCGTTCAGACCGGCGATGCGCTCACGCAGCCAGTCGAGGAGCGATGCCACGGTCAGCCTCGCGCCTGGCCCCGCGTCACGCGCGGTCGCCCCGCACGCCGTCGGGGTCGAGGTCGTCGTCCTCGGGGTCGTCCAGCACCACGGTCGCCACCGGCTCTCGCCCCAGCTCGCGCGCGCCGTCGCGCAGCCCGTAGGCGTCGCCGTTCGCGACGAACGCGTCACCGCGCGCGCTGGTGTCCGCGGCGGTCAGGTCACTGGCGCGCAGGCGGTCGACCTCCGGGTCGCGCTCGGTCGCCTCGGTCCGCGTGCCGTAGCCCGTGCCGTAGTAGTAGTACGCGTCGCGGGAGGCCACGCGGTTCACGACGATGCCGGCGATCGGTCGCCCGGACTGCGCCAGCTCCTCGACGGTCGCGCGCAGCTGCTGCGTCCGCGTGTGGTGCGCGCGCGTGACGATGAGCAGGCCGTCCGCGAGCGTGGCGAGCACGGAGGCGTCGGTCACCACCAGCGCCGGCGGCGAGTCGAGCAGCACGACGTCGAAGCGCGCCTTGAGCCGCTCCAGGATCTCCTGCATGCGCGCCGACCCCAGCAGCTCGGACGGGTTCGGCGGCAGCGGCCCGCTGGTGACGGCCGAGACGTTGGTGTAGACCGTGCGCTGGATCGCGCGGTCCAGCTCCGGCTCGCGCGCGAGCAGGAGGTTCGTCAGGCCCTCCTGGTTGTCGAGGCCGAACAGGCGGTTCAGCGTCGGGCGACGCAGGTCGGTGTCCACGACGCACACGCGGTGCCCGGCCAGCCCGAACACCACCGCGAGGTTCGCGACCGTGGTCGTCTTGCCCTCGCCGGGCCCGGGGCTGGTGACCAGCACCAGCCGGCGCTCGCGGCCGAGGTCGATCGCGTACGACAGGTTCGTGCGCGCGGCGCGGTACGCCTCGGCGACCGTCGAGCGCGGCCGGTGCGCCGACTGCAGCTGGTCACGCGGCGAGCGTGACCGCTCGAACTGCTCGATGCGCGCGATCGTGGGCAGGCCGCTGATCTCAGACGCCTGCTCGGGCGACTTCACCGTGTCGTCCAGGTACTCGATCAGCACGACGACGCCGACGACGATCGTCAGCAGCAGCACCGCGCCGAGCACGGTGTTCATCACCTTCGAGGGTGCGATCGGCTCGATGGGCGGCTCCGCCCGCTCGACGACGGACACGAGGCCGGGCCGGTTGCTGAGGTTCGCCTGGTTCGAGGAGATGAAGGAGGTCGCGATCACGTTCGCCATCGTCGCGGCCAGCGCCGGGTCACTCGATCGCGCGGCGACCTCCAGCAGCTGCGTGGAGGTGGGGTTGCGGACGGAGATGCGCTTCTCCAGCTCCTCCACGGTGAACGGAAGCTGGCCCTCGGTGATCGCCTGGTCCATCACCGGGCGGATCATGATCAGCCGGCTGAAGGTGTTGGCGAGGCGCTCGGCCGTCTGGATGTCGTTCAGCTGCACGGCGCCCTCGGCCTGGCGCTGGACGACGAGCAGCGTCGTCGTCGCCTCGTAGGTCGGGGTCAGCCGCAGCGAGATGCCGTAGGCGAGGCCGCCGCCGACGAGCAGCGACGCGAGGAACAGCCACCACCACTTGCGGACGAGATGGAGGGATGTTGACAGGTCCATAGACGGTTCA
>CANJBO010000039.1 GCA_947472995.1 Chloroflexota bacterium
CGCGGCGGGAGTCGAGGGTGCCGCGACCGCGGCGGGCATCAGCTGGCCCGCCGCGGCTCGCCGTACGCCTTCCGGGCGTCGAAGAGCCGCTCGCGGGCGAGGCGGATCAGGCCGGACTGGTTTTTTGCGCCGGGCACGCGGATCGCGGTCTCCAGCCAGCGGGAGGCCTCGACCGGCTCGCCGAGGCGCAGCCACAGTTCGCCGATGAGGTAGGCCGCGCGGACCGCGGACTCGTCGGAGATACCCGCGTCACGCTCGAACGCGGACTGGTACGCCGCGCGCGCGCTGGCGAGGTACTTCAGCTCGGCGGTGGTGTCCCCGCGCTCCCGCTCCGACCACGCGCGACGGTGCAGCAGCACCGCGCGGCGGCGCTCGTTCGGCCGGCGCTGCCCGTAGCAGCGCAGCGCAAGGTCCGTCGCGACGATGTTGTCCTCCGGGGTGCGCGCGCCGCAGAGCGAACGGGGCACCATCACCACGCGCGACTCGGCGGTCGCCCGGAGCGCCACGCGCTCCTCGTCGGTGAGGTCGTCGAAGTCATCGCGGTAGGACGTGTACGCGCAGCGCGGGCACACGAGCAGCGAGTAGAGCGCGGGGTCGGTGCCCTTGTAGCGCACGAAGAAGTCGGAGTCGCGCGAGATCGGGCGCACCGCCTTCGTGCGGACGCGCAGGTAGTCGAAGACGGTGCCGGAGATCGGGCACTCCACGGTGTCCACGAAGAAGAACTCGTCGTCGTAGGTGTCGTGCAGGCGGACGACGTTGCGGTCGGACGCCGCCGGTGACTCGGTCTGCGCGACCGGGGCCAACGTGTCGGGGCGGCGCAGCACGGCCGAGGTGCCATCAGGGTGTTGCCGGCCTGCACGGAGAGCTCACGGATGCGCTGGAGGATCGAGTGGACCTCGTTCAGCGCGCCTTCCGTGGTCTGCAGCATCGAGATGCCGTCCTGCGCGTTGCGCTGGCCCTGCTGCATGCCGCGGATCTGCGCGCGCATCTTCTCGGAGATCGCGAGGCCCGCGGCGTCATCGGCGGCGCGGTTGACGCGCAGGCCGCTGGAGAGCTGCTCGAAGAGCCCGCTCAGGCTCCGGTTGGTCGCCGCGAGGTTCCGCTGCGCGTTGAGCGCGGCGACGTTGGTGTTGATCTGGAGCGACATCGGGCCTCCTCGGTCGCGGAGGCGATGGCGCGCGCGTCGAGGACCTCGACGCGGACGCTGCTCCGGACCGAGCCAGCATGTCGCACTCGCGCAGCGAGGAAGATCAGGGAGTGCCCGCGGCCGGGGCTCCCTGAATCTGTACAACCACCTGGGTAAACGATGACCCGTCCTGCGCCTGGTCGATCGCGACCTGCCCGATGAGCCGATCGCTCGGCTTCACGATCTCCAGCTGCGTCGCGAAGCCCTGCGGCGTGTCGCTGACGATCGTCCAGCCTGCCGCCTTCAGCCCGTCGCGGACGCGCGTCGCGACGGCGGCCGGCGGGTCCTTCGAGATCATCGCGGCCTGGTGCGACAGGCCCGGCTGGCCCTCCTGTGGGCTCCACTCGTACTGGAGCACGGAGAGCCCCTGCCACGCCTGCGGGGCGGGGAACGTCGCCGGGAGCGCGACGGGGACGGCCGGCTCGACCAGCGGCGTCGGCGCCGGCGGGGCGACCGCCGGGGAGTCGATGACATAGGTCACCGCGGAGCGGCGCGCGCCGGCGCCCGCGACCGCGTGCAGCGCCGAGGTCAGCTCGCGCGCGTCCTTCACCGCGGTGCCCTCCACCTTCACGATGCGGTCGCCCGGCTTCAGGCCGGCGTCGGACGCGGGGCCCGGGTCGACGCGCTGTACCACGAGGTCGGGCGTGAGCGCCCCGCCGATCGTCGGCGACAGCGCCGTGCGCTTCATCGTCAGCGTGGTCTCGCCGCCGTCGCGGGCGACGGTCACGCGGTAGGTGCGCGCCTCCGGGTTCAGCTCGACGATCGCCTGGCCCTGAAGCCCCTGCACCTTCGTGTTGCTGAAGACGACGGTCTGCGAGGTCTCGCTGCCCTGCCCGGCGACCAGCGTCCACGGCGCCTGGTTCAGCTGCTCGGAGATCGTCTTCACGACCTCGGCGATGTCGCCGTCGACGTCGTACATGACGATGACGCGGTCGGCGCCGGTGCCCTGGTGCGTGTGCGCGGAGCCCAGGAGGCGCGCCTTCGGGTGGATCGGGACGGTGATGCGGTCGGCCGGGTTGGTGATGCCGCCGTTGAGGATCTGGTCGAGCGCCGAGGGGAACACGCCGGGCGTGACCTCGACGTTGCTGCCCGGGCCGCCGCGGAGCATGCGCTCCAGCATCGTCGTCGCCGCGCCGCCGCCGCTGGCGGCGCCGCTCACGCGCGTCGCCACGAACCCGCCGGCCGCCACCGCGAAGACGACGAGGAACACCGCGACCGCGGGCAGGACCGAGTTGCGACTCATCTGCGGACCCCTCGAGTGGTCAGGAGCGGGACGGGATGCCCGGACGGGATCTCCGGACGATACGAGCGGGACTCGTTCCGGCACCGCTCCCGGGACGCTTCAGTCCCGGGGAGGGGTGATGGGGTGGGTGAGGGGATTCGAACCCCCGATCTTCAGGGCCACAACCTGACGCCCTAACCGCTAGGCCACACCCACCATCAGTCCGCACGCGGCGGACGGGGATCGTAGCACCTCGCTGCGTTGGAGCGAATCCGACGAGCCGTGGCTGCGCGAGCGGCCTGCTAGCGCGTGGTGTCGAGGCCACCGAGTGCCCGCAGCCCCGCGCCGAGACCGAGCGCCGTCGAGGGCGACAGCGGCGCGGCCTCCCCCGCCCCGAAGCCGTGGCCCGGTGAGAAGACCGGCCGCGTGCCACCGACGATCGCGGCGAGGTAGTCGCGGGTCTCCTGCGGGATCGCGGACTCCCACGCGGCGCCGCGCGCGGCGACGGCGTTCTGCACCGCGCCCAGACCGCAGTTGTAGGAGGCGAGCGCCTTGCGCACGTCGCCGTTCCACGTCCGGAGGTACTGCTGCATCGACTGAGCCCCGGCCTGCAGCGACTGCGCGGGATCGGTGCGGTTCACGTGCGGGTAGAACTGCGGCATGAGCTGCGCGATGCCCTCGGCGCCCGCCGAGGACCGCCGCTGGCCGGTGACCACGTCGGGCGCGAAGCCGGACTCCTGGTCGATCTGGCGCTCGAACATCGCGCCGTAGCCGGGGCCGATCACGGAGTCGCCAACCTGCCTCGACATCTGGTGCCAGCCGTACGGGTCGGCGGCGTTGCCGGTCGCGTGCTGCGCGAGGAACGCGGCGATCTGCGCCGGCGTCGAGGCGGACCGGGGCGAGATCATGCTCGTCGCGGCATCGGCCCACGGGGTCGCCGCGCCGAAGTCGGGGGAGTCGTTGCCGGCCAGCCGGCTCAGGATGCCGCCGTTGCGGATCGAGGAGATCTCCGCGCGGACCTGCGCGATCTCGGCGCGCGGCTGCTCCAGCTGGCGCTGGAGCGCGGTGGCGAAATGCGGCCCGCCCGCGCTGCTCGGCGCGGGCGAGTCCACCCGCGCGACGCGCGGCGATCCGCCGATCGGACTGGTCGCATCAAGGCTCACGCAACCAGACTAGGTCGCGCGGATGGGGCGCCCGTATCGGGGAACGCCCGCGATTCGCCGCGAAGGGGCGTTACGCCTCGATCGGGGCGCCGAGGCTGCGATAGCCGCCGGCGAAGAAGAGCAGCGGGTCGATGCCCGGACGCTCGATCGCGATCGACTCCGCACGGCCGACGATGATCGTGTGGTCACCGCCCGCGAAGCGCTCCTCGATGCGGCACTCGGCCCAGCCGAGGACGCCGTCCAGCACGGGCGCGCCCAGCGCCCCGTCATGGAACGGCACGCCGTTCATCTCCGCCTCGCGCTGACCTCGACGGGCGAAGGCGTCCGAGACGTCCCGCTGGTCGGCGGCCAGGATGTTCACGGCGAACGCATCCGCGATCTGCAGGAACGGCAGCATGGAGGCGCTCTGGTCGACGCAGATCAGCACCAGCGTGGGGTGCAGCGAGACGGACGTGAAGGAGTTGGCGGTCATCCCGCGCCGCTCGTGGCCGACGCGTGCGGTGATCACCGTCACACCGGTGGCGAACAGCCCCATGGTGTTGCGGAACTCGCGCGAGTCGATCGAGGCCTCGGACATCTGTCCCTCCACGCGGGAAACCGCCGCATGGTATCACCCATGCCCGGTGCCTTCCCGGCGAGGACAGGCCGACGAGACCGGCCGATGCGGATCAGGACGAGCGGTGCATCGCCAGCGCCGCGACCGCGCGCAGCGGCTCGGCGATCTCGATCCATCGGCGCTGCACCTGACGCGCGGAGGGGCGGTCGGGCAGCTGCGCCGCCAGCTCGTAGAGCTCCGCGACGGTGCGCGTGCCATCGATCCCGCCGAGCAGGCAGCGCGTGATCGCGTCGCCGCCGAGGACGACGTGGCGCTCCTCGCCGAACGTGAAGCGCAGCTGGTTGCCCGGCCGCTTCAGCGCCGGCTCCAGCATCTCGCCGAACTTCCACGTCGACCACACGGGCCGCGCGCCGCGGACGTCCGACGCGATCGTCATCGCGGGCGCGTTCGCCGGCGCCGCGTAGAACTCGTGCTTCGCGAGCGAGCCGTGCAGCAGCTCGGCCACCGCATGCCGCTCGGCGTCGGGCAGCGTCGAGGCGCGCCCGTCCGTCGAGTACGTGGACGGCTCGTAGCGGCGCGGCACGGTGAACGAGCGCAGCGCCATGCCCGCGCCGGCGAGCCACTCGTAGATCTCGGGCACGGTGTAGGAGCGGTCCTGCGTGTGGAGCAGCAGGTCGTAGGCGCCGGCGTCGCTGTGCTCGATCTCGTTCTTGAAGATCGGCATCTCCACCAGCCCGCGCAGCGCGCGGTGACCCGCGGGCAGCGACGCGAGCGTCTGGCGCAGCACACGCAGGCGCTCCGCCTGCGGCATCGTGCGCGGGGCGAGGTGGCGCATCAGCGCCTGCATCGCGTACACCGGCTCACGCCCGTAGCGCGCATACACCATCACGCCGATGCCGCCATCCGGCTTGAGCACGTCGCGCAGCGCCGCGAGTCCTGATTCGGGCGATTCGAGGTGATGCAGCACGCCGGTCGTGACGATGAAGTCGAACGGTCCGATGTCGAGTCCCGGCGCCGCTTCCAGCGGTGACTGCACGAACTCCACGCCCGCCTCGAGGCCGCGCTGCTCGACGCGGCGGCGCGCGATGTCGAGCGACGTCGAGGAGAAGTCGAGCGCGACGACCTGCGCGCCCGTGCCGCGCAGCTGCTCCGCGAGGAAGACGGTGTTGTCGCCCGTGCCACACCCGGCATCCAGCACGCGGAACCCGCGGTCGACGGCGCGGTCGCCACCCCCGAACGCTTCGAGGATCGGCGGCAGCTCGGAGATCGAGGGCGTGTGGACGAGACCCCCGTCCAGCTCGCGCTCCGGGTCGCGGTGGGGGTAGGGCAGCGACTCGTACTGCTGCTGCACCTGTTCGAGCAGGACCATGCGTCGCCGCCTTCCTCGAATGCGAGTCTCCAGAGTGTGCCGAGCGGCGGGGGGCGGCGGCATCGGGGAACCTCCGCGATCCCGGCGCACATCGAAGGACAACGAACAGGCCCCCGGCGGTGCCGGGGGCCTGTCGTGTGCAACCGAGGGGGCGAGGGTCAGCCCGAGATGAGCTTCAGCACTGCCTGCGGCGCGGAGTTCGCCTGCGCGAGGACCGAGACACCGGCCTGCTGCATGATCTGGCGCGACACCATCTGCGAGGAGACCTGCGCGATGTCCGCGTCCCGGATGCGGGACTCCGACGCGCTCAGGTTCTCGACGGACACGCCAACACTGTTGATCGCCGTCTCCAGCTGGTTCTGGCGAGCGCCCAGCTTCGCGCGGAAGGTCGAGACCTGCCCGATCGCCGCGTCGATGGACTGGAGCAACGCGTCCGCCTTCGTCGTCGTGGAGACGGCGCTCGCGTCCGCGATCAGCGTGTCCAGCTCGCTGCCGCCCGTGCCCAGCGCGCTCGACCGCATGTCCGTGAACGAGAGCGAGATGTCGTCGCCGACCTCGGACCCGACGCGCCACGAGGCGTTCGATGACGCCGCCGTGATGATCGTGTCGGTCGCCAGGCCTGCCGCGATGTTCGCGCCGGTGACGTTGCCGGCGTTCGCGTCGTGCACCAGGTTGATGGTCACGCCGAGGTTCGCGAACGCGATCGCCTGCGTGCCGTTGGCACCCATCGCGTTCACGGCCACGGTCTCCGTGCGCGTCATCGCGCCGGCGGTGTAGGAGAGCGTCAGGTTCGCGCCCGACGGGTTCGCGAGCGTGTACGTGGTGCCGCCCTCGGCGTCACCAACGTCGATCGAGGCGACGCTGACCGTCGCGCCGTTCGCCACCACGGTGTCCGCGTTCAGCGTGCCCGTGCCCGCGTCGGTCACCGCGAGCGAGCCGTCCAGCAGCTGCTGCCCGTTGAAGCGCGTGCGCGAGGCGATGTTGTCGAGCTCCGAGCGGAGCGCCACCATCTCCTCGCCGATCGCCGTGCGGTCGCTGGAGGAGAGCGTGGTGTTGCCGGACTGGACGGTCAGCTCGCGCAGGCGCTGCAGGATGTTGTGGCTCTCGTTGAGCGCACCCTCGGCGGTCTGCACCATCGAGACGCCGTCCTGCGCGTTGCGCTGACCCTGCTGCAGGCCGTTGATCTGCGCCCGCATCTTCTCGCTGATCGCCAGGCCGGCCGCATCGTCCGCGGCGCGGTTGATGCGCAGACCCGACGAGAGCTGCTCGAGCGTCCGCGCCATGTGCGTGTTCGTGCTGGCGAGGTTTCGCTGCGCGTTCAGCGCGGAGATGTTCGTGTTGATGATCATTGCCATGGTGCGTCGGCCTCCTGATGCCGCTACATCCGGCGTCCCTGCCGGAG
>CANJBO010000040.1 GCA_947472995.1 Chloroflexota bacterium
GCGCGCAGCCGCGGCGCGGCGTCGAGCACGGTGGGGTCGATGCGCTCGGTGAACATCGACAGCACGCCGTCCACGTCGCGCAGGCGCTCGCGCAGCACTTCGGGGGAGGGCGGGTCGTTGCCGTCCCAGACCTCGACGTCGGCGGCCGCACGCAGCCGCGCGAGGGGGCTGTCGGGCGCCTCGCCGCCGGGGAGGACGCGCGTCACGAAGACGCGGGGACGGTCAGCCACGTGCGGCGCGGGGGGTGGCGGGAGGCGTCGCGTGGCTCATGCGTGGGATTGTAGCCCGAGCGCGCGACCGCGATACACTGAGTTCACGACAATCGATCGACGACGACCGCGCGCCGCCATTGCTGATGGCACGGCAGGCACGCCTCGTCATGGCTGCTGGAGATGGGGGACCGACGCATGGCCGAGAAGCGCGAGGGTGAGCCGTTCTACCGGATCGACGTGCAGGAAGCCAAGCAGATGATCGACGGCGATGACGTCCAGGTCATCGACACGCGCGAGCCCTACGAGCACGCCGAGGGCCACGTCCCCGGCTCGCTGCGCATCCAGCACATGGCGATCCTGCTGCAGGCCGACAAGCTGGCGACGGACAAGCCGATCCTCTTCATCTGCAAGAGCGGCCAGCGCTCGGCGGTCGCCGCGGAGTTCGCGGCCTCGCTCGGCCTCGAGGACATCTACAGCGTGGACGGCGGCATCGTCGCGTGGGAGGCGGCCGGCTTCCCCGTGGAGACGGGCGACTAGGCCCTCCTCGTCGGCCGAAGCGCGGGATACCCGCGCCGGCCGCTCCCGACCTCCGGGCTTCGAGTGAGCGGACCTGCGGGCCTCAAGCCGTGTGGAAGCGTGGGTGTCCGCGCTCGACCGCTCGCTACAGAGCGGCTGCCTCGAGGGCGCTGCGGATCGCGCTGATCAGCGCGTGCGTGTCGAACGGCTTCTCCAGGAAGCGCACGTCGCCGCGCGCGAGGCGGCGGCTGGTCCGCTCGCCATCGATGTCGCCGGTGATGAAGATGATCCGCCGCTCCATCGCGGGCCAGCGGTCGCAGATCTGCTCGTACAGCGTTGCGCCGTCCATGCCCGGCATCCGCATGTCCGCGACCACGAGGTCGTAGGTCACCGCCTCCAGGCGTCGCAGGGCCTCGTCGCCGCTCGCCGCCGTGGTCACGATGAACCCCGCGTGGCCCAGGATCTCGCTCGTCAGCGCGCGGATCGGCAGCTCGTCGTCCACGACGAGGATGCGCTTCGCATCGCCCGAGGCGAACGCCGACGTGACGGGGGCGCTCGGCGCCTCGTCCGCGGTGGCCGCGATCGCCTCGCGCTGCGTCGGCAGCTCGACCACGAACTCGGCGCCGCCGGAGGGTGACGACTCGACCCACACGCGCCCGCCGTGCTGCATCACCAGCCCGTACACCGTGGACAGGCCCATACCGGGGCCGAGGCCGACGCCGCGCGTGGTGAAGAACGGCTCGAACACGCGGTCGCGCATCTCCACCGGCACGCCGGGGCCGTCGTCCGCGACGGACACGCGCAGGTGCTCGGGCGTGCTGGACGTCGTGATCACGATCTCGCCGCCGCCGGGCTGGAGCGCCTGCTGCGCGTTGTTCACCAGGTTCAGGAACACCTGCTCCAGCTGGCCGCGGTCCGCGTCCACCTCCGGCACCCCGGAGAAGCGCAGGTCGATGCGGATGTTGTCGACCTCGAGGCTGTAGCGCATGACGTCGATCACGCGCCGCAGGATCTCCTCGACGTCCACGCGCGTGGTGCGCGCCGGCTCCTGCCGCGCGAACGACAGCAGGTTGCGGACGATGCGGGCGGCGCGCTGCGCCTCGCCCTCGATCGTCTTCACCGCGTGCTCGCGCTCGGCGCCGTCGAGGGCGTCGAAGATCTGCGGTAGCCGAGGATCGCCGTCAGCGGGTTGTTCAGCTCGTGGGCGACGCCGGAGACGACCTCGCTCAGTGCGCTGAGCTGCTCGGCGGCGGCGTCGGCGGCCTGCTGCGCGTCCAGGTGCGCGACCGTGCGCGCCGGGTCGGAGGGCACGGGCGTCGAGGTCGCGTCGGGGGCGTGCGTCGGTGCCACCTCGGTGGGTGGGGTGGGGGCGGCGGGTGGTACCGGGGGAGCGGCGGCCGGGGGCTGGCTCGTGCCGAGGTGCGTGCCGAGCGCCCGTGCGATCTGCTCGACGGCGACGCCGTCACGGACGTCGAGCGGCGCGCCGGTCGCGTAGACGACCAGGCAGCCGGCGACGCGCGGACCGTCGTACAGCGGCACGTGAATGCGGGAGGTCATCCCGAACGCCGCCATGCGCCGCAGCGGCGACTCGACACCGGGCTCGCGCGCGCGGAGGTAGGCGAACTCGGGCTCGCCGCTCGCCAGCAGGCCGCTCTGCGCGGCGTCCGGTGGGATCCACTCGGTGCCCGGGTCGACGCCCGCCATCGGCGAGGGGAAGACGGCAACCACCTGCACGCCCGCCGGGCCGGTGGGACTGGAAACGAACCGCAGCACCGCGCCCCAGTCGAACCGCACGGCGCCGTGCAGCGCGCCGAGGACCGCGCGCGACGCGGCGGACGGGTCCGGCAGCGCGGCGATCGCCTCCATCGCGGCCAGCTGTGCCTCGCGGATCCCGGCGTCGTCGCCGGGGGGCGCCTCGTGGCGGGTGACGCCGAGGGGGGCGCTGGTGTGCGCGTGCATCAGCGACACGCTGCCGGCGGCCTCGGTCGGCACGATCTCGACCTCCAGCGGGGCGGTGTCCAGGTGGCCGCGGCGATGCAGGATGCCGCGCCAGGAGCGCCCGGCGCGCGCGAGGGCGGTCGCCTCCGCGAGGGGGCCGGCGTCGCTGGGGTCGATGAGCACGGTCCAGGTGTGACCGGCGAGCTCGGCAGGGGTCGAGGCACCAAAGAGCTGGCAGGCAGCGGCGTCCGCGGCGACGATCGTCGCATCGGGCGCGAGCACCAGCCAGCCGTGGACGGGGTGGCCCGTCCCTGTCAGTTGCATCGGTTGCCGTTCCGGGGGATCCATGAGCCATTGCGTACGTGGTGTGCACGTTCAGCACCGTCCGGCGGACTGTGCGCGCTCCAGCGAGCGAATACCCCGACCAAATTGTCCGGTGTCGTGGTGCCGGCCTCCATGCGAGGTTTAGTAAAGAATAAATACGAGACGTGTTATTAACGTGACAGAGCCATCACCGTGCCATCACCCCGGCGGCGTGATGGGTTCTCTCTATTTTGGAGTCACCGACGCCTCAAGAGTGTGTGAAAGTTGCTAGCGCGAGGCTAGTTCGTGCTCTCGAGGGTGCCCCAGCGCTCCGCGACCGCCTGTGCGGCGCGTTGGTGGCTCGTCTCCAGCAGCATCGTCAGCAGGTTCGCCGCCCGCTCAAGGCGGCGACGGAGGTCCAGCGTCTCCAGGAGCGCCTGGAGCTCGGCGGTGTCGACCGACTCCAGCCCCGCGGCGCCGATCGCGTCCGCCAGCGCGCCCGTCGTCTCCGGCACGGCGATCTCTCGCGACCAGGAGCCGCGGACGGTGTGGCGCAGCCGCATCACCTGCTCGTAGTTCTTGGCGGTCTGGCGCATCAGCGCCTCGGACGGCTCGGTCGCCTCGTCCACCGGGTACTCGACGTTCGCGGCGAGGTACGGGTAGTCGTGCAGCAGCTCCGTGATGCGGAAGCGGCGGACGCCGCGCGCGCTCAGCGCCAGCCGGCCATCCGGGAGCGGCGTCACGTCCTCGATGCGCGCGGTGCAGCCGACGAGGTGCGGCGTCGCGGGGCCGCCGACCTCCGGGCCGCGCTCGATCAGGCAGATGCCGAAGGGCTCGCGGGCCTGCAGGCACTCCTCGACCAGCGTCAGGTAGCGCGGCTCGAACACCTGGAGCGACACCGGCATGCCGGGGAATAGCACGAAGCGCAGCGGGAACAGCCGGAGGAACGTCATCCCAGCGCCACCCGCAGCGCCAGCGCGCCCGCCCCGAGGACGAGCGCGATGATCGCCCCGCGCAGCAGCGTCCCGCCGGCGACCGGCTCCTCGGCCTCCACGAATTCTTCGAGGAGGCTCGCGGCGCGCGCGCGATCGGCCAGCGGCACGGTAACCGGGTAGGCGAACATCGGGCCGGGGAAGCCGAGGCCGGGGAGCAGCGTCCGACCGGGCTGGGCATCCCGCGCGTCGTCGATCTCGACGAGGGCGTCGAGGTCGTGCGCGCGCAGCAGGTCGGCCCAGTCCTCCGCCTCCTCCAGCGTGCGGCGCACCGCGACGCGCGCGCGAGGCGCGGGCGGCGGCGCATCCGGATCGAGCGTGGTCGAGGTCATGCGCGCATCGTACGGAGTCACGGAACGCCCCGGCACAGTGGTGGCGGGGACTAGGCGGTCTGGAGTGCGAGCAACCGGATCGGCTGCGGGGCGCCGGTGCCCTCCAGCGGGAACAGCGCCATGATCGCGCCGCCGTCGTAGTACGCCGGGACGTAGACGGTGCCGGCCGGCACGCCGTCCTCGAGGCGCAGCGCGATGCGCACCTCGTGCGTGCCGTCGGTCAGCACGATCGTCTCGCCGTTGCGCGCGCCGAGGGCCTCGGCGTCGCGCGGGTTCACCCACGCCGCTTCCTCGCGGTGGAGCTGGTCGGCCTCCTCGGAGCGCATCGAGGCGCCCTCCCACGAGGTGAACAGCGAGCGGTTGGTCGTCAGCAGCAGCCCGTCGGCCGTCGCGGGAGCGGCGACCGGCTGCGTCGTCGCGGTGTACGTCGCGCTCGCGGGCAGCGCGCGGACCTGCCCGGGGGCGGCGTCGATCGCGGCGTACGCGGGGAAGTCGGGGACGTGCTGCTGCATGTCGCGCGCGATCTCGACGACGCTCGTGATCTGCGACGAGGAGCCGAGGCCCTGCGCGAGCGCGGTGATGATCGCGACGCCGGGGCGCTCCTGCCCGCGCGGGACGCCGCCCGGACGGTGGCGCAGCACGCGGCGGTCAGCGTTGGTGATCGTGCCGTCCTCCATGAAGAACGGCGTCTCCGCCAGCACCACGGTTGCGAGCTCCGCGGTCGTCGAACGCACGCCGTCGATCACGACGAGCGCCTCGAGGTTCTCGAGCGCGGTGCGGATGGCGTCGGTGCCGGGGGCGCTGAGCAGCGGGTTGTCGGCGTGGACGATGAGCGCCTTGATCGCGCCGGTGCGGGCGGCCTCGATGATCTCGGGGAACGACTTGCCGCCGTCGCCGGGGGCGACGTGGGCATCGACGATGCCGTTCGCGTTCGCGCCGGTTGGCAGCACGACGAGCCGCTGCGCGGCCTCGGCGCCAGCGACGGCAATCGCGAGGTTCGCGGCGGCCTTCGCCGCCTCGCCCTGCGCGGTGGCGTCCACGGTGTTCGGCGCGAACACCACCATCGAAGCGGTCGGCGCGGTCTTCGCCTTCGCGAGCACGGCGAGCGCCTTTGCCCACTGCGCGGCGTCGATGCCTTCGGGGGCGGGGCCGCCGGCGGCGAGCGCGTTGGTGACGGCCGCCTCGTGGCCCGGGCGCACGCGCAGCACGGCGGCGGCGAACGACTCCAGCTCGCCCCAGTGCGGCGAGATCACGACGAGCTGCGCCTTGCGCTTCACGACCGCGTCCTTCGTGCGGAGCGAGACGATCTGGTTCGACTCCTCCAGGTCGCTCGCGATCGCGAAGATCGTGTCGGCGGCCTCGAGGTCGGTCAGGCTGCTGGGCAGGCGGTCGGTGCCGAACGCGCCGGTCAGCGCGGCGGCGACGGCGCGGTGCACCGGCCCGTGCGAGAAGTCGAGGTGCGGCGTGCCGATCGTCCATGCGAGGCCGGCCAGCAGGTAGGCCTCCTCGTTCAACGCCATCGGCGAGCCGAGAATAGCGATCGCGTTCGCGCCGTGCGCGCGCTTCACGCCCTCGACGGACTCGATGGCGCGCTGCATCGCCTCGTCGAAGGAGACGGGGAGCAGGCGATCACCGGTGCGTACCAGGGAGCGCGTGAGGCGCTCGCGGTCGGTGACGGCGGTGTAGCCGAAGCGGCCGCGCACGCAGATCTGGTCGCGCGACACCGGGTTCACGCGGTCGGGCTTCACGATCACCGGGTGGTCGTCCGTGGTGCCGTACGAGATCGTGCAGCCCATGGCGCAGCCGTTGCAGACGGAGTTCGTCCAGTCCGTCGCGAGGCCGACCCACTTGTTGGGCTTCTCCATCAGCGTCGCCGTGGGGCAGACATCGATGCACGCGCCGCAGAAGTCGCAGTCGGACTCGTGCACCTGTCCGCCGGTGCCGAAGGCGATCATCGTCGTGTGGCCCTTGCCGGAGAGCGTCACCGCGCCGGTGTGGCGCAGGCTGTCGCAGGCGCGGACGCAGCGGGTGCAGATGATGCACATCTGCGGGTCGAAC
>CANJBO010000041.1 GCA_947472995.1 Chloroflexota bacterium
GTCGCTCTGCGGCGTGATGCCGAGGTCGCTCTGCTGGATCGCGCGCATGATCGCGTCGACGGAGCCTCGGTCGTACGGGGTGACGGTGAGCAGCTGGGCCTCGGGCGCGCCGAGGTTCGCGAGCTGGATCAGCTGCATGCGCTGCCCGTAGAGGTCCACGCCGAGGTGCTCGATGAGCGAGGTCGAGGCGCGACCGGTGCGCACCGCGGCGAGGTCGCGGCGGAAGGCGGCGACCGCCTGCTCCATCCGCTCTTCGGTTTCCAGGAGGAGTTCCTCGGTCATCGCGTCCTCCGCCGGGGTCTGTCGAGGCGCGCCCGCCGTGCGAGGCGCGCCGGATCACGATAGCAGGGCGGGCGGGATGTCCCGCCCGCGTCGGTCATGCCTCGCCGGTCCGGATCGGGCGGGACGGCCCGCCCTGCCCGGACGACTACGCGCCCAGCTCGAAGCGCGAGAAGCGGGCGACGCGGACGTTCTCGCCGGTGGTGGCGACCACGTCCTGCACCAGCTGCTGGATCGTGCGGGTGCCGTCCTTGATGAAGGCCTGCGTGAGCAGCGCGTTCTCCTGCGGCGTGCCGGCGCGGCCCTGGAGCGCCTCCGCGGAGACCTCCTCCGGCGTCAGCGCCAGCGGGTTCATCGCGGCAACCTGCATCGCGACGTCCTTCGCCAGCTGGCGGAAGCTGTCGGTGCGCGCGACGAAGTCCGTCTCGCACTGCACCTCGACGATGACGCCGATGCGGCCGCCGCCGTGGATGTAGGCCTCCACGATGCCCTGTCCGGTCTCGCGCTCGGAGCGCTTCGCGGCGGCAGCGATGCCGCGCTCGCGCAGCACGGCCTTCGCCTTGGCGAAGTCGCCGTCGGCCTCGTCCAGCGCGCGCTTGGCGTCCATCACGCCGGCGCCGGTCTCCTCGCGGAGCTTCTTCACATCCTCGGTGCTGACTGGCATGTCTCTGTCCTCGCGTGTCGAGGGGCGCGCGCACGCGCCCCGCTGTCTGTGTCGTATGCGGCCGCTCCGAGGAGCGGCCGACGGGCCTACTCGGCGGGCTGGGTCTCGGCGCCCTCTTCGTCCGCAGGGGCGCCGACGGTGGCGGCCTGGAACTGCTGCTCCACCTCGCCGACCGCGATGCCTTCCAGCGACGCGTCCGCGATGCGGGCGGTCATCAGCTGGATGGCGCGGATGGCGTCGTCGTTGGACGGGATCGGGAACTGGATGACGTCCGGGTTCGCGTTGGTGTCGCACATCGCGATGATCGGGATGCCGGCGCGGTTCGCTTCCTTGACGGCGTTCTCCTCCATCGTCGGGTCGACGATGAACAGGAGGCCGGGCAGGCGCGTCATGTTGCGCAGGCCGGCGAACGAGCGCGTGAGGCGCTCGAACTCCTTGGAGAGGACGAGGCGCTCGCGCTTGGTGAGGCCCTGGGCCTCCAGCGCGTCCTCGCCGGCGCTCATGCGGCCCTCGAGCATCTTGAAGTGCTCGATGCGGCGCGTGATCGTCACGAAGTTGGTGAGCGTGCCGCCCAGCCAGCGCGTGTTGATGTACGGCATCCCGGCGCGGTTCGCCTCGGACTCGATGATCCCGCGCGCCTGCTTCTTGGTGCCCACGAAGAGCACCTGGTCGCCGGACGAGACCACCTCGCGCACCTTCTCGAGCGCGTTGTCGAGGCGCTGCACGGTCTGCGCGAGGTCGAGGATGTGGATGCCGTTGCGCTCGGTGAAGATGAACCGGCTCATGTGCGGGTTCCAGCGCCGGGTCTGGTGTCCGAAGTGGACGCCAGCCTCGAGCATCTGGCGCATGGAAATACCAGCGGCCATTCGAGTCTCCTTCTGCATGCTGCCGGCGCATAGATTTACCCGCGCCGATGGCGTGGGCAGGCGTCGACGGTTCTGGTTTGTCGCCGGTGTGTCATGAGACGAGGGCCGTGCGAACCCACAGTATGGCGGGCGGGAGGCCTGCCGGGCAACCCACGGCGGTCGAGGCGCGCGCGGGCCGCGGGCGCCTCGCACGTCCCGTCGTATACTGGGGGCCGTTCCACTCACTCGGATCAGCCGGTGGTGATGCGGACCGCACCACGGGGAGCGCACGTGCCCAGGTACGACTTTCGGTGTGAAGCCGGACATACGTTCGAGATCCAGCTCCCCTTCGGCTCCGCGTCCGTGCAGCCCTGCGAGCGGTGCGGCAAGCCCGCGCAGCGCCAGATGGTCGCCCCGACCGTGGTCTTCAAGGCGGGCGGCTTCTACAAGACTTCCGGCCGCAGCGAGTCGCGTTCCCTGAGCAGCGACTCCTCCTCCTCCTCCGACTCGAAGAGCACGCCCCCGCCGCCGGCGGAGAGCCCCTCCACCAGCCACACGGCGCCCTCGACCCCCGAGTCGTAGCGGCCGCTGCTCGACCGCCCGCGATGCGTGCCGTCGTCCAGCGCGTGCGCCGCGCCCGCGTCACCGTCGAGGGCATCGAGACCGGCGTGATCGAGGCGGGACTGCTCGTCTACCTCGGCATCGCGCCCACGGACGGCCCGTCCGAGGTCGACTGGTGCGCCCGCAAGATCGCGGAGCTGCGCCTGTTCCCCGGCCTGGAAGGCGCCGCCGGCGCCGATCGCATGGACCGCTCCGTCGAGGACTTCGCGGCTGGCGAGGGCGAGTCGGGTGCGGTGCTGCTCGTCTCGCAGTTCACGCTGTACGCCGACACGCGTCGAGGCCGCCGCCCCGCGTTCACCGACGCCGCCCCGCCTGACCTCGCCGCCCCGCTCGTCGAGGGGGTGGCGCGCGCACTCCGCGCCCGCGGCCTCCGCGTGGAGGAGGGCCGCTTCGGCGCGCGCATGCTGGTGGAGTCCGAGAACGACGGCCCGGTGACGATCATCCTCGACAGCGTGTAGCCGAGGGCCCTCACCCCAACCCTCTCCCCGAACGGGGAGAGGGGGCCAGAATCCAGAATGAGGTGCGCTCAGAACCCCCTCCCCGTTCGGGGAGAGGGCAGGGTGAGGGCCGCACCACGCCGCGAAGTCATGACACTGCTCGTCGCCGCGAGGTCGCCCCGCGCGCGCTACGCGATCCGCGACTCGCCGCGCGCGACCAGGTCCTGCACGCGGTCGGCGGTCAGCTGGGCGTTCGCGTCGTCGGAGGTGTCGAGGATCGCGCCGGGGAGCGCGGCTCGCTCCGCAGTGATCTCGCCGTGCACAACGCGCACCCGCTCGGGGATCGAATCCGCGCCGCGCGGCGCATCTCGCCGCAGCGCGACGTCGAGGCTCGGGAGCAGCGTGACGAGGTGTGACGGCGCCTCCGGCGCCAGCGGCGCGAGCAGCTCGCGGTAGAGCGCCGCCTGCCACGCGAACACGACGTCCACGATCACCACCGAGTAGCGCGCTGCGATCGACTCGCGTGCAATCGCGCACGCGTTGCGGACGGCGAGCTCGAGTTGCTCGCGGGCCTGCTGATCGCCCGCCCACGGCTGCCGGAAGCCCGCGCGCACCATGTGACGCAGCTCCTCGACCTCGACGAGGAGCATGCGATCGAAGCGCTCGATGAGCGCCTCGCCCACGGACGTCTTGCCCGCGCCCGGCGGTCCCGAGACGACGATGACCTGGTTCATGCGGCTTCGTGCGATGCCTGATCATGACGCATGGAAGCGGAGGCCCTCACCCCAACCCTCTCCCCGAACGGGGAGAGGGGGCCGGATCGATGGGAGAGGCGCGTCATGCGGGTCGTACGTCGAGCGAGATGTCGAGGGCCGGCGCGGAGTGCGTGAGCGCGCCGACCGAGATCAGGTCGACGCCGGTCGCCGCGATCGCGGCGATCGTTTCGATGCGGACGCCGCCGGAGGCCTCGAACAGGACGTGCGCGGTCTTCGCGTTCGCGCGGTGCTCCTCGACGATCGCGCGCATCATGTCGGGCGGCATGTTGTCGAGCAGCTCGATGTCCGCGCCGCCGCTCGCCGCCACCCGCGCGAGGTGCGGCGTGTCCGCCTCCACCTCGATGCGCACGGTGTGCGGCACGCGCGCGCGCACCTCCGCGATCAGCGCGGCGGGGGTCACGCCGCGCGCCGTCGCCGCCTCGATGTGGTTGTCCTTGATCAACACGCCGTCCTCCAGCGTGTTGCGGTGGTTGAACGCCCCGCCGGTGCGCACCGCGTAGCGTTCGAGGACGCGCAGGCCCGGCGTCGTCTTGCGCGTGTCCACGACGCGACCGGTGCCGCCTCGCGCGGCCTCGTGCGCGTAGCGGTAGGACATCGTCGCGGTGCCGGACATGCGCTGGAGCAGGTTCAGCGCGACGCGCTCGCCAGAGAGCATCGGCGCCAGCGGGCCGCGCAGCTCGGCGACCACCGTGCCGCTCTCCACCCACGCCCCTTCGTCCGCGAGGATGTCCATCTCGATCTCGTCGGAGGTCTGCCAGAACACCTCGCGCACGACCTCCAGGCCGCAGACGACGCCGTCCTCCTTGTAGAGCAGCGTCGCCTCGCCCGGCTGGTCGCTGGGGACGGTGGACTGCGTGGTGATGTCGAACCACGCGCGGTCTTCCTCCAGCGCGTGCGCGACGATCTCCGCGATGATCGAGGCGGCCGGGTGGCCGGACGGCAGCACGCGCTTCGCCTCGTTGCCCGCGTTGCTAGCCTGCATGCTCACGCCACCGCTCCTTCTGCTCGCGCGTCTCGTCTGCCTCATCTGCGCCGTCGAGGGCGATCGCGTCGATCTTCGTCTGCCGGAACACGAGGTGGCGACGCCAGTCCTCGATCGTGTCGGGGAAGTCCTCGCGGTAGTGTGCGCCGCGCGACTCCTCGCGGCGCAGCGCGGCCTCGGTCGCCAGTCGCGCGCAGACGAGGATCGAGTGCAGGTCGTGCGAGGCGCGGTCATGCGCCTCCGGCAGCCACGCCATCCACTGCGCGAGTTGCACCGCCGCCGTGCGCAGTCCCGCGCCGGTGCGCACGATGCCCACGTCGCGCCACATCAGGTCGCGCACCTGTTCCGCCGTCGGCGCGGCGTGGTTCCCCGCTGCCGGCAGCAGCGACAGCGCACCCTCCGTGCGGGCGGGGGGCGCCTCGTACGTGCCGGGCTCGAACAGGCGCTCGACGGTGCGCTTCGCGAAGACGACCGTCTCGAGCAGCGAGTTGCTGGCGAGGCGGTTCGCGCCGTGGACGCCGGTGCACGCCGTCTCGCCGACGGCGAACAGCCCGGCGATCGTCGTCTCGCCCCACGTGTTCGTGCGCACGCCGCCCATCGTGTAGTGCGCGGCGGGCGAGACCGGGATGCGGTCCTTCGACATGTCGAGGCCGGCGTCCAGGCATTGCGCGTAGATCTGCGGGAACCGCGCGGCGAGCCACGCCGCGTCCTTCGCCGTGATGTCCAGCAGCACGTGGTCCGAGTTCGTGCGCGCCATCTCGGCGTACGTCGCGCGTGCGACGACGTCGCGAG
Organism: Chloroflexota bacterium; assembly: GCA_947472995.1. Lineage (GTDB taxonomy): Bacteria > Chloroflexota > Dehalococcoidia > UBA2979 > UBA2979 > SHYQ01. The sequence continues at coordinate 5,397 of CANJBO010000041.1, forward strand.
GCGCCAGTTCCGCCAGCGGGTGCACGTCCGGCATGAAGCGCGCGCCGTCCGTGCTGTAGAGCAGCGCGCCCTCGCCGCGGACGGCCTCGGAGATCAGGAAGACGGGGCGGCCGGGCAGCACCAGCGCGGTCGGGTGGAACTGCGTGAACTCCATGTCCATGACCTCGGCGCCGCACTCGTAGGCGAGCGCCACGCCGTCGCCGGTGGACACCGGTGGGTTTGTCGTCGTGCGGTACATCTGCCCCGCGCCGCCGGTGGCGAGGATGACGTTGCCCGCCTCGAACGTGCGTCGCAGCGGCGCGGTGATCACGCCCTGCTCGGCCGTCAGCGTCTCGATGCCGACCGCGCGTCCATCCTCGACGACGATCGAGGTGGCGAAGGTGTGTTCGAGGATCGTCACCTCGCGCCGCGCGAGCGCGGACAGCGACAGCTCGATCTCGAGGCCCGTCGCGTCGCCGCGCGCGTGCACGATGCGCGCTGCGGAGTGCGCCGCCTCGCGCCCGAGCGATACCTCGCCGTTCGAGGAGTCGAAGTGCACGCCGTAGCGCACCAGGTCCGCGATGCGGTCGGCCGCCTCGAACGTCAGGATGCGCGCGGCGGCCTCGTCGACGAGTCCCGCGCCCGCCTCGATGGTGTCGCGCAGGTGGTCCTCGGGCGAGTCGCCCTCGCCGACGGCGGCGGCGATGCCGCCCTGCGCGTA
>CANJBO010000042.1 GCA_947472995.1 Chloroflexota bacterium
CATCGACATCGTGACAAGCCCGATGAGCAGCGCGAGGTAGCCGTTCCAGTAGCGCGGGTGCGTCGGCCACGACAGCCGCCCGACGTACGAGGCGATTACCGCACCCACGGCGCCGATCCCGGCGCTGACCCCGGCGCCGATGGCAGCCCGCTCGCGCGTCGGCTCCGGCACGGCGGCCGCGTCGGCCTCGACGGTGTCGCCGTCTGCGGCTTCGTCGGGCGTCGAGGTCTCAGGGGCGAGCGCGACCGGAGCCGCGGCGGGCGTCGCGAGGGGGGTGGTGGGGGCAGGCGTCGGCATCTCCGGTACGTCCGGCTCGGTGGGCGTAGGCATGTCCTCGGCGAAGGGGGGCGCGATCAGCGCGGGCTCCGCTGGCGGAGACTCCGCCGAGGACTCGGGGGCTGGCGACTCGGGCTCTGGCGCCGGCGAGAACAGCTCGAGCTGCGGAGTGTCGTCGCTCAACGGCGACGGGGCCGGTTCGGGATCGGGCACGGGCGGCGCCGGCGGCAGCGGTGGGGGCGGCGACAGCTCGAGGATGGTCGGCTCGTCCTCCGGCTGGCTGCTCGTGACCTCGGCCTCGGGGGTGGCGGGCTCGTGGGGGTGCGTCTCGAACGGTGCTTCGGCCGCAGGCGTGGGCGCGGGCCACGCGGCCTCGCGCAGGGGCTCGGAGAACGGGGGCATCGGCGGCGGGGTCGGCCTCGTGAACGTGGGGAGATCGGGCCCGGCGTCGAGGCGGCGCGGGGGCAGCACCGTGCCCGGGGCGTTGCGGTCCGGTGCGCCCGGTGCCGCCCACGGTGGCGTGGGCGGCGACCCGGCGGGCTCGTCGGCGCCCGGCGTCTGCCACGGGTTCGCAGCCTCGACGACCGAGCGCGCGGCGCGCGTGCCGGCGGCGCGGACGCGCGCGAGCCATCCGCGTGGCGACCGGTCGGGGAACATCTCCGGCTCGGCGTGAGCGTGCGGCGCCGTCGAGGTCCACTCGGCCGCCGGGGACGGCTGCTCGCTGCGCGCGTCGCGCTGCTCGCGTGGCTCGGGAGCCTCCGAAGGCTCCGGGACCGGGGGACGCGGCTCGTCCGTCACGCGCCTACTCGCGCGCGCGCACGGGCTGCTCGAGCCCGAAGATCTCGGCGGCGTTCGCCCAGCGCACGCGGTGCTTCTGGTCCTCGGTCAGCCCGCTCTGCTCGAAGAGCCGCTCGAGGTTCACGACGTGCTGGCCGATCTCGTCGTTGTTGCAGTCGGAGCCCCACGTGATCTTCTCGACGCCGATCTCGTAGCCGACCAGCCGCCGCTCGATCGCGTGGCGCTCGATCGTGTCGCCACCCGAAAGGTCCAGGTAGACGTTGTGACGCCAGCGCGTCACGGACGCAGCCTCGTCGTAGTTGCCGGTGCCGCCCATGTGCGCGCCGATCAGCTTCAGCGCCGGGAAGTTGTTGGCGATTGTGTCCATGTGGAACGGGCGCATCCGCATCGCGGAGACGTCCCGCGGCTGGTTGCGGCCCATGCTGCGCATGCGGTCCATGTTCGCGGCGGCCTTCGGGTCGAGCCGCGGGTGGGTGATCGAGTAGTCCACGCCCCCGCCGATGACGCCCATGTGCATCAGGATCGGCATGTCCAGCTCCTCGGCGGCCTGGTAGACGCCGAAGTACTTGTAGTCGTCGTACGCGCGGCGCACGCCGATCATCTTCAGGCCGCGGTAGCCGATGCTGTGCAGGCGGCGCACCTCGGTGCCCGTGATGTCGTCAGGATCGATCATCGCGGACGGGACGAAGAGGTCCTCGTGGCGCCGCGCGAAGGGCAGCGACTCGTCGTAGCCGAGGCCCATCCGCCCGCCCGACAGGAGCGAGGCCTTCACGACGCCGGCGGCACGCAGCGCGTCGGCGCGCAGGTCGATCTCCTTCGCGGGGTCGTAGTTGTCGGGGTCCTGCCAGTTGCGCGGGAAGTGGCAGTGCACGTCCCAGATCTTCTCGGTCATGTGGCGCTCCCTCTGAGCGGATCAGGGCAGCGGGCCGTGCTCGCCGGGATTGGTCGAGGGCGGAGACTGCGCGGCACATCGTACCGCAGCACGCCCGCACGAACCCGCGAGGCTGCCCGGACGCGTCAACGAAGCGCAAACAGGAATGTCACGATCCCGGTGCGCCGGATCGCATCGCGCGTTACGTTCGGAGGGCAGCCGAGGAGGATCACGATGCCCGCGCAGTTGAACCCGTACCTGAACTTCAAGGACACCACGCGCCAGGCGATGGAGTTCTACCGCGACGTCTTCAGCGGTGAGTTGACCATCTCGACCTCGCCGAGTTCGGCGCCCCGGACGAGCGGGACAAGGTGATGCATTCGATGCTCGTGGCCCCCGGCATCACGTTCATGGCCTCGGACACCCCGAGCTACATGGAGCACGCGCCCGGCACGAACGCCTACTCGATGTCGCTCAGCGGCGACGACGAGGCGACGCTGCGCGGCTACTTCGAGAAGCTGTCCGACGGTGCGACCATCGGCCAGCCGCTGACGGCGGCGCCCTGGGGCGACATCTTCGGCTCGCTCACCGACCGCTTCGGCACGCCGTGGCTGGTGAACATCACCGGCGCCGCCCAGCAGTAAGCGCACGTCCGCAGCGTCGAGGTGCCCGGTGCCTCGACGCTACGGGCGACGAGCCGTCTGGTAGAAGCGCACCTCGAACCCCATGCGCGCCCAGAACGCCTGCGCGAGGACGTTGTCGCGCAGGATGCCCGCCTCCACCTCGTACGTCCCGCGCGCGCGGTGATCGTCGAGGATCGCCTGCACCGCCGCCGCGCCGACGCCTCGCCGGCGGAACGCGGGGAGCACATAGAACTCCGAGATCGTGGCCACCATCCGCCCGTCGTCCGGGAAGTCCGGCAGCACGCGCACGATCGCCAGCCCTGCGCGCGTCCCGCCGTCGAGGATCCACAGCAGCTCGCGGTCCTCGTCGTCCTCGCGCAGCGCGTCGAGGTAGCGGTCGATGGCGAAGGGCGCCTCAACGGCGGTGGGGTCGAAGGCGTCCATCTCCGCCATGTAGTCGCGCAGCATCGCGAACAGCGCCTCGCGCTCCGCGGCGGCGACCGTCGCGAGCGTGACCGTCATGCGCCCGGCCACTCGAGCGGCACGTCGAGGAGTGATCGGATCACGCGCACGTCGCCCGGCAACTCGCGCGTGCCGTCGCGGTCGATGAACACTGCGTGCATTCCGGCGGCCTCGGCGCCGCGGACGTCCGCGCCCAGGCTGTCGCCGACCATCACCACCTCGTCCGGCCGCGCCGAGGTCAGGCGCATCGCCGCGGCGAAGATCTCCGGGTGCGGCTTGCGGTAGCCGAGGCGTGCACTGGTCAGCACGTCGATGAACCGCGGGCCCATCCCCGACGCCTCGACGATCTCGGGCAGCGTCCAGATATGGTTCGACAGCACGATCGACTCGACGCCCGCGTCGGCGAGACGCGCCAGCGCGGGCAGCGCGTCGTCGAAGAGCACGTAGCGCGCCGCCTCCTCCTCGAGGATCGCCGCGCGCTGTCCGGCCTCGTACAGCTGCGACTCGCGCATCGCGGCGTCGCGCATCAGCATGTGCAGCGCGGCGGTGTCGAGGTCGCTCGCCTCGCTGCCCTCGACGCTGGCGAGCGCGGCGCGGATGCGGTCGCTGGCGAGGTCGGCGCGCAGCGCGCGGAACGCCTCCTGCGACGCCGACGCGTCGAGGTGTGCCACGCCGAGCGGCGTCGTCCACGGCTCCCACGCGCGGTCCACAGTCTCGGCCGCGAGCGCCTCCTCCGACACGTCGAGGCCCACCTCGCGCGCCGCCTCGGCGTACAGCGCCCAGTGCGACGGCCGCATGAACGCGAGCGTCCCGTCGAAGTCGAAGAGCACGGTGCGGATGCGCGTCATGCGCACACGATATGCGCGCACCCTCGACGTGGCGAGAAGAGCGATGCCGTGTCGTGGCATGGACGTCGATGGCATCGAGCGGGCGGCCCACCCTGCCCCTCCCGGCGCGGGAGGGGTTGAGATTGATGAGGGTTCCACCCGCATCGGCTCCTGGGCGGGGATGCCAGGCTCGTGGGGTCTGAACGCGTTCGGATGTTTGAAGGACGAAGTCCTTCAAGAAAAAAGAACCCCTTTCCGCGCCGGGAAGGGGCAGGGGATGGGCCGCCCCAACACGGTGGCGAGACGGCGCTCGGCTACACCCCGACCGGCGTGCGCTGACCCGGCGTCGAGGCGGCGAGCGCGCCGGCGAGGATCGTGAGCAGGCCCTCGATCGCTTCCAGCCAGTGGGGGCCGAGGGCGGGGCGGGCGAGGCGGATCTGGTTGCGGCCCACGCGCACGCCGGCGGGCAGGCGCGGCAGCAGCCGCTCGCCGAACGGACGGCCCTCCGAGGTGACCAGCACCTCGTCGCCCTCGACACGGATCGAGGCGATGCCGGCGGTCGCGCCGACGATGCGCAGGCGCACGATCGCCAGCAGGTTCGCCAGCGCTTCGGGCAGCGCGCCGAAGCGATCCGCCGTCTCCTGCGCGAGCGCCTCGACGTCCCCGGTCGAGCGCATGCTCGCGACGCGCTGGTAGAGCGCGAGGCGGCCCTCGATGTCCGGCACGTACGACTCCGGGATGTACGAGGGCAACGGCAGGTCGATGACCACGGCGCGCAGCGCGTCGCGCGTCTCGTGCGGCAGCGTCGCCGGTGCACGGTGCTCGTGCGAGGCGCGCAGCTCCTCGACGGCCTCGGCCAGCATCTCCGTGTACAGGTCGAAGCCGACCGACGCGATGCTGCCGCTCTGCTCCGCGCCCAGCAGGTTGCCCGCGCCCCGGATCTCGAGGTCGCGCAGCGCCACCTGGAAGCCCGCGCCCAGCTCGCTCGCCTCGAAGATCGTGGCGAGGCGGGCCTGTGCCTCCTCGGTCAGGACGCGGTTCTTCGGGTGCAGGAGGTAGGCGTACGCCTGGTTCGCGCCGCGGCCGACGCGCCCGCGCAGCTGGTACATCTGCGCGAGGCCGAACATGTCGGCGCGGTCCACGATCAGCGTGTTCACGTTCGGAATGTCGATGCCCGACTCGATGATCGTCGTGCAGATCAGCACGTCGAACTCGCCGTCGGCGAAGCGCTCCATCACGTTCTTCAGCACGGACTCCGGCATCTGCCCGTGGCCGACAAGCACGCGTGCCTCCGGCACCAGCGCGCGCACATGGTCCGCCAGCTCGTCGATCGTGCGCACGCGGTTGTGCACCATGAACACCTGTCCGCCGCGCTCGATCTCGTGCAGGATCGCCTCGCGCACGATCGCGTCGTCGGATTCCATGACGAACGTCTGCACCGGCTGTCGTCCCGCGGGCGCCGTCTCGATCGTCGACATGTCGCGGATGCCGGTGAGCGCCATGTGCAGCGTGCGCGGGATCGGCGTCGCCGACAGCGTCAGCACGTCCACCTCGA
>CANJBO010000043.1 GCA_947472995.1 Chloroflexota bacterium
CCCGCGCGGCGGCGCTCGTGGCCGTGGCGGCCCGGCCGCACCGGCACGCGGTGGCGCGCGCGGCCCGCAGCCGCGCCCCGGTCGCCGCGTGGACATCGGTGAGTTCGACGAAGAGGAGATCGAGGCCGCACTCCACGGCGACGATGCTGACCTCATGGAAGACGAGGATGGCTCGGACGAGGACGACGAGTAGCGGGGCGCGCGCCTCGGGGGCTCCGGCTCCCGGCCAGGTGCGTCCGCGGCACGTGCCGCAGCGCACCTGCGTCGCGTGCCGCCGGACGGGTGACCAGCGGACGTTCGTCCGGCTGGTCCGGTCCGCGGACGGCCCTGTCGAGGTGGACGAGCCGGGGAAGGCACCGGGACGCGGCGCCTATCTCTGCCGCACGAGGGCGTGCTGGGAGCGCGGCGCAAAGGGCGCGCTGAACCCTGCGCTCCGCACCAATATCAACGCGACGAACCGCGACGCCCTGCTGTCATACGGCGAGCGGTTCGAGGTACCAACCGCGACCACGGACAACGACACGGCGGATACGCCGCGCGATCCGGGCGCAACAGAGAGCGGGGTCGCATGACCAACAACACCCAGGCCGCACCGGCCATCACGCTGCCCCCCGCGATCGTCGTCGCCGAGCTGGCCACGCTGCTCGGCGTCACGCCGATCGACGTGATCAAGGAGCTGATGAAGAACGGCGTGATGGCCACGATCAACCAGGTCGTGGACTTCGACACCGCCGCCGTCGTCGCCACCGACCTCGGCTTCTCGCCCGAGGAACAGACCGTCGCCGTCGCCGCCCCCCTCGACGAGGGCGAGGAGGCCGTTCCGGACACCAGCCGCCTCTCGATGCGCATCATCGTGGAGGACGAGGTGGGCGCCGTGACGCGACCGCCGGTCGTCACCGTCCTCGGTCACGTCGACCACGGCAAGACGACGCTGCTGGACGCGATCCGCCACGCGAACGTCGTGTCGGGCGAGGCCGGCGGTATTACCCAGCACATCGGCGCGTACCAGGCGACGGCGCCGGACGGGCGCCTCGTCACGTTCATCGACACACCGGGCCACGAGGCGTTCTCGCAGATGCGCGCGCGCGGCGCGCGCATCACGGACGTCGCGATCGTGGTGGTCGCGGCCGACGACGGCGTGATGCAGCAGACGCGCGAGGCGATCGACCACGTGCGCGCCGCCGGCGTGCCGATGGTCGTCGCGCTCAACAAGATCGACGCCTCGAACGCGAACCCCGAGCGCGCGAAGCAGCAGCTGATGGAAGTCGGACTGGTGCCCGAGGAGTACGGCGGCGACATCATTGTCGTGCCGACCTCCGCGATCAAGGCGGAGGGCATCGACGAGCTGCTCGAGAACGTGCTGATCGTCGCCGAGCTGCAGGACTTGAAGGCGAACCCCGACCAGGACGCGCAGGGCATCATCATCGAGGCGAAGACGGACCGTCACCGTGGCGTCGTCGCTACCGTCCTTGTGCAGACTGGCACGCTGAAGCAGGGCGACGCCATCCTCAGCGGCACGGCCTACGGGCGCGTCAAGGCGATGACCAACGCCCGCGGCGAGCGCCTGAAGACCGCCGGCCCCTCGACCCCCGTCGAGGTCCTCGGCCTGAACGACGTGCCCTCCGCCGGTGACCGCTTCGTGGTCCGCGCCGACGAGAAGACCGCCGCCACCGAGGCCACCTCCCGCCAGCGCGCCATCGACGCCGGCGTCGAGGAGGGTGGCAAGGTCACGCTGGAGACACTGTTCGGCGAGATCCACAAGGGCAACGTCACGGACTTCAACCTCGTGCTGAAGGCCGACGTGCAGGGCTCGATCGACCCGCTGGTGCGTACGCTGGAGGACCTGACGGTCGACGAGGTGCGCGTGAAGGTCGTGCACGCCTCGGTCGGCTCGGTCACGGAGTCGGACGTGCAGCTCGCGGCCGCCGCGCGCGGCGTGATCATCGCGTTCAACACGGGCTCCGAGCAGGGCGCGCACCGCCTGGCCGACCAGGAGAAGGTGGAGATCCGCGAGTACCGGATCATCTACGAGATCGTGGAGGACGTGGAGAAGGCCGTGAAGGGCCTCCTCGACCCGATCTACGAGGAGCGCCCCGACGCGCGCATCGAGGTGCGCCAGGTGTTCCGCGTCGCGCGCCGCAACGCGATCGCCGGCTGCTACGTCCGCGACGGCTCCGCCGTCCGCGGCGCGCGCTGCCGCGTGATGCGCAAGGGCGCCGTGATCCACGAGGGCCAGATCGAGAGCCTGAAGCGCATCGACGAGGACGCCCGCGAGGTCGCCGCCGGCCTGGAGTGCGGCATCCAAGTCACGAACTTCGACTCCTTCGAGGAAGGCGACGAGATCGCGACCTACCACATGGAGCAGGTCCGCTGAGTCGTCGCACGGAGAAGCTGGGCGACCAGATCCAGTCGGTGCTTGCCGAGCTGGTGCACCGGCGCGTGAAGGATCCCGACGTCTCCGAGGCGCTCTTCTCGTTCGTCTCGTGCGAGGTGTCGCCCGACCTGTCGCACGCGCGCCTGCACGTCTCCGTCCTCGGCGATGCCACGGACAAGGAGCGCGTGCTCAACGGGCTGTCGCGCGCGGAGGCGTTCCTGCACCGTGAGCTCGGCAAGGAGCTGCACCTGCGCCGCGTCCCCCGCCCCCACTTCATCCTCGACGAGTCGATCGAGGAGGCCGACCGCATGACGAACCTCCTGCGCGACGTCGCCCACTCCGAGGGCCGCGACTTCTAGACGACCTCGCGAGCGGACTCGGAAGCACCGGTGTCGCGCGCGTCGTCGACGTGGCAGCGTACGGCGGCCCACCCCTGCCCCTCCCGGCACGGGAGGGGTTCTGAAATCCAGAGGATGTTGTGAGGAGCTGCGCCCCTCACACTCCCGGCAGCGTCTGTCAGGCCACCTGGTGTCCGGATCAGAGCGGGGAAAGCGCTGATGGGGTGCAACCCCATCCCCTGCCCCTTCCCGCGCAGGGAAGGGGCAGGGGATGGGCCGCCCCACGCTGCCACCTCGACGGCGCCGCATGTAACGACGCCGCTTCGCTCTGCCCGCGCAACGCGCATACACGCGAGCAGGCCGGGGAGCGATCCCCGGCCTGCATCGTCGAACCTCGTCGGTGGTGGTTACTTCAGCGCGTAGGTGACGCGCACCTGCACCTGCCACGCGACCGTAGGCACCGGGCCTGGGCCGCCACCGTACGAGGGCGTCGGAGTGAGCACGGCGATGCTCGAGATATCGCCGAGGGTCACGCCGGCGGCCTGCGCGCTGGCCTTCGCCATCGCGTTCGCCTGCTCCGTCGCCTGCTTGATCGCGGGCGCGAGCTTCGCAGCGTCGGGCGGCGTGGGGTTGCCCGGGCCGCCCTTCGTGTAGCTGTTCACGTTTGTCGCGCCGTTCTCGATCGCGACGCGCATCGCCGTCGCCAGCTGCTCCGGGCTGTTCGCGTCCACCATCAGCTGCGCGTTCACCTGGTACTCGGTCGGGATGGGCGGCGGCAGCGGGCGCACCGGCGCGATCGAGGGCGTGGGCGCGCCCGCGGAACCACCGGCGGCACCTCCGGTCGCGGCGGGGTCGACCGCCAGCATCGGCGGGTAGGCGTATCCGTAGCTCGGCCCGACGTTGAAGCCCTGCACGACGATCGCCGAGCTCGGAACGCCCGCGGCGATGAGCGCCGCGCGCACCTTCGCGATGCGCTCCTGCACGACCTTCACGGCGCCCTGCACGTCCGTGCCCTTCGAGCGCTCCTCGATCGACATGTTCAGCGCGCCGCCGGTGGAGACGACCGCGTCGCCGGGCACCTGGCCGATGCCGGTCGCGGAGAGCGTCGCGGGACCGCCCGCAGCCGGCACGCCGCTCGGGATGGGGGTCGCCGAGATCGGTGTCGGCGTCTGCGCGCCCACGTGCGAGGGGTTCAGCACCGCCTGCCCCGCTCCGAAGAGCGCCGCCGCCGTCAGCACCGCGAGTCCCGTTTCCGCCAGCCCGTCGTCATCACAGCCGTCCTCCCAGTCGCGTGGCCACTTGCTAAACCGAACGTCGCAGCGGCCCGATTGGTTCCGCGCGGCTGTCGCCGTCCCGCGCGGTGTGAAACGATGGCCGCATGCGCGGCTTCCTGAACATCGACAAGCCCCCCGGCATGACCTCCTTCGACGTGGTGCGGGCGGTGCGGCGCGCCGCGCGCATGAAGCGCGTGGGGCACGCGGGCACCCTCGACCCGCTCGCGACCGGCGTGCTGCCGGTCGCCGTGGGCGACGCGACGAGGCTCGTCGACGAGCTGGTCGGCGCCCCGAAGCGCTACCGCGCCGAGGTGCTCCTCGGCGTCGAGACCGACACCTACGACACCGACGGCGAGGTGCGCGCGCGCGTCGACGCCTCCGCCGTGACGCTGGAGGCCGTCCGGGCCGCGCTCGGCGCGTTCGTGGGCGAGGTGATGCAGACGCCCCCCGCCTACAGCGCGATCAAGCGCGGCGGCGAGCCCGCCTACCAGGCCGCCCGTCGAGGCGACCCGCACGAGATGACCGCCCGCCCGGTGCGCGTGTACGCGCTGGAGGCGCTCGCGCTGGCGCCGGAGGACGGCGACGGCGGTGCCGTGCGCGTGACGCTCGACGTCGCGTGCGGGCAGGGGTTCTACGTCCGCTCGCTGGCGTACGACCTCGGCGCGGCGCTCGGCGTGGGCGGCACGATCGCCGCGCTGCGGCGCACGCAGGTCGGCCCGTTCATTGCCGAGGAGGCGATTCCGCTCGATCGAGCCGTCGCGCTCCTCGAGAGTGGGGACATCGAGGGGCTGCTCCAGCCGCTCGATGCGGTGCTGGGACACCACCCATCCGCGAGATTGAGCGAGGACGAGGTCGTACGAGCGCGAAACGGGCTGATCTTCGCGCTCAGCGACCTCGCCGTGGACAGCCTGACTCCCTCCTCGACGCAGATCCGGTGCTACGGGCCGGACGGGGCGCTGGTCGCGCTCCTGCGCCCAAAAGGCGATCCGGGGCACTGGCACCCGTTCCGCGTCTTCCCACCTGATACCATGGCCGCTCGGCAGAGCGGGGACGCGTTGACACGCATCTCGCAGCTGCCGTAGTAACGGAAACACGCGCAGCCGCCGATGGCCGGACTCCCGGCGGGGCTCGGCGATGCTGCAATTGGTCCGCTCGGCGTCCGGCGCCGGCAGCCGCGATGGAGGATGAATGGAAGCCTACTGCCTCAAGTGCCGCGCCAAGCGGGAGATGTCCGACCCGGTGGCGATCCAGATGAAGAACGGCAAGCCCGCGACCGAGGGCAAGTGCCCCGAATGCGGCACCAAGATGTTCAAGATCGGCAAGACCGAGGCGCACACCGCCTAGCTCCTCCTCCCC
>CANJBO010000044.1 GCA_947472995.1 Chloroflexota bacterium
GAGGCGGTGCAGGGTGGCGGCGTCCTCGGGCGGGTGGGCGGTGAACCACGTCCACGCCTCGGCGTTGGCCGCGCGGACCGCCTCGGCGACGCCCTCCTCGAGGCCGCGCATCGGGAAGTCGATCTCGATCGCGATGCGCCCGTCGATCGCCGCCAGGGCGTCGGCGAGCGTCGGCACGCGCTGCACCGGGTACTTGTCGAACGAGTCGAAGATCGGCACGGAGCGCAGCTCGGCGAGCGTCACCGTGTCGACGCGGCGCGCGTCGCCGGTCATGCGCTCCAGCGTCTCGTCGTGCATCAGCACCAGCGCGCCGTCGCGGGTCGCGCGCACGTCCACCTCGACGGCGTCGCAGCGATCGCGGACCGCCGCCTCGATGCCGAGGAGGGTGTTCTCGATCGAATCACCGGCGTTGGTGCGATGCGACACGACGAGCGGGCGGCGTGGTGTGGTCATGCCGTCGAGGGTACGGCCGGCGGGTTATGGCAGGAAGGTGACCCGGCCTCGGGTCACGGCCTCCCAGATCGACTCCGCGAGGAACGGTCCGGGCGCCGTCTGGTTCGTCGCCGTCGCGAGCAGCGACATCACGATCGCCCACGCGCCGAACCCCGCGACGTTCGCCAGCAGCACCTCGCCGCCTGAGCGGCCCGAGGCGCGCTGCATCGCGATCTGCGTCGTCGCGACCCAGGCCGCGATCGCCGTGAGCCCGATGCCGAACGCGATCGGCCGCACCGCCATCAGCAGGGCGAGGCACAGCGGGGCGCAGGCGAACCCGGCCGCGCGCAGCAGCGCCCCGACGTCGAGGGCGACGCGCGCGATCCGGTTCATCACGGCGAACGCGACGATCAGCCAGACGATCCACGCGGCCGTGGCGAAGGCCGTGCCCAGCACGACGCTCTTCAGCAGCACGTCCCAGCGGCCCTCGAGCCCGCTGACGATCCACCAGAACCACCCGCCGAGGCCCAGCGTCGCGATGCTCACCACCGCGACGACGAGCGCCGGCAGCGTCGCGGACGTGTCGACGCGCACCTCGTCGAAGACGCGCAGGTCGAGCGTCAGCAGGCGTCGGAGCCGGTAGAGCGTGGTCAGCACGGGGCACTCCTCGAGGCGCGCGCGTGGCGGCAGGTTGCGACAGGGCGCGGTCGGCGAGTGGGGCCATCGTACCGCAGTCCGGCGTGCGCTTCGTGGGTGCTCGACGAGGGGGAGGCCCCCACCCCAGCCCTCCCCCGCGCGAGGGGGGAGGGAGCGGAGCGGGAGGAGGGGAGCAGGAAGCGGCAGGAACGGATCAGAACCCTCCCCCTTTACGGGGGAGGGCTGGGTGGGGGTTCCGACCTCGACAGGTTGGCGGTGCCGGGAGCCGGGCCGCCCCACGGGGCCTCGGCGTAGGGAACTGCGGCTAGGCGAGGGGGCGCTTCGCGGGGATGCCGGGGCGGCGCGGGTAGCGGTCGTCCAGCGGCCCGTTGCGCCGTACGAGGTAGACGCGCTGGGGCGGCACGTCATCGGGCAGCGGCAGTGCCAGCGGGGGCAGCGCCTCGCCGCCGAGCGCTGTGATCGCGGCGGTGGCCTCGGCGAGCTCCTCGTCGCCGCGGCTGCCCTTCGGGGCGGCGAGCGTGCCGCCCTCGCGCAGCAGCGGCAGCGCGTACTCGACAAGGATCGGCATCGCGGCGAGCGCGCGCGCGACGACGAGGTCGCACCCCTCGCGCAGCGAGGGCATCCGCCCCGCCTCCTCCGCGCGCGCATGGACGACCGTGACACCCGAGAGGCCGAGGTCGTCCACGACGGTACGCAGGAAGACGCAGCGTCGCTCCTGCGCCTCGATCAGCACGAACGTGAGCGCCGGGTCGGCGATCGCCATTGGCAGGCCGGGGAAGCCGCCCCCCGGGCCGAGGTCGGCGATACGAGCCGCCTCGCCGGGGCGCAGCAGCCCCGCCGTGCGGAGCGCCGCGAGCAGTGCCAGCGACTCGCCGAAGTGCCGCCGCTGGGCCTCGGCGGCATCCGTGATGTTCGTGAGGCCGGCGCGCCCGTTCCACTCCTCGAGGAGCGCGAGATAGCGCGCGAAGCGGGCGGTCGCCTCCTCGGATAGCGCGAATCCGAGGCGCTCGGCCTCGTCGCGGAGGACGGGGAGCGCGTCGGGGTCGGAGGACGGTGTGGAGGCGGTCACGTTGACACGTAGCGTCCCACATCTCCTAGACTGCTGGAAACGCGGTGCAGGTGGCAGCGGCGGCGACGCGCCCCACACTCGGCACCCCGGCACGAACGACCATTCACGACGACGACTCACGCGGAGGCCGCCGATGGCGGAGCGCATCACTGCGATCGAGGCCCTGGCGCACTTCGAGAGCTCGCTCGCGTCCGAGCCGGAGAAGGCGCGCACGCAGCTGCCTGCCGTCACCCAGTTCATCGCCGCGCTCGGCAACGAACGCCTGATGACCGAGTTCTCGATGGCCGAGGTCGCGCGCTACATCCGTGAGCACACCGACGGCTCCGCCGAGCACATCGAGCCGCTGCGCGCGTTCCTCGCGTACGCCTCGCGGCTGGCGTTCACGGAGACGAACCTCCTGTCCGCGCTGCGCCTCCCGAACGCGGGCGGCGAGGCGAGCGACCTGGGCGGCAACGCCTACCACGTGACGTTCGAGGGCCTCCAGCGGCTGGAGCAGCAGATCGCGGAGGAGAAGTCGCGCCGCCCGGAGATCGCCCAGAAGCTCCACGACGCGATGCAGGACAAGGACTTCCGCGAGAACGCCCCGCTGGACGCCGCGCGCGACGAGCAGGCCCACCTGGAGGCGCGCATCCGCGACCTGGAGGGCCGCCTCCGCAACGCGGTGATCATCGACGAGGCATCGAAGGGCGGGAAGGCGAACGTCGGGTCGGCGGTGAAGTTGCTGAACCTGAAGGCGAACCGCGAGCAGCTCATCACGCTGGTCAGCCCGAACGAGGTCGACCCCGCGAACGGCAAGATCTCGGTCGAGTCGCCGATGGGCGTCGCCGTGCTGAACCACGCCGTCGGCGACGAGGTGACCGTGAACGCGCCCTCCGGCCCGATCACCTTCCGCGTCATCGACGTGCAGGGCTAGCGGGGACGATGACCGGCGACGCGATGACCAACGGCCCGGTGATCGAGGCGCGCAGCCTCGTCAAGCGGTACGACACGCTCACGGCGCTGGACGGTGCCTCGTTCACCGTCGACCGCGGCGAGATCTTCGGCATCCTCGGCCCCAACGGCGCCGGCAAGACCACGCTCGTCGAGATCTTCGAGGGCCTCACGCCCGTCACCAGCGGCACCGCCTCCGTGCTCGGCATCGAGGTCACCGAGGACCCGCAGGCGGTGAAGGCGCGCATCGGCGTACAGCTACAGGCCGCGTCCTACCACCAGTACCTCACGCTCCGCGAGATCCTGGAGCTGTTCGGCTCGTTCTACCCGAAGCGCGCCGACGCGATCGAACTGCTGCGCCGCGTGCGCCTCGAGGACCGCGCGGACGCGCGCATGAAGACGCTCTCCGGCGGCATGAAGCAGCGCTTCAGCATCGTCGCCGCGCTGGTGAACCAGCCCGACCTCGTCTTCTTCGACGAGCCGACGGCGGGCCTCGACCCGGACGCGCGCCTCGACCTGTGGGACATCGTGCGATCCGTGCGCGACGCGGGGGCGACGGTGGTGCTGACGACGCACTACATGGAAGAGGCCGAGGCGCTCTGCGACCGCGTCGCGTTCATGAACCAGGGGCAGATCGTCGGCCTCGACACCCCGCAGGGCCTGATCCGCAGCCTGCACGCCCCGTACCGCCTCACGCTCACCACCACGCAGCCGCTGTCCGAGGCGGACGTCCGCGCGATTCCCGGGGCGCTGGAGGTGACGCAGGAGCGCACCTCGGACGGCTTCGTCGCGCGGGTGCGCGCGCAGGCCGCGCCGGCGGTGACCACGGCGCTCACCACGCTGGCCGCGCGCAGCGGCGCCGAGGTCATCGACCTCGCGGTACAGCCCTCGACGCTGGAGGACGTGTTCCTCTCGGTCACCGGACGGCGGTTGAGCGGATGAGAACGCTGCTCGGCGCGAGCCTGAAGATGGTGCTGCGCGACCGCCAGGCGATCTTCTGGGCGCTCGCGTTCCCGATGATCTTCCTCGGCGTGTTCCGCCTGTTCTCGTTCGACAGCAACACGCCGACCGACGTCATCGTCGTCGCCGACACGCGCACCGCCGCGGGCGCCGCGCTCGTCGAGGCGCTCGAGCGCGTCGGGTTCCTCGACGTCCAGGTCGTGCCCGGGCTGACCGAGGAGCAGGCCGTCGAGCGTCTCGCGAAGGGCGACGCCGATGTCGCGCTGCTGCTCACGCCCTCGACGGCGGCGGGCCAGCCCGC
>CANJBO010000045.1 GCA_947472995.1 Chloroflexota bacterium
GACGGGACGCCCATCCAGGTGCACCGCATCGGCAACACCGCCGCCAGCCCCTACCGCTACGAGATGAACCCGCTGCAGCTGATGCGCCTCGAACGTCAGCGTGACGACGAGGGCGAGACGCTGTTCGCGATCTACCACTCGCACGTCGCCTCGGCGGCGCGCCCGTCGCCGACGGACGTGCGGATGGCGTTCTACCCGCCGGACAGCACCGACAAGCCGCCGATGTACCCCGAGACGTACTACATCCTCGTCTCGCTCGAGCACGAGGAGGCGGACGTGCGCGCGTACCACATCCGCCAGGGCGGGATCATCGAGGAAGCGCCGATTGAGGTGGTTTAGGTTGGGCGGCGACGCCTCGATGCCCGCGGGAGATCACCCCGCGCCGACGACGATCGGCAAGACGCGCTTCGCGTGGGGGAGCCGCACCTTCGTCATGGGGGTGATCAACGCGACGCCCGATTCGTTCTCCGGCGACGGCATCGTCGATCCCGCGGGCGCGGCGCGGCGCGCGGTCGCGATGGTCGAGGCGGGCGCGGACCTCATCGACATCGGCGCGGAGTCCACGCGGCCTGACTTCGCCGCGGTCGACGCCGACGAGGAGTGGGCGCGGCTGTCGCTCGTCCTCGGCGCCGTGCGGCGCGCGGTGCGCGGCACGCCGATCACCGTCGACACGACGAAGGCCGCCGTCGCCACGCGCGCGATCGCCGCGGGCGCCGACGCGGTGAACGACGTCACCGGGTTGCAGGGCGACGCGGACATGGCGGCCGCCGTCGCGCACGCGGGCGTGCCCGTCGTGATCATGCACAACCAGCGTGGTCGCGAGTTCGGCGGCGACGTCGTCGAGGACGTGCGCAACGGGCTGCGTCGAGGCATCGCGCTTGCGGAGGCGGCGGGGGTGCGGCGCGAGCAGATCATCCTCGACCCCGGCTTCGGATTCGGGTGGGGGCCGGCGCAGAACTACCACCTCTTGCGCCGCCTCGGCGAGCTGCGCGACCTCGACCGTCCGCTGCTGGTGGGCACGTCGAGGAAGACGTTCATCGGCTACGTCGTCGATCGCCCGGCGGCGCAGCGCGCGTGGGGCACGGCCGCGACGATCGCGCTCGCGATCCAGCAGGGTGCGGACATCGTGCGCGTGCACGACGTGGAGGAGATGGTGCAGGTCGCGCGCGTCTCCGACGCCGTCGTGCGCGGCGTGATGCCCTGACGCCTGGCCGACGCTGTTGCGCTGAGCAGGAGCATTGAATGCAGACGCGACGCGTGTACCTCGCGCTCGGATCGAACCTCGGCGATCGCCGCGCGCACCTGCGCGGCGCGATCGAGGAGCTGCGCGCGGGCGGCGTGCCCATCGACGCGGTGTCGGCGCTGTACGAGACGCCACCGTGGGGCGTACAGGATCAGCCCGCGTTCCTCAACATCGCGGTCGCCGGGTCGAGCGACCTCGACGCGCGCGCGCTGCTCGTGCTGGCGAAGCGCATCGAGGCTGCGCACGGCCGCGATTTCGCCGCGGAGCGCTGGACCGCGCGCCCGCTCGACATCGACATCGCGCTGATCGAGGGAGAGACGGTGGACGAGCCGGACCTCGTCGCGCCGCACGTGCTGCTGGCGGAGCGTTCGTTCGTCCTCGTCCCGCTCGCGGACGTCGCCGGCGACGCGGTGCACCCGATCCTCGGCGTCACGATCGCCGCGCTGCGCGCCGCGCGCCCGCCCGCCGAGCGCGCCGAGGTCGTGCGCGTCGCCGAGGAGGGGTGGGAGACGGCGTAGCGCTCCGGTCCCTCGCTCACGAAATGGCAGAGGGTTGGGGTGAGGGCTTCCCCTCCGCCGTGATCCTCGTCGCTAGAGCGCGGGATCCTCGGCGGCCGGCGCGGGCGGCGGGTAGTCCGCCGGGTCGTCCCAGTCCATCGTCGCGAGCGTGTAGCCGGTCCACAGCGCGAGCGCGGCGACGGGCAGCGTGATCAGCGCGAGGGGGATCGAGACGACGAGCGGCCAGCGCACGAGGCCGCGCAGCCACCACGCGATCTTCACCACGCCCGCGGCCATCAGCACGCGACCGAGGATGCGCGAGCGTTGCTGGGTCATCGGTCCCATCGAGGTGTCTCGCGGCCTAGTGCGGGGTGGGCGGGGCCGCGGCCTGCGACTCCATCGCGCGGCGGAGGTCCGGCGGGAGCAGGTTCGGGATGCCCTCGGTGATCGGGTAGGTCTCATCGCAGGCGGCGCAGCGCAGCGTGCCCTCGATCACCTCGCCGGCGTCCTCGCGCGTCGCGTCGAGGGTCAGCGCGCCCTTGCAGAGCGGGCAAGCCAGGATGTCCATCAGGTTCTGTCGCATGAGCGCCTCCGGTGCCTCGATCATAGGCGCGCCCGTGCACCGGTGGAAGCGATCAGGAGCACGTGCCGGGATTACAGCACTCGGTCAGGACGGCCTCGCAGTGGTAGCAGACGCTCTCATCGGGCGGGACCTCGCCCTCTTGGGCCATGTGGAACAGCGCATCCTTGTGACCGACGCGCGCACAATGGCGGCGATTGCGCGAGCGTATCCAGCGCACTGTACGAACTTGGGAACCAGCAGCCAGGACCGGATCGGATGCCACCACGGCTGCACGGCCGTTCCCCAGCCCCATGCACCATCGGAACCCTGCTGCGGTACCCAGACCACCGGCGGCCACCTCTCTCGTGGAGAGCGTACCGCTGCCGTCAGCGCCCGGGCGCGCCTAGACTCGACGTGTCCCCACCGAGCATCCCTCGAGGCCGCATGACGACTTCGCCCGAGCGCCGCACGATCCCGCTGCACCGCGCCTACGCGGCGATCACGCCCGACACGATCGCCGTGCGCCCCTCGCGCAGCAGCGCGATCGTCCCGGTGGTGCAGGGGCTGCTCGCGCTGCTGGCGGTGTGGGTGCTCGCGACGTTCATGGACGTGCTGCCGCTGTGGCTGCTGGGCGCGCTGCTGCTGTTCGCGATCGTCGCGGGGCCGACGGCGGTGCTCGGCTTCGTGTACCAGGTCGCCGGCAGCGCGTTCCTGATGGAGCGCCCGAAGGGCACCTGCCGCTGGCAGCAGGGCTTCCTCGGCCTCGGGCTGGGCACGCAGGAGCTCGTCCCGTTCGCGCGCATCCAGCGCATCGAGGTCGGCGGCGACTTCGCCGAGGAGCTGCCGAGCGGCGACCTGCAGGACGTGGTGCGCTGGGAGGTGCGGCTGGTGAAGGACAACGACCGCGTCCTCGTCGTCGCGCAGGTCAGCGCCGCGCGCCCGCTGGCCACCGAGGCGCTCGGTCGTGCCAATGACCTCGCGACCGCGCTGGGGGAGATGGCCGGCGCCCCCGTGGTCGTCGCCGCGCTCCCTGCGTGGGCCATCGACGCTGCTCCCGGCGCTGCCGAGGACCAGCCGGCCGTCGAGGCGTAGCGCGCGCGTGAGACGATCGAGGCTGGACGCGCGGGCGCGCCACGCAGCGCGCATCCCGAACCGGAGGTCACGGTGGAGCACTCGCTGGAGCTGATGCGCGACGCGAAGACGATCGCGGTGGTCGGGGTCTCCGCCGACCCGACGCGCCCGTCCAACGACGTCGCGAAGTACCTGATCGACGCCGGGTACGAGGTCTACCTCGTGAACCCCACGGAGCAGGAGATCTTTGGGCAGCCGGTGTACGCCTCGCTGGCGGACGTGCCGGTCGCGGTGGACATCGTCGACATCTTCCGGCGGCCCGGCGACGTGCCGCCGGTCGTCGACGCGGCGATCGAGGCGGGGGCGAAGGCGGTCTGGATGCAGCTGGGCATCGTGAACGAGGAGGCCGCGGCGACGGCGCGCGCGGCGGGCCTCGAGGTCGTCATGGACCGCTGCACGAAGATCGAGCACCGCCAGCTCCAGATGCTGGGCGGCTGATCGGACCTCGATCGGGACGCGACGCGAGATATCGCACCCCTCGATGGCGCGAGCGCTCCGTCTTCCCGGCGGCGAGTGATACACTTTCGTCCTGACGGGCGTGGGAGCAGGTGCGGGTTGCTCGACCAGCTCGATGAGAAGTGCGGCGTCTTTGGCGTCTTCGCTCCTGGCGAAGACGTCGCTCGGCTTACCTTCTTCGGCCTCCATGCGCTTCAGCATCGTGGCCAGGAATCCGCCGGCATCGCCACCACGGACGGCAAGCGCATCCATCTCTTCGCGGAGATGGGCCTCGTCTCGCAGGTCTTCACCGAAGAGACCCTCTCGACCCTCCCCGGACAGGCCGCCATCGGCCACACCCGCTACTCCACCACCGGCGCCTCCGTGCAGTGCAACGCGCAGCCCTTCGTGGTGCGCGGCACCCACGGCGAGCTCGCCATCGC
>CANJBO010000046.1 GCA_947472995.1 Chloroflexota bacterium
CCCCGTGCGCACCCTCATCCACTTCGCGCGCGGCCGAGCGAGGAGCTAACGATGCGCATCTCATACCGATTCACTGCGTTCTCACTGCTGCTCGCCGTGCTGGCACTGGCACCGTCGATGACCTCGACGGCAGGTGCCCAGGCGCCCGCGCTCACCCTCGAGGCGCTCCGCAACGGGACGTACCCCGTGGACGGCGTTCCCGGCGGTACCGCGAAGCTCACGAACGGTACGTTCAGCGTCGCAGCGGCCCCCGGTTCGGCCAGCATGGCCACCGCGACTTTTGTGATGGCCGCGGGCGGCACGATCGCGGGCCAGCCCGGAGGAGCAGTGGTGCTGGCGTCGAGCGGCGGCGGCACCGGGCAGTTCGTGGACCTGTACGCCGTCGACGCGACGGGGAAGACGACCGCGAAGACCAGCCTTGGCGATCGCATCAAAACCGAGGCGCTCGCGATCGACATAGCCGGCCGCATCGTCGTCGACCTCATGGTGCGCGGGCCGAACGAACCGCTCTCCTCGCCCGCGACGGTGCCCGAGCGCCGCGTGTACGCGCTCACCGCCGGTGCGCTGACTCGCGTCGCGACTCCGCCGCCCGCGCCGGCGGCCACCGGCAGCGGCGGCCTCGACGAGGCTTCGCGCGTGGCCGCCGTGCAGGGGCTCGCGCTGCTCGCGGCGGTGCTGCTCGCGGCGTGCGTGGCGCGCGGCCACGTGGGGGGTGCGCGATGAGCGACCGAGTTGGCGCGCTGACGAGCGTCCTGCTGTTCACCAGCGAGGAGCGCTTCCCCGCGATGCGCGCGTTCTACATCGATGCGCTCGGCCTCGAGCCCAGCGCCGATCGAGGCATGCGCACCGCGTTCGACTGGAAGGTCGAGCCGCTGCGGGTGCGCCTGATCATCTCGACGCACGACGGCGTCGAGGGCATGGCGAGCGACCCGTACCGGATGATGGTGAACTTCCAGGTCGACGACTGCGTGGCGACCGCCGCGCGCATGGAAGCGGCCGGCGTCGTGTTCTCGCAGCCGCCGACGCAGCTCTCGTGGGGCGGCTGGGTCGCGACGTTCACCGACCCCGACGGCAACATCGTGCAGCTCCTCCAGCCCGCAACGGAGTAAACGAGGCGGTCGCGATGCGCCTCGGCATCGACTTCGACAACACGCTCGCGGACTTCGGCGGGCTGCTGCGCGCGATCACGCTCGAGCGCACGGGCGTCGACTTCCGCGCGATCCGCGCGGCGAACCCCGACGTCGCGGACATCGAGGCGCTCTGCTACGCCGCCGTCGGCCGCGAGCGCTTCGACGCGCTGAGCGCGGAGATCGTGCTCGCCGACCACTCGACGCGGATCGAGTCGCGCCCCGGCGCGATCGAGGTGATGCGACGCCTCGGCGCGCGTCACGAGATCGTGCTACTCACTGCGCGGAGCGAGGCGGAGTCGGTCACACCTCGACGCTGGCTGGAGCACCACGGCCTGCGCGTCGCGGGCTTCGTCACGACGGCCACCGGCCCAAAGGCCACGCACGCCATCGAGCACAGCCTCGCCGCGCACCTCGACGACTCGGTCGCCGTGTTCGAGGCGTTCGACGACGCCCACCCCACGGTGCCCGTGCTGATGGCGCACCCGATGAACGCCGCCCACCCCCGCGCCGCCCACTGGCGCAGCGTCGAGGACTGGCTGGCCTTCGAGCGCCTCGTGGAGACGCTGGAGCGAGAACGGTAGTCCCGGCGAGAAGGTTGTGCCTATACTCCCGGCATGAACCTGCGCCGTGCGGCGGAACACCTCGAGATCACGCTGGCGGTCGGATCATTCGCGTCCGCGGCGTGGATCGCGTGGCTTGCGGTCGGAGTGCCTTCGATCGCAGCGATGCTGGCGGCGCCGTTCGCTCTTCTGCCAGTGCTCGCCCTCGCGGAAGTGCGCTCAGGACGTTGGTGGCTCATCGCCTGGTTGCCGCTCGCGATCGTGGCAGCACTGGGGATGTTGATCGTCCCGTTGACCTGGCCCTTCCTGATACCTCCGGTCCTAGCGGCCCTGACGGCGACCGTCGGACTCGGGCGGCACTTTGGGAGAACGCAACTCCGCTCTGCTCCCTTCTAAGGAGCGCTGCTCTACGTCAGCAGCTTGGCGACGCGGTCGAGGATCGCGTGGCCGACGGCGTACTTCGTCATCAGCGGCAGGTCGTCGCGGCCGCCCCGGTCGTCGAGGATGCTGACGCGGTTGTCGTCGGAGCCGAAGCCGGCGTCCGTCGCGGTCACGTCGTTGGCGACGATCATGCGCGCGCCACGCTCGTTCAACTTCGCGACGGCGTTCTCGATGAGGTTCTGCGTCTCGGCGGCGAAGCCTACCTTGACCAGCGTGCCGCGCGAGGACTTCGTCGGGGTGCTGCCGAGGACGTGGGGGTTCTCGACCAGCTCGATCGCCATGCCGGCGTTGCCGGCGCTCTTCTTCAGCTTCTGGTCCGCGGCGCTCGCCGGGCGGTAGTCGGCCACCGCGGCGGCCGCGATCAACACGTCAGCGTCGGCGCACTCGCGGTGCACCGCCGTCTGCATCTCGCTCGCCGAGGACACCGGGACGACGCGCACGCCGGCGGGCACCGGCAGGCCGACCGTCGAGACGATCACCACGTCCGCGCCACGGTCACGCGCGGCCTCGGCGATCGCGTAGCCCATCTTTCCGCTCGAGTGGTTGCTGATGTAGCGCACCGGGTCGATCGCCTCGCGCGTGCCCCCGGCGGTGACGACAATCGTGCGGCCGGCGAGGTCGCCGCCGGCGCGGCCGAGGTACACGCGCAGCTCGTCGACGATCCGCTCGGGCTCGACGAGCCGGCCGGCGCCCACGCGACCCGACGCGAGGCGCCCCTCGACGGGGCCGATGAACCGCGTGCCGCGATCGCGGAGCGTCGCCACGTTCGCCTGCACGGCGGGGTGTGCCCACATCTGGCTGTCCATCGCCGGCGCGACCAGCAGCGGTGCCTCCGTCGCGATCGCCGTCAGCGTCACGAAGTCCTCGGCGAGGCCGGTCGCGAGACGCGAGAGCGTGGCGGCCGTGGCCGGCGCGATCAGCATCACGTCGGCACGGCGCGCGAGCTCCACGTGCGCCTCGCCCTCCGGGCCGCTCGGATCGAACATGTCGGTGTATGGGTTGCGCTGGGTGATCGCCTTGAACGCGAGCGGGGTGACGAACTCCATCGCCCCCCTCGTCAGCACGACGTCCACCGTCGCGCCGGCCTGCACGAGGCGGCTCGTGACCTCGACGGCCTTGTAGCAGGCGATCGACCCGGTCACGCCGAGGACGACGTGGCGGCCGCGCAGCGGGTCGCCGGGGCGGCCCGGGATCACCTCGGCCGTGTCGTCGCCAGTCGCGTCAGCGGTCATCGGTTGGCCTCCCAGACGATGCGCAGCCCGTCGAGGTTCAGGTCCGGCTCCATCGCGTCGAAGCAGCCGGCCTCGTCGGCGATCAGGTTGGCGTAGCCGCCGGTGCCGATCACCAGCGCCTCCTCGCCGATCTCCTCCTTGAAGCGGCGCACCATCCCGCGCACCAGCTCCACGTAGCCGAAGAAGATCCCGGACTGCATCGAATGGACCGTGTTCCGGCCGATCGGGCTGTCCGGCTGCGAGATGCTGACACGGTGCAACATCGCCGCCCGGCTGAACAGCGCCTGCGAGGCGAGCCCGAGGCCAGGCGCGATCGCCCCGCCCAGGTAGTCGCCGTCCTTCGACACGGCGTCGAAGACGCAGGCGGTGCCGAGGTCGACGATGATCAGCGGTGGGTCGTAGCGGTCCAGCGCGGCCACGGCGTGCAGGATGCGGTCCGGGCCGACCTCGCGCGGGTTGTCGTAGAGCACGCGGACGCCGGTCTTCACGCCGGGTCCGACGACGATCGGCTCCACATCGAAGTGCTGGCGGCAGACAATCTGGAACGTCTGGATCAGCGGCGGCACGGTGCTGGACAGGATCGCGGCGCCGATATCGCCCGGATCCAGGTCCTGGCTCCGCAGCAGCCCGAGCAGCAGGATCGCGTACTCGTCCGCGAAGTTGTCCAGGTCGGTCGCGATGCGGAAGGTGGCAATCAGGTCCTCGCCGGCGAAGACGCCGATCGCGACGCTGGTGTTGCCGATGTCGATCGCCAGCAG
>CANJBO010000047.1 GCA_947472995.1 Chloroflexota bacterium
CTGGTCGCCATCTGGAGCCCACGGTCGAGCGAGCTGACGAACTCCGGCTGGCTGCCGATCGACATCAGCGCCTCTGCGCGCTCCACGCGCGGGCACGAAGGTGCCGCGCCCTTGCGCACCTCGACGGTGAATTCGACGTCCATCGAGGTTTCGACGGCCGTGCCCAGCGGCTCGCCGTCGCCCTGCAGCGCGTGCCCGTCGCCGACGAAGAGCAGCGCGCCGGGGTGGTAGACGGGCAGCAGCACCGTCGCGCCCTCGCCGATCTCGTTGTAGTCGATGTTGCCGCCGTAGGCGCCCGATGGCCCGGACGTCGGCGCGAAGTCGCCCGCGGGCGCGACGCCGATGCAGCCGACCATCGGCTTCACCGGGAACTCGAGGCTGATCGCGCTGGGCTGCGGCTCGCGCAGCCTCGTCGTCCCGGCGGCGAGATCGATGTCCCACGGGACGGCGTTCGCGCGGCCCGGGCGGATCAGGTCCTGCTTGTAGTGGCTGGAGTAGACCGTCTCCACCATGTCCGGCAGCAGCGACGCGAGGCCGAGGCGGTACGAGCTCCAGCCCCACGCGCGGTTGCAGCGCACGCGATCGAAGCGCACGGCCAGCGCGTCCCCCGGCTCCGCACCCTCGATGTAGAACGACCCGGTCAACGGGTTGCCCGGCTCCGAGCGGCGCACGTCGAGGTAGTCCTGCCCGCCGGCGTCGAGGAGCTTCGTCCGCACGGTGTCACCCGGCGCGATCGTCGCCAGCACCGCGTTCGCGTGGGAGAACGTGCGGAAGTAGGTCTCCGCGATGATCTCGTGCGTCGTGCCCATCGTGGCTCCCTTGCGTGCTGCTCGACCGCCGGGCGGCGGACGGCCTGCGACACACACTCGGTCGCGGACGTTACGAACGAGTGACCGGCAGGTCACGTTCAGGCGGACGTCACCATCACGATCGGGCTGTCTTAACGGCCGATTAACCCCACGCTGCCACGATCGGCCCCAGACGGGCGTGCAGGATCACCGGCGCTCAGCGGCCGCCCGGCCGCGTCTCAGCCGGACCAGGAGCCCACGATGCCGCGAGAGCAGTTCCACCTCGGCCTCCGGCAGGTCGAAGACCAGATCCTCGAACTCGGGTCGATGGTCGAGCGCCAGGTCGATCGCTGCATGCAGGCGCTCTCCGACCGCGACCTCCCGCTGGCCGACGCCGTCATCCGCGACGACGGCGAGGTGAACCGCGCGCGTTTCCACCTGGACAACGTCTGCGTGTCGCTCCTCGCGCAGCAGGCGCCGATGGCGAGCGATCTGCGGCTGATCGTCGCCGTGCTGGCAATGGCCTCCGACCTGGAGCGGATGGGCGATCACGCGGAGGGCATCGCGCGCATCGTGCGCATGCTCGACGAGGGGCCACTGATGCTGCCCCTCGACGATCTCGTTGCGATGTCGACGCGCGCGCGCGCGATGCTGAAGGACGCGCTGCAGGCGCTGGTCGATCGCAACGTCGACGCCGCCTACGCCGTCGGGCAGGCCGACGACGAGGTGGACGCGCTGTACGACCGCGTCTACCTCCAGCTGGTCGAGATCATGACCCGCGACCGCTCCACCATCGAGGGCTGCACGCACCTGCTCTGGGTCGCGCACAACCTCGAGCGCATCGCCGATCGCGCGACGAACATCGCGGAGCGCGTCGTGTACACCGTCACCGGGATGCTGCCGCAGATGGACACCTCCCGCACGTAGCGCGGCCCGGCGTCGATTCGCTAGTCGTTCGCGGAGGGGCCGAGGACACCGCCCCGCGTCGGTGGGATGCCGGCCGGCGTGCCCGTAGGCGGCTGCGTCACGGTCGGGGGCGGGACACTCGTCGCCCCGGCGGGCCGCGTCAGCGTGACAGCCGTCGCGGAGCCGAACCCCGCGGGGAAGCGAGACGTGAACGTCTCGCGCAGGAACGGCGGGCCGTCCACCACCAGCAGCTGGAAGCCGCCGAGCGCGTCCTGCGCCCACACGCCCGTCGCTCCGCTGGTGCGCGCGGCCGTCTCCAGGCTCGCGACCGAACCGCCGCGGAACACGACCGCCGCCTGCCCGCCGTTGCTGAACGTGGGCGCCGAGGCGAACCCACCCGTCGTCTGCGCCTCGACGGCCCGCGCCGAGACGAGCAGGCCGGTGACGACGAGGAGCGCACCCAGCACGAGGAGCGCGGCACGGGAGGCGGTGAGTCCGGGCATCTCGGCTCCTTGCGTTCATCGATCAGAACGTCCGGCGCGCCGGCATGGTTCGTCGCCTCGATGATGCGACAGAATGGCTCGCAGTGGCGTGCGACGGTGCGCATCCGGCGTGTCGTCTCGACTGCACCTCGATGCGTGACGCGTTACGATGCACGCCTGAACCCGCACCCGCGCCGAGGAGCCTGCCCGTGACCGACCGAGGTTTGATGAGCCACGCACGCCGCATCCGGCTTGGCCTGGTCGTAGTCGTCGCGGGCATGCTCGGGGCCGGCCTTGTGATCGCGTCGCCGCGCAGCGCCGAGGCGGTCTCGTTCCCGGCGATCACCTCGATCTCGCCGTCGCAGGGGCCGACGCGCGGAGGCACGACGATCACCGTCACGGGCATGGACTTCCAGGTCGGTGCGAACCTGTTCATCGGTGGCTTTCCGGCAATCGGCGTCACACGCGTCAGCGACACCCAGATCACCGGCACGACCCCTCCGTCGGATAGCGGAACCGGCCGCGCCGCGACGGTGATGGTGACCAACCCGGACGGCGCGGTGGCCACCCTGACCTCCGCGTTCTTCTACGCCACCTCCGAGGCGCCGCTCGCGATCTCCGGTGTGACCGCGTCCACCGGGCCGAACTCCGGTGGCACGAGCATGACGATCACCGGTGCCGGGTTCAGCAGCGCCGCGGCGGTGTTCTTCGGCGACCTGCCGGGGGTGGGCATCAACGTGCTCGGGGGATCAGCGATCTTCGCGCGGACGCCGCCGGGCGTAACCGGTTCGGTCGCGGTCACCGTGGTCAACCCGGACGGGGCGCGAGTCAGCCTGCCGAACGGGTTCACCTTCGTCGGCGACATCAGCGTCGCGACCTCGATCCCGGGGGGCGGCCCGCTGGTCGGCGGCAGCACGATCCGCGTGGACGGCAACGGCTTCGCGCGAGGCGCGACGGTCAAGATCGGCGACGTGCCGGTAACCTCCGTCACCTACGTGAACTCGACACAGCTCGTCCTCGTGACGCCGCCGGGCGCGGTGGGGCCGAAGTCGCTCACCGTGACGAACCCCGATGGCCGCTCGGCGACGACACCGCAGGGCTTCACCTACGGGCCGCAGCCGAACTCGGTGACACCGGTGGTCTCCGGCCTCTCGCCGGCGAACGGGCAGAGCCTCGGCGGCACGCAGGTCACCGTGAACGGCACCGGCTTCTCCGGCGGTGCGATGGTCTACTTCGGCAACGTGCCCAGCCCGAGCGTCTCGTGGAACGGCGCGTCCTCGCTCTTCGTGCGGACGCCCTCGAACCTCCCGGGGCCGGTGGCCGTGCGCGTCGTGAACAACGACGGCGCCACCGCGACGCTCGCCAGCGGCTTCACGTACGAGGGCACCGCCGGCCTGACGTTGAGCAACGCTTCGCCTGCGACGGCATCGAGCGCAGGCGGGGCGATCACGATCAACGGCAACGGCATCAACCCCGGCTCTTGGGTCACCTTCAACGGCGTCACGGCGCCGAGCTCGACCGTCATCGGATCGACGCAGATCGTCGCGACGGTGCCGCCGGGCCTCTCGGGCACCGTCACCGTGGCGGTGACGCAGATCGGTGACGTGAGCGCGACGCTCCCCGGCGGCCTGACGGTCACCGGCTCGACGACTCCGCCGGTGATCACGCCTCCCGTGACGACGCCCCCGGTCACCACGCCCCCGGTGGCAGGCGGCACCGGCGCGTTCCTGGTGGCGCCGATCTTCAGCACCTTGGGACAGGCGCTCGTGATCTTCGGCGGGGGCACCGTCGCGCAGCTCGAGGTGGCCGCTTCCGCGGCGACTGCGAAGGGTGCGTGGGTGCAGGACCCGACGGGCGCGTACCAGCTGCTGGTGGTTGGTGGCCCCGCGTTCCTGAAGGAGCAGTTCCAGGCGAAGTTCGCCGCGGGCATCGC
>CANJBO010000048.1 GCA_947472995.1 Chloroflexota bacterium
CTGGTCCGCATGGCCCAGGACTTCAACATGCGCTACCCGCTGGTCGCGGGGCAGGGCAACTTCGGCTCCATCGACGGCGACCCGCCGGCCGCCATGCGCTACACCGAGGCGCGCCTCGCCGCGATCGCGGGCGAGATGCTGGCGGACATCGACCGCAACACCGTGGACTTCCAGGCGAACTTCGACGACTCGATGGAAGAGCCGATCGTGCTGCCCTCGCGGCTGCCGAACCTGCTGCTCAACGGCTCTACCGGCATCGCCGTCGGCATGGCGACGAACATCCCGCCCCACAACCTGAACGAGCTGTGCGACGCCGTCACGCTGCTGATCGACCGGCCCGAGTCCGACCTCGACGACCTCATGGAGATCGTGAAGGGGCCGGACTTCCCGACCGCGGCGATGATCTTCGACCGCGCCGAGATCCGGAACGCCTACGCCACCGGCCGCGGCCGCGTGACGATGCAGGCGCGCATGGAGCTCGAGGAGTCGCGCTCCGGCCGCTACCAGATCGTCGTCACCGAGCTGCCATACCAGGTGAACAAGGCGAACCTCCTCGAGCGCATCGCCGACATGGTGCGCGACAAGCGCATCGACGGCATCTCCGACCTGCGTGACGAGTCCGACCGCCACGGCATCCGCATGGTGATCGAGCTGTCGCGTGGCGCCACGTACGCCTCCGTGCGGAACCAGCTCTACAAGCACACCGCGCTGCGCAGCAACTTCGCCGTCAACATGCTGGCGCTGGTGGAGAACCAGCCGATCACGCTGACGCTGAAGGAAGCGCTGGTCACCTTCATCAACCACCGCCGCGTCGTGATCCGCCGCCGCAGCGAGTTCGACCTGGAGAAGGCACAGGACCGCGCGCACATCCTCGAGGGGCTGCTGCGTGCGATCCAGTTCCTCGACGTCGTGATCTACATCATCCGGCACTCCGCCTCCGCCGACGCCGCGAAGACGTCGCTGATGAGCGAGGAGCCCGTCGCCGCCGAGGTGTTCGAGGCGATCGCGGGCGCGCAGCCGGCGTTGCCGGTGGTCATCGGGCTCAGCGACCGGCAGGCGCAGGCCGTGCTGGACATGCAGCTGCGCCGCCTCGCCCAGCTCGAGTCGGACCGCATCCGCATCGAGCACGGCGAGCTGATGGAGTTCATCACCTACCTGCAGGACCTCCTCGCGCACCCCGAGAAGATCGACGCGCTGATCAAGGACGACTGCGCGGAGTTGAAGACGAAGTACGGCGACGCCCGCCGCACGCAGGTCTTCCCCGGCGCCGTCGAGGACATCTCCGAAGAAGACCTCGTCGCGCACGCGCAGGTCGTCGTCACGGTCTCCGACCGCGGCTACATCAAGCGCGTCCCGCTGACCGAGTACCGCGTGCAGCGTCGAGGCGGCCGCGGCGTGATGGGCCAGACGATCCGCGAGGAGGACGCCGTGCGTCACCTCCAGGTCTGCGACACGCACGCCACGCTGCTGCTCTTCACCGCGCAGGGCAAGGTCTACTCCGTGCGCGGGTACGAGGTGCCGGAGGGATCGCGCCAGGCGCGCGGCATCCCCGTCGTGAACCTCGTCGAAATGTCGCAGGACGACCGCGTGTCGGCCGTCGTGGTCGTCACGGACTTCACGAAGGACTCGATGGTCCTCGCGACCGAGCAGGGCGTCGTGAAGCGCACGCCGCTCGACCAGTTCGAGTCCGTGCGCAAGGCCGGCCTGATCGCGATGCGCCTCGATGACGGCGACGGACTCGTCGAGGCGCGCCCGGCGCGCGAGGCGAACGACGCGGTGATCGTCAGCACCGACGGGCAGGCGATGCGCTTCAACGTGGGCGACCTCCGCGTCGCCTCGCGCGCCTCGGGCGGCGTGCGCGGCATCAAGCTGCGCGCCGGCGCGAAGGTGATCGCGATGGTGATCGACGAGGACGGCGAGGACCTGCTGGTCGTCTCCGAGCGCGGCGTCGGCAAGCGCACCCCGATCGAGGAGTACCCGAGCAAGGGGCGCGGCGGCAACGGCGTGCTCACGTTCCGCGTGACCTCGCGCAGCGGCCCGCTGACCGTGGCGCGCGCGGTGAGCGCGGACCACGAGCTGGTCGTCGTGTCGAAGAACGGCATCGTCATGCGCACCTCGGCCGGCTCGATCAGCCAGCAGGGGCGCGGCACGCAGGGCGTGCAGGTGATGAACGTGGACGACGACGACATGGTCGCGTCGGTCGCGCGCGTCGACCTCGCCGAGGGCCCGGACGTCACCGCCGAGGAGTAACGCCGCGATGCGCCTCGACGAGCAGCGTCTCGGTCATGGCCTCGACGATCTGGGCGAGTTCGCGCTGATCGACCGCATCGTCGCGCTGCTTGGCGACGCGGCAGCGCGCGACATCGTCGTCCCGTCCGGCGACGACGCCGCGGCGTGGACGACCGCCGAGGGCCTCGCGGTCGCCACGATCGACGCGCTGGTCGAGGGCAACCACTTCCGCCGCGACACGATGAGCATGGCCGACGTCGGCTGGCGCGCCGTCGCCGCGAACGTCTCCGACCTCGCCGCGATGGGCGCCGAGCCGCGGTACCTCCTCGTCGCCACGCTGCTCGGCCCCGACGCGACCGTCGAGGACCTCGATGGGCTCGCGCGCGGGATCGCGGAGTCGTGCATCGCGCACGGCGTGCGCGTCGCGGGCGGCGACATCGTGCGGGCGGCGACGAGCGGCCTCTCGATCGCGGCCTACGGCCGCGCCCGCGCGACGACGGACGACATTCCAGCACTGCTGCGTCGAGGCGGCGCGCGCATCGGCGACCGCGTGGCGGTGTCCGGCGCGGTCGGGGCCGCCTCGGCGGGGCTCGCGCTGATCGAGGCGGGGCGTGCCGACGAGCCGCGCGCAGCGGATCTCGTGCACGCGCACCGTCGGCCGGTGGGACGCGTCGCGCTCGGGCGCGCGGCCGTCGCCGCGGGCGTGCGCTGCGGCATCGACGTCTCCGACGGGCTGTTGCAGGACCTCGGCCACATCGCGCGCCGCTCCCACGTGGGCATCGAGGTCGCGCTGGCGCAGGTGCCGGTGCACGCGGCGGCGGTCGAGCTGCTGGGCGCGGAGGCCGCGCTCGACCTCGCACTCGGCGGCGGCGAGGACTTCGAGTT
Organism: Chloroflexota bacterium; assembly: GCA_947472995.1. Taxonomy (GTDB): domain Bacteria; phylum Chloroflexota; class Dehalococcoidia; order UBA2979; family UBA2979; genus SHYQ01. The sequence continues at coordinate 3,115 of CANJBO010000048.1, forward strand.
GCTGCTCACCGGCGAGCGCGACACGCTGGTACGGCTGGAGTCGCGCGACCTGCCGGTGACGCTCATCGGACGCGTGGTCGCGGAGCATCCCGGCGAGGTCATCGCGTGGGCCGAGGACGGCTCCGTGTACGAGCCGCCTCGACGCGGCTGGGACCAGACGAGACACCGAGGAGACGGGGACCGATGAGCACCGCGAACCGCACGAGGCTGCACAGCACGGGGGTCGCGCAGACGCGCGCCCTCGGGCGGCGGCTCGCGCGCTTCCTGCGCCCGGGCGACGTCGTGCTGTTGCAGGGGCCGCTCGGCGCCGGCAAGACCGCGCTCGCGCAGGGCATCGGCGCCGGGCTGAAGGTGGAGAGCACCGTCAGCAGCCCGACGTTCGTGCTGTGCGTCCGCCACGACGGCGCGACGCGCCTCTACCACTCCGACCTGTACCGCCTCACCAGCGCCGACGAGGTCGAGGACCTCCGCCTCGAGGACATGGCGCACGACGGCGTGCTGCTGGTGGAGTGGCCCGAGCGCGGCCTCGACGCCTTGCCCGCGGAGCACCTGTTCATCGTCCTCGACCCCGTCGAGGGCGCACCGAAGGAGCGCCGCATCACGATCGTCGCGAACGGCGCGCGCTACGAGCGCGTGCTCGACGGGCTCGGCGCTCGTGGCTGATCGCATGACTGATGGCGCGACCTACGACCTCGGCATCGACACCGCGGCGGACGAC
>CANJBO010000049.1 GCA_947472995.1 Chloroflexota bacterium
CCTCGCCGGCGATCGGGCACTCGTACGCGGACGCGTCGAAGTGGGTGATCGGGCCGATGCCGGAGCGTCCGGCGATCAGCGCGTCCCAGGTGGTGCCCGTGTCGTTGCCGACGGGCGTGATCAGGCCGATGCCGGTGACGACGACTCTGCTCATGCGGTTACTGGGCCGCGCGCGGCTGGCGCTCGGGGAGGACGGAGATCGGGATCGGGTTCTCCCGCGCGTCGTCCAGCGAGACGGCCGTCAGGTCGCCGGCGATGCGCTTCGCGATGCGGGCGAGCGCGTGGCCGGGGCCGACCTCGACGAGCGTGTCCACGCCCTCGCGGGTCATGCGGCGCACGTTCTCGGTCCAGAGGACGGGCGAGCGCAGCTGGGCCTCGAACTCCGCGCGGACCTCGGCGGCGGTGCGCATCAGCTCGCTGGTGATGTTCGAGACGATCGGGCGGTCCGGGGTGACGATCGGCACCTCGCGGATGATCTCGGCGAACTCGTGCGCCTGCGCGGTGTGCAGGGGGGTGTGGCTGGAGACCTTCAGGCGCAGGCGGATCGCCTTGCCCTGAAGCGCCTTCGCCGCCTCCATCGCGCGCTCGAGGGCGGACACGTCGCCGCTGATCACGATCTGCGTGTCCTCGTTGTGGTTCGCGACGTCGACGCGGTCGTCCTCGCTCGCCGTCGCGCCGGCGCAGATGTCGCGCACGATGTTCGGTGCGAGGCCGATGATCGCGGCCATGCCGACGGGGCGCTCGGCGTTGAACGAGCCCATCAGGCGCCCGCGCTCGACCATGATGAACAGCGCGTCGCGGAAGGACAGGGCGCCGGAGGCGACCGCCGCGCTGAACAGGCCCAGCGAGTGCCCGCCGAAGAGGCGCGGCTTCATCGTGTCGCCGACCTCGTTCAGCTTCTCGCGCATCGCGCGGAGGATGGCGACCGAGGTGGTCAGCACCGCCGGCTGCGTGTTGGAGGTCGTGGCGAGGTCGTCCTCGCTGCTGTCGAAGCAGAGCTTCGCGAGGTCGATGCCGGTGACGTCGCTGGCCTCCTCGAACGTCAGTCGAGCGGCCTCGGAGTGCGCGTAGACGAGCTTGCCCATGCCGGGCGTCTGGGAGCCCTGTCCCGGGAAGACGAGGGCGACGCGGTCCGTACCGGCGGCCTCGGCGTCGGAGATCTCGGCGGTACTGTCAGCGTCGGGGGCGTCGGCGTCGGTCATTCGGCACCTTCACTGGGGTGGACGGCGGGTCGTACGACCCATTCATCCGTCCAGTGGATTGTACCATTCGCTCTCCTGCGACAAAGGTGCTGCACCACGCGCGCGCTCTGTTGCGAAGCCATCGAAATTACGTACGTCGTCGCTGCCGTCGAGCCCGCGTCGTACCTCCGGCAGCAGGCGTAGCAGATCGCTCGCCAGCGTCGAGGCTGCGCCGATGCGACGCTCCGCGACGCGCCCGCACTCCGCGTGCACCGCGACGCCCGCCGAGGCGGCGTCGAACGCGTCCAGCCCCTGTGCGACGAAGCCCGCGATCAACCCGGCGAGCACGTCGCCGCTGCCCGCGTGTGCGAGCGCCGAGGTGGCGACACCGGAGAGGCGCGCGCGCCCGTCCGGTGTCGCGACGATCGTGCCGGCGCCCTTCAGCACGACCACGCTGCCCGTGCGCGTCGCGTAGCCGAGCGCAGCGTCGAGGCGTGCGGCCTGCACCTCGGCGGGGTCGACACCCAGCAGCCGGGCCATCTCGGCGGGGTGCGGCGTGAGGATGCGCGGCAGCGCCAGCCGGGTGTGCCAGCCCGGCAGCCGCGCCAGCACGTTCAGCGCGTCGGCGTCGAGCACGACCGCCTCGAGTCCCTCGACCGCGTCGAGGCCGGCGAGCAGCTGCGTCACGAACGCCTCGGTGGCCGGCGTGAGGTCGAGGCCCGGGCCGACGAGCAGGGCGCGGGTGCGCCCGCCGCGCAGCGTGCGCAGCAGCGCGCGGGCCGCCTCGGCATCCAGCGTGCCGTCGGTCGAGGGCAGCGGCTCGTGGGTGGCGTCGGCGAAGGTCGCGAGCAGCGGCTGGATCGCCTCGGGCGCGGCGAGCGTGACGAGGCCCGCGCCGGACCGTGCGGCGGCCTCGGCGGCGAGTCGCGCCGCGCCGGGGAATCGTCGTGATCCGGCCGCGACCGTCACGGTGCCGAACGTCCCCTTGTGGCCGTCGGCAGGGCGGGCGGGGAAGCGCGCGCGCACGTCGAGGAGGCGCAGCTCCTCGTACGGGAGCGCGTCCGCGTCGTCCTCGACCCCGATCTCCGCGACGATGATCTCGCCCGCGAGCTGGCTGCCGGGCGCCGCAACGAGGCCCGTCTTCGCGAAGCCGAACGTCACGGTGATGTCGGCGCCCACGGTGTGCACGTCCGCCGCGCCCGTGTCGGCGTCGAGGCCGCTCGGCACGTCGATCGCGACGAGGCGCACGGGCGGGGCGGCCTCGCGGGCCGCGCGCAGCCGCCAGAGCACCTGCGCGGCGTCGCCCTCGATCGGGCGCTCGCGCGGCGCGAAGCCGGTGCCGAACAGCGCGTCGATGACGATCTCGGCGCCCGACAGCTGGTCCTCGAGGACTGCGAACCCGGCGTCCTCTTCGGCGGTGATCGCCGGGATGCCGAACGACGCGACGGCGGCCCACTCGGCGTCGTCCTCGGCGCGCGCGCGAAGCAGGTACACCTGCACGAGCGCGCCCCACTCCGCGAGGTGGCGCGCGGCGACCAGCCCGTCACCGCCGTTGTTGCCGGGCCCGCACAGGACGAGGACCTCGGCACCGTCGGTCGCGCCCACGGCGAGCCACGCCTCCTGCGCCACGGCGAGTCCCGCGCGCGCCATCAGCTCGCGCTCGGACGTGCCCGCCGCGATCGCCGCGGCCTCGAGGGCGCGCATCTGGGCAGCGGTGACGAGCTTCGGCATCAGTCGCGCGCCATCAGTCGAGGCCCATCACTCGAGATCCGGGTTCTGCTCGTCGTCGCCGAGGAGCCCGCGCGACTGGAGCACGCCGATCAGCCGGGCGCGCGCCTCGTCGCGGTCCATCTCGGGGCGTTCCTGCGTCGCGACGACGACCGCCATCGAGATGCCCTGGAGGTGCGTCAGCGACACGTCGATCGCGTCGAGGCCGATCGTCGTCGCGCGCCGTTTCGCGCCGCCGTAGAGGTAGACCATCGGCTTGCCTCGACGGTCGGGCAGCACCTCGATGTCGCGCCATGCGACGGAGCGTGCGCCGGTGCCGAGCGCCTTCATCATCGCCTCCTTCGCGGCGAACCGCGCGGCGAGCTCCGGCACGCGACCGCGGCAGAACGCGACCTCCGCGGGCGTGAACACGCGCGACAGGAACCGCTCCGGGTGCTTCGACAGCACGCGCGCGACGCGGTCCGTCTCGATCACATCAACGCCGACCGCGTGGCTGCTCATAGGGCTCCGAGGGGTGCTCGCCGGTGCTCGCAGGTCCGGTGCGGACGTGCCGGGTATCCCGGCGTTCGTCCCCCGGAAGAACGCAGAATCTAGCACGGCGGCGTGCCTATACTCCTGATCCCCAGCGCCAGTTGTCATAGCCCGCAGGTCCGTTCGGGCGGGCCGGGTATCCCGGCCTTCGCCCGAGGAAACACGAGGGGAGCCGCCCGTGAGCGCACGCATTCTCGATGGCACCGCGATCGCCGCCGCCGTCCGCGCCGACGTCGCCCGCGACGTCGAGGCGCACGTCGCCGC
>CANJBO010000050.1 GCA_947472995.1 Chloroflexota bacterium
CGTGCGCGGGGTCACCTCCTGCTACATCCACGACCGCTGGAGCGAGCACCTCGCCGTCCGTCCGCTGGACGGCGGTCGAGGCACCGTGCGCCCGCTGCTGCGCGACTTCGAGCGCAAGATCGCGATGGTCACCGCGCCGCTGGTGAACCTGTCGACCCGCCGGGCGCTGCTGACCCTGCGCGAGACGCGCCCCACCCTGCCGATCGCCCGCTCCCGGTTCCGCGAGGACCTGCCGGCGGTCGTCCGCGCCTTCATCGCGATGTGCGAGGAGGCGAGCCCCGAGGGCGGCTTCCTGGTCGACCGCGGCGCGGGCGCGGACGAGGCGGGCCACGCGATCGGCGTGGCGGCGATCACGGCGCGGCTCACCGGCATCCTCGGCCTGCCGGCGCAGGAGCAGACGATGATCGTCTCGGCTGCGCTGCTGCACGACGTCGGCCTGATTTTCGTGCCGGCCGCGGTGCGCGCGAAGCCGCACTCGCAGCGATCGATCCCCGAGCGCATCCGCTTCGAGGACCACGCGATCCTCGGCGAGGCGCTGCTGGAGCCGTTCGGCACGCCCTCGCTGCACCTGTCGATCGTCGCGGGCGAGCACCACGAGCGCGTGGACGGCTCGGGCTACCCGCGCGGCCGCGCGGGCGGGCACCGCCTGCTGCGCACCGCCGAGGACAAGCGGGACGTGGAGCGCATGACGCTGGCGTCCGAGATCGTTGCCGTCGCCGACGTGTACGAGCGGCTGATCGCGCCCGGCCCCGGCTACGAGGGCCGCTCGCCCGCCGCCGCGCGCGCGGTGATGGAGGAGGCGGCGGGGCGCACGCTGAACCGCGACATCGTGCACCGCTTCCTGGAGTCGTTCCCGGTGCTGCCTGCCGGCACGGAGGTCATCGTCGATCACGGGCCGTACGAGGGCATGCGCGGGCTGGTGTCCGTCCTGCGACCCGGCGGCGAGGACGACCCCGTCGTGCGGCTGTTCCTCGACGCCGACGGCCGGCAGCTCGACGAGGCGATCGAGGTCGACCTCGCGCGCGACCGCACGACCGGCGTGGTGCTGGCGGAGACGGCGGTCGCGGAGTTCGTGCGCCGCCGGCGGTCTAGTGGCCGCGTGCCTGCCGCTCGATAGCCTCGACGCTGCACGCCGCGAGGCCCGCCTCGCGCAGTGACTGCACGTGCGCGAGCACGTCCGCCCGCGCGATGCTCTCCGCCTCGGCCGCGGTGCGCGCCTTCGCCTCGACGGCGCCCGCCTTCGTGTTGCGGCTCGATACCGTGAGCCGCACGGGCACGCCGAGGAGATCGGCGTCGTTGAACTTCACGCCGGGCCGCTCGTCGCGATCGTCGAACAGCACGTCGAGGCCCGCCGCCGTCAGCTCCGCGTACAGCGCGTCCGCGTCGGCGGCCGCCTCCGCGTCGCGGTCGAGCCCGATGCCGACGAGGTGCACGTCGTACGGCGCGACCTCGGTGGGCCACGCGAGGCCGGCCTCGTCGCAGTGCGCCTCGGCCGCGGCGGCAAGGATGCGCCCGACGCCGATGCCGTAGCAGCCCATCGTCGGCGTGAGCTGTCCGCCGCTCGCGTCCTGCACGGTGACGTTCATCTTCGACGTGTACGTGTAGTCGAGGCGGAACACGTGGCCCATCTCGATGCCGCGCTCGGCGCGGAGGTGGCCGTCGCGACCCTCGGCGGCGCAGCGCGCGCAGCCGTGGCCCGCCTGCGCGCTGGCGATGTCGCCGGTCACGGCGGCCTGCCAGTCACGTCCGAGGTTCACGTTGCGCAGGTGGAAGCCGGCCTTGTTCGCGCCGGCGACGAGGTTCGGCGCGTCGCGCAGCGACAGGTCCGCGACCACGCGCAGGTCATCGCGCAGCCCGACCGGCGAGGCGTACCCCGCGACGATGCCGTACGCGGCGATCTCGCTGTCGACCATCGCGCGCAGCTCCGCGCCGCCGAGCGCGTTCGCGAGCTTCACCTCGTTCACGTCGAGGTCGCCGCGCACGACGGCGAAGACGGGGAAGGTCTCGCCGGTGGCGTTCTGCTTCGCCATGAAGAACACGGCCTTCGCGGTCTGCCGCTCCTCCACGCCGAGGAACGCCGCGAGCGCCTCGATCGAGGTGGTGCCGGGCGTCGCGACCTCCTCGATGGGGAGTGCGTCACTACCGATGGCGGCGGGGCGCACGAACTCGGCCTTCTCCTGGTTCGCGGCGTAGGTGCAGGTGTCACAGAGGATGATCGTGTCCTCGCCGATATCGGTGAGGAAGATGAACTCCTGCGAGCCCTTGCCGCCGATCGCGCCCGAGTCTGCCTGCACCGGCACCGTCGGCACGCCGCAGCGCGCGAAGATGCGCCGGTACGCCTCGAACATCGCTCCGTACGAGACGTCGAGGCCGGCGTCGTCCGCGTCGAAGGAGTAGGCGTCCTTCATCGTGAACTCGCGCACGCGGATCAGGCCGCCGCGCGGGCGCGCCTCGTCACGGAACTTCGTCTGGATCTGGTACAGCGTCACGGGGAGGTCGCGGTACGACACGGCGTGGTCGGAGAAGAGCCGCGTCACGACCTCCTCGTGCGTCGGGCCGAGGGCCAGCTCGCGCTCGCGGCGGTCGCGCAGCTGGAAGAGCGTCGCGCCCATGCCGGCGCGGCGGCCGGTCTGGTCCCACAGCTCGGCGGGCTGGATCGCCGGCATCGTCACTTCCTGCGCGCCGGCCGCGTCCATCTCCTCGCGCACGACCTGCTCGATGCGCCGCTTCACGCGATGCCCCAGCGGCATGAACGTGTACGCCCCCGCCATCAGCTGGTCGATGTAGCCGCCGCGGATCAGGAACGCGTGCCCGGGCGTGTCCGCCTCGGACGGCGCTTCGCGGAGAGTGTGCCCAAACATTCGTGACATGCGCATGACGTGAGTCTACGAGCGCGCGCGGGAGGGGGCTAGCCGAGCGCTGAACGATGCTAGTCGGGGCGGTAGCCTTCTGACGCGCGAGCAAGTTGAAGAAGCAGTCGATCGCGATGCACCTGCAGCAGGTCGAGCGACTCACCACGGAGCTTCTCGACCGTCGACTCGGCGAGTCCAAGCGCACCGGCAACTACGCGCGCCGAGTAGCCGGGGCCTCCCCACAGTCCGTAGCGGTATTCAACTATCACCCGATGCTTCACCGGCAGACCGCGGAGGAGATTCTTGATGACCTCATCCGGGTCGTCGCCCCCGCTCCCATTCACGCGGGAGTTGGGTACGAACCCGACAATTTCGGCGAGGAGCTTGTTGTACTGCGTGAAATCGGTGCAGAAGGCTTCGGCACACGCATCCCAATGTGCGATCTCGTACGCGAGATCGCGCTTGAGTTGAGGCACGGCGTCCATGTCATCGAGCGGCTCGAGAAGGTGGTAGTCATCGTCGTCGGGGTAGTTCATGACCCGATGGTACCGAGGGACGGTACCGCCTTGTCTACTCTGCCTTGGCCGCCACAATCCCGTGCTCGCGCATCAGCTCGAGGCCGCGCGCGACGTCCTCGTCGGACTCGTGCTGGTCGATCTCGAAGGTGCGGGCTGCCGAGGCGGGCGCGGCGGCGATGCGCGCGGCGAGCCACTCGTAGTCCACGTCGCCGTTGC
>CANJBO010000051.1 GCA_947472995.1 Chloroflexota bacterium
CCGACCGCCATTTACCTCGGCAAAGCGATCGCGAACATCCTGGCCATGCTGGCGATCGAGTTTGCCCAACTGTTGCTCGCGACTATCCTCTTCGATACGAGCCTCGTTTCACCGGAGCTGCTGGTGATCGTCTTCATCGGGACCGTCGGCGCCGTCTCGCTCACCACCCTCCTCTCCACGATGTCCGCATCGATGCGCGGGCGGGCGATGCTGCTCCCCGTGATGGCGCTGCCGCTGCTCGTCCCGCTGCTCATCGGCGCGGTGCGCGCGACAGGCGCCTCGCTGAACCTCGAGGCCGAGACCGCGCCGTGGACGGTGCTGCTGACGGTGTTCGCGCTGTGGAGCGCGATGCTGTCCGCGCTGCTGTTCCCGCTGGCGATCGAGCGATGAGCGCGCTCACCGGGCTGCTGCGCGGCGTGTACGGCTGGTGGTGGACCGTGCTGCCGCCCGTGGCCGGCGTCGCCGTGATGGCGATGATCATCGGCGCGCTCGTCGTCGCCCCCCGCGAGTCCGTCGAGGGCGACGTGCAGCGGCTGCTCTACATCCACTTCCCGTCGATCCTCGCGGCGTACGGGGCGTTCGCCGTCGTCTTCGTCGCCTCGATCGTCGTGCTGTGGCGTGGCGACCTGCGCTGGGACGCGGTCGCACGTGGCGCGGCGACGGTCGGCGTGCTGTTCACGGGGCTGACGCTGGCGACCGGGGCGCTGTGGGGGAAGCCAGTGTGGGGCGTCTACTGGACGTGGGACGCGCGGCTGACCTCGACGCTCGTGCTGTTCCTGATCTACGCGGCGTACCTGCTGGCGCGCTCGATGGCGGACGAGCTGGACGAGCAGGCCGCGCGCTTCGCCGCCGTGTTCGCGATCATCGGCGCGCTCGACATCCCGCTGATCATGTTCTCCGTCACGTGGTGGCGCACGCTGCACCCGCAACCGATCGTGATGCGCGGCCTGGACAGCCCGGCGATGCCGCCCGGCATGGTGATGGTGCTGCTGATCGCGTTCCTCGGCATCAGCGCGCTGGCCGCGTGGCTGGCGATCCTGCGCACCGAGACCGAGTGGCTGGCGAAGCGGTCCGCGACGCTGCGTGCGACGGTCGACCGTCGCGAGGGGGCATGATGCAACTCGAGTTCCTGTTCGCCGGGTTCGCCGTGTTCTGGGCCGCGATCTTCGTCTACCTGCTGATGCTGCAGGCGCGCCTGCGCGGCCTCCAGCGCGAGGTCGACCGCCTCGAGGAGCGCCTCGCAGAGCGCGAGGCCGAGGCGGACGCAGCGCCCCGCACGGTCACGCGGTAGCGCCGCTCGACGAGTCGTCACGCCTCGCGCACAGGCTGCGCGCCAGCCGGCCAGCCACCCGGGTAAGGCGGCCCCGGCGTAGGATGCAGGAGCCCACCTTTCCGATCGGGGGACGCATGCGCCGGTTCCAGACCTTCGCCGTGATCACCGTGCTCGCCACGATCGTCCTGATCGCCATCGGCTCCACGGTGCGCACCACCGGCTCCGGCCTCGGCTGCCCCGACTGGCCGCTCTGCCACGGTCGCCCGTACCCGCCGTTCGAGCGCACCGCGATCATCGAGTACACGCACCGCTCGGCCGCTGCGCTCGTCGGGCTGCTGATCATGGTGCAGGCGGCATGGGTGTTCACGAAGCACCGCGCGGATCGCACGCTGGTCACGCTCGCCGCGATCTCGCTGCCGCTGCTGCTGGTGCAGGCGCTCCTCGGCGCGGTCACCGTGAAGCTGGAACTGCCGCCCGAGGTGGTCGCGGTGCACCTGACGACGGCGTTCGCGCTGCTGGCGGTCCTGACGCTGATCGCGTGCTGCGCGGCCCTCGGCCCGGCGCGCCGGCTGATCGAGGGCGCCGAGCGCCGCTCGTTCACGCGCGTGGCGACGATCGCGGCGATCACGACGGCGGCGATCCTGCTCATCGGGGCGTACACCGTCGCGACGCACGCCGGCTTCGCCTGCACCACGTGGCCCAGCTGCCGTGAGGCGCAGATCCCGTTCTTCAGTGGCGAGCGGCTCCAGCACATCCACTGGCTGCACCGCTTCACGGTCCTCGGCGGTGCGGCGATCATCGGCTGGGTGTTCCTGAACGTGCACGAGATGCGCAGCGCGGGCCGCATGCTGCAGCGCGGCGCGCACTCGCTGATCGGCCTGTACGGCGTGCAGATCCTCATCGGCGGGCTGAACATCATCAGCGGCTTCGCCGGCGTGGTGCGCGTGTCGCACCTCGCCGTCGCGAGCGCGATCTGGGCGGTGACGATCGCGATGGCGTTCGCCGGCCGCTACCACGGCACGACCGAGGCGGCGGCTGCGCCCTCGACGGCGCGCGATGGCACGCAGGGCGCACGTGTCTGAGCAGCGCGTCGCGCGCGCGAGTTCACAAGGGGACGACCCGGTGACCTCCGCAGGCGCGCGCCGCCCGTGGTCCGCCGTCGCGCGCGACTACTTCGTGCTGACCAAGCCCGCGATCATGTTGCTGCTGCTGATCACCACCGTGCCTGCGATGGTCCTCGCGCGCGGCGGCTGGCCCGGCTGGTGGCCGGTGATCGCGACGCTGATCGGCGGCGTGCTCGCCTCCGGCGGCGCGGGCGCGGTCAACATGTACATCGACCGCGACATCGACGCGATCATGGTGCGCACGCGCAAGCGCCCGATCCCTCGAGGCACCGTGTCGCCTCGCGCGGCAGCGATCTTCGGCTGGACGATGGGGCTCGCGTCGGGGCCGTGGCTGTACCTGACGGTGAACGGGCTCGCGGCGGCGCTCGCGCTGCTGGCGTTCTTCTTCTATGTCGGCCCGTACAGCCTCTACCTGAAGCGCCGCACGCTGCACAACACGGTCATCGGCGGCGTGGCCGGCGCGATCCCGCCGCTCATCGGCTGGGTCGCCATCACCGACTCGATCACCGTCGAGGGCATCCTGCTCTTCGCGATCGTGTTCTGGTGGCAGCCGCCCCACTTCTGGGCGCTCGCGCTGGGCCTCGAGGCGGACTACCGCACGGTGAACGTGCCGATGATGCCGGTGGTCCTCGGCGAGCGCGAGACGAAGCGGCAGATGATCTTCTACTCCGCGATGACGTGGATGGTGACGCTGATCTTCGGCGCAGTCGCGCAGCTCGAGGTGATCTACTTCACGACGGCGCTGCTCGGCGGGGCGGGCTTCCTGTGGTGCTCGTACCGCATCTTCCGCGGCGAGGGCGTCGAGGGCACCCGCACGATGTTCCGCTTCTCGACGCTGTACCTCGCGGCCCTCTTCGGCTCGATGGTCGCCGACCGCATGCTCCTCGCGTAGCCCGCCTCGTCGAAGTGCTGCGCACCGCGCGCCTCGACTACTCGTGGCGATCGAGTGCTTGCGAGGGGCGGCCCATCCCCTGCCTCTTCCCTGCGCGGGAAGGGGATGAATGTTGGGGTGAATCCCCAACGGCCCCCGAGAAGTTGGGAGCCGTGACGCGTTCGCTGCGGAGTCAGGATGCTCGAGGCAAAGCCCCTTCGAGATCGCAACCCCTCCCGCGCCGGGAGGGGTAGGGGTGGGCCG
>CANJBO010000052.1 GCA_947472995.1 Chloroflexota bacterium
AGCCTCGGCGCGCTGACGCCCTCGCTGGTGCACGAGGCGCACGAGCGCGGGCTGCTGGTGGGCGCGTGGACCGTGAACCTCGACGCGGACATCGAGCGCGCGCTGGACCTCGAGGTCGACGCGATCACCACGGACGTCCCGACGCGCGTGATGCGGGCGGCGGCACGCCGCTAGACCGCGGGCGGAGTCGCCTCGTACACTGACCGTCCGACCCCGTCCCCGGATGGGCGTCGCGTGTGGGGGCGTAGCTCAGTTGGTAGAGCGCTACACTGGCAGTGTCGAGGTCAGGGGTTCGAATCCCCTCGTCTCCACCACATTTCATCCACTCTCCCGGCATCCGTGATCGCCCTCGCCGTGAGGAGCTGCACATGGCCGTGGTGATTGCCGTCGCCGCCGGGGGCGCGCTCGGCTCGGTGCTGCGCTACCTGCTGGCGACGTGGGTGACCGAAACCACCAGGCTCGGCGGCGCGGGTACGATGGCCGTGAACGTCATCGGGGCGTTCGGGCTCGTCCTGCTGCTGGGAATCATCGAGTCCCGCTATCCCTCGATGCCGCGCCCGGTGGCGCTGGGCATCAGCGCGGGCGTGTTCGGCGGGTTCACGACGTTCTCGTCCTTCATGTGGGACGTGGTCGATCACGCCGAGGGCGACCGCTGGCCGGTCGCCCTCGCGATGCTGCTGGGGACGGTCGTCCTCGGCCTGCTCGCGATGGTCGCGGGCCTCGCGGCGGGACGGGCCGCCTGACCGGAGAGCCCGGCGAAGAAGCAGAGTTCAAGAGGAGCGCATGATGGACAACGTTCGACTCGGCCGCACCGGCCTGCACGTCTCGCGACTCTGCCTCGGCACGATGGTCTTCGGGCTCCAGGTCGACGAGGACGCCTCCCGCGCGATCCTCGACCGCGCGGCCGAGGCCGGCATCTCCTTCCTCGACACCTCGGACACCTACCCGATGGGCGGCGACCTCACGACGGCCGGCCGCACCGAGGAGATCGTGGGCCGCTGGCTGGTGGGCCAGCGGGGCCAGTACGTGGTCGCGACGAAGTGCTTCAACCGCAACGGCCCGCGCCCGTGGGACCAGGGCAACTCGCGCGCTCACATTATGTCCGCGGTCGAGGGCTCCCTGCGCCGCCTCCAGACGGACTACATCGACCTGTACCAGCTCCACGGCGACGACCCCAACACCCCCGTCGACGAGACGCTGCGCGCGATGGACGACCTGGTGCGCTCCGGCAAGGTGCGCTACATCGGCGTCTCGAACTGGCTCGCCTACCGGCTCGCGCTCAGCGTCGGCCGCAGCGAGGTGAACCGGCTCGCCCGTTTCGACTCCGTGCAGCCGCGCTACAACCTCGTCTTCCGGGAGATGGAGCGCGAGATGTTCCCCCTGTGCAAGCAGGAGGGGATCGCGGTCATCCCGTACAACCCGCTGGCGGGCGGGATGCTCACCGGCAAGCACAACATGAACGACGGCCCCCTGGAGGGCACGCGCTTCGAGGTCGGCGGCGGCGCCGCCAACTACCGCGACCGCTACTGGCACGAGCGCGAGTTCCAGACCGTCGAGGAGCTCCGTGCGATGGCGGACGAGGCCGGCCTGCCGCTCGCTCAGATGGCGATCGGCTGGGTCCTCGCGAACCCCGTCGTGACCTCGCCGATCATCGGCGCGAGCCGGCCGGAGCAGCTCCGCGACGCGATCGCCGCGGTGCAGGAGCCGCTGTCGGCCGACCTTGTCGACCGGCTGAACGACCTGACAGAAGCGTATCGACGAGGCGACGCGGCCCGCTAACCGCCCGGCCGCGCCTCGGCCATCCGGTAGCATCGATCGGGAGCGCCGTCGGTCCGACGGCGCGCACCCGAGGAGCCTCGATGCGTCCGTCCCGCGCCCTCCCGCTCGTCCTGTCCGCGCTGATCGCAGCCACGCTTCTCGCCTGCAGCGGCAGCGCCCCGCGCTCGACCCCGACGCCGGGGGCGACCTCGACGGGTGGTGTGCCCGCGGGCACCGCCCCCGCCGGTACCGCGACCGGTGGGACGAGCGCGACACCCCTGCCCGCCGTCGCCGAGCCGAAGCCCGTGAGCCTCGTCGATGTCGCCAGCCGCCGCTGGGAGCGGCCCACCGAGAGCGGCGTGTACCCCTCGCCCACCGGCGGTGCGCCGGGCATGTTCGTCGCCGAGCAGGACGGGGTGATCTACCACGTCGGCGGCGACAAGGTCGCCCCGATCCTCGACCTCAAGGACCGCGTGCTGCGCTCCGGCAACGAGGAGGGACTGCTGTCGGTCGCCCTCGACCCCGGCTTCGCGACGAACCACCACGTGTGGGTCTACTACTCGGCCGGCAACCCGCGGCGCACCGTGCTGGCGAGGTTCACGCGCGCCGCCGACGGCACCATCGACCGCGCGAGCCAGCTCGTCGTGCTCGAGGTGGCGCAGCCGTTCCCGAACCACAACGGCGGCGCAATCCGCTTCGGGCCGGACGGCATGCTGTACCTCGGCCTCGGCGACGGCGGATCGGCGGGCGACCCACAGGGGAACGGCCAGAACCTCGGCGTGATCCTCGGCAAGATCATCCGCCTCGACGTGCGGAACGCCTCGACCGGGACGCCGTACGTCGTGCCGCCCGACAACCCGTTCGTGGGCCGGCAGGGCGCGCGCGGCGAGGTGTGGGCGTACGGCTTCCGCAACCCGTGGCGCATGGCCTTCGACGCCCCGACCGGCGCGCTGTGGGTCGGCGACGTCGGACAGGGCGTCGTCGAGGAGGTCGACGTCGTGAAGCGCGGCGAGAACCACGGCTGGGACCGCATGGAGGGTGACCGCTGCTACGAGCCGATGAGCGGGTGCGACCGCACCGGCCTCATGCTCCCCGTCGCGTTCTACACGCATGCCGCGGGGCGCTGCTCGATCGTCGGCGGACTCGTCTACCGCGGCACGAAGGTGCCGGCGATCGCGGGCGCGTACGTCTACGGCGACACGTGCACCGGCGAGGTGTGGGCGGTGAGCACCGCGAACGGCACGGTCGGTGCGCCGGTGCTGATCGCGTCCGGCGCCGGCCCGCTCTCCTCGTTCGCCACGGACGCTGAGGGCGAGATCGTGCTGCTGTCGTTCGGCCAGCCGCTGCGCCGGATCGCGCCGAAGTCGTGACACGGGTACGCTCGCAGCGAACCGCACCGGAGGCGCCGTCGATGATGCCCGGGCTGATCGCGCTGTTCGTCGGCTACGTGCTGCTCACCGCGTGGCAGGCACGCCGCGCCCTCCACGCCGCCCCCGAGGTGAAGCAGGGCGAGGCGATCCGCTTCCTCATCATCTCCTTCCTCGGCGCCCCGCTCGCCGTCGCGATGATCCTCTCGCTGTAGAGTCCGGAAGCCCTCGGCCCCCGCGTTGCACCCCGTCACGGGCGATTCGATACTCTGGATGCACGGCATTCGAGGAACCACGACCATGCAGGCTTCCCCACACCCCCTGTCCGCTGCGCGCCTCGCCCTTATCTAGGCGGCGTCGCTTCTGCGGCGCCGCC
>CANJBO010000053.1 GCA_947472995.1 Chloroflexota bacterium
GACGAGGTCGTTCCGCCGCTCGCTCACCAGCTCGTCGAGGTCGACGAGCGCGGCGTCGAGCGCCTCGGTCTCGTCGAGCACGAGCACGGAGTCCGCGCGCAGGTGGTCGAGGATCGTCGCGGTCGCGGCGAGCGGGCCGTACATCGCGGGCGACGGCAGCCGCCCCGCGCGCAGCTGCCGCAGGTCGTCGAGCACGGTGCGGTCGCGCGCGCCCTCGATCAGCGAGGCGAGACGGCCGGTCTCCTGCGCCGTCGGGAACCACTCGGTGGCGGGGCCGACGCGCACCTCGTCGAGCTGCTCGATGGTGCGCTGCGTCTCGATCGAGAACGTGCGGATCGACTCGACCTCCGGGCCGAAGAACTCGATGCGCACCGGCGTGTCGAGGCCCGGCGGGTACACGTCCATCAGCCCGCCGCGCCGCGCCGCCTCGCCGGGCGCCTGCACCAGCGACACCATCTCGTACCCCGCCTCGACGAGCTTCGTGGCGAGGCCCTCGAACGACACGTGGTCCCCGCGCACGATGCGTCCTGGCCCGCGGCCGAGGTCCGCCGGGCGCAGCGTGTGCTGCGCCGCCGCGGCGACCGAGGCGACGACCAGCGGCGGCGCGCCGCCCGAGGATGCCAGCGCGATCCGCGCCAGCGCGTCGATGCGCCGCCACGCGACCTCGTCGTCCGGGACGGTGCGGGAGTAGGCGAGGTCATGGTGCGCGGGATAGTGCATCGCGGCATCGCCGGCCCACGCGCGCATCTGCTCGACCAGCGTCTGTGCGTCGTTCTCGCGCGGCACCAGCACCAGCAGCGGGCGCCTCGAGCGGCGCCACAGCAGCGCGGTCGTCACGGGCTTCGCCGCGTCGAGCACCCCGACGCGCGCCGTCCCCCCGCCGTCGAGGCGCGCGAAGACCTCCGTCAGCGGATCGACGGTGCGGAGCACGGGAAGCAGCGACTGGAGGTCCATGCAGCCTCGTTCGTTCGCCTCGGCGCAACCGAAAGCAGGACCGCCCGCGCGGGGAGGCCCTGTCGTGTGTCGCCGGTGTCTGGCTCTCAGTGTACCGACGCCCGCGCGAGGAGCCATCCGGGAAACGGTGTAGATCGCGTTACGGCGCGCGCCGCTAGCTCGAGGCTGCCGGCGGCTCCCAGCGGTTGAGCTCGTTCATCGCCACCTCGTACCCCGCGTGCGCGGCGTGCTCCACGGCGTCCGAGACGCGCTCGACGGCGGCGTCGAGGATCGCGCGCTGCGGCGGGGAGGGGCGCGCCAGCACCCACCGCGCGATGCGCTCCGGGTCGCGCACGGGGACGCCCGCGTCGTACGGGCGGTCGATGCCGATGCGGATGCGCGGGAAGTCCTGCGCCCCGCCCAGCGCGGCGATGATCGACTTCAGCCCGTTGTTGCCGCCGCTGCTCCCCTGCAGGCGCATCCGCACCCGCCCGACCGGCAGGTCCAGGTCGTCGTAGATCACCAGCAGCTGTGCGGGCGTCGCGTGAAAGCGGCGCATCTCGGCGACCACGGCGCGCCCGACGTCGTTGTAGAACGTCCGCGCGCGGGCGATGCCCAGCGTGCCGCCCTCGACGGGGATGCGGGCGGACTCCATGTCGCCGCTGCGCGCGAGCTCGACGCGGTGACGGCGCCCCAGCGCGGCGACGCACCACGTGCCGACGTTGTGGCGGTTCTGAGCGTGGTCCGCGCCGGGGTTGCCGAGGCCCACGATCAGCAGCGGCCGCGCGGGCTCGCCGGGCGCTGCAGGGGCCTCATGCGCGTCCGTCGCCTCGCCCTCGGGGCGCGACGTGCGAGGGCGGAACTGGGCGAAGCGGCTGCCGAGCGTCATGCCGCATCGTGAGTCGCGTGGCGCTCCGCGCGCAAGCGCCGAGGCGTCGAGGTGCGCGCTGGGGCGTCGCGGAGCCCCCTCACCCCAACCCTCCCCCCGAACGGGGAGAGGGGGCCAGAAGCGAGGGAAGGGTGAGGAGAAATGAAGCGAGGAACGTGGAGACTCAGAACCCTCCCCCCTCGCAGGGGAGGGGCAGGGTGGGGCGCTCTCCCGCTGCCTACCCGGCAGCCTCGACGGCCGGGGAGATCGAGCCGAGCGCGGTGCGGCCGTCGGGGGCGAGCTCGATCGCACGCAGCGCGGCGCGCCGGAACTCCGCGACCGCGGCGTCGAGGTTGTCGCGCGTGACCTCCGGGAACTGTCGCGCGACGAGCGCCAGCGGCGAGCGCGCCGCCCCGCGCAGCAGTCCGTCGATGCGCGCCGTGAGGCGGTCGTCCAGCACGCGGTCCAGGTGGTCGACCTCGCTCACCGCGATCGCATGGCGGATGGCGGCGAGGTCGTCGTCCTGTGTCAGCGCGCACGCCGCGAGGCTGGCGGACAGGCGTCGCAGCCGTGCCTCCAGCGCACGGTCGACGTCCGCCGCGGCGACGCGGAATGCCTCGGCGGCGGGGTTCCCCGCGCCGAGGTGCACGCCGGCGGTGGTCGCGGCGTGTGGGTCGGGCTCGGCGGGCATCGCCATCAGCGTGGCCACCGCACTCCGCAGCGCGCCGATCGCGGCTGCGCCCTCCGGCTCGCCGAGGCTCCCCGCTCCGTTCAGGTGCTCCAGCGTCGCGAGGCGGGCCATCAGCCCCTCAGCATCGCGCAGCAGGTGGTCGCAGTCCTCGACGACGCGCGCGTAGTGGGCGGCGTAGGCCCGCACGTAGTGGCGTTGCCACGTCCTCGGCGGCCGCGATGCGCCCGCCGAGGACGTGGACGACCCACCGTCGAGGTAGTGCCACGGCGACGCCTGCTCGAGCAGCACGACGCGGTCGATCGCGAGGTCGGCGCAGGCCTGCAGGGTGGTGGGCACCGTCGCCGCGCGGACGAAGCGCAGCAGGCGCGCATCGGTGGCGTCGATGACCTCGACGCGCGCGAGCAGTGTGTCCTCGTCGCTCGGTCCATCGATGACATAACTCGTAGCGGCTTCCGCGACACCTGCCGAGCGGGGGGGGGGGCGAGGTCGACTGCGAGCCACGAAGGAGTCGTCGCCGGCAGGGGGCCACGTCCGAGGTGGACGATCCGCACGTCGGCGACGGCGGGGTCGGGCGGCGTCGCGAACGACTCGTCCCAGCGCGCCGCGCGCACCTCCTCGACGGCGAACGGGACGCCGTCGTCGTCGCGCTCGTACAGGATCAGCGATTCGGGGAGCGACACGGCGGCCTCGAGGTGCGGGGAACGTCTGTTCCGAACAGATGAGTTATAGCAGCGGGCGCGGAACGTGTCGAGCCCGTCGAGGCGTCCGGCAGGGCGCAGTATTGTTTACTGCGTACGAGTGCAGGACTACCCTTCGCCCATGCCCGATCCGCAGCACGTCGCGCTCCCGGTCTATCTCGACCATGCCGCCTCGACCGCCGTGCGGCCGGAGGTGCTGGACGCGATGCTGCCGTTCTTCAGCGGCGACTACGCCAACCCCTCCGCGCACCACGCGCACGGTCGCGCCGCGCACGCCGCGCTGGAGGATGCGCGCGGCGATCTCGC
>CANJBO010000054.1 GCA_947472995.1 Chloroflexota bacterium
TCCTGAACGTGATCCTCGGCGTGTTCAACCTGCTGCCGATCCCGCCGCTGGACGGATCGAAGGTGCTCATGGGGCTGCTGCCGGACCCGCTGGCACGGCAGTACCAGCGCCTGGAGCCGTGGGGGATGGGCCTGCTGATGCTGCTGGTGCTGCTGCCGCTGCTCACCAGCAGCGCGTTCAGCCTGTTCAGCGTGATCGGCCCGGTGGTGGCTGTGCTGGTGCGGGTGTTCTCGGGCGAAGCGGTTGCCTTCGGCTAGCCGAAGGCTCGGCAGCCGGCTCGGGCGTGCGCGCTATCGCGTGCGCCAATTCACCCGCGGCCTGCGCCCGATCCTCACGACCGTGGAGATCGAGGCCGTGCGCTCCCACCTCACCCCCGCCGAGCGCGCGCTGTTCCTTGCCGCCGAGGGGCGCGACCACCGGCACTCCGTCGACCTGTTCGAGGCGTTGCGCGCCGCCGGCGCCTCGCGGCCGGAGCTGGTCGCGGCGCTGCTGCACGACGTCGGCAAGGGGCGGCTGCGGACGTGGCACCGCGTCGCGTTCGTCCTGATCGAGGCGTGCGCGCCGCGCCTCGCCCGCCGGGTCGAGTCGATCAGCGGCGCGCCGTGGCGGCAGGCGCTCTGGCGGCTGCGGCACCACGCACGGCTCGGTGCGGCGATGCTGGACGTGGCGGGGAGCGATCCGCGCGTCATCGAGCTGGTCGCCGGCCACACCGAGGCCCCGCCCGCCGATGATCCCGTGCTGGCGCGCTTCATCGAGTTCGACGACCGCCTGTAGCGCCCGATGCAGCGGCGCGTTGCCACGCGCCCGAGCGGGCGTTGTACGATCGCGGCCCGCCGCTCGCCCACCGAGTACGGCCGGTTACGAAGGAGTGCTTCTTGCGCGTCGCGATCCTCGGCACGGGCCTCATCGGCTCCTCGATCGGCCTGCGACTGCGCAGCGCGCCCGGCCCGGACGGCGCGCCGATCGAGGTGGTCGGGTTCGACCGCTACACGGATGTCGCGCGGCAGGCGCAGAAGATCGGCGCGATCGGCACCTCGGCGTACTCGCCGCAGGAGGCCGTCGAGGGTGCCGACCTCGTGATCCTCGCCACGCCGCTGCTGGCGATCCGCAAGATGATGGAGGAGATCGCGCCGGTCGTCGGGCCGAACACCGTGATCCTCGACACCGGCTCCACCAAGACGGCCGTGCTCCAGTGGGCGGACGAGCTGTTCCCGACGCACACGGGCTTCGTCGGCTGCCACCCGATGGCCGGCAAGACGCAGACCGGCCCGCAGGCGGCGGACGCGGATCTCTTCGTCGGCGCGCGGTGGGTGGTGGTGCCGACGGTGCGGAGCGCCTCGCGCGCCGTGGACGCGGCGACGTGGCTCGCGGGCGTGCTCGGCGCGACGTCGATGTTCATGGACGCCGACGAGCACGACGCCTACGTCGCCGCGATCTCGCACATGCCGATGCTCGCCGCGACGGCGATGTTCGATATGGAACGCCTGTCGGACGCGTGGCCGGAGCTGTCCGTGCTCGCCGCGGGCGGCTTCCGCGACACGACGCGCCTGACGGGCACCGACGCGGCGATGGCCTTCGACATCGCGGTCACGAACCGCGACCACATCGTGCACTGGCTGAACCGCTACATCGGATCGCTGATCGACATGCGAGAGCTGCTCCAGGCCGACGAGCAGGAAGAGACGCTGTTCCGCCGCATCGCGGAGGCGTCCTTCGAGTACCAGGCGTTCATCAACGGCAAGGTCGGCCGCACGGACCCGCGCGAGAAGGTCGACACCTCGCCGCTGTCGTTCACGGACTTCCTGACCGGCGAGTGGATGCGCGAGAAGATCCAGGAGGTCACGAGCGCGACCGAGTACCGGCGCGAGCAGAACGAGCGCGCGAGCCGGTCGCAGCGTAACGTCTAGCCGCACCGCGCACGGAGCCCGCCGATGGCCGATCTGATCCACGTGGGCTTCGACAACTACCTCGCGCTGGATCGCGTGATCGCGGTCGCCTCGCCCGCCTCGGCGCCGATGAAGCGCGTGGTGCAGCGCGGCAAGGAGCAGCACCGCGCGATCGACCTCACGAGCGGGCGCCGCACGAAGGCCGTCGTGGTCCTCGAGGAGGACTGGGTCGCGCTCGTCGCGATCACGCCGGAGACGTTCTCCGGCCGCGTCACCGCCGCGCGCGCCGGCGCCCGTGCGGACGCGCGCGCCGAGAGCGCCGACCGATGACCACCCGCTCCGTCGAGTCGCCCCTCGTGATCGTGCTGACCGGCCCGTCCGGCGTCGGCAAGGACGCGCTCGTCGACCGTCTCGTTGAGCGCGGCGTGCCCGTCGAGCGCCCCGCTACGATGACCACGCGCGCACCGCGCGCCGGCGAGTCCGAGGGCGTGCACCATTACTTCGTCGAGCGTGCCGAATTCCTCCGGAACCTCGAGGGTGGGGAGCTGCTGGAGCACGCCGAGGTCTACGGCAACCTGTACGGGGTGCCTCGACAATCGGTGCGGAAGGCGCTCGGTTCCGGGCGCCACGTGGTGATCCGCGTGGACGTGCAGGGCGCGGAGTCGCTGCGGCAGGTGCTGCCCGGTGCGCTGTTCCTGTCGCTGGAGCCCGAGAGTCTCGACACGCTGCGCGCGCACCTCGTCGCGCGGGCCAGCGAGCCCGAGGACCAGATCGAGCGCCGGCTTGCGATCGCCGCGGCGGAGATCGCCCGCGCGCGCACGTTCTGCCTTGCCGTCACCAACGTCGAGGGCGACCTCGACGCGACCGTGGACGCCGTCCTCGCGCTGATCGCGAACGAGCAGTCCCGGCCGGGGCGCATGGCGGTGGCGGTCTAGGCGACCGCGAGCGCTCGTGCTGCCGATCGCCGTATGCTGCGCGGCGTGCGAACACTCCTGACGCTCCTCGTCGTGCTGGCGGTCGCCTCGTTCTCGGGGTGCATCGCCGAGCCCACGGGCGGCGGCGATCCGTTCTCCATTCCCCCGGGCGGGCGGATCGACTCCGGCCTCGACCCCTGGAGCGGCGACGCGGCCGGTACGCCCGGTGTCCTGGCGACGCCCTCGGCCAGCCCGAGCGCCACCCCGACCGCGACGCGCGAGCGCCCCGCGTTCGTCCCCCCGACGTACGAGGACTACCCCGGTCCCGCCGTGACCACGGAGGTGCGCGTCTTCCGCCCGTCCGGCCGGTACGAGGATCGCGGCGAGCTCGCGACCTGCCAGCCCGGCGGCGAGGGGCGCCTCGACTACTTCGCCTGCACCCCGGCGCTCGGGCTGCGCGGCGGCTGCTACGCCGCGATGCCGCCCGACGGGACCGTGCTGTGCGACGCCGACCCGTTCGAGGCGCCCGGCGGCCGGGTGCGCCGCCTCCTCCAGCCGCTGCCGAACGAGCCGGTGATCCCGGATGTATCGGCGCTCGCCGCGCTCAGGTCGGAGCCGCA
>CANJBO010000055.1 GCA_947472995.1 Chloroflexota bacterium
AGACCGTCTGAACCCCACCACCGCCCATCCCCTGTGCCCCCATTCGGGCGCGCCGCCGTCCGGTGACGGGCGAGCGATGCGGGGATGAATGCGGCCCGTCCACTGGGAGGCTCCTCTGCCTCCGCGGGGACGGCGACCGGCCGTCGCCGGACAGATCCATCGTCCCACGCGCGTCGAGGGTCTCCGTGCGGAGCGCCAGCCGGGTCTTCACCGGTAAGAACGCCCGTTCTACCGTCCACGTATGGAGTACAGCCGCCCCTCGGCGGGGGTGGGGAGAGGACCGGGGTCGTGAGCGAGTGGGACGAGGCGCAGGAGCGGATGGACGAGGTGGACGAGCTGCAAGGCGACCGCCTGGACGATGACTTCGACGGCATTGACGAGCTGGTCGACCCGGACGAGGTGGACGAGCTGCCGGACGAGGTGCGCGCGGGGCTGGAGGCGGTGGCGAGCGCGGAGGCGGAGACGCACGCCGCGCTGGAGCGCGCGCTGGCGGAGACGACGCGTGCGCTGGAGGAGCAGCGCGAGGCCACGCGCGTGGCGGTGGCCCGCTATCGCGAGGCGCTGCTGGCGGCGGACGCGAACCTGCCGCCGGACCTGGTGGCGGGCGAGACGATCGACGCGGTGGACGCCTCGGTCGCGGCGGCGCGGCAGGCGGTGGCGCAGATCCGCGAGCGCGTGGCCGCCGAGGCCCGCGAGCACCCTCGAGGTTTCCCCGTGGGCGCCCCGGCGCGCACCTCGCACGGCCGCAGCGGCATGTCGGCCGCGGAGAAGATCGCGGCGGGATTGTCCGAGCGGCTGCTGTAGGGTTCTTGAAAGCGAGACGGGGAAGCGCTGGCTCGCTTCCCCGTCCGCAGACTATTTGCCGCTAGCGGTGGATGTAGATCGCTAGTTCTTCTTGCTAGGACGCTGCGTTAGTGCGCTACCCGCTGCTGTTCGCGCGGCGCTGCTCGAACGCGGGTCACGGAGAACACGCGCGGCAGCACTTGCAGCCCGGGAACTGGTTACTTCGCTCTTCGACTTACTCATGGTGGTGTTCCTTGCCGAAGTTGGTTTGCTGTGGAGGACCCCGGGGAGTCGGGGGATCTACCCCCGACTCCCGGCGGCTACACGACAACGGGGTGGCGAAGGGCGCGGTCATCGAACTGACCGCGCCGGTGGCGCATCGCAGCGCGGTGACGGCGGCGGATGGCGGCGAGCCGGGATCGACGTCGCTCGGCGTGAACGCGGACGGGTACCAGCACATCGACTTCGACGTCGACGTGACGCTGGGCGGGACGCTGCCGATGGTCGAGGTGGCGCCGCTGTTCTACGACGCGACGGCGGCGCACTGGTTCCGCGGCGATTCGAGCTACTACACGGCGACGGGGCGGTATCGGCTGCGGGTGGAGGCGCGCGGGGGCGTGGTCTTCCTGCAGGTCGTGTCGCTCACGGGCACTTCGCCGACGCTGTCGCTGAGCGTGTGGGCGAGCTGCTCGTAGCGCGCGAGCGACATCGACGGTGCGAGGGGCGGCCCGCCCCTGCCTCTCCCGCCGCGGTGCATTGCACCTCGACGGCGCTGTGTGCATGAGCCATCCCGACGGGCGGAAGGAGGACACACGATGGACCTGGGGACGCTGCGCGCGCGGCTGCGCGCCGACCTGCACGACGAGGACGGCGCAGGCGCGCGCTGGAGCGATGACACGCTCGACCGGCACATCGCGCGCGCGGTGCAGGAGCTGTCGCTCGCCGCGCCACGCGAGGCGGTCGCGACGCTGAGCACGAGCGCCGGCAGCCGCGAGGTCAGCATCGCGAGTCTCGACGATCGCGTGAGCATCGAGGCAGTGGAGTACCCGGCAGGGCAGTACCCCGCGGCGTACGCGGACTTTTCGGTGTGGGGCGACACGATGACGCTGCTCACGCCCTCGACCCCGGTCGCGGGTGAGGACGTGGTGGTGCGCTACGGAGCGCTGCACACGCTGGACGAGGACGGCACGACGATCGGCGAGCGTCTGGTGGATCTCGTAGCGACGGGGGCTGCGGCGTACGCGGCGATCGAGTGGGCATCGTTCGCGACGAACCGGATCAACGCAGGTGGCGATGACACGTGGCGGCACTACCACACGTGGGGGCAGGAGCGCCTCGCCGCGTTCTCGAAGGGCCTCGCGAAGCACGGGCGCGAGCGCGGGCTGCGTGCGCGGCGGCTGTACGTCCCGGCGACGAGCGCGCTGGGTGCGCGCCCGGTGGGCGAGTAGGGGCGCGCGATGATCACGCTCACCGACACGTTGATCGCCGCGCAGCAATCATCGAGTGCCACGCCCGCGCTGCGCGTGCTCGTCTCCGATCGCGATGTCGGCGTGGCGCGGCTGCGCTTCACGCGCTGGTACACGGGTGCGGAAGCGGACGGGCCGTGTAGCGTCGCCGTGCCGGCCGACGGATCGCTGCTGAGCGCACGCATCGAGGTGGCGACGGGGACGCTGTACGCGCAGCGCGTTGCCTCGCCCGGCGCGTCGAGCACGTACAGCGCGTGGACGTCGCTGGGCACCGTGGTCGCGGCCCCGCGCCTCGGACTGCACGCGGCGGGGACGCGCGCACTGGTCGCCAGCGTGCGCGCGGGTGGAACGCAGGTCGAGGTGCGCGAGAGCACGGACTCCGGCGCGACGTTCGGCGCGTCCTCGGTCGTCGCGACGGCGGTCGGGACGGTGACAGCGGTTGCATGCGCGGTGCGCGCTGACGGCAGCGCCGCGGTGCTGTGGGCGACGGGCGGTGTCGTGTACTCCTCGCGGCGCACCGGCCTCGGCGCGTGGGGTGCGGCGGCGGCGTGGTCGAACATGCTCGCCAGCGTGTCCGCGATCGCGATGACAGACGCGAGTGACTACGCGGTGCTGGTGAGCGGCGCGACCTCGGCGGGGCTCGCCGGGGTGTGGACCACGCGCCTGGGTTCGGGGCTCAGCGCTCCGCCGGGCGTGTGGCTGCCGCTGACCGAGGTGGCCGCCGCGGGCGCGGGCACGAACGTCACGTACCTCGCGACGGGCGCCGGCACCGCGGGCGCCTCGCGCCTTGCGTTTGCCGAGGTGTTCGCGGGGACGGGGGCGTGCTCGCGCGTGCAGCTGACGCATGCGATCGCGGGGAGCGCGTTCGACGATCAGATGTGGCGTAGCCCCGAGCCGACGACGCTGGTGAACGCGTACGGCGCGGGCTTCGCGGGCGGCGCCGATCACGGGTACCTCTGCACGCCGAGCGGCGTGTGGCACGCGCCGTCCGACGCGGCGAGCACGGACCTCTCCGCCGACGTGATCGAGGCGCGCCTCGACGAGGACGCGCGAACCTCGAGG